>NZ_JBVAPC010000040.1:0-202 GCF_055330205.1 Shinella sp. R2-11 | reverse complement strand
ATCGATGAAGAAGCTCTTGCCGCTACGGCCAACGATTTCATCATCGATGTCGGATACGTTCGAGCTACCGGAAGCAGCTTCGATATTGATGTAGCTACGCAGCGTGCCGAGCTCGGTGTCCGTGCGGGCGTCGAAGTTGATGTCGACGAGCGTGTGCGCATCCCAGTCCGAACGATCGTTGTCCTGACCTTGGAAGGCGCTA
>NZ_JBVAPC010000039.1:0-214 GCF_055330205.1 Shinella sp. R2-11 | reverse complement strand
CGACATGTTCCAGGGCAAAGACAACGACCGTTCGGACTGGGATGCGCACACGCTCGTCGACATCAACTTCGATGCCCGCACGGACACCGAACTCGGCACGCTGCGCAGCTACATCAACATCGAAGCCGCTTCCGGTGATGTGAACGCTGCTTACAGCGATGCAGGCGGTGACCCGCTCGCCTACGGTCGTCGTGGCCAGAGCTTCTACATCGAC
>NZ_JBVAPC010000038.1:0-224 GCF_055330205.1 Shinella sp. R2-11 | reverse complement strand
ATGATGATGCGGCGGTAGATGGTCGAGGTGGAGGCCCCGTCGATCTGCGCGGCCTTGATGATCTCGTTGTCGACGCCGCGAAGGCCGGCGAGGAACATGGCCATGACGAAGCCGGAGGACTGCCAGACGGCGGCGATGACCACGCAGTAGATGGCGTAGTTGCGGTCCTTGATCCAGTTGAAGGCAAAGCTCTCCCAGCCCCACAGATGCATGGTGTTCTCAAG
>NZ_JBVAPC010000037.1:0-227 GCF_055330205.1 Shinella sp. R2-11 | reverse complement strand
GGCGTGAAGGAATACAACGTGCATTTCGCGGGCGCGATCCTCGCGGCGCTGCCCACCCTCATCGTCTACATCGTCTCCGGACGCTATTTCGTGCGCGGCCTGATGTCCGGCGCCGTGAAAGGATAACGCCCCATGTCTTCCACGAATACGTCGTTCCTCAAGATCAGCAACCTGCGCAAGTCCTACGGCGCGCTCGAAATCCTCAAGGACATCAATATCGAGATCGA
>NZ_JBVAPC010000036.1:0-245 GCF_055330205.1 Shinella sp. R2-11 | reverse complement strand
CTTTTTGACTGGAGGTCAGAAATGAACATCAAGAGCCTTCTCATCGGCTCCGCTGCGGCTCTCGCAGCAGTTTCCGGCGCACAGGCCGCCGACGCCATCGTTGCTGCCGAGCCTGAGCCCATGGAATACGTTCGCGTTTGCGACGCCTTCGGCACCGGCTTCTTCTACATCCCGGGCACCGAAACCTGCCTCAAGATCGGCGGCTTCGTTCGCTTCCAGACCTCGTTCGGTCGCGATGAACTCGG
>NZ_JBVAPC010000035.1:0-256 GCF_055330205.1 Shinella sp. R2-11 | reverse complement strand
GTTCGGCACGCCCGCGGAGATCTACAACAATCCGGCCAACACCTTCGTCGCCGACTTCATGGGCTCGCCCGCGATGAACCTCCTCACGGCAAGGGTCGAGAACAACGGCGCGGGCGTCGCCGTCTCGCTCGCCCGCCATCAGGCCGAGCCGCTGGTGCTCCCGGTGCCGAATGCGCCGGGCAGCCTTTCGGCCTATGGCGGCAAGGAGATCATCTTCGGCATCCGCCCGGAGGCCCTGACCGACCCGGACGGCGCG
>NZ_JBVAPC010000034.1:0-256 GCF_055330205.1 Shinella sp. R2-11 | reverse complement strand
GGCGCCGTCCGGGTCGGTCAGGGCCTCCGGGCGGATGCCGAAGATCACGTCCTTGCCGCCATAGGCCGAAAGGCCGCCCGGCGCGTTCGGCACCGGGAGCACCAGCGGCTCGGCCTGATGGCGGGCGAGCGAGACGGCGACGCCCGCGCCGTTGTTCTCGACCCTTGCCGTGAGAAGGTTCATCGCGGGCGAGCCCATGAAGTCGGCGACGAAGGTGTTGGCCGGATTGTTGTAGATTTCCGCGGGCGAGCCGAAT
>NZ_JBVAPC010000033.1:0-314 GCF_055330205.1 Shinella sp. R2-11 | reverse complement strand
CCCGAGATGCCGCAGGCAATGTAGAGCTGCGGCGCGACCACCTTGCCCGTCTGCCCGACCTGCCAGTCGTTCGGCGCATAGCCCGCATCGACCGCCGCGCGGGACGCACCGACGGCCGCACCGAGCTTGTCGGCCACAGGAAGGATCACCTCCTGGAACTTCTCCGACGAGCCGAGCGCGCGCCCGCCCGAGATGATGATCTTCGCGGACGTCAGCTCCGGACGGTCGGACGAGGACAGCGCGTCCTTGACATGCGTCGAGAGGCCCGGGTTCGCTGCGGCCGAGATGGTCTCGATGGCGGCATTGCCGCCCTC
>NZ_JBVAPC010000032.1:0-401 GCF_055330205.1 Shinella sp. R2-11 | reverse complement strand
ATCTCCGCGGGCACGATCTACGGCTCGATGGCGCTGGTAGCCGATGGCTGGCACATGTCCACGCATGCCGGGGCGATGCTGATCACCGCGCTGACCTACCTCTATGCCCGCCGCCACGCCGATGATCGCCGCTTCACCTTTGGCACCGGCAAGCTCGGCGATCTCGGCGGCTTCGCCAGCGCCATCGTCCTTGCCCTGATCGCGCTGCTCATCGGCTGGGAGAGCTTGATGCGGCTGGCCAATCCCGTCGAGATCAGCTTCGAGCAGGCGATCGCCGTCGCGGTGGCCGGCCTCTGCGTCAATCTTGTTTGCGCGTGGCTGCTGCGTGACGATCACTCCCACCATCATCATGGGCATGGGCACCATCACACCCATCACGGTCATGACCACAGCCACCATGG
>NZ_JBVAPC010000031.1:0-468 GCF_055330205.1 Shinella sp. R2-11 | reverse complement strand
CATGCGCGCGACAACAACCTCCATGCTGCCTATCTGCATGTCCTGGCGGATGCCCTGACCTCGATCCTTGCCATCGTGGCGCTATTGGCGGGGCGTAGTTATGGTTGGCTCTGGGCCGATCCCGTCATGGGCGTCGTCGGCGCACTTGTCATTGCACGCTGGTCCTGGGGTCTGATCCGGGATTCCGGGTCCGTCCTGCTGGACCGGATTCCCGATGACGAGGATCTGCCGGGAGAAATCAGAGAGGCGCTCGAGACCGACACCGACCGGATCGCCGACCTGCACGTATGGCAGGTCGGGCCGGGGCACCATGCGGCCATCATCTCGCTGGTGTCGAGCGATCCCGCGGCACCATCGGACTATAAGGCCCGCCTGGCGGAAATACACGAACTTTCCCACATCACCGTCGAGGTCGAACGGGTGAATGCGGGCTTGCGAGCGGCGAGCGGTTCCTGACAAGAGGATTAC
>NZ_JBVAPC010000030.1:0-557 GCF_055330205.1 Shinella sp. R2-11 | reverse complement strand
TATCGTCAATTGCAGGCCGCACAAGCGGAACGCGGCATCCTGTAGCCACCCACGTGCGGCAAAGTGAACATGTAGACCGGAGGCCCCGTTGGGCCGCTTTGGCGGCGTACCAGCCGCTCAGTGCCACGCTTGAAGGTCAACCAGTCTCGGTCTCGGTCGGTTCCTGTTCAGCGGCGCCAGCGGCAGGTCATCTGAATCAGCTTCGTAGACAAACAGGTCGTGCAATCGTCGGAATGCCGAAGGAGCAGGAGAGCGGTCGGTTTCGGTTGATGCCGCCGCAAGCACGCGATATCCGCGCCGGCCAATGGGGTCATTGATTTCACCGCTCGTTCCTCCGCAGCCCATCTCCATCCACCCTCAACCTCGCCAGTTATTACTACGAAGAGATCGCTGCCCCACGAGCAACTTGGTAATGAGGAGACGCGCGGCTGGACGGCTCAGATGTTGAGGCCCGTTATGATCGATGGGGCATGCTGCGGTTTCGGCGAGCAGAAACGCCAAAAGCCCCGAGACATTTCTGTCATCGGGGCTTTTTGCATTGGTCTGGTTGCGGGGGC
>NZ_JBVAPC010000029.1:0-590 GCF_055330205.1 Shinella sp. R2-11 | reverse complement strand
ATGAAGATCACGAAGCTGACGACCTATATCGTGCCGCCGCGGTGGCTTTTCCTGAAGATCGAGACGGACGAGGGCATCGTCGGCTGGGGCGAGCCGGTGGTTGAGGGCCGCGCGCTGACGGTGGAAGCGGCGGTGCAGGAGCTTTCCGACTATCTCATCGGCAAGGACCCGCTGCTGATCGAGGATCACTGGCAGGTCATGTATCGCGGCGGCTTCTATCGCGGCGGCGCCGTGCACATGTCGGCGCTCGCCGGCATCGACCAGGCGCTCTGGGACATCAAGGGCAAGGCCTATGGCCAGCCGATCCATGCCCTGCTCGGCGGCCAGGTGCGCGACCGGATCAAGGTCTATAGCTGGATCGGCGGCGACCGTCCCTCCGACGTCGCCAACAATGCCCGCGAGGTCGTCGCCCGTGGTTTCAAGGCGATCAAGCTCAACGGCTGCGAGGAAATGCAGATCGTCGACACCTGGGAGAAGGTGGAGAAGGCGGTGGAGACCATCGCCATCATCCGCGAGGCCATCGGCCCGCATATCGGCATCGGCGTCGATTTCCACGGCCGCGTGCACCGGCCGATGGCCAAGGTGCTGGC
>NZ_JBVAPC010000028.1:0-655 GCF_055330205.1 Shinella sp. R2-11 | reverse complement strand
TTTCAAACGGGTCTGGGTTTTTTGCTGAAGGACAGCGTTCCCTGCCCCATCCCCAAGTTCAGGAAGCGGACGAACAACCGCCCCTGCTTCCGAAGCTGAAAATACAAGACGCGTTTCCGTAAGCAATCACCAAACTGAAACGAGAGGGGGTTTGCGCCAGCCTTCGCCCCGCGCTGTTGCGCAAAGGACACAAAATGGCAGGCCGGGTCGATAAAAGTTTATGGATTCTTAACAAAACACCTTATGAAGCGGGCACTTAGCTGGCGCCTGATCGCCCCGCGACCCGCCACAAATCAGGCAAGAAGCAGGCAAACGCGGTTCCCGAAGACGGCGGTGAAGCGTTTTTCGCGCAGCAGCCTGGCTAAGGCGATGCCCTTTTCATTCGAACCGAAGGGGAATCACCACAGCGGTTCGCCTATTCGATTCGTCCGAGTCGGGCGCGTCGGCATCATCGATTGATCGAGCTGTGGCGCCTTGCTTTTGCATTGAGATCAATTGCGCGCTCAATTCGGTTGCCTAGCGATGCGTCAGCATTGTTGAGCCGAGCCTCCTTCAGGGGCGTAGGCTACTCTCTCTCTCTCTCTCTATATATATATATATATATGTTTCTCCGACCACGGGTTGATTACAATCTCTCCGAAACACACGCGGTGTT
>NZ_JBVAPC010000027.1:0-674 GCF_055330205.1 Shinella sp. R2-11 | reverse complement strand
ACAACCGTGCCACGGCCCGAGATCGAGAACACGTCTTCGATCGGCATCAGGAAGGGCTGGTCGATCGGACGTTCCGGGGTCGGGATGTAGTCGTCGACAGCGGCCATCAGGGCGCGGATCGCGTCTTCGCCGATTTCCTTGTTCGAGTCTTCCAGAGCGGCAAGAGCCGAACCCTTGACGATCGGAATGTCGTCGCCCGGGAATTCGTAGGACGACAGCAGTTCGCGCACTTCAAGCTCGACGAGCTCGAGGAGCTCGGCGTCGTCGACCTGGTCGACCTTGTTGAGGAACACGACGATCGCCGGAACGCCGACCTGGCGGGCGAGCAGGATGTGCTCGCGGGTCTGCGGCATCGGGCCGTCGGCAGCCGAGACGACGAGGATCGCGCCGTCCATCTGGGCAGCGCCAGTGATCATGTTCTTGACGTAGTCGGCGTGGCCGGGGCAGTCGACGTGCGCATAGTGACGGTTCGCCGTCTCATACTCGACGTGCGCCGTCGAGATGGTGATGCCGCGGGCCTTTTCTTCCGGAGCAGCGTCGATCTGGTCGTACGCCTTGAACTCGCCGAAGTACTTCGTGATCGCTGCAGTCGTCGACGTCTTGCCATGGTCAACGTGGCCGATCGTGCCGATGTTTACGTGAGGCTTGTTGCGCTCAAACTTACCTTTTGCCAT
>NZ_JBVAPC010000026.1:0-772 GCF_055330205.1 Shinella sp. R2-11 | reverse complement strand
TCGGAGGCAAAGGCCGATGAGCGCGCAAAGCCCCGACAACATCATCTCGCACGGCCGCCTGACGCGCGCCCTCATCTACACCGCGCTCATCGTCTTCGCGTTCTACTACCTGCTGCCGCTCTATGTGATGCTGGTGAACTCGCTGAAGCCGCTGGAGGAGATCCGCCAGGGCGGCATGCTGAACCTGCCGAAAGAATGGACGATCGAGCCCTGGATCTCCGCCTGGTCGACGGCACAGATCGGCGTGCAGCCGACCGGCCTTCGCCCCTTCTTCATCAACTCGATCCTGATGGTCGTGCCGGCCGTCGCGATCTCCACGATCATCGGCGCGCTGAACGGCTACGTGCTGACCAAGTGGCAGTTCAAGGGCTCGAACGTCTTCTTCGGCCTGCTGCTGCTGTCCTGCTTCATCCCGTTCCAGATCGTGCTCATCCCGATGGCACGCATCCTCGGGATGATCGGGCTGGCCGGCTCGCTCTGGGGGCTGATCCTCGTGCATGTCGTCTACGGTCTCGGCTTCACGACGCTCTACTTCCGCAACTATTATGAGAACTTCCCGACCGAGCTGGTGCGCGCGGCGCAGATCGACGGGGCGAGCTTCTTCCAGATCTTCTACCGCATCCTGCTGCCATCCTCCGGCCCGATCATCGTCGTCTCGGTCATCTGGCAGTTCACCAATATCTGGAACGACTTCCTGTTCGGCGCCTCCTTCTCCGGCGCATCGACGACGCCGATGACGGTGGCGCTCAACAACCTCGTCTCCTCCTCGACG
>NZ_JBVAPC010000025.1:0-772 GCF_055330205.1 Shinella sp. R2-11 | reverse complement strand
GGTCGACGAGGAGACGAGGTTGTTGAGCGCCACCGTCATCGGCGTCGTCGATGCGCCGGAGAAGGAGGCACCGAACAGGAAGTCGTTCCAGATATTGGTGAACTGCCAGATGACCGAGACGACGATGATCGGCCCGGAGGACGGCAGCAGGATGCGGTAGAAGATCTGGAAGAAGCTCGCCCCGTCGATCTGCGCCGCGCGCACCAGCTCGGTCGGGAAGTTCTCATAGTAATTGCGGAAGTAGAGCGTCGTGAAGCCGAGGCCATAGACGACGTGCACGAGGATCAGCCCCCAGAGCGAGCCGGCAAGCCCGATCATCCCGAGAATGCGCGCCATCGGGATGAGCACGATCTGGAACGGGATGAAGCAGGAGAGCAGCAGCAGGCCGAAGAAGACGTTCGAGCCCTTGAACTGCCACTTGGTCAGCACGTAGCCGTTCAGCGCGCCGATAATGGTGGAGATCGCGACGGCCGGCACGACCATCAGGATCGAATTGATGAAGAAGGGTCGAAGGCCCGTCGGCTGCACGCCGATCTGCGCCGTCGACCAGGCGGAGATCCAGGGTTCGATCGTCCACTCTTTCGGCAGGTTCAGCATGCCGCCCTGGCGGATCTCCTCCAGCGGTTTCAGCGAGTTCACCAGCATCACGTAGAGCGGCAGCAGGTAGTAAACCGCGAAGACGATGAGCGCGGTGTAGATGAGGGCGCGCGTCAGGCGGCCGTGCGAGATGATGTTGTCGGGGCTTTGCGCGCTCATCGGCCTTTGCCTCCGC
>NZ_JBVAPC010000024.1:0-984 GCF_055330205.1 Shinella sp. R2-11 | reverse complement strand
GCTGCGGCGAAGGACGCCGTGCGCACGGTGATCACCTTCTTCGCATCGGTGGACTGCACCGTCTGGATGGCATTGCCCGCATAGATCGGACGCTTGAACGTATCGGACGAGACGACCTCGACGATCTCCGACACCTGCGCCACGTCGAGCAGGGCGGCGACGCGCGGCAGCACGTTCTTGCCGACCGAAGTGGCGGCCGAGACGATGGCGTCATAGCTGCCGGCAAGCGACACGATGAGCGCGGCCAGCGGTTCGGCGAGATTGTTGGCAAGGCTGGCATCGTCGGCGACGAGCACCTTCATCACGCCCGAGAGCTTTGCCGCCTGTTCGGCCGCGGCCTTGGCATTGCTGCCGGCGACGAGCACATGCACGTCCGAGCCGATCTTGCCTGCCGCCGTCAGCGCCTTGGCGGTCTGGTCGGAAAGGTGAGCGTTGTCGTGGTCTGCCAGAAGAAGAATGGCCATGATTGTGTTCTCCCTTTCCTGCTTACAACACGCCGGCTTCGGTCTTGAGCTTCTCGACGAGCTCGGCGACGCTCTTGACCTTGACGCCCGCCTTGCGGCCCGACGGTTCCTCGGTCTTCAGCACCTTCAGGCGCGGGCTCGTGTCGACGCCGAAGTCGGCAGGCGTCTTCTTGTCGAGCGGCTTCTTCTTCGCCTTCATGATGTTCGGCAGCGAGGCATAGCGCGGCTCGTTGAGGCGAAGGTCGGTGGTCACCACCGCCGGAAGCTTGACCTCGATGGTCTGCAGGCCGCCGTCGACCTCGCGGGTGACCTGAGCAGAGCCTTCACCGATCTCGACCTTGGAGGCGAAGGTGGCCTGCGCCCAGCCGAGCAGGGCCGACAGCATCTGGCCGGTCTGGTTCGAATCGTCGTCGATCGCCTGCTTGCCGACGATGACGAGGCCGGGCTGTTCGGCTTCCGTGACGCCCTTGAGGATCTTGGCGACGGCGAGCGGCTCGACGGCGTCGTCCGTCTCGACCAG
>NZ_JBVAPC010000023.1:0-2500 GCF_055330205.1 Shinella sp. R2-11 | reverse complement strand
TGGCTAGGGGTGAAAGGCCAATCAAACTCGGAGATAGCTGGTTCTCCGCGAAATCTATTTAGGTAGAGCGTCGACCGAATACCCTCGGGGGTAGAGCACTGGATGGGCTATGGGGACTCACCGTCTTACTGATCCTAACCAAACTCCGAATACCGAGGAGTACTAGTCGGCAGACACACGGCGGGTGCTAACGTCCGTCGTGAAAAGGGCAACAACCCTGACCTCCAGCTAAGGTCCCCAAGTCATGGCTAAGTGGGAAAGGATGTGAGACTCCCAAAACAACCAGGATGTTGGCTTAGAAGCAGCCATCATTTAAAGAAAGCGTAACAGCTCACTGGTCTAATTAAGGGGTTTTGCGCCGAAAATGTAACGGGGCTAAAGCCATGCACCGAAGCTGAGGATTTGCAGTTTACTGCAAGTGGTAGCGGAGCGTTCCGTAAGCCTGCGAAGGAGGACCCGTGAGGGCCTCTGGAGGTATCGGAAGTGCGAATGTTGACATGAGTAACGATAAAGGGAGTGAGAGACTCCCTCGCCGAAAGACCAAGGGTTCCTGCTTAAAGTTAATCTGAGCAGGGTTAGCCGGCCCCTAAGACGAGGCGGACACGCGTAGTCGATGGGAACCACGTTAATATTCGTGGGCCTGGTGGTAGTGACGGATTGCGTAACTTGTACATTCTTATTGGATTGGGTGTGCAGGGAAGCGGTTCCAGGAAATAGCTCCACCGTATAGACCGTACCCGAAACCGACACAGGTGGTCAGGTAGAGAATACCAAGGCGCTTGAGAGAACTCTGCTGAAGGAACTCGGCAAATTGCACGCGTAACTTCGGAAGAAGCGTGACCCCATGGCACGCAAGTGTTGTGGGGTGGCACAGACCAGGGGGTAGCGACTGTTTATCAAAAACACAGGGCTCTGCGAAGTCGCAAGACGACGTATAGGGTCTGACGCCTGCCCGGTGCTGGAAGGTTAAGAGGAGAGGTGCAAGCTTTGAATCGAAGCCCCAGTAAACGGCGGCCGTAACTATAACGGTCCTAAGGTAGCGAAATTCCTTGTCGGGTAAGTTCCGACCTGCACGAATGGCGTAACGACTTCCCCGCTGTCTCCAGCAGAGACTCAGTGAAATTGAATTCCCCGTGAAGATGCGGGGTTCCTGCGGTCAGACGGAAAGACCCCGTGCACCTTTACTATAGCTTTACACTGGCATTCGTGTCGGCATGTGTAGGATAGGTGGTAGGCTTTGAAGCAGGGACGCCAGTTTCTGTGGAGCCATCCTTGAAATACCACCCTTATCGTCATGGATGTCTAACCGCGGTCCGTTATCCGGATCCGGGACCGTGTATGGTGGGTAGTTTGACTGGGGCGGTCGCCTCCGAAAGAGTAACGGAGGCGCGCGATGGTGGGCTCAGACCGGTCGGAAATCGGTCGTCGAGTGCAATGGCATAAGCCCGCCTGACTGCGAGACTGACAAGTCGAGCAGAGACGAAAGTCGGTCATAGTGATCCGGTGGTCCCGCGTGGAAGGGCCATCGCTCAACGGATAAAAGGTACGCCGGGGATAACAGGCTGATGACCCCCAAGAGTCCATATCGACGGGGTTGTTTGGCACCTCGATGTCGGCTCATCGCATCCTGGGGCTGGAGCAGGTCCCAAGGGTTTGGCTGTTCGCCAATTAAAGCGGTACGTGAGCTGGGTTCAGAACGTCGTGAGACAGTTCGGTCCCTATCTGCCGTGGGTGTAGGAATATTGACAGGATCTGTCCCTAGTACGAGAGGACCGGGATGGACATATCTCTGGTGGACCTGTTGTCCTGCCAAGGGCATAGCAGGGTAGCTATATATGGAATGGATAACCGCTGAAGGCATCTAAGCGGGAAACCAACCTGAAAACGAGTATTCCCTTGAGAGCCGTGGAAGACGACCACGTTGATAGGCCGGGTGTGGAAGCGCAGCAATGTGTGAAGCTTACCGGTACTAATAGCTCGATTGGCTTGATCGTTCTCATTGTTCATGCTCATCAGCGCAGCATAGCTGCACTGATGATGCTGATCTTCTGTCCTGACGCGCCAAAGCGCTCCGGACGGGCCGCGCCAAAAGGCGCGACGGCCTCTGGCCTTGCGGAGCTTCGCTCCGAAACGCCAGGCCAAAGATCGAAGACGTGTTCACAAAAATTAAGACAAACGAAGGCTCAAGCCTTCTACCAGCTTCTCAAAAGATTGCCCTTAGCCGACCTGGTGGTCATGGCGGGGTGGCTGCACCCGTTCCCATTCCGAACACGGCCGTGAAACGCCCCAGCGCCAATGGTACTTCGTCTTAAGACGCGGGAGAGTAGGTCGCTGCCAGGTCTGCTAAAGGCAATCAAATCTTCTCAAAACAAGCCTCGGCCCAAGCCGAAATCGGGCCGCCCTCAAAGCGGCCCTTTTGCAATGCATGAACTATAACGCGGGGTGGAGCAGCCCGGTAGCTCGTCAGGCTCATAACCTGAAGGCCGCAGGTTCAAATCCT
>NZ_JBVAPC010000022.1:0-10435 GCF_055330205.1 Shinella sp. R2-11 | reverse complement strand
GATACCCGCCATGGTTGAAAGACCTTACTGAAATCACACTTTTACAATAATATCAGTGGCTTAGCAGGATTCCCAAGCTTGGTCTTCCTTGGAATTTTAGCTCGTAAATATCCCAGAAGTTGCACCAGTTTTGACAGGAATGAGGCTCTTTGTAAGTCGTAATTTACGCATTGTATTGAAGCCATTCTTACGCGAACTGCGTCGCACCGCCGCGGCACCAGTAATCGCCCACCTTAATCCAGCGTGGTCTTCCATAGGATACGGCGTCTACCGCTCGATTGGGTCGGCTGAAGGACCGCGTTGTCTGGGTCGATAACTGAGGGGATCTTCGTCTCATCGAACAAGGAGAGACGATATGACGAAGGCGAAAAACAACGAAGCCGTTCCTGCCGACAAGGCACTCATTGCGGAAGCAATTGCGGAAGGGCGGAAAATGATCGAGGCCGGTAAATCCAAGATCGATACCGCGCTGGCAATCTATGAAAAGCTCGAAGGAATGGAGCAGGGCGTGATCGTCAAGGCCTTTGTCGAGGGGGCTACGCTGACAGAGAAGGGTGCCCTGACCTACTGGTACAATTGCCGGCGGCGTCTTGCAAAGGAAAGACGAAACAAAGCTCGCTGACTTTTCGTCATTCACTAAAACACAGCTTGTATGTCCGTGTCGTCGATACCATTTACCAAGAGTTTCAAGCTGAATAGGGAGTAATGGAAGCAATATATGACTGAAAGAGCATGCAGCGAACTGGCCAGCAACGAGCGCCGAAAAGAAGAGCTACACGAACTAATTTTACAGAACGTTGAGGCGTTGTCTTTTCCACTAACCGAATGGGAGGCGTTTACCCTTGTCGAGATTCTCGCCCTACCGCGGATTACTGTAAAGCGACCACCAGAAGAGGAGTTGTTGGCCGCTGGGATGCTTCCGTATGATTGTCATGTAAACTGTGCCATACAAGAAGCAAATGATCCAACTAAGAGGAGCCGCCATGTTTGGGGATGGTTGATTCATGGCTCCGATCTCATTTTGCATTCTGTGATAGAAATGCGTGGGCAATGGCTTTGTTTAACGCCACAATTGGTCCGTGCGCCTTCATCGTTCCAATTTATCCCTGATCCATTCATCGAGTGGCGAGAGACAATTGATGGGGATGCAAAAGAGGCATTTCGTGGCGGAGTAAAGTTGCCGATAGGGCTTCGGAAATATCCTGAGTATCATCTTCGAATGAGAGATCAGTTCCGCGACTTAGTGGCCTCGGGGATGTCAGTACTCGATGCCCGGGAACTGGTCGATGCCACATTGGGCGCCGAGCTTAGGAAGAAAGTACCTATCTAGCTTTCGGAGTTGCCAATAGATCGCATACTCACGATCGGTAATTACGTCCTTTGAGCTGAACGATCATGATGGCGCGAGTGCCGTGATCCGCGTTGCCCCAACTTAAATCAGCCGGGAAGCCTTCTACATGGAGGCAATATGTCATTGGTAAAACGCGGAAATTCCAAGTTCTGGTATGTGCAGTTTCAGATCGATCATCGAACGATAGTCCGTTCGACAAAGACGACCGACCGCAAGGTTGCCGAACAGGTCGCGGCGAAGATTCGGGCTGATGTCCATGCTGAACTACTGCTCGGCAAGAAGGAGCAGATCACATTGGAGGTCGCCCTTCGTCGGTTTGCGAATACGAAGGTTGGAACCGCGAACTACCGCAATCTGGAAAGTCAGATCAGGATCGTTCTCAGAGCAATCGACTGCTCGATTTTGCTGATGAAGGTCAATTCCGATACGCTGGAACAGTTTCGACAGAAGCGTCTATCCCAAGGGTGCGGATCGCAGACGATCAAGCACGGAATGAACTGTTTGATGGGAGCAATCCGGCTTGCTCGAAAGAACGGCTATCAATACCCGTCAATCGATGCCCCCTTGATTAGAACAGCAAATTCCAGAGTGCGGTATCTGAGTGTTGAGGAAGAGCGCCGCTTGTTGCGCGAGCTAGATCCGACCCGCGTCGCTAATGGTCTATCTGCAGAACCCTCTCGTCGTGCTGATCGCCAGAAATGGATGCAGGATAACTATGATCTGGTCGTTATGCTGATCGATACCGGCGCGCGCTATAGCGAAATCGCCAATATTGCGTGGAAGGACATCGATCTGAACGACGGTGAAATACGCCTATGGCGTTCCAAGGTTCAAAACGAGAGCGTAATCTACATGACGGACCGGGTGGAAATGATTCTTCGCCGTCGCCGGAGGGAGAGCAACGGTCCGACCGTCTTTGCCAACAAGGCGGGGGAGAGGCGAGGATATTCGGCGATTGCTATCCGCAAGGCGTTCCGTCGCGCCGGCCTGGATGATTGCACGATCCACACACTTCGGCATACGCACGCAACGCGCCTTGTTCAAAACGGGCTGTCCATTCAAGAGGTCAAGGCCGTGCTCGGTCACACCGATATCCGAACGACAATGCGATATGCCCATCTTGAGCAGGCTGTGGTTACTCGTAAAGCGCGTGACATCGTGAATGCCCTCAACGCGGCCAATTTCTCTGCTGAAGGTAGAGCGTAAGCATCTCAAGCTTATTGCCTAGCGTGAGTTACATTGGGAATCTGTTGGTAAGACGCCGGCATCTTTGCGGTGGGAGAGTTTCCTTTGCATTTAACGCCTACGAACATCTTCCAGATACCTGTGCGCGAGAGCTGATATCAGTTGATAGAGCTAAAGACTGCTTGGGGGCCCCGAGCTGAATAGCTGGATCAGGGGCTGCGGGTCGACGGAAGCGGCCACTCATTTTTGACTGCCGACGTACTCTATCGACCTGGCTCTGCCTTTCAAAAGCAGACCGTTACTTTCGTTTTTCGTTCTATTCGGCTGGCTACTAACTCAGTGATCTACTAGCTTTATATCGGAACGAATTAGGAGGGGTGTACGTTGTGTCGCGTTTGAGCGCTGAAATCCGTCTCCGCCCTGTGCGGTTTGCATTTATTGTGAACCCTTTCGACATGATTTCACTTACCAAAGTTTTTCAGATCAATACCTGCCTATGGGGCGGGAAATTCAATCCAATTATCCCAGCTATAAAGAAAGTTCCGCCGTGGTGGAGCCGAGATCATAAATCAATCGAAACCGCACAACAGATACTGGATGGATACATAGATTTCTTTGAGCCTGACTTTATAGTAGAGGCTACCGATGGTCTCGGTGTAAACTTGGGATTTGAAAAAGACAAAATTATTTCAGTCAATGAAATTCTAATTCGCGCAAATGACGGATCTGAGCGCGGATATGGTCTAGACGTATTCGATCTGTACCGCGACCTTTACGAAGCCGAATACAAATTCGCCCGTCGCCACGAACACCGAATTATTCGCACCAAAGCGAAAGAGGAAAATATGCAAGCTTTTGTGGCGTGCATGTTCGGCGACTTTCCACAAAGTGCGGATCACGGCTATTTTTCTAAGGCATTTACAGAAGCATTTGAGCCAAAATCAATTGAACTCGACGGATCTGCATTTGCGAAGCTGTACGTAGAAGGCGGGCAATCACCACTCTCGGTCGGGCATTCCAAAATTGAGATCGATTATAATGAGCGCACTGACCCTGCGCTTTTTGTTCTAGATGCACACAAACCGGCCGATCTGATCGACTATTGGAATTTGCGGGCTATAAAGCGCGATCTTCTGCCGATTCCGGTGCAATGGGTTGAAGACCTGTCAAGTTTTGCCAAGGATTTCATTGCACGAAACTATAGACCGCTTACCGGGAACCCTAACGGAATTATGATCCAACCCAATGTGATGTTCGCGAGGTCCATACCAAGTTCAAAAATTGATCAGCTTTATGATGACTACTTCAGAGTTGATATACAAGGGGATAACTATCGGCAGGATTGGTATCCGGCTTTTTGGCAACCAGCATCCTATCATTATTCTCGCCCATCTAGGTCAATCCTTGCCGCGGATAGAAAGTCAATTGACGTTAATATTGATCCTGAGAAACCGGACATTCGTTTGGATTCACTTCAACCTAAGTTTGCGGAAAAATACGGAAACAAGAACAGATGGGTAAATGTAATAACTCTTAGGGAATGGGCCCCTGGCGGGCAGGTAGCTACCTGTTTCCCAACCGATTGTAGGAAGCCTATGCCGGCCCGATACGCTTTCGGGAGGCATGATCTACGGCACAGTAAAGAAGGCTTTATCGCATCCTGCGAATATTATTCTTCGCCGCATTTCTTGCGGTTGATTGATGGTACTCGCGCTTTTCAAGAATGGTTCAAAACTGAGGGCATCGAATCTATCCCATCCAATGCTGGATTAGCGGCTCAGCAAATTATCCGAATTTTGGGTGGCCTGCGTGGTGCCCACAGTATAGCCCATGGTGATATTGTTAAACTTCTTGATGGCGTTTCGCGCAGACCACATTCTCGATGCATCCACCATAAAGAGTTTGAGAATAAGATTAAGAGTGCGAGTAAAGGCCAAATCTGGCGGGGCAGGGAGTTTAAGTCTTTGGTCGAGAACAAGGCTGTGGAAATAGGCCTTGAGTTAAAATGCGCCAAATGCTCAAGCTGGAGTTGGCAGCCACTTGACAAGTTGGGTTACCCAATCGAGTGCGGACTATGCCTACAAAATTTCAGCTTTCCGGCAACCGACCCCAATAACGGTCAGAACTCGCGCTGGTCCTACCGCCTTGTCGGCCCCTTTGCATTACCTGACTATGCGCGGGGCGGATATGCCGCTGCGCTCGCCTTGCGATTTTTTGCTGTTGCGCTGGGTTTTGGTAGCGATGCCAGAATGACTTGGTCGACTGGGCAAGAACTTGATTTTGGTGTCGAAGGAAAAATCGAAGCCGACTTCATGTTCTGGCACCAGCGAACCGAAATTCTCAAAAATGACTATCCGACAGTTACGGTCTTTGGCGAAGCCAAGAGTTTTGGACGCGAGGCGTTTGAACAGGCGGACATTGAGCGAATGAAGCGCCTTGCAATCCGTTTTCCGGGATCAATCTGCGTGTTTGCGACCATGAAAGAGGGAACCTCGCTTAGCGATGCTGAAAAATCCAGGCTGCGCAAATTCTCTCAGTGGGGGCGGGAATATGTTTCGGGAAGACGGTTTTCTCGGGCACCGGTTATTGTCCTGACCGGAACAGAGTTGTTCACAGCTCACAATCTCAACTCGACTTGGGAAGAGTGCGGTGGTCGTCGCGCTGCCTTCGTCAAGCAAGGCGTGACCCGAACCGAAAATCTGCACACTTTGGCCGATCTGACGCAGCAACTTTATTTGGGCATGGATCCATATAGTGAGTTTTTGCGGGCGAAGTGGAAACTCCGCCGGGAGCGAACTGAAAAATCATAAACAAGCTAATTGGATAAGATCAGCAGTAGTTTGACCTAAAGATGCATATTGTCAACTTTCGTTAACCAGCCGTTCTGGCAATGTCTGCAACAGCCAGTTAGCCATGAAGCTGAACGTTCAAATGACGGTGCGTCGGGCTGCCAACTGAGGAATCTCCTCGCTAGGCGGGAACCTGGCCAATCATCGTTTTGGCTTTTTGGTGGATGTGTCGTCCGTTGACTGTGAATGGCGATGGGCTGACGAGGAGTTGATGACGTCAAGCCCTCTCGATTTCAACTGTGATTTTCGCCGCGCCACATCACAAGAAGTGGTGCAGATTGACCAAATCCTTCACCAGGCCATCTTTGAGATATACGGGCGACCTAAAGGCGACCGCTCCTTCACTCAGTCGCTATTCTTTGCGGAAATCGCTGTCGTGGGCTCGGAGATTATCGGAGTTGCCGCGTGCTCAGGCGAGGCATTGACCTGCCTCTATGTTTTGGAGCGCTTCAGGAATTCAGGTGTTGGAACGTGCCTTTTGCACAACGTGATGCTCTCTGGTGTGAAGGCTGCAATAATCCCTTCAGGTAACTTTCGGGCGCTGACATTCTTCGAGCTCAGAGGATGGCGCTCTCAAGGTGAAACCGTAATCGATATTGGCGGCGAGAAAATGTGGGGCATTGCTATGCGATATCGAAAAGAGAATTAACAAATAAATATGGAATAGTGCGCGAGCATCAACGCCTTTGGCCTAAATGAAAAAATAGGCTCGAACTAACCACCTTACGGCTATCCTCTGCGTTCTAATTCGATTCGTTTGCACATTTTCATCCTACCTTCCGGTGGGAGTATATTGTGTATATTGTTATGTTTAAATATTATTAAAAATAAACTGATTATAAAAATGGTTTTATTGTTTGTTTATATAAGATATAATTATAATTTAATATTTTTGGTTTATATTATTAAAATCAGCGGCTTTTCCCACATATTAGTGCGGCCTTTTAAAAAAAAGAACAAAACATGAACAATACTTAATGAAGTGGAATGTAATTTCAGTTAAGTTAGATAAGGTAATTGGGTCGACAAAGCGGACCTTTATAAGAATTGAAATGGAAAAATGAACAATGAATAAAATGAAAAAATCTGAATATAGTGAGGAACTTGTTGGGTGGATGAGGGATTTAATCAAGGAAAGATATGAGGCTGAGAAAGCTGCATATCAAACATTTGAGAGTTATCTAATATCCAATTTCTACCTCGTAACACTGGTCTTTAATCAGGGTAAGATATTACAAAAATACAATGATGAGGATCAGCAGTATGCAATTGGCGAGGTTGAGCTAAAGCAATTCCGTCATCTGTATAATCTGGTTTGTCGAGAGGCATTAGGAAGAAAATATAATAAGGTTGAAAACGCTGAAAAGCCTCTGAGTATTGCTTGTATTGATGCGAATGGGTCACGCTACTGGAGTGAAGTGGGTGACTTGGATAACATCCATGTACATTCTGTCTGGCTTATGAACCCTTCAATGAAGGGGTGCTTCGATAGGGTTGTCAAGAATATGATAGAGAAATCTACCGGTGCAATTGATATCGAGAACGTTGATGTTAAGCGGTATACCGGTGAGGTAGATAAAGTAATATCATATACAATGAAATTTGATGCATTCGCTAGGGATAGTGATGATATAGGGGTGACATTTCATATACTTCCAACGCCTGTTTGATGGTGGAAAGTATATACGTTGTAACGGTATCAATTATTTTGATTTTCGCCGCCCTGGTCTAAGCGGTGATGGCTTGCTCTCACTGTCTGCTGGCTGAATGAACAACTGGGAAATGTGCACTTCGAGTGCGTTGGCCAATCGGGCGAGGATTGCAACAGTTGGGTTGCGTTTCCCTCTTTCTAGATACCCCACATAGGCCCGTTCGACCTCAGCGATCAAAGCCAAATCGTCCTGAGAAATTTTGCGCTCAACACGCAATCTCCTGAGATTCCAACCGACGAGCTCTTGCACTTCCATGTGCAACAGCAATCACTTGCGCTTGAACAAAACCACGTAATATAGGACCATAAATTGAAGGCGAGATTGCAGCTCGCTGTAACGTGGAGAACGAAATGCAAGAGACCCCATCGGTGGCGACAATCGAATGCCCCTACTGCTCGGAAGTGATCAATGCGAAGTCGAAGAAGTGCCGTCATTGCGGTGAAATTCTCGACCATCAGATGCGGGAGCTTGAGCTTCTGAAATCGCAACGGAACAGCCCGAACGTGTTTATGAATGCTGGCGGTGCAGCGGCTTCGGCGTCGTCTGCGTCGTCTTCATCTTCGGGAGCGGAGGGGAATCTGTTGCGCCGATTTCCGCATTGGATCCACATCCTCATAACCATCGTGACGGGTGGGCTTTGGTTCCCGGTATACCTGTTGATGTACCTGTTCAGGAACAAACGGTATTACTATTGAAGGTGGAGATCACCCGTTGAATGGATCGCTTCCTTCGTGGATGCCGTAGTCCATGGTTTTACAGCACGTAATTGATGCAAACCCCAAACCCTCTCCCGTTCCCGATCTGATTGAGCACGTTGCGGGAGAGTTCGCTCCAGCGGTTATGGCAATCTGGGGAAGCGGCGATGTTGGTGAGTATTTGACTGCAACATCCACTCAACGCCACGTTTGGCATGCGGCTCTTGCGGCAAGTGATCATGATTGCCCGCCAACCCGTAAATGGCTGACTGAAAACAGGCGAAAGGTGATCCTTAAACGAGCTTACGGAAGCTATCCATCAGGTATGGTTCGTTTGCTTTCAAGGCTTGGATCCCGTGCGGAAACGAGGGAATTCTATCGATCCGCTCATGTGGCGCTCAGCCGTGGGGATATGCTGACGAGGATATTGCAGCACTCAAAAACAATTGATCCTCACGTTGTTTTTGCAATTGCCGAACTGCCAACTGATTTGGTCAGCGTTCGGATGACCAGCCATTTGTTACGAAAGGGTGTTTCCGCTTGTGAAATCGCAGAAATGTCCTGGCTGGTGAAGCGGGTTGTCGAAGTGTCAAGGTCGGTGGCCATTTTGAATTTACTGGCCAGTTCCAAGAACCCTGTAGTCACGGTGCGCAAGGCAATTGCCTGTCTTCCGTTTCCCGCTCCACCGTGGAAGGCGGACGGATTGATCCCGGTACAATCGGCGGAGGAGCTTTCCGATGTGGCTCGTCGTTTAGGGAACTGCCTGAGTGATCACGATATTTTCTATTCGTCTTGCCTCGATGTTCAGTCCGGGATTGCATTCTATTTCATCACTCGATCAGCCAAGCCGCTGTTGTTGAAGTTCACCAAGTTCGGTGGCGTTGGCTGGTATCTTGATGAATGTCGTGGGGAGGGGAACCGTCCTCCTACTAAGGAAGAGATTGAGCAGATCAGCAGCGTTCATTCGGATATCGGGAGCGTGTGGTGCCGAAGGCTGAGCTATGAAATGCGGTAGGGATTCCTCGGATTCCTAGCTGGAACCTCCAAGGCAACAAGGGAAGGATATGAGGTGTTCAAGATAGATATCGCTATTTCAGAGCGGCCAGCGGAGACGAAGGGGCCAGCGCATAATACCATGGCACCCAGTAAGAGAAGCCATCGGCACAGTCGCCGATCCGCATTCCGTTGAAATCATCTGCCGAACATATGGCAAGAGATTCAACCGGTAGCCGACTGCGACTGACCAGGCAGTGACGATCTTCCATGCCTCCGGTCTGAATCTTGCTAAAAACTTCGACCTTATCGCCACGGTTATACGAGACCAGGTCCTCTTTTCCCTCCAGATAGTAAGATAAAGAGTCCATTTTGCTGGGTTCGTCACTTAGCCAAGCTTGGAAGTTGAGGCATGCACGGACCGCCCCTTCCCGTCCCACTAACTCGCTACCGCGGATACCCTCAAGCTGGATGTTCCAGCGCGCAGCCTTCTCCACCGTGTCCACCACTGACAACTCATCCGGTCCCATCGCCAACATTTGAGCGAGCAACGAACTGGAGATCATCGGTTGAATATTGAAGATTGAGCGCGATGAGCCAAAGGAGATGAAGTCGCTGATCACAATGCTACTCAGACGAACGAGGTTTGCAGCCTGTTCTCCGTTAATTGTCTCATCGCGAGCGAGATCGAAATACGGTGCATGAAAGCCGAGCTTCCCGTCGACATGGAGGTAGCGGCTGACGGTATCGCTCTCTGCTCCGTTTATCCGTCCAGCCATGAAGATCAGGGCACAGGCTGAGAAGCATTCGCTTTTTGCGTTAATGCGCGTTGTTAGTCCTCGATCATGCACCTGCTGGGCAATCTCCCGGCCTGCCATATAGCTTCCGCCAGGGCTGTTGAGACAGACAGCGCGGTCTGATGAAATGCCCTCACTGCTTTCGCTATCGCTCACCACGAAGGTTTTCATTAGTTCGATAAAGCTTTCGGCGTCGCCAGAATTGAGGAGCCCATTTATCCGGATCGCACATTGTCCATTGCCGCTCACGGTCTCGATGTCTGCGCTCTGCGCCGGTAGTGCGCTTATCGCCAGCGCTGTGATCGCTGCCGCACCGGTCAATTTGACAATGTTTTTCCCCATTCTTTTCCCCCGTGCATAAGTCAACTCCTGAATAGCTTAGCTTATGACCGGAAACCACACGCAAGGTTGCGAATGGCTGCCGGTCAAACGCCGGATTAAGGGGCGACAGGTCGGGCTGCTCCCCTAGCGTGGGCCGAATTACTCATCCATTGCCGCCTACCGAGAGGCCCTCGAAGCCGCCGGCCTTCCGTTCGACCCCGCCCTCGTCGCCCACGGCCACCTGACCCCCGCCTTCGGCCGCGAGAACGTCCTTGGCATGTCCGCCCTGCCGAACCCGCCGACCGCCTATATCTGCGCCAACGAAGCCTCGGCCCTCGGCGCCTGTTCCGGCTTCCACGAACGCGGCCTCGTCCACGGCCGCGACGCGGTGATCAACGCGACCGACGACCTCAATGTCAGCCAGTACTTCGCCCTTCCCATCACCACCTACTACCTGCCGATCCACGAACCGAGCGAACTGCTCGGCCGATACATCCTGCGCCGCATGGAAGGCGAGCCCCCCGAGGCGCTG
>NZ_JBVAPC010000021.1:0-11996 GCF_055330205.1 Shinella sp. R2-11 | reverse complement strand
AAGCCAGCTTCGTATCGCATGAGAAACGAGGTTCGGGCAGTTGTCGATATACGAGAGCCTAGACGATCCGTCACGCTGGCGATCCTCCGATGGCAGGATCGTGAGATGACAGGTCGCCTCGGCCACGAGGGCAATGGGCAGGTCTGAGCGCCAACGATGTTGCTGTGCGGCATGAGCCACACCATGACCCTGCACGCCAAGGCACTCGAAAAGACGAGCTGAGCACTCAAGGAGAAAACACCAATGACCGAAATTCGATGGGGCCTCGTGGGAGCCACCTTCGTCGTGCGCGACTGGATGATCCCCGCATTTCGCAACACCGGTGGAACTGTCGCCGCGATTATGTCGACGTCGCCGGATCGTGCGCGCGATTATGCCGCGGCCAATTCGATTTCTCTAGGGACCACACGTCTCGAAGAGCTTCTCGAAGCAGACATCGACGCGGTCTATATATCGACCACGAACGAACTCCATGTTCCGCAGGCACTGGCGGCGATAAGGGCCGGAAAGCATGTCCTCTGCGAAAAGCCGCTTTCGGTCGACCTCGCTGGCGCGAGGCAGATGGTCATGGCGGCCACCGAGGCCGGCCTGGTCCTTGCCACGAACCACCACCTGCGCAATTCCGGCACGCATCGGGCCATGCGCGATGCCATCGTCGCCGGCGAGATCGGCAAGCCCCTGTTCGCCAAAGTCGCGCATGCCCGATATCTCCCGGACTTCTTGCAGGGATGGCGTCTTAACAATCCGGAGAAGGGAGCCGGTGTCATCCTGGACATCACCACCCATGACATCGATTCCCTGAGATACATTCTCGGAGAAAACCCGAAGAGCGTCCTTTGCATGACGCAGACGGGGACGCTCGCGACCGGCGACATCGAGGATGGAGCCATGAGCCTGATCGAATTCGAAAGCGGCCTGATCGCGCAGACGCACGATGCCTTCACCACGAAGTACGCATCGACAAGCCTGGAAATACACGGCACGGCTGGATCTCTCGTCGCGACGGACTGCATGACGCAGGATCCCATCGGTGAGGTGACGCTCAGAACGGAAGCGGGCGAGCGGCAATTCACCATCGACCGCACCAACCTTTACGAGCGGAGCCTCGTCGCCTTCGCCCGCGCGATCGATGGTGCGGGCGAGCCGTCGGCAACCGGTATCGATGGACTTTGGTCGCTTGCAACGGGTCTCGCGGCCATTGAATCGAGCCGGACGGGCCGACGCGTTGCCGTCAACGCATGACGAAGCTGAACCGGGGTGAATCCATGCCGAATACACCAGACGTCGTCATCATCGGGTCGGGCATGGGCGGCGCCTGCGTCGCCCTTGGGCTTGCCTCATCCGGAGCAAACATCCTGATCCTGGAACAGGGATACCAACTTCAGCCGCACGTCAACAATCGCGATGCCCGGGCGATTTTTCAACGTGGTTACTTCCGGACGCAGGAGCGCTGGTACGACAGGCGCGGGCAGGCGTTCGGACCGGGAAACTACTATTACCATGGCGGCAACACGAAGTTCTATGGGGCCGTCCTGATGCGCTATCGCGCCGAGGATTTCGACGGCATCGAGCATCTAGAGGGGACCGCTCCGCCATGGCCGTTCCGCTATGAGACGCTCGAACCCTGGTATCAGAAGGCGGAAGAACTCTTTCGCGTCAGGGGGGCCTTGGGCGAGGACGCAACGGAGCCGCACCATTCCGGAACCTATCCCCATCCCGCCGTCCGCGACGAGCCGGCAATCGCTGAACTTCGTGCTCGGATGAAATCAGTCGGGCTTCATCCGGCGTCACTACCACTCGGCATAGACATCGAAAACTGGCTTGCGGAGGGGCAGACCCCGTGGGACGCGTTCCCGGACGCCCGCTCTGGCAAGATGGACGCCGAGACCTGCGCGCTATTGCCTGCACTTGCTCATGACAATGTTCGGATCGAGAGCGGAGCGGAGGTGCTGCGCCTGCTCCCCGGCCCGGATGGCCGCGCCATCGCGGCCGTGGAGTACAGACAAGACGGCGAGATCAAGCGTATCAGGGCGGGACTATTCGTCCTCGCTGCCGGCGCTGTCCGCTCGACGAAAATCCTTCTCGCGTCGGATGACAACGGGCTTGCAAACCGGTCGGGAAATGTCGGGCGCCATTTCATGAACCACAACCTTACCGCGCTTCTTGCCTACGACCGCCGTTTCAAGAACGACAGCGTGTACCAGAAGACCTTCGGCATCAACGATTTCTATCTTTCGGACGCCGCCGGAGGGCCGCCGCTCGGGCACGTCCAGCTTTTTGGCCGCGTAAGCGCACAGGTCATGAAGGGGATGGCGAGGTGGGCGCCGGAATGGTTGCTCGATCTCTGGAGCCGGCATTCGGCGGATATGCTGCTGATGAGTGAAGACCTCCCCGACCCCGAGAGCCGGGTTTCACTCGATGGCGACCGTGTCGTCCTCGATTGGCAGCGCTCCAACCTGAAAGCGCATGCTGCTCTCCTTCGAACGATGACAGACAGGCTCAAAGCAGCGGGCTTCCAGTTTACGCTCTCGCGCCCGTTCGATCGGAATACGACATCCCATCAGTGCGGCACGGTCAGGATTGGCAACGACCCTGTCTCGGCCCCACTCAACGCTGATTGCCAAGCGTTCGATCACCCAAACCTCTATGTGACAGATGCAAGCTGCCTTGTGACATCCGCAGCGGTCAATCCCTCTTTGACGGTTGCAGCACTGGCCCTGCGGGCGGCACATCGGATTCGATCAGACGTATTCCAAGGGATGTGAGGCAAGTATGCGGATGGCAATCTTGGCCTTATCCGCAATCGCGAGGTGAGCACCGGAAAGGCCCTGTCTGCCTCCCACACCCCGTGAGCGGTTCCAGGTTTAGGATTATCGTTCAGCCGTGAAGACGGTACGTCGCACAGCTGCGAATGAACTACGACTTTGCGAAAGCTGGCTGTGGCGGGGCAGCAGCAGTGACCCTGGTGCTTATCCCAAGCGAACCTGTTTGGGGCTTATGCCATAACGCTTCTTGAACGCTGTGGCGAAATTGGATGGCGTGAGATAGCCAGCCACATGGGCGGCTTCCTGAACGCTGATACCTTGGAGAAGGAGGGCTTCCCTGGCCCTCTCAAGACGATGCTCTTTCAGGTAGTTGAAGATTGTTGTGCCGAAGGCGAGGCGGAAATCCCTTTGCAGGATTTTCACGTCCACGCCGAAATGCCGCGCCATCTCGGTGAGCGTCAAGCCGAGCGCCGCATTCGATTCCACGAAGGTCTTCATCGCTTCCAGACGCTCACGTTCGCGTTGCCGCAACGAATGCAGGCCGTCGCGCTGCTTCGCGCCGATAACGGTCAGCGCGGCGCCCACGGCCTCCATCGTGCGGCTTTCCAGGAGGAGATTGTGCAGGAAGGGTTCGAACTGTGGCGGCTGGAGCAACTGTTCGGCAAGCAGGATTTCCTGCGGCGAGAGGTTCCAGCTGCCATGGCTCGTCGGCCGACTATTCAGGGCCTCCGCGACTGTGGACGATTCGGCGCCGCGATCGCTCAGCCATTCCGGGCTGACCACCACCACGGCGGCACGAAGGCGCCGTCCCTTTTCCGCTTTCCGCCAGAATTTCCCCGGCTGCGCCAGCGAGAAATATCCGCCTTCCGGAGCGGCTGTCGCTCCATCCACCGACCCAAGCGTGAACTGCTCCTCGCCACTGCCCATGGCGACGCCGCCGTTGAGTAGAAAGCATATGCTGAGCGAGGCCGGCATGAGGATTTCCGTGGTGAAGTCCTCAAGGTCGATCACGTCGACGGTATGAAGAGAAAGTCCGTTGCCGAAAGCGGTCGCGGATATGCTGCCGCGATGCAGATCGCGTCCCCTTGGCGTTCCCGTCTCCAGCATCCGCGGAACGGCGCCGATCTCTTTCGACAGCAGATCCACCTGGTCGCCGCCAATAGGTCCGCGGCTGAATTCCGTTCGCTCCTGTGAAGGGCTACGCATGGGGCATCTCCGGTTCTTCCAATGTGATGCGTCGTCCGGATTCCACAGGCTGGATGACCATGTCGAGAAGATTGGAAGTATTCTATACTAATTCATACAAGTTTTCCCGTTTTGAAAACATATCCAAACTGGAATTGTCCGGCCTGCCTGCCTAACCAGATGCGAGGACAAAGGCAGGGTTGGTTTCATGGTTTTCAGCAAGGACAAGAATTCGGAAAGAGCGCAGCCGGCATATGTCGCGGGAACGCATCTGAAAAGGCTGTCGGTCGTTCTGGCTTGCAGCGTTGCTTTCGATGCTTCCCTTGCGCTCGCGCAGGATCAGGGAACGGCACTAGCTCCCATCGTCATTCAGGCCGGCGGCGAAGCGGACAACGGATATATTGCCTTGAAAAGCACCGCCGGCACCAAGACGAACACGCCGCTTGTGAAGACACCGCAGTCCGTGGCGGTGGTAAACCGCAAGCAGATCGAGGCGCAAGGGGCGAAGGGAGTCGGCGAGGCCCTGCGTTATACCGCCGGCGTCGTTCCCGAATGGCGCGGCATCAGCGGCAGTAATTTCGGGACCACACTCGGCAGCGTCCTGGTGCGCGGCTATGCTGTCGACGGTTATTGGGACGGTCTCAAGGTTCCCGCCATCGGCAGCTACGGCGCACCATCGCCTGATCTCTATCTGATGGAGCGCATTGAGGTCCTGAAGGGGCCATCCTCCGTCCTGTTCGGACAGGCCACGCCGGGCGGCATCGTCAACTCCATAAGCAAGCTGCCGACGGAAGAGACGGCGCGGGAAGTCCGCACAAGTATCGACACGAACGGCCGATATACCGGCGGCTTCGATTTCGGCGGACCGTTGGATGCGGAAGGCGAATGGCTCTACCGCCTCACCGGCATCGGTGTCGGCGGCGACACCCAGGTGGATTTCGGAAAGGAAGGGCGCGTCGCGATCGCGCCGGCGCTCACCTGGAAACCGGATGGCGATACGACGCTGACCGTTTTCGGCAGCTACCAGCACGATCCGGAATTCGGTTACTACGATACCGTTCCGGTGAAAGGCTCGGCATTCGCCAATCCGCTTGGCAAGGTGCCGCGCGGCTTTTCCTCGGGCGAACCGGATTTCGACGCATTCGACCGGACCTACGCGTCGGCCGGCTATCGTTTCGAGCATCGCTTCGGCGACGATCTGACGGTGCGATCGAACTTGCGCTATGTGCACGGTACATTCGACTGGAGTGCTGTCCAGTTCTCTGCCCTCGGCCCGGATGACCGCACTGTCTATCGTTATGCCCTGCGTAATCAGTCCGAAGGCTGGGGCCTTTCCACGGACAATCAGGTTGAGGCTCTTTTCGATACCGGCGCCTTCAGTCACAAGGCTCTCCTCGGCATCGACTACACCTATTCGGATGCCGGCAACCGCATGTGGACCGGATCGGCGCCGCCGATCGACCTCTTCAATCCCGTCTATGGCGGCGTGGCGCTCCTTCCGGCCGACCCGCAACGCAATACCGACCAGAGAACGCAGCAGCTCGGCTTCTATGCGCAGGACCAGATCGAGTTCGGCAACCTCGTCGGCCTATTCGGCATCCGCCACGATATCGCCAAAGGCACAACCACGGACCAGAACACGGGTCTGGTCAGCCGGATGACCGATCAGGCGATCACCGGCCGGGCCGGGCTCGTCTATCTCACGGACTTCGGGCTGGCGCCCTATGTTAGCGTCAGCCAGTCCTTCCAGCCGACCAGCGGTACGGACTACTTCGGCAGCGCCTTCGAGCCGCGCAAGGGCCTCCAATACGAGGTCGGTTTGAAATATCAGCCGGTCGATTTCGACGGGCTGTTCACCCTTGCGGCCTTCGACATCACGGAAAAGAACCGGACGACACCGGATCTCTTGCATACCTGCGCGGCGCTCGGCGGCGCTCCGGGCTGCGGCAATTACAGCGTCCAGTTGGGCGAGGTCCGGACACGTGGGATCGAAGCGGAGGCAAAAGTCGCGATCACGCCTGAACTGAGCTTCATTGCCGCCTACACCTATCTCGACGCGAAGATCACCGAGAGCAATTCCGGCGATGCGGGCATGCGGCTGACCAATTCGCCACAGCATATGGCCTCCGCCTGGCTAGACTACACGTTCACCGATGGAGCGCTGGAGGGCCTCGGGCTTGGAGCGGGCATCCGTTACGTCGGAGCCTCGCCGGCCAACACGCTGACGACCGCGAACTATTTCGAGGCACCAGCCTACACGCTGGTGGATGCCGCCCTGCGCTATGACTTCGGGGCGAAAAATCCTTCGCTGCAAGGTCTCGCGCTCCAGGTCAACGTGAAGAACCTCTTCGATAGGGATTACGTCACAAGCTGCGGCGGCGGCAGCGTTCAGGCGGGCTACTGCTTCACCGGCCAGCGCCGGACCGTTGCCGCAAGCCTTGCCTACAGGTGGTGAGGTGCGGGCCGTGTTCATTCGAAACGCAATGCGCATCCTCGCGGTCGTCCTCGGTCTCGTTGCCTTCGGCATCGGAGCTGCCTTTGCGGAGGAGCTGACCTTTACCGATATGGCGGGACGCAGCGTGACGCTGAAGGCCCCGCCGAGGAACATCATCCTCACGGAAGCGAACGACCTGCTCGCAATGGCGTTGATCGATCCGGATCCCGTCTCGAAGCTGGCTGGATGGGCGGCGCTCCGGCGGTTCGATACGGGAACCCTCGAAGCCTTCCGGCGCAAGTTTCCTCGCATAGACGAGGTCGCGGTCGTCGGCGATTGGACGCCCGATACATTCTCCGTGGAGAAGGCGATCAGCCTGCGCCCGGATCTCGTCCTGATGACGGCCTATCAGGATCCGAAGCTGGGGCAGGGGGACCTTGCCCGCCAGTTCGAGGCGGCCGGCATTCCCGTTGCCTTCATCACCTCTTCCGCCTCGACGCGCCAGAGCGCCACCGACATCGCGCCGAGAATGCGCATGCTCGGCCGTATCCTTGAGCGCGAGAAACAGGCGGAAGACTACATCGCCTTCTACAATGACCATCTGGAAGCCGTGACGGAACGTCTGGAATCGGCCGATATCGAGCGCCCGAAAGTTCTCCTGGAGACCTATGCGGGGCTCGGCGAATGCTGCCGCGCGCCGGGGCGGCATGGCTGGGCGGAATTCGTCGAGCTTGCCGGTGGCCGCAACCTGTCGTCTCCCGCGCCGGATGAAGCGGGCGGCATGCTGAGCATGGAATATCTGCTTTCCCAGCAGCCCGATATCTATGTCGGCAATGGCGGCTCCTACATGCAAGGCAAGGGGCTGACGATCGGCCCCGCCTACTCCGCGGAGGAGACCCGCCGCGCGCTGGCGGGATTGGCGGAGCGTCCGGGTTTCAGAGACCTGAAGGCGGTGAAGGATCGCAAGGTCTTCGGCATGTGGACGGCGCTCGCTATTCAGCCGGTCAATATCCTGGTGGT
Source organism: Shinella sp. R2-11 (assembly GCF_055330205.1). NCBI lineage: Bacteria > Pseudomonadati > Pseudomonadota > Alphaproteobacteria > Hyphomicrobiales > Rhizobiaceae > Shinella > Shinella sp. R2-11. The sequence continues at coordinate 4,592 of NZ_JBVAPC010000021.1, read as the reverse complement.
CGAACGGCTGGCCAAATGGTTCCATCCAGGTCTGTTCCACGATGTCGATCCCGAGAGAACGCTGGAGGAGATCAACCGGCGCTTTGCAGCGGTTCCGATGGAAGGCCACTACTGGCTGGCGCTGGACGAGGCCCTCGACAGGTGATGCAGGCTTCGGAAACGTTCTCTATCGAGGAAGGGGTGTCGCGATACCAGCGGCTGCAGCGGCGGCGATACGGGATTTGCGGCCTGCTTGCCATCGCAGCGGTGGCCGCCTTTATCCTCGACCTTTCCACCGGGCCATCGGATGTCTCCGTCATCGACGTGTTGCGGGCACTGCTGAGCGGATCGGGGGCGAGAGAAGATGGCTTCATCGTCTGGCAATTGCGGTTACCTCAGGCTGTCCTTGCCGCCTTGATCGGAGCGGCGCTTGGCCTTGCCGGACTCGAAATGCAGACGATCCTGCGCAATCCGCTTGCCGATCCGTTCACGCTCGGCGTGTCTGCCGCGGCGGCGCTGGGTGCTGCGCTCGCCATCGTGCTCGGTATCGGCATTCCAGGTGTGCATGAAGCCTGGATCGTCGCCGGCAACGCCTTCGTCTTCGCGACAGGATCGCTGCTGGTCCTGCTCTTCCTGGTCAAGACGGGAATAGCATCGGCGGAAAAGCTCATCCTGTTCGGCATCGCCATGGGTTTCACCTTTGGCGCGCTTCTTTCGCTGTTGCAGTTCGTCGCATCGCCGGATGCGCTCCAGCAACTGGTTTTCTGGAGCATGGGAAGCCTCGTGCGGGCGAACTGGACCGTGATCTCCGTGCTGGGCGCGGCACTGGCGATCGTCGCGCCGCTCTCCTATCGCTCCCGCTGGCGGCTGACGGTCATCGCCTTCGGCGAGGAGCACGCCCGCTCCCTCGGCATCAATGTCGCTCGCCTTAGGCTCGCCGCGCTTGTCCGGATCAGCCTGCTGGCGGCGCTCTCCGTCGCCTTCGCCGGCATCATCGGCTTCGTCGGCCTGACGGGACCGCACATCGCACGCCTGATCGTGGGCGACGACCACCGCTTTCTCATGCCGGCGAGCGCTTTGACGTCGATGATCGTCATGTCGGCCGCCGCCGCCGCCAGCAAGGCCGTCATGCCGGGCGTGATCGTGCCCATCGGCATCGTCACGGCGCTGATCGGCCTGCCCGTCTTCTTCGCGTTGCTCGTCCTGCGTCGGGGTGCACCATGACCGGCGGTTCGCTCGTCATCTCGCGGCTGTCCGCCGGCTATGGCCGCAAGACCATCGTTTCCGACATCTCCCTTCCGGCCATTCGTCCGGGGGAGGTGGTCGCGCTGGTCGGTCCCAACGGCTGCGGGAAATCGACGCTGCTGCGGGCCCTTTCCGGTCTGATCCGCGCTGGCGGCGACACCGTGTTCGACGGAGTGTCGCTGCGCGGCTGCACCGCCGGGCAACGGGCGAGGCTGTTCGCCTTCCTTCCCCAGGCTCACGCCGCTGACGTCTCCTTCCTCGTTGTCGAGGCCGTGGTCGCGGCGCTGGAAGTCGCTCCGCCGCCGCGGGGAGGGGATGTCCGTCATCTTGCTCTCTCCGCCCTGTCACGTCTGGGAATAACCCATCTTGCCTTCGAGCCCTTGAACAGGCTTTCCGGCGGGCAGCGGCAGATGGCGATGCTCGCCGCCACGATCGCCCGCGACACACCCCTGCTGCTGTTGGACGAGCCGACGAGCGCGCTCGACCTGCGCAGCCAGTTCCAGGCGATGACATTGATCCGGGAGGTGGCAGCCGCCGGCGCCATCGTCATCATCGTGCTGCATGACCTCGAACTTGCGGCCCGCTGGGCCGACAGGATCGTCGTATTGCACGGAGGACGCATAGAGGCGTTCGGCACGCCATCCGAAGCGATCACTCGGGAAATCGTCGCCGAGGTCTATGGCGTAGAGACGCATCTGGGCAGGGATGCTTCCGGCGCACTGCAACTCACCGTCCTGCGTCCGTTTTGAACAAGCTCTCCGAAAGGTCATCGCGAATGGATAAATCCGGTTTCACCTATACAGGCTCCGATGGCTGCCGGCTCAGCGCAAGCGTGCTGGCGGACAACGTGTCAGGTAAAAACGTCGATACCGTTGTTGTCATGCTGCATGGCGGCGGGCCGGACCATCACAGCATGGAGCCGCTGGCGCGGAGCCTTGCGGCAGGGATGCGGATCCTCCTGCCGGATATTCGCGGCTACGGTCGTTCGATCTGTCGTGATACGGCGCGCCATACCTGGGCGCAATATGTCGATGATCTGTTCACCCTCATCGATCATGTCGGCGCACGGCGCGCTGTTGTCGTCGGCGCTGGAATCGGCACGACGATCGCGCTCAGGGCGGCGAAGGCGCGGCCGGACCAGGTCGCAGGCGCGGTCCTGATCAGCGTGGAGGATATCGAGAATGACGCGGCGAAGGCGAAGGAAACCCGTCTCCTGCAACAGTTCGCAGACGATGTGAGGCGCAAGGGGCTGGAGGAAACCTGGGGGCCGATCTTGGCGCATTTCCCTCCCGTCATCGGCCGACTCGTGCGAGAGGCTATTCCGCGAGCGGACCCGGAAAGCATCGCGGCTGCCGCTGCGATCGGTTACGATCGCTCATTCAGGAGCGTAGAAGAGCTGCGCGACGTTCTGACGCCGATGCTTATCGTTCCCGGCACCGACTTCCATCATCCGCGGCGCGTTGCGGAGGATCTGGCCCGCGTGATGCCGAATGCCGAGCTGGCGTCGATCTCCTTAGATGCGAGTATCAGAGATGCCCAAGATATGGCGAGCAGGCTCATGGAGCCTATCAATTCCTTTTTGTGCCTGCTTGGTCCCACCTAGTTCTGCTCGATTCCGAAACCTTCAGTAGGGCAATGTTGCCGGCTTCCTAGTCTGTGGATGAACCATAACCGCCATGTCGACGCCGTAGACGCGCTTCAATTCTCCAGCCGTAATGCGTGGAGCCGCCCTCGTTGAGGAGCTCCGGCGCGCATCACCGAGGCTGAAGGACTCCCGCTCGCTGGTGCGCGATACCGAGCCCGACTGGCGCGGTGCCTGATGAAGGCATCCACATTCGTGCCGAGCGCTTCGGCGATGTTGCACAGCGAGCCGAGCGAGGGCGTCGAGGCGCCGCGCTCAATCTGCGACAGGAAGCCGATGGAAGGTCCGACGCGCTCGGACAGCTGTTGCAGCGTCATGTCCATGGCGCGGCGGCGCTTGCGGATCTTCTTGCCGAGGGTCTCCTCAATTATGCTGCGAAGCACAAAGCTGATGTAACCTACTAGGGAATCTTGCGTTTCTGCAGTTCGCCTAAATAGAATGATTGAAATCGCATCAGAAACTGGGAGCAAGATGGCGGTGAAAGTGCAATCGCGAACATGGAAAGGTCCGTCGGTTCACGAAATCGCCAAGCTTGCGGGCGTTGGTTCCGCGACCGTCGATCGGGTGTTGAACAATCGCAGTGGTGTGCGGGAAAAGACCAGGGCGCGGGTCCTCGGGGCCTTCGAGAAGCTTCGCCGTGACAGCGCCGATAGCGAGGTTTCCGTACAGATCCGCCTGTTCTGTGACTCGGGCGAAACCTTCAATGCGGCCATGGCGGCGGCGGAATCGGAAGTGAATCGTACGGTAGCCGGCATCGATATCCAAGGCACCTATGTGACGACAAGCGATGTCGAGCCGCTGGCATTCGCCAGACGGGTCGAACAGGAAGGCAGCGAAGCCGACGGCGTCGTCGTGATCGCCCGAGAGCATCCGGCGATCAACAGGGCGATCCGTAGACTGTGCATGATCGGTCGACCTGTGATCTGCCTGACGACCGATCTGCCGAGCTCGCGAAGAAGCGCCTATATCGGCAACGACCAATATGCGGCCGGAAGCGTGGCCGCTCTCCTGATCGGCAATGCGCTGCCGAAGGAAAGCAACAGCATTCTGATCGTCATGAGCGTGCCGTTCCGCTGCCAGCAGGAGCGCGAGATGGGCTTTCGGCGCGTCCTGCGGTCCGATTTTCCCTATCTCAAGATAGAGGAGCGCGTTATCTCGGATGACCGACCGGAGAGCACATGCGAACAACTGACACGCTACTTCGAGGCGAACGGACATCCCGCCGCGATCTACAATGTCGCGGGCGCAAATCGCGGCATTTCAAAAGCACTGGAGGATGCCGGCAAAGCTCACGATACGGTGTTCGTGGGGCATGAATTGTCAAACCACTCCCGGAGCCTGCTTGAGGCCGGGACCATGGACTATGTGATCTCTCACGATTTCGTCGCCGAACTCGCAACGGCGGCAAGATGGATAAAGGACAATCTGAACGGTGTAACGACAGAACCCGCCTATTCGCAGATTCTCGTTCATACGCGATACAATTGTGGGCTCTAAATGCCCAGACCTAATGCGTTGCGATAGGAACGCCGGCTCGGCGACAGAGGAAGACACGGGCAGCATGTGCCGGACTTGCGTGAGCGCGATGCACCATCGCACCGGCGATGTGTTGTTCTTTTCTGGCAGCATGATGCGGTTCCCGACGATTCTGGTGCCTTGGAGCAAGCCGCTGACGGATCAGGTGAAGGGGAGAGAACCGGGAGCGCCGCCTCCGCTTTCAGCCGCC
>NZ_JBVAPC010000020.1:0-16164 GCF_055330205.1 Shinella sp. R2-11 | reverse complement strand
TCTGCGGCGCCTCGCAAGCGCCGTGCCGACGCTGTTCATCGTCGTCACCATTTCGTTCTTTCTCATGCGCTTCGCGCCCGGCGGCCCGTTCAATCTCGAACGCCCCCTGCCGCCCGCCACGATGGAAAACCTGATGCGGGCCTACCAGCTCGATCAGCCGCTCTGGCGACAGTACCTCACCTATATCGGCAACGCCGTGACCGGCGATTTCGGGCCGAGCTACATCTACAAGGACAACACGGTCGCCGAACTCATCGGCAAGGGCCTGCCCTATTCGATCGAGCTCGGTTTCTACGCGCTGCTGCTGGCGCTCATCGGCGGCGTCATCGTCGGAACCATCGCCGCCTTGCGGCAGAACAGCGTGCTCGACTTCGCCGTCATGTCGGTCGCGACCGTCGGTGTCACGGTTCCGAACTTCGTCGTCGGCCCGGTGCTGACGCTGATCTTCGCCATCGTGCTCGCCTGGCTGCCGGCCGGTGGCTGGGGCGACGGGTCGCTGCGCTTCCTCATCCTGCCGATGATCGCGCTGGCGCTGCCGCAGCTTGCGGTCTTCGCGCGTCTTACGCGCGGCTCGATGATCGAGGCGCTGCGCACCGACCACATCCGCACCGCGCGGGCCTATGGCCTGCCGGCGAAGTCGGTGGTCGTGGTGCATGCCATGCGCGGCGCCATGCTGCCGGTCGTCTCCTATCTCGCGCCCTGCGCGGCGGCGCTGCTCACCGGCTCGGCCGTCGTCGAGACGATCTTCACCATTCCCGGCGTCGGGCGCTACTTCGTGCTCGGCGCGATCAACCGCGACTATACGCTCGTCATGGGCACAGTCGTGCTGATCGCCATCTTCGTCATCGTCTTCAATTTGGCTGTCGACATCGTCTACGGCCTGCTCGATCCGAGGGTGCGCCATGACTGACGCCGTCGTCTCCCCCGCGCCCGAGCGCGACGTCAAGGAGCGCAGCCTCTTCCAGCTCGCCGTCATGCGCTTCCGCCGCAACCGGCCGGCCATGGCGGGCAGCGTCATGCTGGTGCTGATCGCCTGCTTCTCCTTCCTCGGCCCGTTCTTCATCAGCCACAGCTACGACCAGGTCTTCTCCTCCTATGTCACGACCCCGCCGAGCCTCGAGCCGCGGCCGGGCGCCGATGCGCTGGAGGAGGCGATGAAGAGCGTGGCGGCGCGGGCGCGCGTCGAGCTCCAGTCCTTCTCCGTCGAGGGCGAGAGCTTCACGGCGGTCGTGACGGCGAAGGACCCGATCGATCCGCGCACGACACGCTATTTCGACCGCGCCAACGAGTTCGACAGGACCGCGGTCGTCTCCACGGAGGACGACGGCCGCAAGCTGACGCTGACAGGCATCGTCGACCGGGAATATTTCCTGTTCGGCACGGATACCAACGGGCGCGATCTCATGGCGCGCGTCATGCTCGGCGGGCAGATCTCGATTGCCGTCGGGCTTCTCGCCAGCCTCGTCTCGCTCGGCATCGGCGTCGTTTATGGCGCGATCTCCGGCTATATGGGCGGGCGCGTCGACAACGTGATGATGCGCTTCGTCGAGATCCTCTATTCGCTGCCCTTCGTCTTCCTCGTCGTCGTGCTCGTCGTCTTCTTCGGGCGCAGCTTCGTCCTCATCTTCATCGTCATCGGGGCGGTGGAATGGCTCGACATGGCCCGCATCGTGCGCGGCCAGACATTGTCGCTCAAACGGCGGGAATTCATCGGGGCGGCGGAAGCGCTCGGACTGACGGACTGGCAGATCATCCGCCGGCACGTCATCCCCAACACCATCGGCCCGGTCGTCATCTTCGTGACGGTCATCGTGCCGAAGGTGATCCTGCTCGAAAGCTTCCTCTCCTTCCTCGGCCTCGGCGTGCAGGCGCCGCTGACGAGCTGGGGCTCGCTGATCGCGGAAGGCGCCAACAACATCCAGTCGGCGCCGTGGCTGCTCGTCTTCCCCGCCATCTTCTTCGTCGTCACGCTCTTCTCGCTGAACTTTGTCGGCGACGGCCTGCGCGACGCATTCGACCCGAAGGACCGCTGACATGGCAGAGACCAAAGAGACCATGGAACCGATCCTTGCCGTCCGGGACCTCAAGGTCTCCTTCACGACGCCGGACGGCGAGGTGAACGCCGTCAAGGGCATCGACCTCGACGTGCGCCCCGGCGAGACGCTGGCGGTGGTGGGCGAATCCGGCTCCGGCAAGAGCCAGACCATGATGGGCATCATGGGCCTGCTCGCCGCGAACGGCCGGGTCTCGGGCTCCGCGAAATACCGCGGGCGGGAGATGGTCGGGCTTGCCCCGAAGGCGCTCAACGAGATCCGCGGCGCGAAGATCACCATGATCTTCCAGGAGCCGATGACCTCGCTCGATCCGCTCTATCCCGTCGGCAGGCAGATCGCCGAGGTGATCGTGCATCACCGCGGCGGCACGCGGAAGCAGGCGCGCCCGCGCGTTCTTGAATTGCTGAAGCTCGTCGGTATTCCCGACCCGGAGCGCCGCATCGACAGCTATCCGCACGAAATGTCCGGCGGCCAACGCCAGCGCGTCATGATCGCCATGGCGCTCGCCAACGAGCCGGACATCCTGATCGCCGACGAGCCGACGACCGCGCTCGACGTGACGATCCAGGCGCAGATCCTGAAACTCCTGCGCGACCTGCAGAAGCGCTTCGACATGGCGATCGTGCTCATCACGCACGACCTCGGCATCGTCCGGCATTTCGCCGAACGCGTCGTCGTCATGCGGCGCGGGGAAGTGGTGGAGCAGGGCGCGACGGCGGCGATCTTCGACACTCCGAAGGCCGACTATACCCGCATGCTGATCGAGGCCGAGCCTTCGGGCCGCAAGGCGCCGCCGCAAGACGATGCGCCGATCATCCTCGAAGGCCGCAACGTCGTGGTCGACTACAGGATCGACGGCGGGTTCCTGAAGACGCGCGCCTCGACCTTCCGCGCCGTCGACAATGTCACGATCAGCCTGCGCGAGGGGCAGACCATCGGCGTGGTGGGCGAGTCCGGCTCCGGCAAGTCGACGCTGGGGCGGGCACTGCTGCGGCTCATTTCCAGCGAGGGCGCCTATCGTTTCGGCAGGGCGGACATTTCCCATCTCGACCGCACGGGCATGCGGCCGCTCCGGCGCGGCATGCAGCTCGTCTTCCAGGATCCCTACGGCTCGCTCTCGCCGCGCCAGACGGTGGGCGAGATCGTCACCGAGGGGCTCTACGTGCACGAGCCGCAGCTTTCGCGGGCCGACCGCGACAGGCGGGCGATCGCGGCGCTGAAGGAGGTCGGGCTCGATCCCGCCGCGCGCAACCGCTATCCGCACGAATTCTCCGGCGGCCAGCGCCAGCGCATCGCGATTGCCCGCGCGATGATCCTCAAGCCGCAGGCGGTGGTGCTGGACGAGCCGACCTCCGCGCTCGACCGCTCCGTGCAGGGCCAGGTGATCGAGCTCCTGCGCGATCTCCAGTCGCGCCACGGCCTTTCCTATGTCTTCATCAGCCACGATCTTTCGGTGGTGCGTGCCATGTCCGACTATGTCGTGGTGATGAAGGACGGGAAGATCGTCGAGGAAGGGCCGACGGATGCCATTTTCAGCGCGCCGCGGGAGGCTTATACCAAGACCCTGATCGGCGCGGCCTACAATATCGGGCCGTGAAACCTATAAACGCAGGAGACGGGATGGTCGAGAGCCGCTTGCCGCATATCGTGCTCTTTTCGGGCGGCACCGCCTGCCGCACGACCAATCTGGCGCTTCTGTCCAAGCCGGTGCGGCTGACCCGCATCGTGCCGGCCTGGGACAGCGGCGGCAGTTCCAAGGTGATCCGTGAAAGCCTCGGGGTGCTCGCCGTCGGCGACATCCGCCAGGCGTTGATGACCATGGCGCATGGCGAGGGCCGCGCCGGCGACGTGGTGAAGGTGTGCAACGCGCGCCTGACCACCGGCACGCAGGAAGATGCCCGCACGGAATTCGCGCTCTATGCCGAAGGCCGCCATCCGCTGCTGGAGCGCATGGAGCCGGGGCTTCGCGGCGCGATCCTCAACTACCTGCGCACCTTCCGCGCGGCGATCGGCGGGGATTTCGATTTCCGCAACGGCAGCATCGGCAACTTCATCCTCACCGGCGCGCATCTCGCGCATAACCGCGACATCAACACCGCCATCTTCGTCTTCCGCAAGCTCTGCGACATTGCCGGCCATGTCTGGCCGTCGACGGCGGAGGGCGGGGTCGACCTTTCCGCCATCCTCAACGACGGCACGCGCATCGAGGGGCAGCACCGGGTGACGGCGCTGGAGGAGGGGGCCGGGCGGACGGGCATCCGCGAGATCATGCTTTCGGCGGCGGGCGGCGGCGTGCCGGCCAACGATGCCGTGCTCGAAAGCCTCGAAAGCGCCGACGCCATCGTCTTCGGGCCGGGCAGCTTCTTCACCAGCGTCCTGCCGCATTTCCATGTCGAGGGCATCGTTCCGACGATCGCCCGCAACGTGCATGCCCGCCGCGTCTTCATCGGCAATATCCTGCAATGCCGGGAGACCCGCGGCTTCGACCTTGCCCGCATGCTCGATATCGCCGGCGCGTTGTGGCAGGCGCGCGGCGGGGCGGATGCACGCCCGTTCACCCATGTGCTGGCGAACCGCCAGCTCCTGCCCTTCGAGAAGACCGTCGGGGCCTTCGCCTATCTCGGCAACGGTGCGCTGGCGGAGACCTGCCTGCGGCTCGGCGCGGAGGCGGTGGTCGAGGAATTCGAGGACCCCTGGCAGCGCGGACAGCACGACGGCCGTACGGTCGCCGACGTCCTCAGCTCGCTCTTGCCGGCGTAGGGTTCGCCGGCATCCAGGCGCGTGCCGTGGCGAAGGCGAGGAAATCGTCGGAGGCCATCGGGCGCGCGAAGGCGTAGCCCTGCAGTATATCGCAGCCGAGGCGGCGCAAGAGTTCGGCATGCTCCATCGTCTCGACGCCTTCCGCGACCGTCTCGATGCCGCGCACCTTGCCGATATCGACGATGGACTGGACGAGGCTCTGCTGCGCGGCCGATTCCAGCAGCGGCTGCACCAGCCGGCGGTCGATCTTCAGCCGCTTGGGCGAGAGTTCGAGGAGGCTGACGATGGAGGCGTGGCCGCTGCCGAAATCGTCGATCTCGATGTCGATGCCGAGCGCCTTGATCTCCTCGATCACCCGCTTGAGCCCGTCGTCCGCGGCATCGAAGGAGATCGATTCCAGCAGCTCGAAGGTCAGCGAGCCGGGGCGGATGTTCATGGCCCTCAGCTTCTCGACCAGCCCGTCGTCGTGCAGGCGCTGGCAGGAGACGTTGACCGAGACGCGTGGGATATCGAGGCCGAGGCCCTCCCAGCGGATGGTCTGGAACAGTGCCTGCTCGAGGATCGCCTCGTCGATCCGCGCCACGACATTGAGGCTTTCGGCGACGGGCAGGAAGACGTCGGGCGGCACGAAGCCGCGTGTCGGGTGCTCCCAGCGGGCCAGCGCCTCGACACCGACGATCTCCAGCGTTTCGGCATCGAACTGCGGCTGGAAGAAGGGCCGGAACTCCTGGCGCTCCAGGCCGCGCAGGATCTCGTCGCTGAGGCGCTTCACCTCGACGGTGCGCAGGCGCAATTCGTCGTTGAAGGCTTCCACGCGGTTGCGGCCTCGGCGCTTGGCCTCGTAGAGCGCGATATCGGCATTGACGAGAAGCTGTTCGGCGGATTCCTCCGCGTCGTTGCGCGTGGCGATGCCGATGCTCGCGCCGATGCGACAATCGTGACCCTCGATCGCCATGGGCTCGCTGATCGCCTCGATGAGGCGGGCGGAGAGGGTGGGGAAATCGGCTGCGGCGGGATCGCGTTGCGACAGGAGCACGAATTCGTCGCCGCCGATGCGGGCGATGAAGTCCTCGGCAGGCACATGCGCGCGCAGCACGCCGGCCGCCTGTTTCAGCACTTCGTCGCCGGCGGCATGGCCGAGCGTGTCGTTGATGTCCTTGAAGCGGTCGAGGTCGATATGCAGCAGCGTCAGCGGACGGTTGTCGTCGCCGGCAAGGGCGAGCTGCTGGTCGAGGAAGCGGCGGTTGGGCAGGCGGGTCAGCGCGTCGTGCAGGGAGTTGTGCTCCATGGCGCGGCGGGCGTCCTCCAGCGCGCGGTTCTGCGCCTCGGCCGTCAGCTTGGCCTTCAGCAGCTCGGCCTGCAGCTCGATGTCCTCCGTCACGTCCCAGTTGGCGCCGACGATGCGCTTGGCGCCGGAGGAGGCGCGATAGGTCATGCCATGGGCGCGGATATGACGGACGCCGCCATCCTTCGCGAGCACCCGGAATTCGGTGATATAGGGCTGTTCCATCTCGATCGCCGTCGCGAAGGCCCGCTCGGCCTCCTTGAGATCGTCGGGATGGAGCGCCTTGCGCCAGTCCTCGTAGCGACAGACCGGCTGGGAGGCAGGAACGCTGTAGAGTTCGCGCATGCGCTGGTCCCAGGCAAGGACCCCGCTTTCGCAATCGTATTCCCAGACGCCGACGCGCGAGGCATCGAGCGCGAGCTGCAGGCGCTGCGAGACGGTCTCGAGCCGCTCCTCCCGGTCCTGCAGCGCGATGATGTGGCGGTGGCGGTCCTTCATCAGGTAGCCGACCCAGAACATCGGCGCGACGATGATGACGGCGAGCAGCGCAAGGCCGGCGCGGAAGGCCCCGAGGCTCGCTGAAGGCTGGCGCCAGCCCTTGAGGGGCGCGGCCGAAACCGTCCAGACCTCATGGCCGATATCGATGGTCATCACCACCGGCTCCGTATCGACCGGGGCCGGAGTGCTGAAGAAGGTCCGGGCGTCCCCGCCCTCGTGCGACCGGCTGGAGATCGACACGGCAAGGCGCATGTCGTCCTTGAAGCCGCTGCCGGCCAGCAGCTTGTCGAGGTCGATCACGGCGGAGGCGATGCCGAGGAACGCATTGTCCCTGCCGGCATGGATCGGATAGCGCGCGATGACCCCGCGGCCGCCCTGCACGAGATCGACGGGGCCGGTGACGATCAGCCGGTCGAGCACCTGCACCTGGAGGGCGGCGGCGCGCTGGCGCTCGTTCTTGCGGTAGTCGAGGCCGATGCTGCGCTCGTTGCCCTTTTGCGGGTAAACGAGCGAGACGACGAAATCCGGCGCGATGGCGAGATTGCGCAGCTCGGTGTCTTCGCGGAAGATGCGGCTGGCAAGATCGGAGAAGCGCTGCTGCGACATGCCGGGCTCGCTTGAGAAGGTCGCGATGAGGCCTTCGACCAGCTTGACGTTGCCGAGGATGTTGCCGAGGAGGCGCGAGCGCAGCAGGCCGAGCTGCTCGGTGGTGGAGGAGCGCAGATATTCCTCCTCGAGCCGGCGTTTCTGCACGTCGGCGAGCAAGGTGGCGACGAGGACGGCAAAAGCAACCACGATGGCGGGGATGTAGTATCCCAACCCCCGGAAGGAGAAATGCGCATTCCGGTCCGTCATCGCGTCTCGCTCGTCTCCGCGCGCTTGCCCTCTCGCCGGACTTTTACACCCGCCGGTCAGGGACGATGGCAGACGCAACTTAATATTTGCTGACGACGCGATTGCCGGTTTGGAGGATGGAGGCTGCATCTGCGCATCAAGCCGCCGAAGTGCGGGATGCCGCGCAATCATAACGCGTTCTATTGCCAATCGCCGCTCTTCGCGCAATCCTGAAAGCGCCCTGGCCGCGCGCGCATTATCGTGTTCGCGCGGCCTATTTTTTGCGATTGCCTGCCATATATGAAATGTCTTGCCCCGACGGGCCGTTCCAAACGTGGTGAAAATACCGCCATGGATTTCCCGCACAGCACGAAAGGTCATCTCATGCGTCCAGCCGTCAAATTCCTCGGAGCTGCCCTCGCGCTCGGTCTTGCCGCCGGCGCCGCCCAGGCCCAGGTCGTCGTCTCCTCCAAGATCGACACCGAGGGCGGGGTGCTTGGCAACATCATCCTTGCCGTGCTGAATGCCAACGGCATCCAGACGACGGACCGGGTGCAGCTCGGCGCGACGCCGGTCGTGCGCAAGGCGATCGCCGCCGGCGAGATCGACATCTATCCGGAATATACCGGCAATGCCGCCTTCTTCTTCGAAAAGGCCGACGATCCGGCCTGGAAGGACGCGACCAAGGCCTACGAGCTTGCCAAGACGCTCGATTTCGACGCCAACAAGATCGTCTGGCTGACGCCGTCGCCGGCCAACAACACCTGGGCGATCGCGTTGCGCAAGGACGTCGCCGAACCGAACAAGCTGGCGACGCTGACGGATTTCGGCAAATACGTCTCCGGCGGCGGCAAGGTGGTGCTCGCCGCCTCGTCCGAATTCGTCAATTCGGCCGCGGCGCTTCCGGCCTTCCAGACGACCTACAGTTTCACCCTGAAGCCCGATCAGCTCATCACCCTTTCGGGCGGTGACACGGCCGCGACCATCTCGGCCGCCGCCAACCAGACGAACGGCGCCAATGCCGCCATGGTCTACGGCACCGATGGCGGCATCGCCCCGTCCGGCCTCGTCGTGCTCGAGGACGACAAGGGCGTCCAGCCGGTCTACCAGCCGGCGCCGATCATCCGCGAAGCCGTGCTGAAGGAAAATCCGCAGATCGAAGACCTCTTGAAGCCGGTCTTCGAGAAGCTCGACCTCGTCACGCTGCAGGACCTGAACGGCCGCGTCCAGGTGGGCGGCGAGCCGGCCAAGGCCGTTGCCGAGGACTTCCTCAAGAAGAACGGCTTCCTGAAGTAGGCCGGCCTTGCCCTTCGCCTTTCGCGGCGAGGGGCCTTTCGAAAGGCATCCATGACGCTCAGGATCGACAAGCTCGGCGTGGTGATCGCCGCATTGCTGGCCTACGGCGCCTTTGTCGCGCCCTTCGCCAATTTCCGGGCCAACCGCATCGTGCCGGGCGAGGCCCGGTCGATCCTCGAGGCGCTTCCCGGCGGGCTCGGGCCCGCGCTCCTCGCCTTCGTCGCCGTGGCCATCGTCCTCATCGTCCTGAAGACGCCGACGGTCCTGCGGCTCGTGCTCGGCCTTGCCGCCATTCTGGCGCTTGCCGTCCTGATCGGCCTTTCCGCCGGCCATCTCACGCCGCCGGAGAACAGCTATGCCCGCGTCGCGCCGGCCTCCGGCTTCTGGCTTACGGGCTTTGCCTTCGCGCTTCTGGCCGCCGATGCGCTGACCCGGCTGAGGCTGTCGCCCTATGCCCGTATCGCGCTGCTTGCCGCCGTCGTGCTGGCGGCGGCGGTGCTCCTGATGTCCGGTGCCTGGGACGGCCTGTCGCTCATGAAGGAATATGCGAGCCGTGCCGATACGTTCTGGCTGGAGGCGGGGCGGCATGTCGTGCTGGCGCTCGGCTCGCTCGCCGCCGCCACGCTCGTCGGCCTACCGCTCGGCATCCTCTGTCATCGGGTGGAGGCGCTGAGGGCCGGCGTGCTCAATGTGCTGAACATCATCCAGACGATCCCCTCCATCGCGCTCTTCGGCCTCCTCATCGCGCCGCTCGGCTGGATCGCGCTGCATGTGCCGGGCGCGGCGGCCATCGGCATTCGCGGCATCGGCGCCGCGCCCGCCTTCGTCGCGCTGTTCCTCTATTCGCTGCTGCCGGTCGTCGCCAATACGGTGGTCGGCCTTGCCGGCGTGCCGCGCGATGCCGATGATGCCGCGCGCGGCATCGGCATGACGGGTCGCCAGCGGCTCTTCGGCGTCGAACTGCCGCTCGCCTTCCCGGTCATCCTCACCGGCATCCGCATCGTGCTCGTGCAGAATATCGGGCTTGCGACCATCGCCGCCCTCATCGGCGGCGGCGGTTTCGGTGTCTTCGTCTTCCAGGGCATCGGCCAGACGGCGATGGACCTCGTGCTGCTCGGCGCGGCACCGACCGTCGCGCTGGCCTTCGCCGCCGCCGTCCTGCTCGATGCCGCGACGGAAATCTCCAGCAACAGATCCGGCAGGGCCGCATGATCGAGATCGACAGCATCACCAAGCGCTATGGCGATACGGTCGTCGTCGACAATGCCTCGATGACCATCGCCCCGCACACGATCACCGTCATCGTCGGCACGTCCGGGGCGGGCAAGACGACGCTCATGCGCATGATCAACCGCCTCGTCGAGCCGAGCTCGGGCGAGATCCGCATCGACGGCGCGCCCAACACGGCCATTCCCGGCTACGAGCTGCGCCGCCGCATCGGCTACGCCATCCAGGGGCATGGCCTCTTCCCACACCGCACGGTCGCGCAGAACATCGCCACCGTGCCGTCGCTGCTCGGCTGGGAGAGGGCGCGCATCGACGCCAAGGTCGAAGAGCTGCTGTCGCTCTTCCAGCTCGATCCCGCCGCCTTCGGCCCGCGCTATCCGCACGAGCTCTCGGGCGGCCAGCAGCAGCGCGTCGGCGTCGCCCGGGCGCTTGCCGCCGAGCCGAACATCCTCCTGATGGACGAGCCTTTCGGCGCGCTCGACCCCGTCATCCGCGCCAAGGCGCAGGACGACCTCCTGGCGATCCAGAAGCATTTCGGCACGACTATCGTGCTCGTCACGCACGACATGGGGGAGGCGTTCCACCTCGCCGACAGGATCGCGGTGATGGACGAGGGGCGGATCGTGCAATATGCCAGGCCCGAGGAGATGCTGGTGAAGCCCGCCACCGGTTTCGTGGAGACGCTGATCGGCGCGGGCGAGCGGCCCTTCCGGTTGCTGTCCATCGGCACGGTGGGCGATGCCGTGGAAACAGGCACCGCCGAAGGCGAGCCGCTTGCGGCCGGGACGAGCCAGCGCGATGCCTTGTCCGCGCTGCTCTGGTCCGGCCGCGAGGCGCTGCCCGTCGTGGGGCCCGACGGCGCGCCCATCGGCCGCGTCACGCTTGCCGGCCTTGCCCGCCGCGCCGCGAGGCCGCAATGAGGCGCCTGCTGCCCAATCTGCTGCGGCTTGCGGTGCTTGTCGTGCTGGTCACGTTCCTCGTGCAGCCGGCGCTCTTCGAGCCGCTGCTGAAGCCGCTGGTGCAGGCCAATGCGCCGGCGGTCTACAACCAGGGCAGCCTTCTGTCGCTGACGCTGTCGCATCTCGCCACGGTCTTCCTCGCGACCTTCGCCGCGACCGTCGTCGCCATCGGTCTTGCCATTCTCGTGACGCGGCCGATCGGCGCGGAGTTCCTGCCGCTCTCGCGCAGCCTCGTGAATATCGGCCAGACCTTTCCGCCGGTCGCCGTGCTGGCGCTTGCCGTGCCCGTCGTCGGCTTCGGCGAGAAGCCGACGCTGATCGCACTCTTTCTCTACGGCCTCCTGCCGATCTTCGAGAATGCCATGACCGGCCTTTCCACCCTGCCGCCCGCCATCATGGAGGCGGCGCGCGGCACGGGCATGACGGCCCGGCAGCGGCTGACCAAGGTGGAATTGCCGCTCGCCTTGCCGGTCATCCTTGCCGGCATCCGTCTTTCGGTGACGATCAGCCTGGCGACGGCCACCATCGGCTCGACGGTGGCGGCGAGGACGCTCGGCGAGGTCATCATCGCGGGCCTGCAATCGAACAATCTCGCCTTCGTGCTGCAAGGCGGCCTCGTCGTCGCCGCGCTGGCGGTGCTGATCTACGATGCCTTCTCCGCCGTCGAGCGCGTGCTGTCGCGCCGGGCCGGGCGCGTCTAGAGCATTTCCGCTTTTCTTCGAATCGCGAAAACGCTCTAACTCTTTGTTTTAACGCAATTCCGGACGTAAAACCGCTTCGCACTTTTGCTGGAATTGCTCTAGTCGTCGGTCTCCAGGTCGTAGACGAGGATGCCGGCGACCCCGCCTTCCGCGGCGGCGACGAGCCGGGCACCGGTTTCCCTGTGTCCGGGGTCTTCCAGATAGGCGTCACGGGAGAAGCTGTCGGCGAAGTCGACGATGAAGCCGTCGCTGAAGCCCTTGTCCATGCCCTCTTCCGGGCTGACATTGGTGCCGACATGCACGGCGACCATGCCCGGCAGGCGGTCCTTCAGGGCGTCGATCTCATTGAAGAGCTCGCTCTTGTAGGCGGTGGAAATGGTCGGCTTGAAGCGGATGAAGACGCAGTGGCGGATCATGGCAATCCCCTATCGGATGTTGGCGCGGGCGCGCGGGCGCGCATCGTTGCGCTCATATGAGAAGACCTGGGCCGGCAGCGCCGGCAGGCCGCGGATGATGTCGGCGCCCTTCTCGCCCACCATGATCGTCGGCGCATTGGTGTTGCAGGAGGGAACGCGCGGCATGACGGAACTGTCGCAGACGCGCAATCCGTCAAGCCCATGCACCTTCAGATCGAGCCCGACGACCGCATCCGCGCCCGTGCCCATCCTGCAGGTGCCGACCGGGTGATGGTCGGTCTTGGCATTGGCGCAGCCGTAGTCGAAGAGGTCCTCGTCGGTCACGGCTTTCGGCCCCGGCAGGCGCTCGGCCATCACGAAGGGCTTCAGCGCAGCCTGCTGCATGATCTCGCGGGCGATCTTCAGGCCCTCGATCGACATCTTCCGGTCATGCGGGTCTTCCCAGTAGTTCGGGTCGATCAGCGGCGTGGCGGCGGGATCGGCGGAGGCGAGGCGGACCGTGCCCTTCGAGCGGGGATGCAGATAGGCGGAGTTCAGCGTCACGCCGGCATTCTTCAGCCTCTCGACGCCCGCCTCGATGCCCGAGCCGAGGCCGAGATGGAACTGGATGTCCGGCGAGCGGGCTTCCGGGTCGGCATACCAGAAGCCACCCGTCTCGAAGAGCGAGGAGGCGACGGGGCCGGAGCGGAAGAGGATGTATTGCAGGCCGGCCCAGAGCGTGCGGTGCAGCTTGGCGACGCCGTCATAGGTGTGGTCGCCGGTGCATTCGGAAATGACGAAGAGGTCGAGATGGTCCTGCATGTTGGAGCCGACGCCGGGCAGCTCGTGCTTCACCGCGACGCCGACCAATTTCAGGTGATCGGCCGGGCCGATGCCGGATTGCAGGAGCAGCTTGGGCGAGCCGATGGCGCCGGAGGTGACGAGCACCTCGCGCTCCGCCCGGATCGTCTCGACGCCGCTTGCCGTCACCACCTCGACGCCGACGGCGCGGGTTCCTTCCAGCACGATGCGGGCGACGCGGGCGCCGGTGCGGATGGTGAGGTTCTTGCGATCCCTGATCGGCGAGAGATAGGAAAGCGATGCGGAGGAGCGGCGGCGGTTGCGCTGGGTGAGCTGGTAGAAGCCGACGCCCGCCTGCTGGCGGCCGTTGAAATCGTGGTTGTAGGGAATGCCGAGCTCCTGGCCGGCGCGGATATAGGCGTCGCAGATCGGCAGCGCGGAAACCGGCATGGAAACGCCGAGAGGCCCGCCATAGGCATGGTAGTCGTCGGCGAAGCGCTGGTTGTCCTCGGCGCGCTTGAAATAGGGCAGGATCTCCCGGTAGCTCCAGCCCTCGCAGCCTTCTTCGCTCGCCCAGAGATCGTAGTCCGCCGCATTGCCGCGGGTATAGAGCTGGGCGTTGATGGAGGAGCCGCCGCCGATGACCTTGGCCTGCGTATAGCGCAGCACGCGGCCCTTCATGTGCTTCTGCGGCACGGTCTCCCAGCCCCAGCTCGCCACGCCCTTCGTCATCTTGGCGAAGCCCGCCGGCATGTGGAACAGCGGGTTCCAGTCCCCGCCGCCGGCTTCCAGCAGCAGCACGCGCACGGTCGGGTCTTCCGAGAGCCGGTTCGCCAGCACGCAGCCGGCCGGTCCCGCGCCGGTGATGATATAGTCGTAGGTCATGCCCTGTCCTCAGAATTTCGGTGCCGTGGCGGAGGGATCGCCCCTCATCCGCCTGCCGGCACCTTCTCCCCGCAAGCGGGGCGAAGGAATTTGCCGTGCCCTCTCGTCTCCCTCGCCCCGCTTGCGGGGAGAGGGCGGGGTGAGGGGCTGCCCCGTCAAAGCCGCCCGATGGCAAGGCCGCCGTCGAGATTGATCACCGAGCCGGTCGCGAAGGCGAACTTGCCGGTCGCAAGCGCCGCCGCGGCGCTGCCGATGTCGTCCGGCTCGCCCCAGCGCTTCATCGGCACGAGGCCGCTCTCGATGAGCGCGTCGTATTTCGCCGAGACGCCGGCCGTCATTTCGGAGCGGATGATGCCGGGGCGGATCTCGAAAACGGAGATGCCCGTATCCGCGAGCCGCAGCGCCAGCCCCTGGCTGAAGGCGGCAAGGCCCGCCTTGGTCATGCAGTAGTCGAGCCGTTCGGGCGAGGTGAGACCGGCCGAGACGGAGGTGATGTTGATGATCGAGCGCGGGCCAGGCGCCTGTTTCGAATGCAGCATCGCCTTCAGCACGGCCTGGGTGAAGAAGACGGTGCCGCGCAGGTTGGTCGCGACGATCGCGTCGAAATTCTCCGGCGACAGATCGAGGAAGTCGCCGCGCACGACGGAGGCGATGCCGGCATTGTTGACGAGGCAGGCGATGGCGCCGAGCCGGTCCTCGATGCTTGCTACGGTCGCGGCGTGGCCGGAAAGCTCGGCGAGGTCGCCCTTGAGGTAGATCGCCCGGCCGCCGAGCGCGGCAAGGTCGTCGAGCATGGCGTCGGTCGCGGCGTCACTCTCGCCGATGCCGGTGATGGCGATGTCGAAGCCTTCGGCGGCAAGGGCCCTGGCGATGCCGAGGCCGATGCCGCGGCGGCCGCCGGTGACGATGGCGACGGGACGGGGTGCGGTCGTCATGCGGCAAGGTCCCTGGACTGGATGTGGTTCGCCACCCGCAGCGCCTGTGCGGCGACCGTCAGCGCAGGGTTCACGGCGGCGGAGGTCGGCAGGCAGGAGGCATCGACCACGAAGAGGTTCGGATGGTCGTGAGCGCGGCACCAGATATCGAGCGGCGCCGTCGCCGGATCGCTGCCGATGCGCACGGTGCCGCACTGGTGCGAGGGCGTGCGCTTGTCGAAGGCGCGCGCGAGGACGATGGGGAAGCCGGCCTTCTTGAGCGCGCTCTTCAGCTTGCTCACGAGATCAAGATGGGCCTGCCAGTTGGTGCGCGTCCATTTCATGACGATCCGGTCGCGGTCGACCGTGATGCGGCTTTCGGGATGCGGCAGGTCCTCGCTCATCGCGTAGAAATCGATGGCGCGGCTTGCGACCTGCTCCAGCAGCCATTCCGGCACGGAGGGCATGTTGGCCTTCAGGATCTTCCCCGAGACGCGGCCGAGAAGCTGCACGTTGCCGAGCGGCGGGCCGCCGTTGCCGTCCGAGAGGTAATAGTCGTTGAAGCCGAAGGTCTTCTGGTAGACGGAGGTGTTGCTGTAGAAGGGCGAGAGGCCGATCACGGCGCTCGAATTGTGGTTCATGAAGTTGCGGCCGACCTGGTCGGAGCTGTTGGCGAGCCCCTTCGGGAAGGCCTCCGAGGCCGAGCGCAGCAAAAGCACGGCGGATTGCACCGCGCCGGCCGAGAGGATCACCAGCCTCGGCGAAACGCTCTCCGCCTCGCCGCCGCGAACGTAGTGCACGGTCGAGATCGTGCGGCCGTGCGGGGCGGTGGCAAGCCGCGTCACGCGGCAATTGGTGCGCAGTTCGACATTCGGATGTTTCAGGGCTTCGGCCAGCGCCGTGCTCTCCGCGTCCATCTTGCCGTCGTTGCAGTTCGGATGCGCATCCCATGGCGTCTTCGCCTTGGCGAGCCAGCGGTCGATATCGACGCCGAGCGGCAGGGAATAGGGATGCAGGCCGTTCGCCTTCATCTTCGCGCGGACCTTCGCGATGGCCGGCTCGTCCGGCACGGGCGGGAAGGGGTAGGGCGCGGAATGGTGCGGCTCTGTCGGGTCCTCGCCGAGCGTGCCGCGCACGTTGTAGAGCCTTTCGGCGGCGGAGTACCACGGTTCCAGCTCCTCGTAGGGAAAGGGCCAGGCGGGGGAGACGCCGTCGCGGTGGCGCATCTCCTCGAAATCCTCCTTGCGGTAGCGCACCAGCACCGCGCCGTAGAATTTCGAGTTGCCGCCGACATTGTAGTAGTTGCCGGGGTTGAAGGCGGTGCCGTCCGCCTCGTACCACATCTCCTTCGGGCGGAAATGGCCGCGCTGGAAGATGGCGCGCTGGTCGCGGTTCTCCGGCAGGTCGGGCAGATGATCGCCCGCTTCGAGGATGACGATCCTGGCGCCTGTCGGGGCCAGCGCGGCGGCCATGGTGGCGCCGCCGATGCCCGATCCGATGATGACGATGTCCGGCTGCGTGGTCATGGGTTTCTCATGCGATACGAAGCTTGCTA
>NZ_JBVAPC010000019.1:0-19098 GCF_055330205.1 Shinella sp. R2-11 | reverse complement strand
AGCCTACATCCTGACGAAGGAAGAAGGCGGCCGTCATACGCCGTTCTTCACGAACTACCGTCCGCAGTTCTACTTCCGCACGACGGACGTTACGGGCATCGTGACGCTTCCGGAAGGCACGGAAATGGTCATGCCGGGCGACAACGTGACGGTTGACGTCGAGCTGATCGTTCCGATCGCGATGGAAGAAAAGCTGCGCTTCGCCATCCGCGAAGGCGGCCGCACCGTCGGCGCCGGCATCGTCGCTTCGATCGTCGAGTAACGATCGGAGACGATGCCGTAAGCTTGCCGACGGCATTAAAGATGTGCAAATGGCGCGCAAGCGCGATTTGCACGCGGCGCCGGCATCGTCGCTTCGATCGTCGAGTAAGGCTTAAGGTCTCAGGCCTGACGAGAGCCCCGCGGGAAACCGCGGGGCTTTTTCCGTTTAAAGGTTCTTTTTTAGCCTCCGGACATAACTCGCCAGTTCTGGGGATGGAGCAGGCGGCCGGGAAAGGGTAGGTTTCCCGCGTCGCTTGAAGCGGCTCGGCCGGCGCGGAACGCGCCATGGCCCGGCGCCCCGCGGATCCTTCCGATTCGCTGTTGTGGAGGCGCCTTTGCGTGTGGCGGGCACGAGGCATGCCGCGCGCATCACGGTAACAACGAACAGGCCGTTGCTCCATGAAGGCTCTTGTCCGCGTAGCGCGCGCAGCGCTCGCTCTTTCGACGATTCTCGCGATCCTGCCGGCAGGCCCGGCGGCAGCGGGCGATTCGCTGGTGATCTGGTCGCCGACGAAGGTCTCGCCCTATGCCTACCGGCTGAGAACGGGCGCCAAGACGGCGGCGGGCAATCCGCTGAGCGCCGGCGTCGACTTCTCGGTCAGCGCATCGCCGGGCGGGCGCATCCGCAACACGCGCGACAATGCGCGGCTCTGGGCGGAGATGGCGGGGCAGGGGCGCTCCGGCGCCGAACGCAGCGCGGCGGCCGGCTACAATCCCCTGACGGGGCGCGTGTCGGGCAGGATCGGCGTAACGCGGCGCTGGATGGCATCGCACTCCATCGACGTCGTTCTCGCGCCGTCCTTCTCGGCGGATGCGGCCGTGCGGCGCGGCGAACATGGCGCCTTCCGCATGACGCAGCGGGCGGAGATCCAGGCCCTTGCGACGGGGACCGCCTTCATCGCCTCCGGCAGCGCGGCGAGCGGCCGGCACGACATCGGAACGGAGCTTTCCGTCGAGCAGCGGCTCTTCGAAGGCCTCAACCTCGCCGCCTCGGTGCGCCGGCAGGAGGCGGAGCTGACGGGCGCGCTCCGCGCGCGGTTCCGCGTGAGCTGGTAAGGGTAGGCGGGGAGGGGGCAGGACGCCTAAGCTGTGAAAAAATCTCGCCTTCGGGCTTGCCAAGTCCGCCCGCGCGCCGTAAAGACGCCATGCCTTGCCGGCGAGAGGCGTTCGCCCCGATACGGCAGGCACATAGGGGTATAGCTCAGTTGGTAGAGCGGCGGTCTCCAAAACCGCAGGTCGGGGGTTCGAGCCCCTCTGCCCCTGCCATTCCTGCCGGACAGCGCGGACCACTTGCAGCGACGGCAGCGATGGCGCGGCGGTGTTTTCCGCCGAAATTCGCGAAAAGCCCGCTTGCCCCTTGTGAAAAAGGGAATCGGGCTTTATGTAGGGCTAAACAGACACGCGGTGCGTGGGGCTGAGAGTTCAGCTTTACGCGCCGTAATGGCGTGGACATTCAATGGCATCGAAAACGAATCCGATTGCGTTTCTGCAGCAGGTACGCTCCGAGACGGCGAAAGTGACTTGGCCCTCGCGGCGCGAGACGATGATCTCGACCGTCATGGTCTTCGTCATGGTCTTCCTTGCCGCGGTGTTCTTCTTCGCTGCGGACCAGTTGATGGGCTGGCTGGTTGGCCTCGTCCTCGGCGCTGGTATTGGCGCCTGATCGGTTGGAGATGAACATGGCTTCGCGTTGGTACATCGTCCACGCCTATTCGAATTTCGAGAAGAAGGTCGCTGAGGACATCGAGAACAAGGCCCGCCAGAAGGGTCTCGATCACCTCTTCGAAAAGATCCTCGTGCCGACCGAGAAGGTCGTCGAGGTGCGTCGCGGCCGCAAGGTCGACTCCGAGCGCAAGTTCTTCCCCGGCTACGTGCTGGTGCGGGCGAACCTGACGGACGAGGCGTACCACCTCATCAAGAATACGCCGAAGGTCACGGGCTTCCTCGGTTCCGACAACAAGCCGGTTCCGATCCCGGACAGCGAAGCCGAGCGCATCCTGTCGCAGGTCCAGGACGGTGTCGATCGTCCGAAGCCCTCGGTCTCCTTCGAGATCGGCGAGCAGGTTCGCGTTTCCGACGGTCCGTTCGCTTCGTTCAACGGTATCGTCCAGGACGTCGACGAGGAGCGTTCGCGCCTCAAGGTGGAAGTGTCGATCTTCGGCCGCGCCACCCCGGTCGAGCTGGAATACGCCCAGGTCGAGAAAATCTGATTTCGGCGGCGCTTTCGGGCGCTGCTCGTTCGAAAATCCAATCCTCGTTCCGAGGGTTGGTGGCGGAGGTTTCCGCCGATCGCGTGGAAGGGAAGGCGGCCTTTAGCCGGGCGCCCGGACCGCACCACGCAACCGCAGCCGCCGGTCTTCGGGCCGGCATCGAGGGCCGGGCAACCGGCCGCATTCTGAAAGGCAGAGAAAATGGCTAAGAAAGTTGCAGGCCAGCTCAAGCTTCAGGTCAAGGCAGGATCGGCGAACCCGTCCCCGCCGATCGGCCCGGCGCTTGGTCAGCGTGGCATTAACATCATGGAATTCTGCAAGTCGTTCAACGCAGCGACGCAGGAAATGGAAAAGGGTATGCCGATCCCGGTCGTCATCACCTACTACCAGGACAAGTCCTTCACGTTTGTGATGAAGCAGCCGCCGGTGACCTACTTCCTCAAGAAGGAAGCCAAGATCCAGTCCGGCTCGAAGACCCCCGGCAAGGGCGCGTCCATCGGCAAGCTCACCAAGGCTCAGATCAAGTCGATCGCCGAAGCCAAGATGAAGGATCTCAACGCCGCCGATATCGAAGGCGCGATGGCAATGGTCGAGGGCTCCGCCCGCGCCATGGGCCTGGAAGTGGTAGGTTAAGACCATGGCCAAGATTGCAAAGCGTCTCCAGAAGATCCGTGAAGGCATCGACCCGACCAAGCTCGTTGCCCTGTCGGACGCAATCGCTCTCGTCAAGGAGCGTGCCGTTGCCAAGTTTGACGAAACCGTCGAAGTCGCCATGAACCTCGGCGTCGATCCGCGTCACGCAGACCAGATGGTCCGCGGCGTGGTCAACCTGCCGAACGGCACGGGCCGCGACGTTCGTGTCGCCGTCTTCGCTCGCGGCGCCAAGGCCGATGAAGCCAAGGCTGCCGGCGCCGACATCGTCGGTGCGGAAGACCTGCTCGAAATCGTTCAGGGCGGCAAGATCGACTTCGATCGCTGCATCGCGACCCCGGACATGATGCCGCTCGTCGGCCGCCTCGGCAAGGTTCTCGGCCCGCGCGGCATGATGCCGAACCCGAAGGTCGGCACGGTCACCATGGACGTCACGGGCGCCGTCAAGGCCTCCAAGGGCGGCGCTGTCGAGTTCCGCGTCGAGAAGGCTGGTATCATCCATGCCGGCATCGGCAAGGCCTCCTTCGACGCCAAGGCTCTGGAAGAGAACATCAAGGCTTTCGCCGACGCCGTCATCAAGGCGAAGCCGGCCGGCGCCAAGGGCAACTACGTCAAGCGCGTTGCCATCTCTTCGACGATGGGCCCAGGCGTAAAGATCGACCCGTCGACGGTCGCATAATTTCGGTCCGGCTCAGCCGGATCGCAACAGAATTCCCGGCCTATCCGGCCGGGAATTTCCGGGGAAACCCGGAACTCCTGTCCGAGATTGCAGGTGGTTAGACCTTAATCACGTTGCCTGCATGAGACGGGTGAGACCTGGATTTCACTCAGCGTCGGATGACGCGGAATTCGGTTCGAACCTACCTTGCCTGTGCCGCGGCTCTAAGCCGAGCGCGGGGGGACAGGATCCTCGAGCGTCGCTCGGGATCAGCTTTTTGAGATGATCTCTAGCGGCAAAGGCAAACCCGGCAGGGTCCGTGAGAAGTCATGGCCCTGTCTACTGGAGATAGGCAGTGGAAAGAGCGGAAAAACGCGAATTCGTCACGGAGCTGAATGAAGTCTTCAAGGCTTCCGGTTCGGTTGTCGTGGCCCGCTATGCCGGCATCACCGTTGCACAGATGAACGATCTTCGTACGAAGATGCGTGCAGCTGGCGGTACCGTCAAAGTCGCGAAGAACCGCCTGGCCAAAATTGCCCTTCAGGGTACGGAGTCGGAAGGGATGTCTGATCTCTTCCAGGGTCAGACGCTCATTGCATACGCAAATGATCCGATGATCGCTCCGAAGGTAGCCATGGATTTCGCCAAGACCAACGACAAGCTCGTTGTCCTCGGCGGTGCCATGGGTGCGACCACGCTCGACGCAGAGGCAGTCAAGTCGCTTGCGACCCTGCCTTCGCTCGACGAGCTGCGTGCAAAGCTCCTGGGCCTCATTGCAGCCCCGGCAACGCGCGTCGCCACGGTCGTTGCAGCACCGGCAAGCCAGCTTGCCCGCGTGTTCGCAGCCTACGCCAAGAAGGACGAAGCCGCGTAAGGCGGTTTTTCGCTGTAAATCAAACACACCAGTTCGAACCGAATAAAAGGAACTAGAAAATGGCTGATCTCGCAAAGATCGTTGAAGACCTCTCCTCGCTGACCGTCCTGGAAGCTGCTGAGCTTTCCAAGCTTCTCGAAGAGAAGTGGGGCGTTTCGGCTGCAGCTCCCGTAGCTGTCGCTGCTGCTGGCGGCGCTGCTGCTCCGGCTGCTGCCGAAGAAGAAAAGACCGAATTCGACGTTATCCTCGTTGACGCTGGCGCCAACAAGATCAACGTCATCAAGGAAGTCCGCGGCATCACCGGCCTCGGCCTCAAGGAAGCCAAGGACCTGGTCGAAGGCGCTCCGAAACCGGTCAAGGAAGCCGTTTCCAAGGCTGAAGCCGCTGACCTCAAGAAGAAGCTTGAGGACGCCGGCGCCAAGGTCGACGTCAAGTAATACCGGAATACGGTGGGAGAGGGTTTCGACCCTCTCCCATTGCTGATTCCTCCGAACTGATTACCCAAAAGCCGCGGAAAACGGCTTTTGGGTAATGGGTTCTTCAAGAGGATGGTCTTCGACCCGCGCGATTGGGCAATCCGGCCCGTCAACCGGCAGCAAGACGAGTTTGAACCAACCCATTGGTCGACGGGATCGACTGGCCAGCGAACCCCGTCCGTTGCAGGCCCGGATGCAAATTTGAAGGAGCGACGATGGCTCAGACCCTTTCGTTTAACGGTCGTAGGCGCGTACGCAAGTTTTTTGGTAGAATCCCCGAAGTCGCTGAAATGCCGAACCTCATCGAGGTTCAGAAGGCGTCTTATGATCAATTCCTGATGGTCGAAGAGCCCGCCGGCGGTCGTCCGGACGAGGGCCTTCAGGCCGTTTTCAAGTCGGTTTTCCCGATCACGGACTTCTCCGGCGCTTCCATGCTCGAATTCGTCTCCTACGAGTTCGAACAGCCGAAGTTCGACGTCGAGGAATGCCGCCAGCGTGACCTGACCTACGCAGCGCCCCTCAAGGTGACGCTGCGCCTCATCGTGTTCGATATCGACGAGGATACGGGCGCCAAGTCGATCAAGGACATCAAGGAACAGAACGTCTACATGGGCGACATGCCGCTCATGACGGACAACGGTACCTTCATCGTCAACGGCACCGAGCGCGTCATCGTTTCCCAGATGCACCGTTCGCCGGGCGTGTTCTTCGACCACGACAAGGGCAAGAGCCATTCTTCCGGCAAGCTGCTCTTCGCCGCCCGCGTCATCCCGTATCGCGGTTCCTGGCTCGACATCGAGTTCGACGCCAAGGACATCGTGCATGCGCGCATCGACCGCCGCCGCAAGATCCCCGTCACCTCGCTGCTCATGGCTCTCGGCATGGACGGCGAAGAGATCCTGTCGACCTTCTACACGAAGTCGCTCTACCAGCGCGACGGCGAAGGCTGGCGCGTGCCGTTCAATCCCGACGCGCTGAAGGGCCAGAAGGCCGTCGCGGACATGATCGACGCCGACACCGGTGAAGTGGTCGTCGAGACCGGCAAGAAGCTGACCCCGCGTCTGCTCCGCCAGCTCTCCGACAAGGGCCTCAAGGCCCTCAAGGCGACCGACGAAGACCTCTACGGCAACTACCTCGCCGAAGACGTCGTCAACTACGAGACGGGCGAGATCTATCTCGAGGCCGGCGACGAGATCGACGAGAAGACCCTGCCGGTCATCCTGTCGGCCGGTTTCGACGAGATCCCGGTCCTCGACATCGACCACATCAATGTCGGCGCCTATATCCGCAACACGCTTGCCGCGGACAAGAACGAGAACCGCCAGGACGCTCTGTTCGACATCTACCGCGTCATGCGCCCGGGCGAGCCGCCGACGATGGAATCGGCCGAAGCCATGTTCAACACGCTGTTCTTCGATGCGGAGCGTTACGACCTCTCCGCCGTCGGCCGCGTGAAGATGAACATGCGCCTCGACCTCGACGTCGCCGACACGGTCCGCACGCTGCGCAAGGAAGACATCCTCGCCGTCGTGAAGATGCTGGTCGAGCTGCGTGACGGCAAGGGCGAGATCGACGACATCGACAACCTTGGCAACCGCCGCGTCCGTTCGGTCGGCGAGCTGATGGAGAACCAGTACCGTCTCGGCCTGCTCCGCATGGAGCGCGCGATCAAGGAACGCATGTCCTCGATCGAGATCGACACGGTCATGCCGCAGGACCTCATCAACGCGAAGCCGGCTGCTGCCGCCGTTCGCGAGTTCTTCGGTTCCTCGCAGCTCTCGCAGTTCATGGACCAGGTGAACCCGCTCTCGGAAATCACCCACAAGCGCCGTCTTTCGGCCCTTGGCCCGGGTGGTCTGACCCGCGAGCGCGCCGGCTTCGAAGTCCGCGACGTTCACCCGACCCACTACGGCCGCATTTGCCCGATCGAGACGCCGGAAGGCCCGAACATCGGTCTGATCAACTCGCTCGCGACCTTCGCCCGCGTCAACAAGTACGGCTTCATCGAAAGCCCGTACCGCAAGATCGTGGACGGCAAGGTCACGACGGACGTCGTCTACCTCTCCGCCATGGAAGAGGCCAAGTACCACGTCGCCCAGGCCAACTCGCCGCTGGAAGCCGACAACTCCTTCGCTGAAGAGTTCGTCGTCTGCCGTCACGCCGGCGAAGTCATGCTCGCCCCGCGCGACCAGATCAACCTGATGGACGTTTCGCCGAAGCAGCTCGTTTCGGTCGCGGCGGCGCTCATCCCGTTCCTCGAGAACGACGACGCCAACCGCGCGCTCATGGGTTCGAACATGCAGCGTCAGGCCGTGCCGCTCCTCAGGGCGGAAGCCCCGTTCGTCGGCACCGGCATGGAGCCGGTCGTCGCCCGTGACTCGGGCGCCGCCATCGCGGCCCGCCGCGGCGGCGTCGTCGACCAGGTCGACGCGACCCGTATCGTTATCCGCGCCACCGAAGACCTCGATCCGTCGAAGTCGGGCGTCGATATCTACCGTCTGCAGAAGTTCCAGCGTTCCAACCAGAACACCTGCGTCAACCAGCGCCCGCTGGTCGCCGTCGGCGACGTTCTGAACAAGGGTGACATCATCGCGGACGGTCCGTCGACCGACCTCGGCGACCTTGCGCTTGGCCGCAACGCGCTCGTCGCGTTCATGCCGTGGAACGGCTACAACTACGAAGACTCGATCCTGATGTCCGAGCGCATCGTCTCCGACGACGTGTTCACCTCGATCCACATCGAGGAATTCGAAGTCATGGCCCGCGACACCAAGCTGGGTCCGGAAGAAATCACGCGCGACATTCCGAACGTCTCGGAAGAAGCGCTGAAGAACCTCGACGAAGCCGGTATCGTCTATATCGGCGCAGAGGTTCAGCCGGGCGACATCCTGGTCGGCAAGATCACCCCGAAGGGCGAAAGCCCGATGACGCCGGAAGAAAAGCTCCTGCGCGCCATCTTCGGTGAAAAGGCCTCCGACGTTCGCGACACCTCCATGCGCATGCCGCCCGGCACCTTCGGCACGGTCGTCGAAGTTCGCGTCTTCAACCGCCACGGCGTGGAGAAGGACGAACGCGCGATGGCGATCGAGCGTGAAGAGATCGAGCGTCTGGCCAAGGACCGTGACGACGAGCAGGCGATCCTCGACCGTAACGTCTACGGCCGCCTGATCGACATGCTGCGCGGTCACGTCGCCGTCGCCGGCCCGAAGTCCTTCAAGAAGGGCACCGAGCTGTCGAACGCCGTCGTCGCCGAATATCCCCGCTCGCAGTGGTGGATGTTCGCCGTCGAGGACGAGAAGGTCCAGGGCGAGATCGAAGCCCTCCGCGGCCAGTACGACGAATCCAAGTCGCGCCTCGAACAGCGCTTCATGGACAAGGTCGAGAAGGTCCAGCGCGGCGACGAGATGCCTCCGGGCGTCATGAAGATGGTCAAGGTCTTCGTCGCCGTGAAGCGCAAGATCCAGCCGGGCGACAAGATGGCCGGCCGTCACGGCAATAAGGGCGTCGTCTCGCGCATCCTGCCGATCGAGGACATGCCGTTCCTCGAAGACGGCACGCATGTCGACATCTGCTTGAACCCGCTGGGCGTGCCTTCGCGCATGAACGTCGGCCAGATCCTCGAAACGCACCTCGCATGGGCTTGCGCCGGCATGGGCAAGAAGATCGGCGAGCTGCTCGACGAGTATCGCAAGACCATGGACATCTCGGACCTGAAGCGCGAGCTGACGGAAGTCTATGAAAGCGAAGCCAAGGATGAAGTCGCTCACTTCGACGACGACGCCCTGGTCAAGCTTGCCGAGCAGTCCCGCAAGGGCGTCTCCATCGCAACGCCGGTCTTCGACGGTGCGCATGAGCCGGACGTCGCCAGCATGCTGGAGCGCGCAGGTCTTGCCTCGTCCGGCCAGTCGGTTCTCTACGACGGCCGTACGGGCGAAGCCTTCGACCGCCAGGTCACCGTCGGCTACATGTACATGATCAAGCTGAACCACCTCGTGGACGACAAGATCCACGCCCGGTCGATCGGCCCGTACTCGCTCGTTACCCAGCAGCCGCTGGGCGGCAAGGCGCAGTTCGGCGGCCAGCGCTTCGGGGAAATGGAGGTCTGGGCGCTCGAAGCCTACGGCGCCGCCTACACGCTGCAGGAAATGCTGACCGTGAAGTCGGACGACGTCGCGGGCCGCACCAAGGTGTACGAGGCGATCGTGCGTGGCGACGACACGTTCGAGGCGGGCATTCCGGAGAGCTTCAACGTTCTCGTCAAGGAAATGCGCTCGCTCGGCCTGTCGGTCGAACTCGAGAACTCGAAGGTCGATCCTGCTGCGGAAGCCGGCCAGCTTCCCGACGCGGCGGAATAAGCCTGATGATCCGGTGCGCGCCTCAAGGCGCGCACCGTTACCGCCTCGGCCCGGTCGGGCAGGGGCGGCTCATCCGTTTCAGGCAGTCTTGCGGCACCCGGGTATCGCCGCAATCGACTGCTAGGAGCAATTCCAGGAAAAGTGTGCAGCGGTTTTCCGTCCGGAATTGCGTCAGACAAAAGAGGGCCACTGGCCCACGAAGGAGATAGGCATGAACCAAGAGGTCATGAACCTTTTCAACCCGCAGGTGCCTGCGCAGACGTTCGACTCCATCCGTATTTCGATCGCGTCTCCGGAAAAGATCCTGTCCTGGTCGTATGGCGAGATCAAGAAGCCGGAAACGATCAACTACCGCACGTTCAAGCCGGAACGCGACGGTCTCTTCTGCGCGCGCATCTTTGGCCCGATCAAGGACTACGAGTGCCTGTGCGGCAAGTACAAGCGCATGAAGTACAAGGGCATCATCTGCGAAAAGTGCGGCGTCGAAGTCACGCTGTCGCGCGTTCGCCGCGAGCGCATGGGCCATATCGAGCTCGCCGCGCCCGTCGCCCATATCTGGTTCCTGAAGTCGCTGCCCTCGCGCATCGCCACGCTCCTCGACATGACCCTCAAGGATGTCGAGCGCGTTCTCTATTTCGAGAACTACATCGTGACGGAGCCGGGCCTGACCGCGCTCAAGGAAAACCAGCTTCTTTCCGAAGAAGAATACATGATCGCCGTCGATGAATATGGTGAAGACCAGTTCACGGCGATGATCGGCGCCGAGGCCATCTACGAGATGCTCGCCTCGATGAACCTCGAAAAGATCGCCGGCGACCTGCGTTCTGATCTGGCCGACACCACGTCGGACCTGAAGCAGAAGAAGCTGATGAAGCGCCTGAAGATCGTCGAGAACTTCATGGAATCCGGCAACCGTCCGGAATGGATGATCATGAAGGTCGTTCCGGTGATCCCGCCGGACCTGCGTCCGCTGGTTCCGCTCGACGGCGGCCGCTTCGCGACGTCGGACCTCAACGATCTCTATCGCCGCGTCATCAACCGTAACAACCGTCTGAAGCGCCTCATCGAGCTGCGCGCACCGGGCATCATCATCCGTAACGAGAAGCGCATGCTTCAGGAATCGGTTGACGCCCTGTTCGACAACGGCCGCCGCGGCCGCGTCATCACGGGCGCCAACAAGCGTCCGCTGAAGTCGCTGTCCGACATGCTCAAGGGCAAGCAGGGCCGCTTCCGCCAGAACCTGCTCGGCAAGCGCGTCGACTATTCCGGCCGTTCGGTCATCGTGACGGGCCCGGAACTGAAGCTGCACCAGTGCGGCCTGCCGAAGAAGATGGCGCTCGAGCTGTTCAAGCCGTTCATCTACGCCCGCCTCGACGCGAAGGGTTTCTCCTCGACCGTCAAGCAGGCCAAGAAGCTCGTCGAAAAGGAAAAGCCGGAAGTCTGGGATATCCTTGACGAAGTCATCCGCGAGCATCCGGTTCTCCTGAACCGCGCACCGACGCTGCACCGCCTGGGCATCCAGGCCTTCGAACCGATCCTGGTCGAAGGCAAGGCGATCCAGCTGCACCCGCTCGTCTGCACGGCCTTCAACGCCGACTTCGACGGCGACCAGATGGCCGTCCACGTCCCGCTCTCGCTGGAAGCCCAGCTTGAAGCGCGCGTGCTCATGATGTCGACGAACAACATCCTGCACCCGGCGAACGGCGCACCGATCATCGTTCCCTCGCAGGACATGGTTCTCGGCCTCTACTATCTGTCGATCCAGAACCAGAACGAGCCGGGCGAGGGCATGGCCTTCTCCGACATGGGCGAACTGCACCACGCTCTGGAAAACAAGGTCGTCACGCTGCACGCCAAGATCCGCGGCCGCTACAAGTCGGTCGATGCCGACGGCAAGCCGTACACGAAGATCTACGAGACGACGCCCGGCCGCATGATCATCGGCGAGCTGCTGCCGAAGAACGGCAACATCCCGTTCGACATCTGCAACCAGGAAATGACCAAGAAGAACATCTCCAAGATGATCGACACGGTCTACCGCCATTGCGGCCAGAAGGACACGGTCATCTTCTGCGACCGCATCATGCAGCTCGGCTTCGCCCATGCCTGCCGCGCCGGCATCTCGTTCGGCAAGGACGACATGGTCATTCCGGACAGCAAGGTGAAGATCGTCGGCGACACCGAAAACCTGGTCAAGGAATACGAGCAGCAGTACAACGACGGCCTGATCACCCAGGGCGAGAAGTACAACAAGGTCGTCGACGCCTGGGGCAAGGCGACCGAGAAGGTTGCCGAGGACATGATGGCCCGCATCAAGGCCGTCGAGTTCGACCCGGAAACCGGTCGCCAGAAGCCGATGAACGCGATCTACATGATGTCCCACTCGGGCGCCCGCGGTTCTCCGAACCAGATGCGCCAGCTGGGCGGCATGCGCGGCCTCATGGCAAAGCCCTCGGGCGAGATCATCGAAACGCCGATCATCTCGAACTTCAAGGAAGGCCTGACCGTGAACGAGTACTTCAACTCGACGCACGGCGCCCGCAAGGGCCTGGCGGACACCGCCTTGAAGACCGCGAACTCCGGTTACCTGACCCGCCGTCTCGTCGACGTCGCGCAGGATTGCATCGTTACGCATGTCGACTGCGGCACCGACAAGGGCCTCACGATGACGGCGATCGTCGACGCCGGCCAGGTCGTGGCTTCCATCGGCACCCGCGTTCTCGGCCGTACGGCGCTGGACGACATCGATCATCCGGTCACGGGTGAGCGCATCGTCGATGCCGGCAAGATGATCCTCGAAGCCGATGTCGTCGAGATCGAGAAGGCCGGCATCCAGTCGATCCGTATCCGTTCGGCGCTGACCTGCGAAATCCAGACCGGCGTATGCGGCGTCTGCTACGGTCGCGACCTCGCACGCGGCACGCCCGTCAACATGGGCGAAGCCGTCGGCGTCATCGCGGCCCAGTCGATCGGCGAACCGGGCACTCAGCTCACCATGCGTACCTTCCACCTTGGCGGCACGGCGACCGTGGTCGACC
Organism: Shinella sp. R2-11; assembly: GCF_055330205.1. Classification (NCBI taxonomy): domain Bacteria; kingdom Pseudomonadati; phylum Pseudomonadota; class Alphaproteobacteria; order Hyphomicrobiales; family Rhizobiaceae; genus Shinella; species Shinella sp. R2-11. Next base: position 6,575 of record NZ_JBVAPC010000019.1, on the reverse strand, counting down.
AGTCGTTCCTGGAAGCCTCGTATGAAGGCACGGTGCAGATCAAGAACCGCAACATGCTGCGCAACTCCGACGGCAACCTCGTCGCGATGGGCCGCAACATGGCGATCACCATCCTCGACGAGCGTGGTGTCGAGCGTTCCGCGCAGCGTGTCGCCTACGGTTCGAAGATCTTCGTCGATGACGGCGACAAGGTGAAGCGCGGCCAGCGTCTCGCCGAGTGGGACCCCTACACCCGTCCGATGATGACGGAAGTGGAAGGTACGGTTCACTTCGAAGACGTCGTCGACGGCATCTCGGTTCTGGAAACGACCGACGAATCCACCGGCATCACCAAGCGTTCGGTCATCGACTGGCGCTCGACGCCGCGCGGTACGGACCTGAAGCCGGCCATCGTCATCAAGGACAAGAACGGCGCTGTCGCCAAGCTGTCCCGCGGTGGCGAAGCCCGCTTCATGCTCTCGGTCGACGCGATCCTCTCGGTCGAGCCGGGCCAGAAGGTCTCCCAGGGTGACGTTCTTGCCCGCTCGCCGCTGGAAAGCGCCAAGACCAAGGACATCACCGGCGGTCTGCCGCGCGTTGCCGAACTGTTCGAGGCCCGTCGTCCGAAGGACCACGCCATCATCGCAGAGATCGATGGTACCGTCCGCTTCGGCCGCGACTACAAGAACAAGCGTCGCGTGATGATCGAGCCGGCGGAAGACGGTGTCGAGCCGGTCGAGTACCTGATCCCGAAGGGCAAGCCCTTCCACCTTCAGGACGGCGACTATATCGAAAAGGGTGACTACATCCTCGACGGCAACCCGGCGCCGCACGACATCCTGGCGATCAAGGGCGTGGAAGCACTCGCTTCCTACCTCGTGAACGAAATCCAGGAAGTCTACCGGTTGCAGGGCGTGGTGATCAACGACAAGCACATCGAGGTGATCGTTCGCCAGATGCTGCAGAAGGTCGAGATCACGGATGCCGGCGACTCGACGTACATCGTCGGTGACAACATCGACCGCATCGAGCTGGAAGACGTCAACGACGCCCTGATCGAGGAAGGCAAGAAGCCGGCTTACGGCGAGCCTGTCCTTCTCGGTATCACCAAGGCGTCGCTGCAGACCCCGTCGTTCATCTCGGCCGCTTCGTTCCAGGAGACCACCAAGGTCCTCACGGAAGCTGCGATCGCCGGCAAGACCGACGGCCTGCAGGGCCTCAAGGAGAACGTCATCGTCGGCCGCCTCATCCCGGCCGGTACCGGTGGCACCATGACCCAGATCCGCCGCATCGCGACGGCCCGCGACGAGATGATTCTCGACGAGCGCCGCAAGTCGACCGGCGCTGGCGTCGCGACCCCGATGCTGGCGGACCTCGCCGGCGGTGAAGGCGCCGCAGCCGAGTAAGCGCTGCCGCTCTTTTGACGAATGAAAAGGCCGCCCGAAATATTTCGGGCGGCTTTTTGTTTATGCGCAAGGACAGGCGAGGGCGGTTTGATCTGGCGCAATCGCTCAGTTTGGAGCGGTTCTAAAGTCCATTCGTATCCCAACGAATGGAGGTAGCCATGAAATTCCTGCTGGCGACTGTGGCCGCGACGGTCATCGCGACCGTGGCCTTTGCCGCCGATCCGGTTCCGGCCGATCTGCGCGCGACGGCGCTCGACATCTTCAAGCCCCTGCCGTCGACCTATCCGGCGGTCAACGACAATCCCATCACGAAGGAGAAGATCGACCTCGGCAAGGCGCTGTTCTTCGATCCGCGGCTGTCGGCCTCGGGCGTCTTCTCGTGCAATTCCTGTCACAACCTGGCGACCGGCGGCGACGACAACCTCGAAACGTCGATCGGCCACGGCTGGCAGAAGGGCCCGCGCAACTCGCCGACCGCCCTGAACGCGGTCTTCAACGAGGCGCAGTTCTGGGATGGCCGGGCGGAAGACCTGAAGGCGCAGGCCAAGGGGCCGATCCAGGCCGGCGTCGAGATGGCGAACACGCCGGCCCAGGTCGTCGCGACGCTGAAGTCGATGCCGAAATATGTCGACTGGTTCAAGGCCGCCTTCCCGGGCGAGGCCGATCCCGTGACCTTCGACAACATGGCCAAGGCCATCGAGGCCTTCGAGGCGACGCTGATCACGCCGGCGCCGTTCGATGCCTATCTCAACGGCGACGACGGTGCGATGACCACGGAGCAGAAGGAGGGGCTCGCGCTCTTCATGGACAAGGGCTGCGCCTCCTGCCACAGCGGCATCAATATCGGCGGCAACGGCTACTATCCGTTCGGCCTGATCGAGAAGCCCGGTTCGGAAGTCCTGCCGGAGAACGACAAGGGCCGCTTCGCGGTGACGGCGACGGCGGACGATTCCTACGTCTTCCGCGCCGCGCCGCTGCGCAACGTCACGCTGACGGCGCCGTACTTCCATTCGGGCAAGGTATGGAACCTGAGGCAGGCCGTGGCCATCATGGGCACCTCGCAGCTCGGCGAGGACCTGTCGGAGACGGAAGTCGACCGCATCGTGGCCTTCCTCGGTTCGCTGGAAGGGCGCATGCCTGAAGTGGTCTATCCGGTGCTGCCGGCAGAGACGGGCGATACGCCCCTGCCAAGCGGCGAAGTCAAGTAGGCGACGGGGTGGCGGTCGTCACGCGAAGCGGATGATCGCCACTTCCCCTTCGAGGGCGCCCTTGTAGGCGGAAGCGTGCGGCTCTTCCTCGGGCTCGCCGGTCAGCGTGCCGATCTGGTCGAGGTCGGCTTCGAGGAATCCTTCCTCGGAAAGCGCGTTCAGCGCCTCGCGCACCGCGGTGTCGTCGTCGGGCGCGCGCAGCATGACGTGGATGTCGATGCCCTCGTCGCCCTCGCGCTCATAGGCCTTGCCGATGATGATGAAGACCATCGGCTCTTCAAGCGTGCTGTTGTCGTTGTCGGCGTTTGACGCCATGGCGGGCTCCTTTCGGGATCGGGTTCTGCTCGCTCTATAAAGGGTAGGGCGGCAGGACCCAAACGCAAAATCGCAGCCGTTCCCAAAAGAGCGGAAGGGAATCGGTGAGCGCCCGGCCGACTCTTTCCGGTTGATTCCGTCTTCATGCTTTCTTAATGTTCGCCTGCGAAGGCTGCCGGGCTCAAGGCGCCGTCGAAACGGCGCGGGGCAGGGGCCCGAAGCCCTGCTTTTCAGGCGGGTCAGCCATCCGCTCCCGGGATTCTTTAGCCCCGCCCCTTGACCTTTCGCCCTTTAGTCAGTATTCCGCACGCCATCAGAGCCTATGTGAGGCTGGCTGGTTCGGAATGACTCGTTCTGAAGTTCGCCTCAAACAGGGCTCGACGCACGTTGAGAACATGAATGCTGCACGCATGACGCGGTTATAGCGCGTCCTCTGCCTAACGGGGTCATCCGCCAGAAGCGGATCGGCCTTTTATTGCGCATGAACACGCGTGTGGCCATGGACTCGCCCGTGAGGGTGACGATTTATCCGCCCGCAAGGGTAACGAGACTAGATTTGCAAGGGATGGTTCTATGCCTACCGTAAACCAGTTGATCCGCAAGCCGCGCCAGGCGTCGGTAAAGCGCAACAAGGTTCCTGCTCTGCAGGAAAACCCCCAGAAGCGCGGCGTTTGCACCCGCGTCTACACGACGACCCCGAAGAAGCCGAACTCGGCTCTGCGTAAGGTCGCCAAGATCCGCCTGACCAATGGCTTCGAAGTCATCGGCTACATCCCGGGCGAAGGCCACAACCTGCAGGAACACTCCGTCGTCATGATCCGTGGCGGCCGCGTGAAGGACTTGCCGGGCGTGCGCTACCACATCATCCGCGGCGTTCTCGACACCCAGGGCGTCAAGAACCGCAAGCAGCGCCGCTCCAAGTACGGCGCGAAGCGTCCGAAATAATACAGTAACCGGCGCCATTTCGCTGGTCGGAACCTTTTGAAGAAAGACGAAAAGTATGTCCCGTCGCCATAGAGCAGAAAAGCGCGAGATCAACCCGGACCCGAAGTTCGGCGACCTCGTGGTCACCAAGTTCATGAACGCCATCATGCTGGACGGCAAGAAGTCCGTCGCCGAAACGATCGTTTACGGCGCCTTCGATGTCGTGCAGGGCAAGTCCAAGCAGGATCCGGTGACGGTTTTCCATTCGGCTCTCGACAACGTCGCGCCGCACGTCGAAGTGCGCTCGCGTCGCGTCGGCGGTGCGACCTACCAGGTTCCGGTCGACGTTCGTCCGGAGCGCCGTCAGGCTCTGGCCATCCGCTGGCTGATCGCCGCTGCCCGCAAGCGTAACGAAACGACCATGGTCGAGCGCCTTTCCGGCGAACTCATGGACGCAGCGAACAATCGCGGCAGCGCCGTCAAGAAGCGCGAAGACACGCACAAGATGGCTGACGCCAACCGTGCCTTCTCGCACTACCGCTGGTAACCGAAACTAGACGTCTCGAAAGGAGTCCCCGATGGCTCGCGAATACAAAATCGAAGACTACCGAAATTTCGGTATCATGGCGCATATCGACGCCGGCAAGACCACGACGACCGAGCGCATCCTCTACTACACCGGCAAGTCCCACAAGATCGGCGAAGTCCATGACGGCGCCGCCACGATGGACTGGATGGAACAGGAGCAGGAACGCGGCATTACGATCACGTCCGCTGCCACCACGACCTTCTGGAAGGGCCGTGACGGCAAGACCCGCCGCTTCAATATCATCGACACCCCCGGCCACGTCGACTTCACCATCGAAGTCGAGCGTTCGCTGCGCGTTCTCGACGGTGCCATCGCCCTTCTCGACGCCAATGCCGGTGTCGAGCCGCAGACGGAAACCGTCTGGCGCCAGGCCGAGAAGTACAACGTTCCGCGCATGATCTTCTGCAACAAGATGGACAAGACCGGCGCGGACTTCTACCGCTCGGTGTCCATGATCAAGTCGCGCCTCGGTGCGACCGCCGTCGTCATGCAGCTGCCGATCGGCGCTGAAAGCGACTTCAAGGGCGTTATCGACCTGGTCGAGATGAACGCCCTCGTCTGGCGCGACGAATCGCTCGGCGCCCAGTGGGACGTCGTCGAGATTCCGGAAGACATGAAGGAAAAGGCCGAGGAATACCGCGAGAAGCTCATCGAGACCGTCGTCGAAATCGACGAAGCCGCGATGGAAGCCTATCTCGAAGGTAACTACCCGGACAACGACAAGATTCGCGAACTCGTTCGCCGTGGCACCATCGACGTGAAGTTCCACCCGATGTTCTGCGGTACCGCGTTCAAGAACAAGGGCGTTCAGCCGCTCCTCGACGCCGTCGTCGATTATCTGCCGTCCCCGGCGGACATCCCGGCGATCAAGGGCATCGACGTGAAGACGGAAGCTGAGATCGAGCGTCATGCCGACGACAGCGAGCCGCTTTCCATGCTCGCCTTCAAGATCATGAACGACCCCTTCGTCGGTTCGCTGACCTTCGCACGCATCTACTCGGGCAAGCTCGAAAAGGGCACGTCCGTCATGAACACGGTCAAGGACAAGCGCGAGCGCGTCGGCCGCATGCTTCAGATGCACTCCAACTCGCGTGAAGACATCGAAGAAGCCTTCGCAGGCGACATCGTTGCTCTCGCCGGCCTCAAGGACACGACGACGGGCGACACGCTCTGCGATCCGCTGAAGCCGGTCATCCTCGAGCGCATGGAATTCCCGGAACCGGTTATCCAGATCGCCATCGAGCCGAAGACGAAGAACGACCAGGAAAAGATGGGCCTTGCCCTCAACCGCCTGGCCGCCGAAGACCCGTCCTTCCGCGTCAAGACCGACGAAGAGTCCGGCCAGACGATCATCGCAGGCATGGGCGAACTTCACCTCGACATCATCGTCGACCGCATGCGTCGCGAGTTCAAGGTCGAAGCCAATGTCGGCGCTCCGCAGGTCGCCTACCGTGAGACGATCACGCGCAAGACCGAGAAGGACTACACGCACAAGAAGCAGACCGGTGGTACCGGCCAGTTCGCCCGCGTGAAGCTCGTCTTCGAACCGAACCCGGACGGCGAAGATTTCGTCTTCGAATCCAAGATCGTCGGCGGTGCTGTTCCGAAGGAATACATCCCGGGCGTTCAGAAGGGTATCGAAAGCGTTCTGTCCTCGGGTCCGCTCGCAGGCTTCCCGATGCTCGGCGTCAAGGCGACGCTCATCGACGGCGCCTTCCACGACGTCGACTCGTCGGTCCTCGCCTTCGAAATCGCCTCGCGTGCCTGCTTCCGTGAAGCATCCCGCGAAGCCGGCGCCCAGCTTCTGGAGCCGATGATGAAGGTCGAAGTCGTGACGCCGGAAGACTATGTCGGCGACGTCATCGGCGACCTGAACTCCCGCCGTGGCCAGATCCAGGGCCAGGAATCGCGCGGCATCGCCGTCGTGATCTCCGCCCACGTGCCGCTGGCGAACATGTTCAAGTACGTCGACAACCTGCGCTCCATGTCGCAGGGCCGCGCCCAGTACTCGATGGTCTTCGACCATTACGCGCCGGTTCCGTCGAACGTCGCACAGGAAATCCAGGCAAAGTACTCCGGTCAGAAGTGACCGGGGTATCCCCCTTAAAGTTTTGAACGAATTTCCCTTCGGGGATCAGGAACGGAGAGCCGGAA
>NZ_JBVAPC010000018.1:0-21203 GCF_055330205.1 Shinella sp. R2-11 | reverse complement strand
TGACAACCGCTGTAATCGAACGGCCCTGAGATGTTTCGTCTGAGTACACACAAGCGCTGGAATGCGCCAACAAGTAACCGAATTCTATAATAAGATGGCTTGTAAAGCGATGACCGCCAAAAACACGACACTCACTCTCGAACATATCGAAGACGCCGAACTGGTCGCATGGATGAGAGAGCAACTGGCACGGATAAAAGGCTTCCTGATCGATCACGAAGCTGATGAAGAAATGATATCAGCTATCGACCAAGCGATTGAGGACAATGAGAATTGGTCTGATCCCGAAAACTACGATTTACTCAATAACACGTCCTCTGGCTCTTGTTAAAATGCGCCTCATGCGCGCATCGAAATTCGGCCGCCATAAGCCCTAATAAGCTGGACATGGCTACCATCGTTCAGGTCAGGTACGCCCGTGTCTTTCGTGATCCATGCGAAAGACCCTTCGCGTCTAAGAAGCCACATCCCGCTGCTGCCCTCACCGTCGCTAATCATGATTTCACCCTCGGGCAACTTTACCGACGAGGGAAAGCGCAATGTCCGATCCACAGCGGAAAAGACACCGTATCCAAGATGTTCCTGTAAAACTTCAAGCTGACCGTCGATTTCAACGGCCTCCACGCCAACTGGTGATCGGTAAACCGTTACCGTAAGCATTTGAACTTCGAGAGAGCCCAAAGCAATTTCCCAATCGCGATTGCGCTTGTTCGCAATCACGGCGACGCTACGTGGAACAGCCTTTAGAAACGTCTGTATCTGCCCCACTGAAAGACCCGTTTCTCTCACTAGAATAGTTTCGCAATCTGGCAGCGGTTCCCCGTAGCGAAAGGCACGCACCTGCGGCAAAACGTGTCCATTAAGCGAATGGGTTATCAGCTCGACTTCAACGATGAACCAATGTGAGTAGTCTTTCGCAATAAGTGCGAGATCGGGCCGCGATACCCGACCATCAAGCCGGAAGCCTCCCCCAAACACAATGCAGTTGTACTGGGGGTAGACGCAGCTCATTGCCTTGGCAACGATGTACTCAAGCTGGGTTTCGCTCGTCGCGTCCGCATCCCAGCGCTGAAACAGATTGTCTGCGGCGCATTCTCCGACAACAAAAGTGCTCATGCGCGGCCCCAGCTAACTTCTGCGATTCCATCCATTTCTTTTTCCTCCTCTCGGAGGCGTTGAATTTCAGGACTTGTGGCGACCAGCGTGTACACGACCGCTTGGTCTTTGCCCGCGACGGGTCGCAATACACGCCCCAGGCGTTGTATCCGCTGGCGTCTGGTTGCGGTACTCGCAGCGATGATCCCTACTTGGGTTTCTGGCACATTGAATCCTTCGTCTAGCGCGCGGCAGGTGACGAGCACGTCAATGATGCCCTGGCGATAGTCTGAAAGCACCATCGCCCGTTCGCGCAGCTTCATACGGGAATGATAGATTCCGGCACGGATGTTCGCTTGGGAGAGCACCTCCATGATGACCTCGCAGGCTTCGATATCCTCATGAAAAATGATGATGCGCTGTCCCTGATGAGACGCGACGATCCGAAGAGCCAGTCGAATTCGATTTAAGCTAAGGTTGAGAATCCGCGCTCGCCGGAGCAGCAATGCAATGGTCTTGTCATCTTCCACACCGCGCATGTGTATGGACCGGCTTATCGCTTTCGTCAGCTTGTCGTATTCTTCCTGACGGTCTTCTTCGAGATCAAAGACTATATTCTTCAACGCGAATGGCACAATCACGCCATCCCGCAAGGCGTCCCGATAGGTATACTGGTAAATGACCGGCCCCAAAGCCGGGATTAGAACCTCATCAAGCCCGTCATCATATTGACGCTCCGGCGTTGCTGACAGCCCGAGAGAAGCGCTTTTCTCTATCTCAAGCGCGCTGCGAAACTTCGTACTGGCAGCCTTATGGCATTCATCGACGATCAGGAAGCTGCGGCGGGCGCGTCCCTCAGCTTGAAGTTTTGCGGCCGTGTTGAGGACGGCGATATTTATCGTGCCCTTCTTTACCTTTCCCGCACCCGTAACGATGTGAATATCGTCGAGCGCCATGCCGAAAAAGGCTGATGCTTCCTCCCACCACTGATCGAGAAGAGCTTGGGTGGGAACCACGACCAACGTGGCGTCTGGTCCAAAGTCCTTAACGCAGGCGAGCGCGAATACGGTCTTTCCGCCGCCGGTCACAACCTCAACTATCCCTTTATGGCCCGCTTCCCGCCACCGCCCCAATGCTTCTTGCTGCCAGTCACGGAGGCTGAATGAAGCCACGGCTATCCCCTTGCGGTCGCCGCTTCTGGCGAGTTTTCCGAAGCAGGCGTGGCAGTCGAGCCGACCGCATTATCCGTCCTGAGAACATTAGCCCGCAGCAAGGTATCCTTCATGCGCCGCACGCTGTCTGGATTCAGCTTCGCCTGCTGGTGAAGAACCTGGTGCTCGGCAATGGCATCATAGATGTACTGGCGAACGCACTCTTGAATCGTGTCGGTGCTTTCCAAGCCAGCATAGTAAGGATGAATGCTATTGATGATGACATGCATGACACCCGGCTGCGCACCGGCTGACAAGGTGACATACGGGTCAAATTCGCTGATTTCGCGCAGCCAAACATCCACCTGCAAACCAGCTGTCACTTGAAATGTTGCAGTTCGGTCGGATTCCTCTAGGTTCTCGACCTGCTTGGTGTTAGTGGCGACGATTGTTTCAAGCGGAGGCAGAATTGACGTGTTAATGGCGTCCCGCAGCTCGCCGCTTTGGAACTCGTTCGCCAGATCAGCGATCAGCTCCCGAACCTTCTCTCGCTTCCATGGCTGCCCCCTTTCGTCGCCGCGACGCTTGCGAGCATATTCGCGGTAGTCTTTGGTCAGCTTTTCAAGGAAGTCCTCGATCAGTTCTTCCTCATCGTCATCCCAAAGGATCGCATCCTTGGTGTGTGACACTTTGAATGCTGCGTCGAGCTCGATCAGACCGACAAGTCGCTGTGCGACAAGGTTGTTCGCGCCTTCGTCGTCAACGCCACCGAATATGTTGCTGGGCTTCCAGGCGTTTGGAAAGCCCTGTATCTGCCGCTCATTTTGAAAAAGGGAAAAGCCGCCGAATTTCCGCCCGCCCGCTCCGTGCTTCAGAACGCCGACGAACCCTTTCACCGTCTTGCCGTTGAATTTCTCTTCGAAGTTGGTCCGCATCGGCTTTCCGGTGGGGTCGGTATCGAAGCTGAACTCATCCGGTGGCCGCACCTCTTCACCACGATACAGGAGCTTCAAGCGCCCTGCCTTCAAGTCATGGCGATAAATTGAACCAAGATACGTCTTGATCGTTTCCTCGGTCCTGTTTTGGATGCGGCGATTCAGATTGGAAATTACAATGCGGGTGTAGTGGTCATCGCGGCTAACGGCGCGGCGAGTCATCCGCACCTTGGTATTCCCGCGCGCAATTTCCTCTACATCAACCTCCGCCGTCCATTCGTCCCCACTGGACCATTCGCAGGTTTCTATCCGCCAGGTGTTCCCAATCCAGCAGGCAGCGGTCTTCATCCCCATGCCGTATTTCGACCGGCCTTTGCTGTCAGGCGTGGGGTGAGCAATTCTCAGGGCATTGAGAAGATCTTGCTCCGACATTCCAATGGAATTGTCCGTGACGGTGATCTGTCGCTTGGTGGCGTCGTAGTCGATTTCTACAATTAGAGGGACACCCTCTTTTGCCAGAACATCGTCTATGGTCGATTGGTAGTTGAGCCGTGATTGCGTGGAATTGTCGATAAATTCCGCGAACGCATACCACATGGTGTATGCCATCCGGCTGTAGTTCTTGATCGCGGCCGGACCAATGGTGAGTTCCGCGAAGTTGTTGATCTGGTCCATAGCGCTACCCCCCTTGTGTTGCGCTTTGCCGGCTCTCTTCAAGGTCTTCTGCAAATCGACCGAAAGAGCCTTTTGCATAAGTATCACTGGCTTCAACGGCTACCCACCGTCTGTCCAACGATTCTGCGGCATATCCGGTCGTATTCGACCCCCCGAAGGGGTCCAGGACAAGGTCGCCTGGACGGGTCAAAAACTCGATAAAAAAGCATGCCAGCCCCATCTGCATGCGCGCCGGATGGGCCTCAAGATCATGCTCCTTGCAATATTGGCGGTATTTTTTATCAGCCGAAGTGCCGGAGAATTTCATGAGTGACTCCGGCAACGTCGCCTCATCTTCGGCCACGCTGATGACGTTAGGTGCGATTGACCCGCCATGATCAGTCAAGAAACCCGATGAAGAGATCACATGGCCTGATGGGCGAACACCGGCATTATAGCGCTGCGAACGAAGCAGCCCCTTCATGTGGTGGCTATAGGGCAGCAGCACATGGCGATTGTCGGCTCTAGGATGTTCCGTTCGCGACATCCACCAAACATGAGTGAAGGAGTCCTTCAACCGCTCCCGCTTCACGTTCACCCATTGCGCGGGGCTGGGGAGCCGGGCCGGGTTATGGCAGATAACATGCTGGCATAGGTGCAGATCGCCTGACCGTTTGAACGCCAAGAGCGCTTCCAGCCCTAGAGTGGACATGACGGGTACACCGGGTTCCCAGGAGTTACCAACCTCGATGACAATTGAACCATCGGGTGCGAGTAGATCGCAAAGGCGTGGCGCAAGCCCCTCCAACCAGCGCAAATAAGTTTCGCCTGTTTCGTTTCCATACCTCTTTTTTCGAACAAGCGGAAACGGCGGCGAGGTAAAAATCAGGTTCACTTTGCCCTTAAGTTCATTTAGCGGCTCGGAATCTAGAGCATCTTCGATGCGAGCTACAAGCATCTGCCCCTTATCGGTGCGATATGCTTCACGAACAACAGCGGACTGGTCGGCAGGCACATCGTTCGACGCACTCATTTCCGTATGAGAATTTGACATGCGTAGAATCAGTGCCCCGCAATTTTACAAAATAAATCCGGCATAAGTTAGCAAAAAAGGCGGAGAATGCCAGACTGAAACCGGCTCCATCCAGCGTTCAATTTGTTAGTTCAAGTGCCAAAATGCTGGGCCGACGCACAGGCGGCATCCAATCGTCAGATGGGTGGACGGCAAAAGCATCACTATAGCCCTGAATATGGAATCGCTATCCCAACTGATGGATGTATCGAGCCTGACATTTTCATCCGCACAGCTTAACGCCGCGGCTACCGCAATCTGATGGCACAGGCGTCCTCAGGCTGCCGTCTTGATTGCGCATCTGGAATGGGCGTGGATCGGGAAAACCGCCAACTCCCATGGCCGCGCCGTTCAAGCCGTAAACAACGTTCGCCCGATCATACTGGATCGTCACCAGCGGTCTGCCATTCTGCGGATGGGGGTGGCACCGAATGATAGCGGCATCAAATCGGAAATGTCCGGCGTCAGCACTAATGGGACCAAAGCTGCTTAACTGAGAACGGAGGATTTCTGGTTCATCGTAGCCTTTCAAAGGAGCGAAGATGAGACAGAAAACCGGGATAGGGAAAGCGCCGGCAGAGCAGGTCATCAAGGAGATCCGCCGCGCGACCCGCAAGCAGTATGGCGCGGAGGAGAAGATCCGCATCGTGCTTGAAGGCCTTCACGGCGAGGAATCGATCGCGGCGCTTTGCCGACGCGAGGGGATCGCCGAGAGCCTGTATTACAACTGGTCGAAGGAATTCCTGGAAGCCGGCAAGAAGCGGCTTGCCGGGGATACGGCGCGCGCCGCCACCAGCGACGAGGTGAAGGTGCTTCGCAAGGAGGCGCGCGATCTCAAGGAGGTCGTCGCCGAGCAGGCGCTGGAACTGCGGATTCTTAAAAAAAGCATGATCGCGGATGGGGGCGACGACGAATGAGATACCCCGCATCCGAGAAGCTGGAGATCATCCGGCTGGTCGAGAACTCGCACCTGTCGGCGCGGCGCACGCTGCAAAAACTCGGCATTCCGCGCTCGACCTTTAATCGCTGGTATGACCGCTTCCTCGCCGCTGGCATCGATGCGCTGGAAGACCACAAACCCCGACCGAGCCGGGTCTGGAACCGCATCTCCGAGGAGAAACGCGATCAGATCATTGAGCTGGCACTCAACGAGCCGGAGTTGTCGCCACGGGAACTGGCGGTCACCTTCACCGACACGAAGGGCTACTTCGTCTCGGAAGCCTCGGTCTATCGCCTGCTCAAGGCTCACGACCTGATCACCAGCCCTTCCTTCATCGTCATCAAGGCCGTCGACGAGTTCCACGACAAGACGACGGCGCCGAACCAGCTCTGGCAGACCGATTTTACCTATCTGAAGGTGATCGGCTGGGGATGGTTCTACCTGTCGACCGTACTCGACGACTTCTCGCGCTATATCATCGCCTGGAAGCTCTGCACCACAATGAAGGTCGGGGACGTCACCGACACGCTGACCATGGCGCTGCGGGCTTCTGGCTGCGATAGCGTCAGGGTAGCGCAGCGGCCGCGGCTGTTGTCCGACAATGGCCCCTCTTACGTCTCGTCCGACCTAGCCGAATGGCTATCCGACAAGGGCATGGATCACACCCGCGGTGCTCCCTGTCATCCCCAGACCCAGGGCAAGATCGAGCGCTGGCACCAGACGTTGAAGAACCGCATCCTGCTCGAAAACTACTTCCTGCCCGGCGATCTCGAGCGGCAGATTGACGGCTTCGTCGATCATTACAACCACCGTCGAGACCACGAGAGCATCGGCAATCTCACTCCCCGCCGACGTCTACTTCGGGCGCGGAGATATCATCACACCGGAAAGGGAAAGGATCAAACGCGAAACCATCACACAACGTCGCTTGCTTCACCGGGAAGCGGCCGCCTAAAATGATAACCCTGATGGACCAGAGCCTCCGTTAGCTCACCACGCCAGTGGTCCCAAAATCCCTGACGACGGACAGGTTCAGCGGACTCGCGCTCATCTGCACCCACCGACGCTTGACTGCCAAAAGATCGACTTGTTCACTGGATTTGAAGTTGGTTTTGGATGAGCACGCCATACCCTAGCGCCGCATTAACAGGGCTTTTCCGGTCAGAGCTTCAATATGATCCATCCATGAGCGACCATGCTTTCGATCGTGTCGCGGATGCTCACGCGCAGATCGGTGTAGCGGTAGGCATAGACGCCAGGCCATTTCGTCTCGTAGACATTGGCATGGCCGAGCTTGCCGTAGATGGCGCCGACATCGGAATTGAACGGCTTCATCAGGAACAGCAGCCAGGTTGGAATGACGAAGGTGCTGGGGTTCAGGCCCCGCGCGCCGTAAAGCTCGCGAATGATGCGCGGTGTCTCCACCATCTTGCCAACCATGCTGAAGCAGAAATGGCGCCGGCCAGCCGTCTCCGGCTTCTCCATCACCGCGACATGCATGGCCGCGCAATCGCGCACATCGACGCTGTGACCCATCATGTCGAGCGAGAACGGCGGCTTGCGCTCGATCATGCCCTTGATCGTCTGCAGGCTGTAGCGCGCCCAGGGTACGAGCGAGGGACCGAGGATGAAGCCGGGGCAGATCGTGGCCAGCGGAACGGCGCGCGGGTTCCGTGCCGGATCGCCCGCCATCTCCCATGCCAGCTTTTCGGCCAGCGTCTTCGATCGGAAATAGTCGAACCGGCCGGCAGCGCCGCTGAGATCGGTCCAGTCGTCCTCCGTGAAATGCTGCCGGCTGCGCGGATAGCCATAGGCGATCGCCGCCTCGGAGCTGGTGACGACGACCTTGCGCACGGTCTCGCTGGCGAAAGCGGCCGACAGGACGAATTCGGTGCCCGATACGGCGCCGCCCGTGCGATCGGTCTCAGAGGGGACGGCCTGCGGGCTGGCGACATGGAAGACCCAGTCGACGCCCTCCATGGCCTCGCGCCAGCCGCGGCTGTCGCGCAGATCGGCCGCGACCAGTTCGACGCCGGGGAGAATGGCGCCGAGCGTCGCGTTCCGGCTCTCATCATCGAGCCTGCGCACAGTTCCCCGGACGCGATATCCCTGTTCGAGCAAGTCCTTGGCGAGCCAGGACGCCAGATAGCCGGAAACGCCGGTGACGAGGCAGAGATCTCCCTTCTTCATTAATGCTGACATTGATTGTTCCTCAGTTTCCTTGGGTAGGCCCGCGACCGGCGGTCTTCTTGAATTCACATATATTGCACTTGATGCAAGATTGCAACTGATGTATAAAAATGGCATGCAGATTCAACGACCCACAGAAGGGCGCAGAGCCCGCAAGCGCGCCGAAACCCGGGCGCGCATCCTGGCTGCGGCGCGGGAGCTGTTCCTGGCGCAGGGGTTCGACGCCACTACCATCGACCAGATCGCCGAGCGCGCCGACATCTCCAAGCGCAGTTTCTTCGACTATTTCCCCGCGAAGGAGGATGTCGTCGCGGCCTGGCAGGACGCCTTCGGCGACTTGCTCGTTGCCAAGGTAGCAGTACGTCCCCAAGGCGAGCCGCTTGCCCGGACGGTCGAGGCGGCGATGTCGGAAGCGATCTCTGAATCGGTCAGTCCGGAAGGGATCGAGATGGACCGGCTCGTGCGCGAGACGCCGTCGCTGCGCGCGCGCATGCATCTCAAATATGCGCGCATGGAAGCGCGCCTTGCCGAGGTGCTGGAGAAACGCGCACCGATGTCTTCCGGCTCGGAAGCTATGCTCTTGAGCGAGCCGGCGTTGCTCGCCATGCTCGCCGTGGGCGTCCTCCGGCTCGGGTCGGAAGCATGGAACGCGACAGCACGGCATTCACGGCCGGATGCCTATGCGCATCAGGTTTTCGATCAAGCCTGGCTTTGCCTGGCGAAGCTGACCCAGGCAGACGAAGACCAGACCACGCCGCAATGATCGAAGAGGCGTCGAAGAACAATGTCTGCCGCCGCGCCACAAGGAGCCGAGCCTGTGAAGAGCGATCACCTCTCCAAGGCGATGATCGCTCTGGAGGGAGCACGAGGCGGCCGGTGCCCTCGATTGGTATGTCGACCACCTTGCGAAGCACAGGATGTGCTTACGCCTTCCACTCCTGCTTCAACTGGCCTCTCCGGCTGTCTCGGCGTCGCTGCCATGGTCGGTCGCCATGCCGACCGCGCGCCAGGCGTCGAGATCGGCCGCGAAGGCTTTGAGCATTTCATCAGTGCGTTTGATGGCGTCCGGGCCGAGCACGAGATGCAAGGGCGGGGTAGCGGAATCGACGGCTTGCAGAATGGCCGTCACACCTTTGACCGGATCGCCCGGCTGACGGCCTGCAAGCTTCGCCAGATAATCGGCAGACGCGCCAGCAGTGGCGGCATAATCGCTATCCATCATCGACGAGGTGCGCAGCGATCGAGCCGTGAGGAAGTCAGTGCGGAATGCACCCGGTTCGACACAGGTGACCTTGATATCGAGCGGCGCAACCTCGCGGGCGAGGCTCTGCGAAAGCCCCTCGAGGGCATATTTCGCGGCGGCGTAGTAGCCCGATCCCGCGCCGGCCGCGATTCCCGCGATTGAGGTGATGTTGACGATATGGCCTCTACGCTGCCTGCGCAGATAGGGCAATGCTGCCTGGATGATGCGTCGGGGACCGTGGAAGTTCACGTCCATGACACGGTCGATCTCGGCGTCGGTTGCGTTTTCGATCGAGCTCATCAGCCCGTAGCCGGCATTGTTGACGATGACATCGATCGGGCCGGAGGCAAAGGCATCGGCGACGACCTTGCGCACCGCCCCGCCGTCGGTGACGTCGAGCGCGAAGACGGTCAGCCTGCCGGCGGACGCGGCCACATCGGACGTTCCATCACGTGTGGTGCCGATGACGATGTCTCCGCGAGCGAGCAACTGGCAAGCGAACTCCTTGCCGAATCCGCGCGAGATGCCAGTGATAAACCAGGTTTTCGAAGTGTGGGTGTCGAGCGTATGGAGCATGACGAGGTCCTCTGTAAGCCAGCATCTCAAAGTGGTGCTGGTTTGGCGTGGGCCGGCAATGCCGGTTCACTTGGTGGTCTTATCCGGGGCGACCACATGTAGTGGCAAGGGCGGACATGAGGCGGCGACGCGGACGTCGGCCCCATAAAACCGCACCGCTCAACGGGCGTTGACCTCACCGGGCACGGTGAGCAGATCCGCAACGGCGAGGCGCTCGAAGAATGTCCTGCGCATCTCGTTGGCCTTGTCGGCAACAATCATGGCCTGGCGCTGCTGCGGATCGACTTCAAAGCGGTAAGGGCGCGTGCCGTGAGGCATGTCGACCACCTCTCGGATGCGTTCGGCCACCTCCTTGGCGTCGGTGCGAGCGCCCGGAACGTTTGTCGAATCGAGCTTGGCGGCCAGTTCCTCGGCAATCCCATCGAGCCTGTCATATTGGGCGGCCACTGTCGGGTCGGCGCCGGAGACGGCGTGCTGGAAGTGGTCGGTGCCTGACGTGTAGGCTCCCGGCATGCAGATCACCGTCTCGATATTGTAGCGGCTGTTCTCCAGACCCATGATCTGAGCCAGCACATCACCCGCCGCCTTGCTGGCGGCATAAGGGCCAGTGAACGGATCGGGAATCTGGGTAATGCCGCTGCCGACATAGAGCAGCAGCCCCTTTTCCTGGCAGCGCATATAGGGCAGGAAGGCCCGGTTCACACGCACCCAGGAGATAGCATTCAGGTCGAATATCTGCGCGAACTGTTCGGGCCGGAAGGATTCGGTGATGCCCGCCATCATCATGGCGGCGTTGTTGATGACAACATCGATCCGGCCGGTAGCGGCATGGACATAGTCGGCCGCTGAGCGGCAGCTCGCCTCCGAGCGAACATCGAGTTCAAGCGGTTCGAGATCGAGATTCTCTCCGGCCGCGATCGAACGGATATCGGCCGCCTTGTCCTTGCTGTGTCCGGCAAGGTCACGCATCGAGGCGTAGACCTTGTGCCCTGCGCGGGCGAGTTCGAGAGCGGCGAGGCGGCCGAAGCCCGATCCCGCGCCGGTGATAACGATAACTTTCTTCTCGCTCATGGCGACCTCCGTGAGTAGTATTCCATTCCCCCGCCGCGCGTGCCGGCGCAGCGGGAACAGGAGCGACCTGACAGTCCTCAATCGGGCTCAGGCGTTGATGCGGGGGGCGAGCAAGTCCTTGAGACCGATGGCCTGGAACATCTCGCGGCGCATACGGTCGCCCACCCGGAAGACTTCCTCGGCGCCGTCCTGCGACGGATCGATGAAGACGCGGTAAGGGCGTTTGCCGAAGGGCGCGTTGACGATATCGGCGATCGCCACTGCGACGGCGCCTGCGTCGGCATCGGCAGGCTCCAATGCGGCGAGGCCCTTGAGCGCCTGGTCGGCGACCCCGGCGTAGGGACCGCTTGCATAGGCATCGGCGAGCGCCTGGTCAGCCGGCTTGCCGGAGTGGGCGAAGTGATTGGTCCCCTTGGTGAAGGCGCCAGGCACCACGATTGAGGTCTCGATACCGAAGCGCGCCACCTCGCTGGCATAGGACACTGCCAGACTATCCATGGCGGCCTTGGCCGCAAAGTAGGGCGCGAGGAACGGCGGCGTGCCGCCGCGTGCCGACGAGGACGAAACCCAGACCAGCAACCCGCGACCTTGCTCGCGCAGTTGTGGCAGCACCGCCCGGTTCACGCGCTGGGTGGACAGGACATTGACGTCGTAGAGCTGGGCGTATTGCTGCGGCGTGAATGCTTCGGCCGGACCGAATACCATGTGGCCGGCATTGTGGACGACGACATCGAGACGGCCGTTGTCGGCGATCACCTTTCCGACGCCCGCTTCGACCGAGGCATCATCGCTGACGTCGAGCTCCACCGTACGAAGATCGGCATTGTGCTCCTTCGCCCAGGCGGCAACGGAGGCGACCTGCGGCGCGTTGCGGCCGGTGGTTTCGCGCATGGAGGCGTAGACTGTGTGGCCCGCTTTAGCGAGAGCCTGGGCCGACAGAAGGCCGAAGCCCGAGGACGCACCCGTGACGAGAATGACTTCCTGCATAATTTTTCTCCTTGATTTGGGGAGGCGTAAGGGAGACGTCCGGCTCGTCCGGTGCTCCCGCCAGCGCGCCTTTTCAGCACATGCCGCCATTGGCCCGGATGGTCTGGCCGTTAACCCAGCCTCCTTCCGGACCGGCGAGGAAGGCGACGACCCGGGCGATATCTTCGGGCTGGCCGAGCCGTTCGAGCGGGTTCATCTTGGCCATGTGATCGATCAGCTCCGGACTCTTGCCTTCAAGGAACAGCTCGGTGGCGACCGGGCCGGGCGCCACGGCGTTCACACTGATCCCGCGGCCACGCATCTCCTGCGCCAGTACCTGGGTCAGTCCCTCGACCGCCGCCTTGGTAGCGATGTAGACGCCATAGGTCGGCAGGCGCACGCCGATCACGCTTGACGAGAAATTGATGATCCGGCCTCCGTCGCGCAGACGTCTGGCCGCCTCGCGGCAGACGTTGAATGTGCCCTTCAGGTTGATTGCGATCGTCTGGTCGAAGGTCTTGTCATCGACCTCGGCAACCTTGCCGAGCTTCAATACGCCTGCGCAGTTGACGACGACGTCGATACCACCGAACGCCTTGTCCACCGCATCAAACATGGCGATGACCGCTTCCGGGTCGGCGACATCCGCCTGCGCTACGATCGCTTCGCCGCCGGCCAGTCGAATCTTGTCGGCCACCTGCTGCGCCGGGCCGGCGCTGCCGGCATAGTTCACCACCACTTTGAAGCCATCCGCAGCGAGGCGGAGGGCAAGTTCCGCACCGATCCCGCGCGATGAACCGGTGATCAGCGCAACCTTGTCCTTGTTGCTCATGTCTTGCTCCTGTCTCTGATCTCACCGGACGATCCCGGCGACAGGAGCAATCTATGACTTCTCTCGGGCTAAAAATAATGCATAGATGTCAGTGTCAGAATGATTGAAAGTATGTCTCGATGCGCTTTGACAGCAGGCTGCTCAACGGAATTGGTGTCTTGTCGGCAGTTGTGGAGGCCGGGAGCTTCGCTCGCGCCGGCGAGGCTGTCGGATTGACCCAGCCGGCCGTCAGTCGGGCGGTCGCCCGGCTGGAGGAACGGGTCGGCATACGTATCTTCAACCGCACGGCACGTGCGATCTCGCTGACTGACGAAGGGCGGGAGTTCTACGAGGCGGTGACGCCGCTCCTGGCCGGGATCGAGGAGGCGGCGGTGACCGCCAGCGGATCGAAGGCCGTCGTGCGTGGCCGACTTCGCGTCAATGTCGACGGCACGTTTGGCCACCATATCCTTGCGCCCCGGATAGGCGAATTTTTGGACGACCATCCCGAACTCACGGTCGAGATCGGTGTGCGTGACCGCATGGGTGATCTGGTCGCCGACGGTTTCGATGTAGCGGTGCGGTTCGGAGAGCCGGAGCCCTCTTCGCTGAAGGCACGGCTGTTGCTGGAGACCCGTGTCCTGACCTGCGCCTCGGCCGCCTATCTGGCGCGTCACGGCATGCCCGAGCATCCGCGCGATCTGTCCGAGGGGCATCAATGTCTGCTGATCCGCGACCCTTCGAACGGTCGTCCGTTCGAATGGGAATTCCAGAACGGCAGGGAGACGATCCCGTTTGCGGCGGTCGGCAGGCTAATGGTCAATGATACCGGCTCATTGCTTGGCGCCTGTCTCGGCGGAGCCGGGATCGCGCAATTGTTGGAGCTCTACGCAAAAGATCTCGTCGCCGAAGGAAAAGTGGTTCTTCTCTTGCCGGACTGGGCGGAGGAGACCTTTCCCCTCTACGCCTACCATCACGCTTCCCACATCGTGCCGGCAAAGGTTCGTGCCTTTCTCCACTTCGTTCGCTCGCTGGCGGCATGAACACTATTTCGATTTTCGATGTTGTCGCCGGCAAACCCGAAGCGGTTTAAACTGATCGGTGGTGTTCGACATAATTCTACCCTTACAGATCGCCAGACTGATCAGGTACACGCGGTATTGCTTCCTCTTCACCAGACGAGAACATGATATAACTGTCGGTCACTTTGTTCGCATACTTAATCATGGCGACGGTGTTGGGACTTTCTCCCCACAAAAGCTCGCGCTGAATGAACTTTACTCCGTAGCCGTTCTGGACTTCGGAGTTCAAGTTGACGTCCGGCTTTCCAAACTTTTTGAACATGGCGTCTTCCACCTGCTCGTAAAACTTTGAGCTGAACGACAGGCCGATCCGCTGCACCTTACCGGTCTTGCTGATCACGAGGTTCATGTCGGCAATCACGCCGGCGATTGTAACGGTGCCGTTGCAGACTTGCATGCCCGCATAGCCCGCGCCGCAGTCAACACCCAGCTTCTGCTTGATCGTCCGAGGGGTAGCCGGCGCGCCAACCACGATCCCCTTGAAATCGAACCTCTGGCTGGTCGAGGCGGTCGGCACAGGCTGGGCATCTTCGCCACCAGTCTCCCGCAAATTGGCATTGGCGAACTGCGTCTCCATATACCGCCACATGTCGTTCACGGCATCCTTGCCGTTCGTCCCCGCGGCTTCGCGGGCGAGCTTGTTGCATGTCGTATTGGCAACATCCATCGCCTCC
Organism: Shinella sp. R2-11; assembly: GCF_055330205.1. Taxonomy (NCBI): domain Bacteria; kingdom Pseudomonadati; phylum Pseudomonadota; class Alphaproteobacteria; order Hyphomicrobiales; family Rhizobiaceae; genus Shinella; species Shinella sp. R2-11. The sequence continues at coordinate 6,743 of NZ_JBVAPC010000018.1, read as the reverse complement.
GGAATGGAAAGCTCAAGTGCGACATCGACGTTTGCGTTCAGCTCTGACGTCGCCGTAGTTGTCCAGCAATTCGTATAGGCATCCATCCGATCATCTGATCGCGCCGCACTGATCATGGCGGTTGTCGCAAGCAGACTGGCTGCAATCAACTTCAACATCTTCGCGTTCTGCCTCGAATTGCAAGTTTCCTTATGAAAGTAAGCTAATTCCCATTTCCTGCAAATAGATTACGGATTTTGGTAAATATCTGAATTTATATCACTCACGCTACGCCAATTGCCTCTCTACACAGGTTCGTGGAGAGCAGTATGGATGATCTACGGAAGAGATTTGGGCGGCTGGTCGCCGTTCATCGACGCAAAGCGGGACTGACGCAAGATCAGCTTGCGGCTGCGGCTTCCGTCAGCGTCGATATGATTTCCAAGATCGAGACCGGAGCGACAGGAGCAAGATTCCCGCTCATTGAGAGACTGGCGGAAGCACTTCGGATCGATCCCGCCGAACTATTCACGACGGAATTGCCTCCAACAAACAGGCGGAACCCAATTTTTACGGCGCTCAGCATTCGGTTGGCCGGACTGAATGACGATGATCTGATCTGGATCAATGGGGTTATTGAAGCCGCGCTAAAGCAAAAGCGATAACCTTGCAACGAGGCGAACCAGCCTCATCAGCTGATCATCAACCACGATGGATATTCGCAAGCGCACTGGCTGAAACTTGAGGCGGCGGAATCTGGAACGCGGTACAAGGCAGGTAGAGTTCGCAGCCGACCCAATTTTCTTGGGAAGATAATAACAATTTGATTTAACAAGATAAAAATCCAGAATTGGTTATGCAAACAACATTCAGGAGTTATGCGTATGACCAACAAGGACCCTTATCTCAACGAAAAGATTGCCACGATTGCCGACTTTGTCGGCAGGGATTTCATGCGGCTGGCACGGGAACTTCTACAGCTTCAGGAACAGCGATCCGATATGTTCGTTGAGGTGGCGGAGCAAGTCGGGATCGGGCGGCGCAAATCGTTTGCGCTGGCTCGCATCGCCCGCATCTTCAATGATCTCAACATTCCCGACGAACGGCTGAACCGCATCGGTTGGGCCAAGTTGAACCGCCTCAGCGGCCATCTCGACGAAGACAACGCACTCCATCTTCTGACCCTCGCTGAGGATTACACGTTCTATGAGCTGGATGCGATCCTGAAGGGCAAGCAGCCGGTCGACGGGGCAAAGGTTCTCCTGCTTCACCTGCCGGAAGACGTCCATTCTCGATTTCGGGAGATACTGCTCAAGCATGGTGCCAAGCCCACGACCAGCGGAGGGCTCTCCGGCAAGGAGCGTGCCTTGGCGAACCTTCTGGCAGAGCTGACTGATCCCTAAGATTTTGTCCGCATTGAAGGACGATTGTGCGATCCAACGTCTCGCCATGCCCGAAGCTGATCGCAGTTTCGGGCATTTGCTGGTGGCACCCGAACCGTCTTTTCGGTGAGATTACGGGTATTTCGAACGGTTGACCGAGTTATCCAAGAAAGCTCCTGGCACACCAGTTGTACCACCTTGTAAATAAACACTTTTCCTACTTTCTGCTCTCCTTATCCTGATGGCCAGACCTGCCCGCATGGTGCCGGCAGGGGAACCGAGAGGCCGGAGCGATGTCGTCCGTGACGCGGCATGGCAGGAAGGGAAGGGAGACGAAGGCTCAGCCTTCGCCTGACGCGTTTGTGCAATTAATTGCATTGACGCGTATCCTAGCCCGCCAGGCTGCCCGCGAAGCCATCACCGCAAGGAACGCCTCTCCACGCAACACAGAACAGGAGAGTGATGCCGATGACCCCGCTTGATCTCAACCGCATGCTGACCCTGGAGGAAGCCGCCAACTTCGTGGCGCTGAGCACCCGCACCTTGCGCCGCAAGATCAAGGCCGGCGACCTTGTCGCGCACCGATTCGGCCGCATCTGGCGTATCGCCGAGAAGGACCTTCTGGACTTCATCGGGCAGCACAGGAAGGGCTGAACATGACGGTCCTGCAAAGTCCTGACCTGGCAGCGTAATTCCACTTGTCGGGATATTGCGAGAGCCAACTTCGGCCTCAAATTCGCATCGATATTTTCCCGAATTTCCGCTTCTGACCACTTCTGTCCTGTCAGGGCCTCTCCCCTCACCTTCCGTCCATTTCCGACAACACCGAAAGGAGCATCGTTCATGGCAATCCGTATCATCAAACGTAATCGTAACCTCCCTCCGCCAGACGCGCTAGCCGCTGACGCCACCGAGCCCGACACGCCGGAACCGGACAAGGCCGCTACCTGTGAGACGATACGGGTGGACCCGGCCCCCACTGAGACGGCCGCGCCGCAAACGCTGTCCGAGGTCATCAAACGTCTCACGCAGAACAGCGTCCTTCCCGCCAAGCGCAAACGCGACCTGATCTCGGCTTGTAACAGCATCGCCCGCCTGGTAGGTCGCTCGCCCCACGACCTCCCCGCCGATGTTCCTGCTCTGCGCGATCTGATCTCCACCCTGCATCATGTTCAAGCTGGGACCAGCAGGAAGCGCCTCGCCAACATCCGTGCCGATCTTGCTGCCGCCCTTGAGACGGCTGGCGCCATCGCGCCGTCCGTTCCGGCCTGCAAACCTGGTAAGGCCTGGGTCGACTTTATGAGCCGCGCCGCCAAACAGCATCACTCCTGGGTTCTGTCGCGCTTCGCCCGCTATTGCACCTATCGCCAGGTCGAGCCGGTTGCCGTGACAGACGCCGTCATGCGGGAATTTCTTGCATGGCTCGACACGCGTGTCCTGACCAATGACCCGAAGAAGATCATCAGGGATACGGCGATCTCATTCAATGCCGTCGTCAAGCGCGCCGACCTCGATATGCCCCTGCTGACCACCGCGCTGTCGCCGCGTTACGTTGCCCGCCGTCTCGACATCTATCCGCAATCACTCGTCAACGACATCGAACGCTATCTGAAGCGCCTGCGGGAACCGGACCTATTTTCCGGCGACGGGCCGCGCCGGCCGTTGCGCCCGACGTCCCTGCGCAACATCGAAGCGAACATCCGCCAGACCCTTGATGCCGCCGTCTCCGCCGGCTACTCGCCCGAGCATTTCAAGGGGCTGGCCGATCTTATCCAGATCGACGTTATCAGCGCAGCGGTCAGCTATATGATCGCTCGGCGCGGCGGGGAGTTCCCCTCCGGCCTCAACAACATCCTCGCGACCGTCATGGCCATTGCACGCCACTATCTGAAGCTCGACAAAACCATCATCGACAAGATTGCCGCTGCCCAGAACAAGGTTGGCGACCAGTTGGGAATGAACCGCCCTTCCATGTCGGAGAAGAGCCAGCGCCGCATGGACCAGTTCGAAGCACGCGAAAACATCGTCCGCCTCGCCAATCTTCCCATGTTACTGCTCCAGCGTGCGGAGAAAGCCGCGGGCAACAAGTCCGGAACCATCGACGCCATGATCGCCGCCGCCATCGCGATCCTGCTCTGTTGCCCGATGCGCATCAAGAACCTCGCCAGCCTGCACATGAAGGACGACATGACCCTTGTGAAGGAGGGCAGGAACAGGGTCATCCTCGTTCATGTTTCGCCCGACAAGACCAAGGGGCGGCAAGCCATCGACGCCGTGATCGAACCGCCCTATTCAACGGTGATTGCGCACTACATCAGTCATCACCGTAAGCATGCCGCCGACAAGCCCTCCGACTGGCTGTTTCCCGCTATCTCCGGTGGACCCCGTACCCCTGATCATTTCGGGGGGCTGCTCAAGGAGCGCATTTTCCGGGAGACCGGATTGACCGTTAACGCCCACCTGTTTCGTCATTTCAGTGCCTATGTCTTTCTGGAAGCACACCCCGGCTCCTATGAGGATGTCCGCCGCGTCGTCGGCCATGCCAAGATGGATACCACGACATCGTTTTACGCCCCGGCATCCACCAAGGCGACCTTCAAGCGCTATGGCGATGTTCTGCGGTCCTATGCGTCAGAAAGGCCGCGCAAATGACCGGCCCCACCATTCCCCTGATCATCAAGTTCGAGGACTGGCCGGAGATCGACCGCAAGCTGTGGGAGCGGGCCTTCGTTTCCGGGGGCCTGTTCGACACGAGCGGTATGTTCGTCGGCTGGTCCGAAGGAACCCGCCGCCTGCACGCCCAGAACTACGGAAGCTGGTTGTCATTTCTCTTGCGCAGCCGGCCGGAGCGGCTCGTCTTCACCCCGACCGAACGCATCACCAAGGAAACCGTGACCGCTTATGTCGATGAGAGCAGGCAGCATCTCAAGCTGCGCTCGATCTCCAATCAGCTTATGAGCATTGCCGTTGTCGCCCGAGGCTTCGCCCCGGACGATGAATGGGGATGGCTCTTCCACGCAGCGCGATCCCTTTACGAACAATCCAACCCGCACCAACTGAAGCCGCCCATTCCGATCACCGCCGCCGATCTCTTCGAATGGAGTCTCGCCCTTCTCAATCGTCTGGAAGACAATCTCATGCCCGATCCGGTGACCCGGGCCATGCGGTTTCGCCAGGCGCTAATGGTCGGCCTGCTGATCGCAAGGCCCATCAGGGTTCGCGCCCTCATGGCCATGACCGTCAGCAGGCACATCGATGTTTCCGACCACGGCATGACGCTGTCCTTCACCGCAGCAGACATGAAGGACCGGAAAGCACGGCGATTTCCCATGCCCGAACAGCTCATCTCCTTCATGCTGCACTATCTCGACCACCACCGCCCAACTCTCCTGCGTGGCAGGCAATCCGACGCGCTGTGGATCAGCCAGCGCGGAAACCCGATGTCCATCGACAGCTTCACCAGCGGACTGGCTCAGTTGACAAACCGCGTCTTCGGACTCACGTTGAGGCCACACGCCTTCCGCCATATCGCAGCGACCTCGATTGCCACCTATGATCCCGAGCATGTCGGCATCATTCGGGACATTCTCGGGCACGCAACGCTGCGAACGGCGGAACAGCATTACAATCGCGCTACCGCCGTCGAGGCCAGCCGTAAATTGCAGGATGTGCTCCGGGGACTTAGGAGCAGGAAGAGCCGCCGGAATGAACACCGTCGTCGATGGACCGACAACCGGGAATGAGGAAGAACCAGATCATGCGCGCCGCCATCTATGCCCGCTATTCTTCGGAATTGCAGCGCGAGGCTTCCATCGAGGACCAGCATCGCATCTGCCGCCGCCTCATCGATGAACGCGGCTGGAGCGAGGCAAAACTCTATACAGACCAAGGCCTCAGCGGCAGCTCGCACCTGCGCCCCGCCTATCAGGCGATGATGATGGATGCCCGCGCCGGGAAGTTCGATGTCCTCGTCGCCGAAGGCCTCGACCGCCTCTCCCGCGACCAGGAACACATCGCCGCCCTGCACAAGCAGTTGCGTTATCTCGGCATTCCCATCGTCACCGTGGCCGAGGGCGAGATCTCCGAGCTGCACATCGGCCTGAAGGGCACCATGTCCGCCCTCTTCCTCAAGGACCTGGCACAGAAGACGCATCGCGGCCTCGAAGGTCGCATTCGTGATGGCAAGGCCGCCGGCGGCATCTCCTATGGATACAAGGTCGTCCGCCAGCCTCTGCCGGATGGCACCTTCACCACAGGCGAACGCGCTATCGACGAGCAGGAGGCCGATGTCGTCCGTCGCATTTTCCGGGACTACGCAAGCGGCATCAGCCCGCGCGCCATCGCCGCCCGGCTGAATGCAGAGCGCGTTCCCGGCCCTGCCCGCGCATCCTGGGGTGCATCCACCATCTACGGCAACTGGCGGCGCGGGACCGGCATCCTCAACAACGAGCTCTACATCGGCCGGATGATCTGGAACCGGCAGCATTTCGTGAAGGACCCGGAGACCGGCAAGCGTCAGGCCCGCCCCAATCCAGAGACGGAATGGGTAATCCAGGAGGTGCCGGAACTTCGTATCCTCGAACAGGCGCTCTGGGATGCCGTCAAGGAACGCCAGGGCGTCACGCGCCGCGTCATGGAAACGCAGGATCGCGCGCTGCGCCCCGAGCGCGCACGCCGCACCCGCTATCTTCTCTCCGGCCTTCTCACCTGCGGCTGCTGTGGCGGAGCCTATACGCTGGTCGGCGGTCAGCATTACGGCTGCGCCAGTGCCCGCAACAAGGGTACCTGCGACAACCGCCGCATGATCCATCGCGACCGTCTGGAAGATCGGGTTCTCGGCGGCCTGCGCGACAAGCTCCTCCACCCGGACCTCATCGCCGCTTTCGTCGAGGAGTTTCAGCGGGAGTACAACAAGGCCATGCAGGCCGATCTCGCCACACGCCGGATACGGGAAGCCGAACTGACCAAGGTCGAGCAATCCATTGCGCAGATTGTCGACGCGATCGCCGACGGCATGTATCATCCATCCATGAAGGAGAAGATGGCGGCGCTGGAGGCGCGCAAGACAGCGATCCGCGACGAACTGAGCGAGCTTGGAGAAGAAGAACCGCTCCGGCTTCATCCAAGCCTGAGCAGCATCTATCGCCGCAAGGTCGCGGCCTTGACGGAAGCGCTGAACAAGGACGAGATTGCCCGCAACGAGGCCGTCGATGTTCTTCGTGGCCTGATCAGCACGATCCGGTTGACGCCTGACGGTGAAGGCGAGCTTCAGGTCGAGCTTGTCGGGGAGCTTGGGGCGATCATGCTGCTTGGAGAGGCAGACGACAAAAAGCCCCGTGGCTGGGCCAACGGGGCTTATTCGATAACACTGGTTGCGGGGGC
>NZ_JBVAPC010000017.1:0-26630 GCF_055330205.1 Shinella sp. R2-11 | reverse complement strand
TTTTTTTGTCCGTTCTTTTCTCGCCCCCCCCACCCCCCCCGCTTCCGTCAATTCCCGGCGCTTTCCATGCGCCGTGTCGTCAGCACCCGTTCCAGCCAGCCGATCTCCATTTCGGGAACGGATTTCAGCAAGAGGTCCGTATAATCGTCGAAGGGCGGCGAGAGCACCTTCGACTTGGGCCCAAAGCGCACGAGGCGTCCCCGGTGCATCACGGCCACGCTGTCGGCGATGGCGCGCACGATGGCGATGTCGTGGGTGATGAACATGTAGGAGACATGCGTTTCCTCCTGCAGCTTCAGGAGGAGCTTCAGGATGCCCTCGGCCACCAGCGGGTCGAGCGCGGAGGTCGGCTCGTCGCAGAGGATGAGCTCGGGCTTGGCCGCCAGCGCCCTTGCGATGGCGACGCGCTGCTTCTGGCCGCCGGAAAGCTCGGCCGGATAGCGGTCGGCGAAGCGGCCGCCCATCTCGATCTGCTCCAGCAGTTCCTTCACCCGCTCGGTCTTCTCCCGGCCGCGCAGGCCGTAATAGAAGGTGAGGGGGCGGCCGATGATGTCGCGCACCGTCTGGCGCGGGTTCATCGCGGTGTCGGCCATCTGGTAGATCATCTGGATGCGGCGCAGCTCGTCGTTCGACCGGCCCTTCAGCGCCTTCGGCAGGGGCTTGCCGTCGAAGCTGATCGTGCCCTCCTGCGGCGGGAGCAGGCCGGTGATGACGCGGGCGAGGGTGGACTTGCCCGAGCCGGATTCGCCCACCACCGCCAGCGTCTGGCCCTTCGGCAGGTGCAGCGAGACGTCCTGCAGCACCTTGAAGCCGTTGGAGTAGCCGGCGGTGACATTCTCCACCTTCAGCAGCGTGTCCGACTGGTCGGGCGCCTCGTCCCGGCCGGTGCCGCGCACGTTGACGAGGGCACGGGTATAGTCCTGCGTCGGCGCCTCGATGATCTGCTGCACCGAGCCGTATTCCACCACCTTGCCGTGGCGGAGCACGAGGATGTCGTCCGTGATCTGCGCCACGACGGCAAGGTCGTGGGTGATGTAGATCGCGGCGGTGTGCGTCTCCTCGATGGCATGCTTGATGGCGGCGAGCACGTCGATCTGCGTCGTCACGTCGAGCGCGGTGGTCGGCTCGTCGAAGACGATCAGCTCGGGATTGGGGCAGAGCGCCATGGCGGTCATGGCGCGCTGGAGCTGGCCGCCGGAGACCTGGTGCGGGTATCGCTGGCCGAAGGTCTCCGGGTTCGGCAGGCCGAGCACCTTGAAGAGGTAGAGCGCGCGCTTTTCCGCATCCGCCCGGCTCATGATGCCGTGCTTCAGCGAGGCCTCGATCACCTGCTCGCCGAGCCGGTGGGCGGGGTTGAAGGCCGCGGCCGCGGATTGGGCGACGTAGCAGACCTTCGCGCCGCGCACCTTGCGGATGCCCGACGGCGAGAGCTTCAGGAGGTCCTCGCCGTTGAGCTTCACCTCGCCGCCGGTGATGCGCACCCCGCCGCGCCCGTAGGCGAGCGCGGTGAGGCCGATGGTGGACTTGCCGGCACCCGATTCGCCGATGAGGCCGAGCACCTTGCCCTTTTCGACGTCGAAGTTCACGCCTTCGACGAGGGTGACGGTTCTCGGCGGTTCGCCCGGCGGATAGCTCGTCGCCTCGATCCTGAGGTTGCGGACGGAAAGAAGATCAGGCATCGCCGCGTCCCCCCTTGAGGCTTGAGGTGCGTTTCATCAGCCAGTCGACGACGAGGTTGACGCAGATCGCCAGCCCCGCGATGGCGCCGCCCGGAATGAGGGCGGCGGAGATGCCGAAGATGATGCCGTCCTTGTTGTCCTTCACCATGCCGCCCCAGTCGGCCGCCGGCGGCTGGATGCCGAGGCCGAGGAAGGAGAGGGTGGAGAGGAACAGGATCGAGAAGGCGAAGCGCAGGCCGAACTCGGCAAGCAGCGGCGAGAGCGTGTTGGGCAGGATCTCCCGGAAGATGATCCAGCCCGTGCCTTCGCCGCGCAGACGCGCCGCCTCCACGAATTCCATCACCGCCACGTCGAGCGCGACGGCGCGGCCGATGCGGTAGACGCGCGTCGAATCGAGGACCGCCATGACGAGGATGAGGATCCAGAGCTGCTGCGGCAGCACGGCCAGCACGACGAGGGCGAAGATCAGCGTCGGGATCGCCATCATCAGGTCGTTGAAGCGCGAGAAGGCCTGGTCGACGAACCCGCCCGTCACCGCCGCCGTGAACGACAGCAGCATGCCGAGCGAGAAGGAGAGCACGGTTGCCGCCAGCGCCACGAAGATCGTGGTGCGGGCGCCGAAGATCAGCCGCGAGAAGAGGTCGCGGCCGAGATTGTCCGTGCCGAGCAGGTAGTCGCCGCCCATCGGCTGCCAGACGGAGCCGACGATCTCGCTTTCGCCATGCGGCGCGATGAAGGGGGCGAAGAGGGCGCAAAAGAGGGCAAGGGCGATGCCGATTATGCCGATCCATGCGCTGATTGGGATGGTGGAAAGTCTCATCGCGGATGCCTCAATCTGGGGTTCGCGACAATCGCGAGGATATCGGCGAACATGTTGAGGAAGATGTAGAAGGCGGCGAAGATCAGGCCGCAGGCCTGCACGACCGGCATGTCGCGCACCGTCACGGCGTCGACCATGTACTGGCCCATGCCGGGATAGACGAACACCACCTCCACGACCACGACGCCCACCACGAGATAGGCGAGGTTGAGCGCGATGACGTTGATGACCGGGGCCACGGCGTTCGGCGCCGCATGCTTGGCGATGATCCGGATGCCGCTGAGGCCCTTGAGCTCCGCCGTCTCGACATAGGCCGAGGACATGACGTTGAGGATCGCCGCCCGCGTCATGCGCATCATATGGGCGAGCACGACGAGGACGAGGGTGGCGGTCGGCAGCGCGATGGCGGACAGGCGCTGGCCGAGCGTCATGCTGTCGTAGACCGTCGCGGGGAAGGTCGCGACGCCCATCTGCACGGCGAAGAACAGGATCAGCAGGTAGCCGACGAAGAACTCGGGAAGCGAGATCGCCGCAAGCGAGATGACGTTTATGATCTTGTCCGGCAGTCGGTTGCGGTATTGCACCGCGAGCATGCCGAGGCCGACGGCGAGCGGCACCGATATGATCGCCGCGAAGAAGGCGAGGAACAGCGAATTGCCGAGGCGCTTGCCGATCTGCTCGCTGACCGATTGCTTCGATGCCCAGGATTTTCCGAAGTCACCCTGAACGGCGCCGCCGAGCCATTTGAAGTAGCGGGTTGTGGCGGGCTGGTCGAGGCCGAGGTCCTTGCGGATGTTTTCCACGGCCTGCGGCGTTGCGGACTGGCCGAGATAGGTCGTCGCGAAGTCGCCGGGCAGGGCTTCCACGCCGCCGAAGATCATCAGCGACACGGCGAAGAGCAAGGCCACGCTGAGCGCGAGGCGTTGCAGGATGAGCGCAGCCAGCGGGCTGCGTTTGCTGAGTTTCGCCCAGGACGAAGGCGTAGCTTCGACGGCTGGGTTTCCGGTGGACGCAACCGACCCGGCAACGCCGGCCGGCTGCGGGGCTTCGCCCGCAGCCGCCGTCGCTGTCAGCTCCGGACCGTGCGCCGGTCCGCTGCCGGTCATCAGGCGTCAAGCCAGACGCGGGTTGCGACATAGCCGTTCGACATGTCGTTGCCGATATCGTGGACATAGCCCTTCACGTTCTTGCCGCAGGCGTTCACGAAGTCGTTGAACATCGGCAGGATCAGGCCGCCCTCGTCACGCACCATCATGGCCATGGTGCGGTACATGTCCTTGCGCTTGGCCTCGTCGAGCTCAGAGCGGGCTTCCAGCAGCATCTTGTCGAAGTCCGGGCGCTGGAAGCGCGTGTCGTTCCAGTCCGCCGTCGAGAGATAGGCGGTGGAATACATCTGGTCCTGCGTCGGGCGGCCGCCCCAGTAGGAGGTGGAGAAGGGCTGGACGTTCCAGACGTTCGACCAGTAGCCGTCGCCCGGCTCGCGCTTGACCTCGATCTCGATGCCGGCCTTCTTGGCGCTCTCCTGGTAGAGGACGGCGGCGTCGACCGCGCCCGGGAAGGCGACGTCGGAGGTGCGCAGCAGCACCGAGCCGCTATGGCCCGACTTCTTGTAGTGGAAGGCGGCCTTGTCCGGGTCATAGGCGCGCTGCTCGATGCCTTCCGGGAAGAGGGCATAGGTCTCGTTGATCGGGAAGTCGTTGCCGATCTTGCCGTAGCCGCCGAGCACCTTCTCCAGCATCGTCTCGCGGTCCATGGCGTATTTCAGCGCCATGCGCAGGTCGTTGTTGTCGAACGGCGCGGTGTTGCAATGCATGATGAAGACATAGTGGCCGCGGCCGGAGGTGGAGAGGATTTCCACGGTCGGTGCGCGCTTGAGGAGATCGACGGTCTTCGGATCGACACGGTTGATATAGTGCACCTGGCCGGAGGAGAGGGCGGCGATGCGGGCGGTCGCGTCGTTCATCGCGATCATCTCGATCGTGTCGACGAAGCCGCGGTCCTGGCGCCAGTCGTCCTTGTTGCGCTCGAAGGTGGCGCGAACGCCGGCCTCGAAGCTCGTCACCTTGTAGGGGCCGGTGCCGATCTGCGCGTTCGGATCGTCGAGGCCGCCGTTCGGCTGGATGACGAGGTGGTAGTCGGTGAGGAGCAGCGGCAGGTCGGCGTTGCCTTCCGTCAGCACCAGCACCAGCTTGTCGCCGTCGGCCTTGATCTCCTTGATCGACTTCATGACGCCGAGCGCGCCCGATTCCGACTTCTCGTCGGTATGGCGCTGCAGGGTCTTGACGACGTCGTCGACGGTCAGCTCCTTGCCGTCGTGGAATTTCACGCCCTTGCGGATGTTGAAGGTCCAGGTCGCGGCGTCGGCGGAGGGCTCCCAGGATTCGGCGAGCGCCGGCACGGGCTGGCCGGTCAGCGGCTCGGATTCGACGAGCATGTCGCCCCAGTTGCGGCCGACGACGAACATGAACTGCGAGAGCGCCTTGGCCGGGTCCTTGGAATCCGTGGCGGCGGCGCCTTCGAGACCGAGCTTGAGGTTGCCGCCGCGCTTGGGCTCCTGGGCCCTGGCGGCGGTGTCGAAGAGGGTGCCGGCGGCGGCGAGCGTGATGCCGAAGGCGGCGGCGCGGCCCATGAACTCGCGGCGGTTCATCTTGCCGAGCGTGACCTGGCCGGTGAGGTATTTGGTGTAATCAGTCATTCCCCTGTTCCCTTTCGCTGGCCCTTTGGTGGGCATTTGTCGTTGTGATTGGCAGAATTTCTGTTTTTCGCCTGTAAGGCAACCTTGCGGCCGGTTTTTATGCCGGCGCGGGATCATTCTTCTCCCTGATCTCCTTCCTTTCTCGCGCCGGCCAAGCCGCCTAGCGTCCCTTCCAGACGGGATCGCGCTTCTCCGCGAAGGCGCGCGCGCCCTCGAGCTGATCCTCGCTGGAATAGAGAATATCGACCGTGCGGAACTGCCGCCTGGTGATCCTGTTCATCGTCGTCTGGAAGGTCTCGCCCTCGGCCGCGCGCACCACTTCCTTGATGGCGGCATAGACGAGCGGCGGGCCGCTTTCGAGGAGGCGCGCCAGCTCCCAGGCGCGGTCCATCAGCCTGTCCGCCGGCAGGATCTCGTTGACGAAGCCCCAGCGATGCGCCTCCTGGACGTCCAGCCAGCGGCCCGTCAGCAGCATGTCCATGGCGATGTGATAGGGGATGCGCTTCGGCAGCTTGATCGAGGCGGCATCGGCCACCGTGCCGGAGCGGATCTCGGGCAGGGCGAAGGTCGCGTGCTCGGCGGCGAGGATGAGGTCGGTGGAAAGCGCGATCTCGAGGCCCCCGCCGCAGCAGATGCCGTTGACGGCCGCGATGATCGGCTTGTTGAGGTCGCGCAGCTCCTGCATGCCGCCGAAGCCGCCGATGCCGTAGTCGCCGTCCACGGCGTCGCCGCCGGCGGCCGCCTTGAGGTCCCATCCCGGACAGAAGAATTTCTCTCCCTCGCCGGTGACGATGGCGACGCGCAGGGTCTCGTCGTCGCGGAACCCGGCGAAGACCTCGCCCATGATGCGGCTGGTCGCAAGGTCGATGGCGTTCGCCTTGGGGCGATCGATCGTGACTTCGAGAATGCCGCCTTCGCGGCGCTGTCGTATCGGTCCGGTCATGATTGGTTCCTCAGACGGATCAGTGCATCGGCCGCGACGACGCCGTCGCCGGCGGGGAGCACCATTATGGGATTAACGTCCAGTTCTTCGATTATTGAAGCGTTTGAAACGACATAGGATGCCGCTGATGCGACGGCGGCGACAAGGGCGTCGATATCGCCCTTCGGCGCGCCGCGATAACCGCTCAGCAGCTTTGCAACCTTCAGGCCGGAAATCGCCGCGCGGATCGCCTTCTCGTCGGCCGGCAGGGTCAGGATCGCCGAATCCTCCAGCAGTTCGACGAGGATGCCGCCCGCGCCGATGGTGAGGACCGGGCCGGCGACGGGATCGCGCATCGCGCCGACGATGAGCTCGGCGACGGGCCTGCCCACCATCTTCTCCACGAGGAAGCCCGAGGCGACGCCGGCCATGGCCCTTGCCGCATCGAGGACGGCCTCGCGGCTGGCGAGGTTGAGTTTCACCGCGCCGGCCTCCGTCTTGTGCGCAACGCCAAGGCCCTTGAGCACGACGGGGAAGCCGAGCGTTTCGGCGGCGTCCGCGGCGGCTTCCGCCGTTGCGGCGGTCAGGCCCTTCGGCACCGGCATGCCGTGGGCGGCGAGCGCCTGCTTGGCCTCGTGCTCGGTGAGCGTGATCGCCTCGCCTTCGCCGGCCGGGGCCTTGAGCAGCGGGGCGGAGAGGGGCTGCGACCAGGCTTCGCCGATGCCGGCGGCGGCCTCCGCGGCGGCCAGGGCCTCCTCGATGCCGTAGAAGGGGACGACGCCGTTGCGCATCAGCATCTCGGCGGTCTCCTCCGGCAGGTTCTCGCCCATGCTGGCGACGATGCCGGCATTTTCTCCCGTCGCGCGCGCCGCGTCTATGAGGGCCTCGCAGGTGGTGATCCAGTCGGCCGCGTCGCAGCGGTCGAGGCGGGGGAAGTCGAGCACCACGAGGTTCAGCGCGTAGCCGCCCTGCATCATGGTGGTGAAGGCGGCCGTCTGCTTCTCGCGGTTGCCCCAGACGAAGGTGTGGTAGTCGAGCGGGTTGGAGATCGTCACCATCTGGCCGAGCGTTTCGCGCAGCGGCTGGCGCTGCTCCGGCTTCAGGTCGCGGTAGACGACCTTCCGCTTCACGCCGGCATCCGCCATCAGCGAGGCCTCGCCGCCCGAGCAGGACATGGAGGAAATGTCGTGGCTCGGCAGGGGACCTGCGACATGCAGCAGCTTCAGGGTCTCCAGCAGTTCCGGCAGGGTCTCGACGCGGCCGATGCCGAGGCGGGAAAGCAGCGCCGAGGAGACGGCGTCGTTGCCGGCGAGCGAGGCGGTGTGCGAGACGGTGGCAAGCTGCGCCTGTTCCGACTTGCCGACCTTCAGCGTGACGACGGGCTTCTTCAGTTCGCGGGCGCGCAGGCCGAGGCGCTCCAGCGAGGCGAGGCTGTCGAAGCCCTCGATATGGAGGCCGACGGCGGTGACGCGCGGGTCTTCGAGCACGGCTGAGGCGAGGTCGGCAAGGCCGGTCTGCGCCTGGTTGCCGGCGGTCAGGATATAGGCGAGCGGCAGGCCGCGCTGCTGCATGGAGATGTTGCAGGCGATGTTGGAGGATTGCGTGAGGACGGCGACGCCCTTCTCGATGCGCAGCATGCCGTGCTGGTCGGGCCAGAGCAGGGCGCCATCCAGCATATTGATGAAGCCGTAGCAGTTGGGGCCGAGGATCGGCATGTCGCCGGCCGCGTCCACCAGCGCCTTCTGGAGATCGTCGCCATCGGCAAGCTCGCTGACGGCCTCGCGGAAGCCCGAGGCGTAGCAGACCGCGCCGCCCGCGCCGCGTGCGGAAAGATCGCGGATGATGCCGATAGTCAGCTCGCGGTTGACGCCGACGAAGGAGGCGTCCGGCGCGGCGGGAAGATCGGCGACGGAGCGGTAGCATTTGCGGCCGAGGATTTCGTCCTCGCGCGGGTGCACCGGCCAGATATCGCCGGAAAAGCCCATCTTGTCGCACTGGTGGATGACCCGCCGGGCTTCCTTGCCGCCGAAGACGGCGATGGATTTGGGGCGGATGAGGCGGTCGAGGGAGCGGGTCACGGGGATGCCTCCCGCGCGGTTACCCCCCTCTGCCCTGCCGGGCATCTCCCCTTCAAGGGGGGAGATTGGATGGGGGGCCGTTTTGCCTGAAGGGGGCGTTGCGGTTTAAGGGAAGCCCTTGCTACCTGCCGATCTCCCCCCTTGAGGGGGAGATGCCCGGCAGGGCAGAGGGGGGTATTCACGGTGAGCGCTGCCATCCTCAAGCCCCCAGCGGCCGCAGCAGGTCGCGGCTGATGATGTGCCGCTGGATCTCCGACGTCCCGTCCCAGATGCGCTCAACACGGGCGTCGCGCCAGAAGCGGGCGAGCGGCAGGTCGTCCATCAGGCCCATGCCGCCGTAGATCTGGATCGCCTCGTCGGTGACGCGGGCGAGCATTTCCGTGGCGTAGACCTTGGCCGAGGCGATCTCGCGGTTCGACGGCAGGCCCTGGTCGAGCCGCCAGGCGGCGGACAGCGTCAGGAGGTCGGCGGCATCGATCTCGGTGATCATGTCGGCGAGCTTGAAGGAGACGCCCTGGTTCGCGCCGATCGGCTTGCCGAACTGCTTGCGTTCTGCGGCGTAATTGAGCGCGTAGTCGAAGGCGCGGCGGGCCCGGCCGACGGAGGTGGCGGCGACGGTGAGGCGCGTCGCGTAGAGCCAGTCGTTGGCGATGTCGAAGCCCTTGTGCACCTCGCCGAGGATCTGGGCGGAGGGCAGGCGGCATTCGTCGAAGGTGAGGATGCAGTTCTTGTAGCCGCGGTGCGAGACGGAATTGTAGCCGTCGCGGATCTCGAAGCCGGGCGTGCCGCGATCGACGAGGAAGCAGGTGATGAGCTTCTTCCTGCCGCGCGGCGTGTCCTCCTCGCCGGTGGCGATGAAGACGATGACGAAATCGGCGATGTTGGCATGGCTGATGAAATGCTTGGTGCCGTTGACGACCCAGTCGTCGCCGTCCTTGCGGGCAAAGCACTTCATGCCGCGCACGTCCGAGCCGGCGTCCGGCTCGGTCATGGCCAGCGCATCGAACTTCTCGCCGCTGACGGCGGGCAGGAGGTAGCGTTCGCGCTGTTCGTCGTTGCAGGCCATCAGGATGCCGGAGGGGCGACCGAAGAAGACCGTCAGCGCCATGGAGCCGCGGCCGAGCTCGCGCTCGACCAGTGTGAAGGACGTGTGGTCGAGGCCCGCGCCGCCGACCTCCTCGGGCATGTTGCAGCCGAAGAAGCCGATCTCCTTGCACTTGCGGGCGATCTCCCGGCCGAGTTCCGGCGGCACATGGCCGGTGCGCTCGACCTCGTTCTCGTGCGGATAGATTTCCGTTTCGACGAAGGCGCGGACGGTGTCCACGATCATCTGCTGTTCGTCGGTGAGTGCGAAGTTCATTGAAAGTCCTCCCGGTATTTCTTTTGCGGGAGGCGCCATCTTTGGCTACCCCCCTCTGCCCTGCCGGGCATCTCCCCCACAAGGGGGGAGATTGAGATGTGGCACCGCCTTGCCCCCAGCCGATCTCCCCCTTGTGGGGGAGATGCCCGGCAGGGCAGAGGGGGGTGGAGGCTCGCGCCCTAC
The DNA here is from genome assembly GCF_055330205.1 of Shinella sp. R2-11. Lineage (NCBI taxonomy): Bacteria > Pseudomonadati > Pseudomonadota > Alphaproteobacteria > Hyphomicrobiales > Rhizobiaceae > Shinella > Shinella sp. R2-11. Next base: position 16,893 of record NZ_JBVAPC010000017.1, on the reverse strand, counting down.
TTGTTCCTCTGTCCGACGCTGCGGCCCGCACCCTCCGGCACGGCCAGCTTCGCATGGGCCTCCGCAATCGGCGCGATTTTCGCCAGCACCTCCGCAGGCGCATCGGCGCTCTTGCCGGCCTTCGAGTCGACATGGACCATCATCTGCTCGGCCGTCGCGATGACCTCGCCGGTCGCCGCGTCGTGGATGCGGGTGAAGAAGTGCAGGCGCTTCCTGTCCGAGGAAAGCAGCTGGAGCGTCGTGTAGAGCGCCTGGCCGAGCTTGGCTTCGCCGAGATGGCGGATGTGGGTTTCCACCGTGTAGTAGCTGTGGCCGGCCTCGACATAGGCGAAATCGACGCCGATGAGGCGGAGCAGCGCATCGGAGGTGTCGCCGAAGAGCTGGAGATAGCGGTGTTCCGTCATGTGGCCGTTGTAGTCGACCCAGGCGGCATTGACCCTGGTGTCGACGAGACGGAGCGTTTCGCTGGCGGAGACCTCGACCTTTGCCTTGCCGGCCTTGGCCCATAGGTGCTGCTCGAATTCGGCGAGCAGCTTACCCGAACCCCAGCCGCGCCCCTCGTCGCCGGCCTTCAGCGCATGCATGATGCCGACGAGGTTCTGGTCGCGGATGCGCTCCAGCTCGCGGATGCCGCGCGCGCCGGACTGGGCGTCGGACTGGTTCGCGATCTTCTCCACCAGTTCGTCATTCAGGTCTACGACGTCGGTGAGCTTGGTCCAGGGCCAGGAGAGGCAGGGGCCGAACTGGGCGAGGAAGTGGCGCATGCCCGCTTCGCCGCCGGCGATGCGGTAGGTCTCGAACATGCCCATCTGCGCCCAGCGCATGCCGAAGGAATAGCGGATCACGTCATCCAGCGTTTCCGTATCGCAGATGTCGTCCTTGATCAGCCAGAGGCCTTCGCGCCAGACGGCTTCGAGCAGGCGGTCGCCGACGAAGGCCTCGATCTCCTTGTTGATGATCACGCCCTTCATGCCGATGGGGGCGAGCTTGGCCCTGGCGTCTTCCAGCACGGCGCGCGACGTCTTCTGGCCGCCGACGAGCTCGGCGAGCGGCAGCAGGTAGACGGGGTTATAGGGATGCGCGACGAAGAGGCGCTCGGGATGCTTCATGTCGCGCTGGAGATCGGTCGGCATGAGGCCGGAGGTGGAGGAGCCGATCAGGGCGTCGGGCCTTGCGGCGGCGTCGATCTGGGTGAGGACGCCGCGCTTCAGCTCCAGCCGCTCGGGAACGCTTTCCTGAATCCAGTCAGCGTCTTGCACGGCTTCTTCGATGCTCTTGCAGAAGGTGACCTTGCCCTTCGGCGGCAGGGGCGCCATGGTGAGCATGCCGTAGGCGCGCTCGGCATTGGCCATGACCTCGCCGATGATGCGCTCGGCTTCCGGATGCGGGTCGAAGACCTTGACGTCGATGCCGGCGAGTGCGAAGCGGGCGACCCATGCGCCGCCGATGACGCCGCCGCCGACGCAGGCTGCCTTGTTGATGGTGGTCGTGCTCATGCGTTCCCTCAATTCGTTATGTGTGCGGGTGTCGCTGCCCCTCATCCGGCTGCCGCCACCTTCTCCCCGCAGGCGGGGGGAAGGGATATGCCGTGCCGGTTTCCCCAATTTTCACGCTTGCGTTTGGCAAGTTCCCTCTCCCCGTTTACGGGGAGAGGGTTAGGGTGAGGGGCAGCCCAACCCGGTCGGCCCGGTCAGCCGCGCGGCGCGCGCTTCGTCAGCTTCAGCTTCTCGCGCACTTCCGCCGGGCCCATGACGCGGGCGCCCATGCTTTCGACGATGTTGACGGCCTTGTCGACGAGCTGCGCATTGGTGGCGAGCTGGCCCTTGGCGACGTAGAGGTTGTCTTCCAGCCCGACGCGGACATTGCCGCCGGCAAGCATGGCCGCGGCCGGGTAGGCCATGGCGTTGCGGCCGATGGAGAAGGCGGAGAAGGTCCAGTTGGCGGGCACGTTGTTGACCATCGCCATGAAGGTGTTGAGATCATCCGGCGCGCCCCACGGAATGCCCATGCAGAGCTGGATGAGCACCGGATCCTCGATGACGCCTTCCTCGACGAGCTGCTTGGCGAACCAGAGATGGCCGGTGTCGAAGGCCTCGATCTCGGGGCGGACGCCGAGGTCCGTCATCATCCGGCCCATGGCGCGCAGCATGGAGGGCGTGTTGGTCATCACGTAGTCGCCGAGCGAGAAGTTCATCGTGCCGCAGTCGAGCGTGCAGATTTCCGGCAGACATTCGGCGACGTGGGAAACGCGTTCGGTGGCGCCGGCCATATCGGTGCCGACGGGGTTCAGCGGCAGGGGCTGCTCGGTGTTGCCGAAGATCATGTCGCCGCCCATGCCGGCGGTGAGGTTGAGGACGACGTCGACCTCTGCGTCGCGGATGCGCTCGGTGACTTCGCGGTAGAGATCGTTGCGGCGGCTCGGGGCGCCGGTTTCCGGATCGCGGACATGGCAGTGCACGACGGCGGCGCCGGCTTTCGCGGCCTCGATCGCGGATTCGGCGATCTCCTTGGGCGAGCGTGGAACGTGAGGGGATTTGCCGGCGGTGTCGCCGGAGCCGGTGACGGCGCAGGTGATGAAGACGTCACGGTTCATGGCAAGAGGCATTGTCGTTCTCCCGGTATTCTCGTTGCGGACATTACGAGCCAAGAGAAGGCGCAATGCTTTCACTTTTCGGATCCATCCTTGACAATTCGAGAGATGGGCGACCAAGCTTCCACCATGCTCGATCCCTCCTCCGACACGCTCGACATCGACATCCTGGTGCTGCCCGAGACGAACCTCATCCTCGTCGCCTCGGTGATCGAGCCGCTGCGCGCCGCCAATCGCATCTCGGGGCAGGAGCTTTACCGCTGGCGCATCTTCTCGCCGGATGGCGAGCCGGTGGAGACGCGCAGCCGCATTCCCGTACCCGTCGACGGACCGTTCCGGCCGGAGCGGGAGACGGCGCCGCTCTTCGTGCTTTCGAGCTATCAATGGCAGATGAGTGCGACATCCCTGTTGCGCCGCCAGCTCTCGCAGACGGCGCGCCACCGCACGGCCATGGCCGGCATCGAATCGGGAAGCTGGCTGCTTGCCGAGGCGAGCCTGCTCGACGGCCATTCGGTGACGATCCACTGGGAGGACATGGAGGAATTCGCCTCGCGCTACCCGCAGATCGCGGTGATGCGCGAACGTTATGTCATCGACGGCAAGCGCATCACCACCGGCGGCTCGCTGCCGACGCTCGACCTCATGCTGGAGATCATCCGCCGCCGGCAGGGCTATTCGCTGGCGCTGGAGGTCTCGCGGCTCTTCATCTACGAGCACGAGCGCACCGGCGGGCTGCTGCAGGTGCCGGCGCTCGGCAACATGCGCGTCGCCGACCAGCGCGTCAGCCAGGCGGTGCGGCTGATGGAGGAGACGGTGGACGCGCCGCTGACGCTGGCAAAGCTTGCCAAGCGCATTGGCATCAGCGCGCGGCACCTGCAGGACCTCTTCCAGGAATCCATGGGCGTCGCGCCGCACCAGCATTATCTCGCGCTGCGCCTCAATGCTGCCCGGCGCAAGGTGATCGAGACCAAGGCGGAATTCGCCGACATCGCCGCGCTCACCGGCTTCAACTCCTCCTCCGCCTTCTCGCGCAGCTACCGCGCGCACTATCACGAAAGCCCGACGGAGACCCGGCGGCGGCTGCGGGCCGGCGCGAAAGGATGAAGACGCGGACCCAGAGCAATTCCAGCAAAAGTGCGAAGCGGTTTTGCGTCCGGGATTGCGTAGAAATAAAGAGTTAGGGCATTTTCTCGATTCGAGGAAAAGCGGAAATGCCCTAAGTGCCTGAAATGTCACGGTCGGCCGTAAAGATTGTATTTAACATTTCGCGGTAATCTTCCGTTAGTAATTCCGTCCATGTGTCGAAAGGGCGGGGCTTCGGTTTGTTTTGCGTGCGAGTGCCAATGCGTCTTTCGGTCCTGACAGCGATCCTCCTCGGCTGCGCCTCCCTGGCCGGCTGCGCATCGAGTGCGACGCCGGAAACGGTGCTGGCGGTCAAGCCCTCGCGCGAGACCACGAGTTCCGTCGCCAAGGGCGGCGGGCCGGTGCCGGAAGTGGCCGTCGGCCAGAGCAAGGTGAAGGCCGACGACGCGGAGGAAATGCTCGCCTGGGCCGGACCCATCCCGGAAACCCATGTCTTCGAGACGGTGACGAAGCAGTCTGCCGTTCCCTCCGAGCGCCCGGCCGATTCCGCGACCATGGCCGAAATGCCGACCCGGCGCCTCGGCAAGCGCTCGCGCGTCTACAGCCAGCAGTTCCGCGATGCCCATCCGATCAATTTCGGCAAGCGCGCGCCGCGGCACTATCAGGTGCATGGCGTCGACGTCTCGCGCTGGCAGGGCGACATCGACTGGATGCGGCTGCGCACGCAGGGCGCCAACTTCGCTTTCATCAAGGCGACGGACGGCGGCGACCATCTCGATCCGATGTTCCAGAAGAACTGGCGCCAGGCCAAGGAAGCCGGCATCCGGCGCGGGGCCTACCACTTCTTCTACTGGTGCCGCGTCGCAAGCTCGCAGGCCGAATGGTTCATCCGCAACGTGCCGAAGGACCCGGATGCGCTGCCGCCGGTGATCGATGCCGAATACAACGGCGATTCCGCCTGCAAGAAGCGCCTGTCGCGTGCGAAATATGTCGAGAAGATTCGCGTCTTCGCCGAAATGCTGGAACGGCACTACGGCAAGCGGCCGATCATCTATACCGCGCCGGACTTCTACGAGGATAATCTGTCGGGCGAGCTGACGGACTATCACTTCTGGCTGCGCTCGGTCGCCGCGCACCCGTCGCAGCGCTATCCGAACCGCCGCTGGCTGTTCTGGCAATATTCCGGCTCGGGCCTGTCGCATGGCGTGACGGGCAAGATCGACCTCAATGTCTTCTCCGGCAGCGAGAACGACTGGCACAACTGGCTCGCCGGGCAGTCCACGTAAACGGGGCAGTCCAGCCCGCGGATCAAAGCCGGAAGATGACGGCGACCGCTTGGCGTCGCGCGATGCGCCGCCAGCTTTCTCGCGACGTCGCAGACAATTTGTCGGCTCGCTGTCGAACATATTGTCCGGCTCCATCGCACGGCTCTTCGTTATCGGCTTGAAAATGCTGGCCCTTCCATCTGGTATGCTCCTTGCTCCATCATGAAGCACGGAAGCCATGCTTCATGCCGAGCCTGCCGGCGGTGGCCAACTGGGGAGAAAGCCATATGCACGACGAAGGTCTTTTGATTGCGCGGTTGTTCCTTGGAATACCGTTTATCGTATGGGGAATATTGAAGCTGCGGGGCGGCGAGGCAAAACTGGTGCCGGGGCTTCAGGCCCTGGGGCTCCCCGATGCCGTCTTCTTCGCCTATCTGATCGGAGTATGCGAGCTCGTCGGCGGGCTGGCGGTGGTTCTCGGTTATCCGCTGCGCACGGCGGGCGTCCTGCTCGGCCTCTGGTGCCTCGTCACGGGCTATGACGCCCATAGGGGAAACATCACCGAATTGCTGAAGAACGCGACGATGGCGGGCGGCTTCTTCGCCCTGGCGGTTGCCGGTTCGGGTGCGCTGGCCCTTTTCGGCGGCGCGCCGTCCGGCGTTTTCGCCTATCTTCCCTAGACGGCCGGCGTCACTTCCGCTTCTGCGGATAGATCGTCTCGCCCTTCTTCAGCATCTCCACGAAGGTCTCGATCTTGCGCTTGCGCGCGGCGTCCGTCTTGAGATTGTGGATGCGAAAGGCGAGGGCGAAGCGGTTCTGCTCGGTGAGCCTGCCGAGCATTTCGGCGGCGGCCGGTTCCGCGTCGATGGCGGCCTTGAGGTCCGGCGGGATCTTCAGGTCCTTGCCGCTGCCATAGGCCCTGTCCCAACGCCCGTCGGCCTTGGCGGCCTCCACGTGCCTCAGGCCATGGTCGGTCATGCGGCCTTCCGCGATCAGCCGGCCGACCGTATCGACGTTCTTCCTGCTCCAGACGCTCTTGCGGCCGCGCGGGCTGTAACGCTGGAGGAAGCTCCTTTCGTCCAGCCCCTTGCGGATACCGTCGATCCAGCCCCAGCAGAGCACGGCCTCGATCGCCTCCTCCGGGTTGATGGAGGGGAAGCCCGAGGCGCGCTTGTGGATCCGGATCCAGACTTCCGGCGCCTTGTCATGGTTTTCCGAGAGCCAGCGGCGGAAGCTTTCCGGGTCGGGGAATTCGCGGACATGGGCGGGGTCGATTTCCACAGGTGCCATCGTGTTCTGTCCTTCCGGCATGGTCTTGCGTGGCCGCTTTGCATCGGTCCGCGAATACGCGGGGCGGATGCCGAAGATGTGATGCCTCCGCTTCTTGCCAGCCCCTTCCTGCTTTGGCTAGCCATCGGTTCCAACACGTTTTCATTGGAGTCGATATAGAGAATGCCTACGGTGTGCACTTTGTCGCGCAGAGCCTTCTTCCTGGGCGCCGCCGCGACGCTGGCAGGATGCGCAACCACGCAAACCTCGACCAGGGCCGTCCCGCTTCCCCAGAAGGTCAGCTATCCGATCGTGCCGGCGACGGACGAGGAACTGGCGGCGCGCTACGCCGCCGTCGAGGATGGCGGCCATCTCATCCCGGCGATCCCTTACAAGGAAATCGACCCGAGATACTACCGCCAGCGCGTGAAGGACCCGACCGGCGAGCCGGCCGGCACGGTGGTCGTCGATACGGCCGCCCGCTTCCTCTATGTGGTGGAACCCGGCGGCACGGCGATGCGCTACGGCGTCGGCATCGGCCGCGACGGCTTTGCCTGGGAGGGCGAGGGCGTCATCCAGTGGCGCCAGCCCTGGCCGCGCTGGAAGGTGCCGGACGACATGATCAGGCGCCAGCCGAGCCTTGCGCGCTATTCCGTCGCGAACGGCGGCATGGACCCGGGCATCAAGAACCCGCTCGGCGCCCGCGCGCTCTATATCTTCCAGAACGGGCAGGACACGCTCTACCGCCTGCACGGCTCGCCGGAATGGAAGTCCATCGGCAAGGCCGTCTCCTCGGGCTGCGTGCGGCTCATCAACCAGGATGTGCTCGATCTCTACAAGCGCGTGCCCTATCACGCGCGCATCGTCGTCTATCAGGGCGGGATGGGGTCCGTCTGAGCAATTCCAGCAAAAGTGTGAAGCGGTTTTGCGTCCGGAATTGCGCTAAGCGGAACTAGACCACGGTCTCCCCGCCGTCCACCACGAGAATCTGGCCGGTCATGTAGCTTGACCGGTCGGAGACGAGGAAGAGGATCGGTTCGGCGATCTCCTCGACATTCGCCCAGCGGCCCATGGGCACGTTTTCCCTTATATAGTCCTCGATGGCGCCGCGCCCGCCCATCTGGTCGATGAAGGGGGCGTTGAAGGGTGTGTCCACCCAGCCGGGGCAGAGCGCGTTGACGCGGATGCCGTGGCGGGCATAGTCGCCGGCCATCTGCTTCGTCATGGCGATGACGGCGTGCTTGGTCGTCGTATAGGCGATCATCTCGCGGTCGTAGAGGACGCCGGACGAAGAGGAGGTGTTGAGGATGACGCCTTTTCCCTGCGCTTTCATGGCCGGCATGACGAGGCGGGCGGCCATGAGATGGGCGCGCACGTTGAGGTTCCAGGAAAGATCCAGCCCGTCGAGCGGGACGCTTTCGAGATCGCCGGCGACCTGCGCGCCCGCGTGGTTGTGCAGGATGTCGATGCGGCCGTGGCGGGAGAGCACGCCGGCAATCGCCATCTTCAGCTCCACGTCGTCGGTGACGTCGAGGATGACGACCTCGGCCGTGCCGCCTTCGCTGCGGATGAAGTCGACCGTCTCGCCGGCCCGCGTCTCGTCGCGGTCGGCGACGCAGACGGTCGCGCCCTCGCGCGCCATGATGCGCGCGCCGGCCCGGCCGATGCCGGAGCCCGCCCCGGTGACGATGGCGACGCGGTTCTTCAGGATCATCTGTTATTCTCCGGCAGGCGATTTCGTTTTCTTTTCCCGCATGAGGAGGCGGGCGACGAGGATGAGGAAGAGCGAGGCGACCAGCACCATCGTTGCGATGGCGTTGACCTCCGGCGTCACGCCGCGGCGGATCGAGGCGAAGACGTAGATGGGCAGCGTCGTCTTGGAGCCCGCGACGAAGAAGGCCACGATGAAATCGTCGAAGGAGAAGGTGAAGGCGAGCAGGAAGCCGGCCAGCACCGAGGGCAGGATCTGCGGCAGGACGATATCGCGGAAGGTGGTGAGGGGCGTGGCGTAGAGATCGGCCGAGGCCTCGACGATGTCGCGCCCGAGCGTGGCGATGCGCGCCTTCACGATCATCGTCACGAGCGCCATGGTGAAGAGGCCGTGCGCGGCGATGATAGAGCCGTAGCCGAGGCCGAGCTGCGGGGGCTTGTCGCCGGGCCAGATGGTCGCGATGGCCGGGTTGACGACGCCGAAGACCGCGACGAGCGCGACCAGCGTCGCGATGCCGATGACGACGCCCGGCACGACGATGGCGGCGGCGAGCAGGCCGTCGAAGAGGGCGCGGGTGCGTGCACCGAGGCGTTCCAGGCCAAGGGCGGCCATGGTGCCGAAGACGGCGGCGAGCGTGGCGCTGGTAAACGCGATGATCAGGCTGTTCTGCAACGCGGCGACGAGGAACGGATTGGCGAGCGCCTTGCCGTACCATTGCGTCGAGAAGCCGGTGAACTCGCTGGCATTGCGCCCCGCATTGAAGGAGAACAGCACGACCAGCGCGATCGGCGCGTAGAGGAACAGGTAGACGGAGGTTATCAGCGCGCGCATCAGACGAGGTCCACCTGTCTCGTGCCGGAGATTTTCCAGGCGATGCGCATGGCGACCATCAGCACCACGACCACGATGGCGACCAGCGTGACGGCGATGGCCGAGCCGAAGGGCCAGTTGCGCGATTGCAGGAAGAGGTCGACCAGCGCATTGCCGATGAAGAAGACCTTGCCGCCGCCGAGAAGCTGCGGAATGAGATACTCGCCGAGCAGCAGGATCGTGACGAGCGCGACGCCCGTCATGACGCCCGGCAGCGAGAGCGGCAGGGTCACGGAGAAGAAGGTCGAGACGGGCTTTGCGCCGAGATCGGCCGAAGCCTCCAGCAGCCGGCGGTCGAGCTTTTCGAGGCTGACATAGATCGGCATGATCATCAGCGGCAGGTAGCCGTAGACGATGCCGAGCAGCACGGCGCCGGGCGTGTTGAGCAGGCGCACGTTCTCGATGCCGATCATGTCGAGGAGGTTCGGGATGCCGCGCGAGCCGAGGATGTACATCCAGGCATAGGTGCGCACCAGCAGGCTCGTCCAGAACGGCACGACGACCAGCGAGACCAGCAGCAGCCGGTGGCGCGGGCTCGCCTTGACGGCGAGGTAATAGGCCGTCGGATAGGCCACCAGCAGGCAGAGGAAGGCGCCGACCGGCGCCAGCATCAGCGTGTTCCAGTAGGCGGCGGAACGGGCCGGCAGGTTGGCATATTGCGCAAAGGTGAAGGCCGCCTGGTAGCCGCCCGCCGGTCCGCGCTCGCCGACGGAGAAGACCACCATGGCGATGAAGGGCAGCACCAGGAAGACGAACAGCCAGAGGGAGGCCGGCGCTAGCAGCGCCGTCGTCACCAGCCGTCTTTTCGCCGTCGTCGTCAGGGGCATTGCATCGATCCTGTTGCGAATTCTGCGAGGGTCGCCCACCGTTCGACGTCGAACGCTGAGAGTGCTGCTTGTTAAGTCCCTCCCCCTTGTGGGGAGGGATTTAGGGAGGGGTCTTGCCGTAACGCCCCGGCTTCGCGGGGCCGCCCCCTCTGCCTGCCGGCATCTCCCCCACAAGGGGGGAGAAGGCAGGAGGCCTGCTCATCGCTCAAAATCGAACGCCAAGGGAAAGGCAGGTTAAGCCCCTTCAGCTTGTGGGCAGGGGCCTTTCCGTTACGCCGACTTGAACCGCGCCATCAGCTCTGCGCGCGCCGGGTCGGTGAGCGTCACGGCGGCGCCGAATTCCAGCGGGGTCAGCGCGGCCTCGTCCGGATAGACGATCTTGTTGCCGGTGATCTCGGCCGGCAGCAGGGCGATGACGCGGCTGTCGGTGGTGGGCGCGCCGTTGGCGATGTGCTCCTTCACCGCATGCTGCGGGTCCATCAGGTAGTTGAGCAGCGCATAGCCGGCCGGCTTGTTGGCGGCCGCCGTCGGCACGGCGTAGAAGTCCGACCAGATCTCGCCGCCGTCGGAGCCGAGCGTGAAATGGATTTCCGGGATGTCGCGGTTGAGCTGCGCGCCGTCGTTGGTCCAGCACATGGTCATCCAGGCGTCGGTGGCGCGCATGGAGGGCTGGTAGTCGCTGTTGATGGCATAGAGGTGCGGCTTGACCTTGATCAGCAGTTCCTCGGCCTTGGCGAGTTCCTCGGGCTTGACCGAGTTGAAGGAGAAGCCGAGCGAGACGAGGGCGTTGCCGATGGTGGTGAGCTGGTAGTCGTGCACCATGGCGCGGCCGTCCGCCTCGGTCATGGCGATCTCGAAGAATTCCTTCCAGCTCGTGACCTTGGACTTCACCTTGTCGGAATTGACGGCGATGCCCGTCGTGCCCCAGTTCTTCGGCAGCGCATAGACCTTGCCGTCGACGGTGCCCTCGTTGGTGAAGCGCGTGTTCTGGGTCTTCTGGTCGAAGTTCGGCACCCTGGAAAGGTCGAGCGGGTCGATCAGGCCGAGGCCGGCATAGGTGGAGATCGTGTAGTTGGTGGGAACGAAGAGGTCCCAGCCGGTGCCGCCGGCCTGGAGCTTGGCCAGCATCTCCTCGTTCGAGCCGAAGACGTTGACCTCGACGGCGACGCCCGTCTCGGCGGTGAAGGCCTCGAAGGTCGCGGGGTCGTGGTAGTTCGGCCAGGTGGCGATGGACATGGCCGAGCCGAGGTCTTCCTGCTGCGCGTAGGCCGCCGAATTGAAGAGGCCGGGCTGGCGGGCGAGCACGGCGGCGGCAAGGCCGAGGCCTGTGACGCCGAGGAAGTGGCGGCGCGTGACGGAGCCGCGCTTCAGGCGCATGAATTCTTCCGTCAGCTCATGGGCGCTGATCGGGGCATTCTCTCTGAACCATTTCGACATCACACTGTTCCCTTGTGTTTGGGGCCTGTTTCCCCTCAGGCCGGAAAGATATGCGCTGTACCGGGATCGAAGCTGATTGCGACCCGTTCGCCCGGCGCGACGAGGTCGTTTTCCGACTGGTTATGGCGTTCGGCGGTGACGAGGAGGTCGCCCAGCCCGTCGATGGCAATGGAGTATTCGGCGGCCGAGCCGAGGAAGATGCGGTGGGTGACGGTGCCCTCCAGCGTCGTCGCGCCCGCCGCGCCGCGCGCAAGGCGGATCGCCTCCGGGCGGAGCGCAACGGTGACGGCGCCCGGCGCAAGATCGCCGCGCGGGGCGGGCAGGGCCGTGCCGTTGCCGAGGCGGATGGTGCCGCCGGCCTCCAGCGTGCCGTCGAAACGGTTGGTCTTGCCGACGAAATCGGCGACGAAGAGATCGGCCGGACGGTCGTAGACCTCCTGGGGCGTCGCGAGCTGGCGGATACGGCCGGCGCTCATGACGCAGACGAGGTCGCTCATCGACAGCGCCTCCTCCTGGTCGTGGGTGACGAGCACGAAGGTGATGCCGAGGTCGCGCTGGAGCGTCTGCAGCTCGATCTGCATGGCGGTGCGCAGCTTCTTGTCGAGCGCCGCCAGCGGCTCGTCGAGGAGAAGCACGGAGGGCTTGTTGACGAGGGCGCGGGCGAGCGCCACGCGCTGCTGCTGGCCGCCGGACATTTCATGGATGCGGCGCCTGGCGAAGCCGGAAAGCCGTACCATCTCCAGCGCCTCGCCGACGCGGCGGGAAATTTCTTCGGCCGGCAGCCGCGGGCGGAGCTGCTTCAGGCCGTAGGCGACGTTCTTCTCCACGTCGAAATGCGGGAAGAGCGCATATTGCTGGAACACCATGTTGACCGGGCGGCGATAGGCCGGCACGCCGTTGGCGACATTGCCGGCGATCAGCACCTCGCCCTCGCTCGGCTGCTCGAAGCCGCCGATCATGCGAAGGCAGGTCGTCTTGCCGCAGCCGGACGGGCCGAGCAGCGCGACGAAGGCGCCCTTCGGCACGGAAAGGTTTATGTCGGAGACCGCGGTCACCGCGCCATAGCGCTTGGTCACCGACCGGAACTCGATGTCGTTCGTGGAGGCGGATGTCACGTCTGTTCCCTGCGGTTGTTGCGTCGAAGCGATCTTCATGCCGCTTTAGCCACCGTCGGGGAGGATGCTAGTCAGCCGCCGGTGGGCGGTATATACCCCGAGAGAGGTATTTTATCCGTAAACCGGCTATGGAAGGAGTATATCCCGGCGCGGCGAAAAACGTGCGCCGCAAGGGGATCGGGGGAGCATCAGCGCCATGCGGGTCGATTTCACGGCACTCTTCCGCACGCTCGCCGACTGGACGGATGCGGCGGAACGCTCCGACGGGCAGGCGGGCGAAGCCCTGCTGGCGATGACGCGCGCGCTCGTGCGCTTCGACGACATGGTCATCTTCGCCTATCGCGACAAGGCCCGGCCGATCGACCTCTTCAGCACCTTCGATGCGGACGATTACCACATCTTCGTGACGCTTTATCAGGTGGGGCCGTACCTGCTCGATCCGTTCTACCACACGGCGCGGGCGGGCCGGGCCGGCGTCTTCCGCATGCGGGAGCTCGCGCCGGACCGCTTCTTCTCCAGCGAATACTACCGCACCTACTACTCGCAGACGCGGCTGGCCGAGGAACTGGGCTTCTTCGTGCCGGCGGGCGACGGCGTGACGGTGGTCGTCTCGCTGATGCGGCGCGAGAAGACGGGGGTCTTCCCGGCCGCCGAATTCGCGCTGCTGGCGGATGCCGAACCTTTCGTCGCCGCCTTCGTGCGCCAGGTCTGGAACGGCCTTGCCGACCGCTTCGCGCTCGCGGGGCCGGGGCGCGGGCGGCGCAGCGAGCCGGTGAGCGCGGCGGACAAGGTCTGGCGCAAGCTCAACCTCACCGACCGCGAGGCCTCGATCATCGAGCTCGTGCTGCAGGGGCATTCGTCGGAATCGATCGGGCTCAAGCTGAATATTTCGACGGGGACGGTGAAGGTCCACCGGCGGAACGTCTATCGCAAGCTGGGGATCTCGTCGCAGATCCAGTTGCTGTCGATCTATCTGAAGAATTTGCAGGCTTAGACGCAGGAGAGGGGGCGGAAAAGCCCGGCATCGCTGCCGGGCTTCCAGAGTCTTTTCAGCGGTTTATCGATTCGCTTTCACGAGCCGATTCCGGTTCTTGAGAAACCGATTCAGGAAACCGCCGCCAGCGCCACCTGTGCCCGTGCGTCGAGGATCTGGCGGGCGGCGTGGGCGGCTTCCTTGCCCTTGATGACGAAGTGGTCGCGAAAGAAGGCGATGTGGGCCTCCGATTCCTGGAAATTGTGCGGCGTCAGCACGGCCGAGAGCACCGGCACGTCGGTGTCGAGGCCGACGCGCACGATGGCGTCGACCACGGTTCCGGCGACGAAATCGTGGCGGTAGATGCCGCCGTCGACGACAAGGGCGACGCCGAGGATGGCCGAGTAGCGGCCGGTCTTCGCGAGAAGCTGGGCGTGCAGCGGGATTTCGAGGGCGCCCGGTACGTCGATCACGTCGACGTCTTCGGCACGCCCGCCGAGGGCCTGCCATTCGGCGATGAAGGACGTGACCGCCTGGTCGACGATGCCGGCGTGCCAGCGGGCACGGATGACGGCGATGCGGGCGGAGGGGGTGGCATTGGCATTCATATGTCTTGGCCTTTCAAGGGTTGAGCCATTTTTCAACGGGTCCCTTGGGCGAACACGCACGAGGCCGGCCCATCGCGGAACGGGCCTCCTGCTTGCTCTCTTCCATCCGGACTGTGACCGTCGGCTCCGGCATCGCACCGGATCTGCTGACCCTTCCTCGCGGAAGGCGCTCGCGGGCTCCCGGATCGCTCCGGATACCGCCGGTGGGGAATTTCGCCCCGCCCTGAGAACGATGGGAGACTAAACGGCAAACGCCCGCAGATCAAATCCGCGGGCGACGCAAAAACCACGATTCACGACAGATTTTTCCACGCCTTCGGCAAGGTGTGGAATGAGCGTTCAGTCGTGGATGACCAGGAGGTCACCGGCGGTGAAGCGCAGCGTCACCGTTTCGCCGACGGCCGGCGGTACGAGGCCGGGGCTGTTGAACATGTCGAAGGAGATGACGCTGCCGCCGACCTTCATGCGCGTGCGGATGACCGAGCCGAGGAAGTTGGAGGAGACGACCTCGCCGGAAAGCGCGGTGTCGCCCTTGGCATCGGGGGCGATGGAGCCGGCCTCGGGGCGCAGCGCCAGCGAGACCGTGTCGCCGGCCTTGGCGTTGCCGAGGGGCTCGCGGAGCGTCACGCCCTGGTCGCCGATGGTGACGCGGTTCGCCGCCGCATCCACCACCTTGGCCTCGATGAGGTTGAGCGTGCCGACGAAGCCGGCGACGAAGCGGGTGGTGGGGCGGTTGTAGATCTCGGCGGGCGTGCCGATCTGGTCGGCCTTGCCGGCATTCATGACCACGATGCGGTCGGAGATCGACAGCGCCTCTTCCTGGTCATGCGTGACGAAGACCGTGGTGATGCCGAGCTGCTGCTGGATCATGCGGATCTCCTCGCGCAGCGACACGCGGATCTTGGCGTCGAGGGCCGAGAGCGGTTCGTCGAGGAGGAGCACCTGGGGCTTCGGGGCAAGCGCGCGGGCGAGCGCCACGCGCTGCTGCTGGCCGCCGGACATCTGGTAGGGGTAGCGGTCGGCGAGATGGTCGAGCTTGATGAGGCCGAGCATCTCCTTGACGCGGTCGTCGATCTCGGCCTTTGGCCGCCCGGCGACCTTGAGGCCGAAGGCGACGTTTTCCGCGACGTTCATGTTCGGGAAGAGCGCATAGGCCTGGAAGACCATGCCGATGTTGCGCTGGTTCGGGCGAAGGTTCGCCTGGCTCTTGCCGTTGATCGTTATCGTACCGCCCGAGGGCGTCTCGAAGCCGGCGATCATGCGCAGGATGGTGGTCTTGCCGCAGCCGGACGGGCCGAGGAAGGAGATGAACTCGCCCTTCTCGATGGCCATGTTGAAGTCCTTGACGACCTGCACCGGGCCGAAGGACTTCTGGATGCTGGAGAGTGTGAGGAAACTCATGGAAAATCCTTAGACGGGGCTTTGCGCGCCCTTCTGGAAGCGCGAGACGAGCTGGATCAGGCCGAGGCAGCCCCAGGTGATGGCGAAGGCGATCACGGCGAGCGCGGCCGGCTCATAGGCCCGGTTGGCGCCGAGAAGCTGCATGTAGGGGCCGAAGGCCGGGCGGTTGAGGAGGGCGGCCATGGTGAACTCGCCGATGACGATGGCGAAGGTCAGGAAGGCACCCGACAGGACCGCGACGAGCACGTTCGGCAGGATGATGCGGGTGAGGATCGTCGTCCAGCCGGCGCCGAGGCTCTGGGCGGCCTCCGTCAGCGTGGTGATGTCGATGGAGCGAAGGCCCGTGTCGACGGCGCGGTACATGTAGGGCAGCGACAGCGTGGCATAGCCGAACATCAGGAGGATGTTGGTGCCGGTGATCGAACCCGTGAGCGGCAGCCAGCTCGAGGTGTTGTAGAGCCGGATATAGCCGAAGACGATGACGATGGCCGGGATGACCAGCGGCAGCAGCGTGACGAACTCGACATAGGGGCGCAGGCCCGGCAGCTTGAGGCGCACCCAGTAGGCCGTCGGCACGACGAGGAGCACCCCGAAGGCGATGGTGAACAGTGCCATCACGACGGAATAGGTGAAGGTCTCCTGGAAGCGCGGATCGCCGAGCACGACCGCATAGGCGTCGAAGGAATAGACGCCGCGCCGCATCTTCAGCGAGAAGTTCGTCATGCCGAGGAGCGGCAGGATGAAGTAGAGCAGCCCGACGGTGAGGGCGCCCCAGGCCCAGAACTTCTTCATTTCAGCCACCTTTCGCTGCGCGCGCGCAGCCAGATGTAGATCGTGTTGGCGATGCCGGTGACGACGATCATGCCGAAGGCCAGCGCATAGCCGAGATGGGGATTGCCGAGCACGTCGCCGCGGATCTGCGCGAAGAGCAGGATCGGCACGATGGAGAGCGAGGAGCCGGTGAGCGCGATTGCGGTCGCGACGGCGCCGAAGGCGTTGGCGAAGAGCAGCGCGAGCGTGCCGAGGAAGGAGGGCAGCAGGATCGGGAAGGCCACCATGCGCCAATATTGCGCATTGGTCGCGCCGAGGATCTGCGCCGCCTCGCGCCATTCGCGCTTGAGGCCGTCGAGCGCGGGCGTGATGATGAGGATCATCAGCGGGATCTGGAAGAACAGGTAGGTGACCGTCAGCCCCCAGAAGGAGAGGATGTTGAAGCCGAGCGCGCGCAGGTCGATGCCGAGCTGTGTCTTCAGGAACACGGTGACGAGGCCGACCGGGCCGAGGGTCGCCAGGAAGGCGAAGGCGAGCGGGACGCCCGCGAAGTTCGAGGCGACGCCCGAGAAGGTCAGCAGCGGGCCGCGGATCCATTTCGGCAGGCCGCCGAGCACCACGGCGGCGGCGACCGAAAAGCCGATCAGGCAGCCGAGGAGGGCGGAGGCGATGGAGATCTTGATGGAGATCCAGTAGGCCGACATGATCGACGTCGTGAACAGCCCGCGGATATTGTCCAGCGTGAAGCTGCCCTCCGGCGTCTGGAAGGCGCCGATCACGATGCGCATCGTGGGCATGATCAGGAACAGCAGGACGAAGATCGCGAAGGGCGCCGCGCCGAGCCAGTGCAGCGGAAGGCGCAGCGGCGCCTTCGTCGACTGTTTCGCGGCAGAGCTGTCTGAAGACATTGGGTTAGCCTCGTGGGGTTGCCGTCTTGGCATACCGCGGTAGGGGGGGGGGGGGGGGGGGGGGG
>NZ_JBVAPC010000016.1:0-33778 GCF_055330205.1 Shinella sp. R2-11 | reverse complement strand
TTCCCTCATCATTATCAATTATTTACCGATTTATTCTGCTGTCGTAGCAACAGTATGGCAACAATCCTCGTGCAATTGCCCAGCTCGCGCTCAGAAATCGCTTTTACAAGCCTATTGCATAGGCAAGGCATGCAAAATGCCTAACTAATGCGCAGAGGAAGAAATACGACATGCGACGACTTGATGCGAAGATGTCCGGACGAGACCTACCGAAGCCACGACAGCCTGGATTAAGAAGAAAAGATACAAAACACTCTCCCCAAAAGGACAGTACTGAGGATCACACCACAGGCCGCAGTTGTGGATCACGCCATCGTGGCTCGTCGCCTATATTCGCGCGCAGCAGTCTGAGCGTGCTCTTTTGCGGCATCAGCGCGGGCCGCGATTGACCTCCAACTTTCACCTCCCCTAACGCAACTTTTTACCAAATGATCCAATCCTAGAACAAGGCGATCAAGGCGTGCGGAGGTATGAGAATCAGTCTTCTTTCTTCGCAACACAGCATTCGTCCAAGCTAGCGCAGCTGAGATCCCGCGCGCCGTAGTATCTTTGTGATGCACTTCATAGCGCCTGATACGTTCAACGGCGTCCCAAACATCAATCTTGTCGTCATCAAGAGGGGTATCGTTCGAGATACAATTTACATACGCGACACAAAGATCGGTTTTGAGGTTTTTCAGCGGCTCGACGTAGCCGTGTGCTCGTTGATTCACGAAAGCATCTCGAATAACCGTAGCGCCGCGAAGATAATACGCGGCGGCACTGGTCCAGCTTCCGGCACTCGCCTGATTGTTAGCTAGAGCTTGATCTGCCCTTGCTAAAATTAACGTGTCATTACCGTCCAAGCGTTCACGCTTTTCAAGCAACTGGGTGATGCCAAGCCAATCGTTAAGTATTTCCTTGGCTTTTATGCGCAACGACTGCATCTCCGGTCGTGAAGAGCCCAGTTCTGCCGCTCGTCGAAGCGCAGCGTCAGCTTTCTTTGCATCAACATTCGGTCCGCTCAGATACGCCCGACCAAGAAGGCACCAGACGTCAGCATTATGAGGAATCTTTTTACTCGCATACTCGGCAGCCTCAATAGCGAGCGGGTAGTCTCCTTCAGACCAGTATTTTACAACTCTTTGGAAAAGCTTAGCCGCTTCCAAATCACCTGAAGCGGAAGCGCGATTAAGCTTCGCACAATTTCCTTCTATCCGACGGGGATCGGAAATTTTTTTGCGCAGAATGTCGACCATTGCTTTGATTTCTGACGGCACAGAAATAACCGGATCGTCGCGAACAAACCCATCTGGTGGGGCGCTAATCGCCATCAAGTGGTAGTTGCGGAGCCCGCCAATATCATCTCTAACACTGGTCTTATTACTGTGAACTGCCTCCACGATTTGAGATACGGTGCACTCCTCAAGATGGATCGCGGCAAAAAGAATTCTAAGCTGACTGTCAGGTAGACTGTCAATCTCCCGTTCGAACGCGAATCGCCTAACCTCTTCACCTTCCGCGCCCTTGTATTGAGCTATAGCTCGTGACATCGGGTCGCCCATTACAAGGAGCCGCAATATTGCTGCAGCAAACAACGGCGACCCATTGCTCGCAACATGTAGACGTTTAATTTCTGATGGTCGGCTGGCTCCAGTAGAAAGCGGCGCACCAGTCGCCTTTGCCAAGCTTTCTATGTACTCGGAGAAATCCTCAAGCGGCAGGCCACTAATCTGCATTAATTGACCGGGCGCGGCCCCAAGATTCAATCTAGCAGTCAATAGAGCACGCGCACGTGTCGCACCGCTCGCGATAACTCGGTCGAATATTGTCGCTATGGTCCTGAATACATCGAACTGCTCCTCGCTGGCCAACGAATCGATGTCATCAACCACCAGTAGGCAAGGCCAACTCTTAACAGCAGCGATACAATCCTCGATTAACTCCTCTCGCGACGGGTCGTCGGGAATATCCTGCTCGGGAACCCCTAATTCACCGAGCAAAGCTTTGAGGAGAGTAATCAGGTCTGTAAAGCTTGCATGCGCAATTTCTACATAGCTTCCAACCAGCGCAGCATATGTGCGCTTTTTCGCCGTTAACCAGACGACTTTCTCAAGCCCCGATGGTGAATTTTTGGAAACGGCATCGCAAAAAGTCCACGCAAGAGATGTTTTTCCGACGCCACCGGACCCCGACAGGAGCTTAACAGCGGTATATCTGTCAACGAACCAGCTCCACAGTTGATCCAACTGCTCTTCCCGTCCAACAAATTCCAGAAGATGGGGATCTCTTGCGGGAAGGTTATTCTCAATATACTTCACATCAGAATTGAGCGCGGAAATACCGAATTTCTCTCTGTTAAATAACAGAGCAAAATCTGCGGCTGTACTCGCTCGTCTACACTCTTCCCGGGAGCGCATATAAATGTCGTTAGCACAGTAGGCCTTTTTCGATTGGGCGCTGACAGGCGCATCCTTTAGGAATTGAACAGGCTCGGCACTATCTGCTCGACGTGGTACATATATAATTCCAATATTACATTTACGCCCTTCCGAATAATAAGCAATATCGCGATACTTAATATCTATAGTTACTCTAGTAGCCCCAAAGACTTTCTTACATAAATCATTTACGTCGAAGCCCTGATTGTATCCACAAACAGTGAGATCTTCGTCCGCCACCCCTATAATCAAGTACCCCCCGTATGTATTGTAAAATGCCACGACGTCTTTGACTATACCACCCATCTTATAAGCGTATTCTACCTTTTGCTCACTAGACGGATTATCCCCTTGTCGCGGCAGGCAGGACTTGTAATCCCACAGGTAGTCCTCGTCATCGAGCGGCGTTCCATTCGGAAGAATTTCGTGTAAAACTCGCTCATCAACAGTGCCATCAGATATGTAATTTGTCAGAGTGCGGCGCCGTCCAAGAATATTGTCTTTCTGCATGAAATCCCCCAAAAGGCCACAATTTCTGTTTGAGGTAGTTTCGTCAAGCGCAATCTGGACGGTCTGCCTATATCACGCACTATCATACCGTGGACACAGCCTAGCTGACGCCGAGCCTGCACAACGCATAGCCCAGTATCTGGGTACCTCTCTGCTCGCGTCGGCGTCATAGAGGCAGAATGCCAAGGTTAGCCAGTCAGCGCGAAATGGCAGCACATTGCTGTCATCCGGAACTCGATGCAAGTATACGGTAGATCTGCATTCGCGAGCACGACGCTCTTGCGGCAATCGTCGTGACGCCTAGGCCTTGGCGATGCAGTTCCCGAACCATTGCGTGGTCGATGCGCTTGTGACCACCTTTGTAGACGCCAGCGGATTTTGCTCGTTCAATCCCCTCCTTTTGCCGCTCCTTTATGAAGCGGCGCTCCATCTGCGCGACCATGCCAAGGACCGTCAGAATGACGTGCCCCATCTCCCCTCGGGTGGACACATGAGGATCGAGCACCGTCACGAATGCGCCTCGCTCCTGGCACTCGTGCACAATGTTCAGAACGTCGCGCGTATCGCGTCCAAGACGGTCCAAGCGCGTTACGACCAGTTCGTCACCAAAGCGAAGGAATTCCAGAACTGTCGAGAGTTCGTTACGACCTTCGCGGCTTGCGCCCGACATTTTTTCTGACCGAATGATTTCGCAACCCTCGGCCCGAAGCCGGTCAAACTGTCCTTCCAAATCCTGATCGCCTGTGCTGACGCGAGCGTAGCCAATTCGTGCCATTGTGTAACCTCGACCTTTAGGCCCGAGGCTACCCTGTCACAAATAGCTGACGTCAACCCAGATGTGACGGCGGCGAACGTAACGCCAAAGCTGTCACGCGAGGGTATACCCTCGCGTGACCGTATACCTCACTATCACGAAGGAAGGACCTTTGACCGTTTGCGCTGTCATGTCGGCCATTCAAGCCGACCCGGTGCCTTCCTGAAAGCAGCCATCTTTCATACAGTCACCTCAATACTCTCGAGCACCTGCACTGCGTGAGAGAGCATTCAAAGTTGCGTTTCGATAATGACGATGCCGGCTGGGACTTGTTACATCGCACGTAGTGGTTGATAGTGGCCTAAATCAAATTCCCGTTGAGTACATGTGCCGTGCAACGCCCTTTCATTTCGAAGTCGTTCAAAGAACTGGAGGAGATCTTTCGGAAGGCCACGCGCGAAAAAGATCATGAATTCCTCACGCTTCTCGATCATGAGCTGACTTTCCGGCAGAAGAACCAAAAGACCCCGGCTCTCCGCAAGGAAGTCGCGCGCAGCCTTGCAAAAGCTGCGGCTCCTCAAGCTGATCTTTTCACTCCCGCTTCCCAAGCTTCGACCATTCGGTCGCAATCTGCAGATCGTCTCCCAACGAAGCATTCCCGACCCACAAGCAGTAAGAAATCCAAGTTTAAGCCGACCGACGAGCAGGAGGCGGCCCTTCAAGCGTTTCTCAGAGGTCACTCACTCAAGATCAACGCGTTTGCCGGATCCGGAAAGACCTCGACGCTTCAACTGCTCGCCACTGCCACCGGCCTTCGCGGCCAATATCTCGCATTCAACAAGAGCATTGTCGCCGACGCAGGGGAGAAGTTCCCGAATGCCGTCGACTGCTCTACATCTCATAGTCTTGCATTTCGCGCGGCACCCTCCGGCTACAAGCGGGATATTGGCAAGCTAACGAATAGGTGTACGGCGAAACAGCTCGTAGAAGTTCTCGACATTAAGCGCCGGCGGTTCGGTGACAAGTATGCGATCACGCCGGACTCTCAAGGATATCTTTATCTGGAGACCATACGGCGCTACGCCCAAAGCGCTGATGACGAGATCGGTCCCCAACACGTGCCGGCCCTCGGAGCGATCCGCGCGGCACCAGAGGAAGTTCGTGAAGAGATATCTAGCTTCGCGCTCGAAGGCGCGCGTCATGTATGGGCCCGAATGCTTTCCGAGCAAGATCCCCTACCCCTCGGTCACGATGGCTATCTCAAGCTCTGGGGTCTGTCGCGCCCGATTATTGCAGCCGATTACATCATGCTGGATGAGGCCCAGGACACGAACCCTGTCGTCCTTGACATTCTGCAACGGCAGCGCGCGCAGTTGATCTATGTGGGTGATCGATACCAGCAAATATACGAATGGCGAGGTGCGGTGAATGCGATGGAATCTATCGATACGCAAGCCAGCACGTACCTTACGACTTCGTTCCGCTTTGGTAATGCGATCGCTGACCTTGCAACAAAAATGCTGGTGAAGCTCGGGGAAAGCCAGCCTGTCAAAGGCAACCCAGATCTTCAGAGTAGGATCGGCACGACCAAGCCGTCTGCAGTTCTCGCGCGGACGAACGCCACGACCATCAGTGTCGTGATCGAAGCACTGGACGAAGGCCGTAAGCCACATCTCGTCGGCGATAAGTCCGAACTCATGGACATGTTGCGCGGCGTTCAGGCGCTCAAGGATGTGGAGCCATCGACATGTCCAGCCTTTTTCGGCTTCAAATCATGGAACGAAGTCGTTGAGTTTGCACGGACCGATGAAGGCGCTCACTTGGTCACTTTCGTGAACCTCGTCGAAAAACGCGGCGAGAAGCAATTGATGTGGGCGCTAAACAGGACGGTGGACGAGGAGAAGGCTGACCTTGTGATTTCCACCGGACACAAGTCAAAGGGCCGTGAATGGAGATCGGTCCGGCTCATGGATGACTTCCTACGCAGCAGTCCGGGAGACAAGAACGGTGGCGGGCCGGACCCTGCGGAAATGCGTCTCCTATATGTTGCACTAACACGCGCCAAAGAATCATTGGAGGTGCCATCTTCAATCATGGACTTTATCGAGCGGGGGATCACGCCACAGAGAGAACGGGTCGACATTAATCGAACTTCAACGACCCAGCCAGCTATCCAGCCGAGGCAGGCTGAGCTACCTCGTTCCTCACCTCCAGTGGGTTCTGCGGGCTCCGCGCTGCCTCGCTCGCCGTCAGCGGCCGCGGAGACGGCTATAGC
Source organism: Shinella sp. R2-11 (assembly GCF_055330205.1). Lineage (NCBI taxonomy): Bacteria > Pseudomonadati > Pseudomonadota > Alphaproteobacteria > Hyphomicrobiales > Rhizobiaceae > Shinella > Shinella sp. R2-11. Next base: position 27,819 of record NZ_JBVAPC010000016.1, on the reverse strand, counting down.
GAAACCACGCGGTGGGGGCATCATTGGCTGGCTGTTCGGCAGGTAGGCATGTTCCTGAGGATTCGGCGGATGCACCCAAATGATTCGTGAATATTAGGAGAGCACCATTTGGCGCGTAAAGTATTTTTTAGTTTTCACTACGACCGCGATGTCTTTCGCGTAATGCAAGTCCGAAATTCGTGGATCGCCCGCGCGAAGGGCGAGGCTCCCCCCTTTTATGACAAGGCCGACTTTGAGACGGTCAAACGCCGTGCCGGAGGCATTAGAAACTGGATCGAAGAGCAGCTCGCCGGAACCTCCGTCACTGTCGTACTCTACGGATATGAAACTCATACCCGTGAGTGGGTCAGTTACGAGATCGAGCGTAGCTACAAGCTTGGGAAAGGCCTTCTTGCGATTGACATTCATAATATCAAAGATCCCCGAACGGGCTCCGATTTCCAAGGCAGAAACCCCTTGTCGAATTTCAGGCTTGACGGTTCACCGTTGAACTTCCGGTATCAGGATTACGACTGGGTGAACGATAATGGCTATGCCAACATAAGCTCGTGGATTGAGAGAGCAGCTCGCGCTGCTGGGAGATAGAAGTGCCCGCCGCCGCTGCCACAACCCGATTTCTGCGAGAATTCCCCGAATCCTTACATGATGGTACTGGCGCAATATTCGTAGGTGCCGGGGTATCGATGGCAGCGGGCTATCCATCGTGGTCAGAACTCCTGACGGACATTGGCGCAGAGATCGGCGTTAATTCACGCGACATCCTGGACCTTGCGGCTCTGGCGCAATGGCATATTAGAGAGACTGGCGCCGCAACGGGTGTTCGCAATGTCATCAGGAGGGAAATCGCACTTGAACGCTCACTTCCCGATGTCGTTCGAACACTCGCTAGGCTCCCCATTCGACACATTTGGACGACTAACTATGACCGTCTGATTGAGCGCGCGTTCTCTGAGATCGGGAGACCATTGGCTCCCGTGTCGAACGGAAGCGACCTCTCCCTCAAGACGACGCCCGGCGCGACGCGGCTCTATAAAATGCACGGCACGGTCGACCGGCTCGACGATATCGTAATCTCCACTGACGACTACGAACTCTATCGCACCAAACGCAGGGCATTTCTCCCGCTACTCGAGGCTCACCTCAGCAGCATGTCCATGCTATTCATCGGGCTTAGCCTGACAGACCCCAACATACGTCATGTCTTGTCCCTCATTCGGGAAAGCTTCACGGATGCGCCGCCGGAACATTTCGCGATCCTGAAACCACCGAAGCCGAACGAGTTCAAGTCGGATAGCGAGTTCAAGGCACGCTTGGCACAACACAATCTCTGGGCAAAGGATCTGAGACGCTATGGGCTCGTCGCCGTCGAGGTAGATGACTATGACGAGGTTCCCGAGTTACTTCGTGAAGTGGAACGACGCGTAGCATCGAAGCGTGTGCTGGTAAGTGGCAGTTGGCCGCTGGATGCCGGGCTTGACCACACTGCTCGCGTGTATGGCATTGCCGAGGCGCTCGGCAGGATGATCGGGGACAACGACCGAGACCTCGTGACGGGAACTGGCTTACTGGTGGGGCCCGCCGTTGTCTCCGGCTTCATGGCTGCACTGCGGACTCGAGGTGTCTGGGATATTGATCGGAGGCTTGTTGTCCGCCCCTTCCCTCAACCGCTCCCTGATATGGCAGCGAATAAAGCACAGTGGACTGCCCTTCGTTCTGAAATGGCCCGCATGTCCGGAGTGAGCATTTTCCTCGGCGGCTTGAAAACGGATTCGCATTCGGTAGCGCCCATTGCTGCCAGCGGTGTATGGGAGGAGTTCGAGCTTGCTCAAGCAGCAGGCTCTTTTATACTACCGATTGGAGCCTTCGGTGGAACCGCCGAGCAAATCGCCCGGAGGCTGATCGGATCGAGCGCGCCATTCTCTGGTCCACGTCCAGTTCGACCCTCGGACGACGAAATCAATTCGCTTCTGGCCTCTTCAGCAACGGACGCAGGCCTATTGGCCAAGGTCCAGAGCATTTTCGAAAAACTAAAGATCACTTCACAGACGTAAATAGATGGTGTGGAACTACAGTATTAACACGCCGGGACCTCGCATCTGTTTACGAAGTGTCTGCGGTAAGCTCGGTGCCGGCATTCTCAGGCTTGAGCTCTTAAAAGAGCGAATCCACACTTGCGCCTGCTTCAACGAAAATCATTCACCCGCTTGAACAGAGGCTAAGTATGGAGGCTCGTCAAAACCCGATCATGGATGGCCAACCATTGCGTTGGATTCCTCGTTTCGACGATGGCCAAAGCTTTTACTTGTATTTTTCGGGAGGAATTCGGGCCGGACTTATCCAAGATGAAAGATGGGCGCTCGAACCGATCCTGACACAGGGGCGGCCAGCGTCGTTCGGCAACTACTCCAAATCTGACATCTGGACGATGGCACATGCCCTTCGCGTCACACCAATAGCTTTTCAGAACTCCGGGTGGAACAACGGTTCCTATTTCAGCAAATGGGTTCCCATCATACCGGGGCAATCTAACCACATGATCGGTGCGGCAGACTTGTGGCGAAACATCTCAAGCCGTATCGGTGACGAGCGACACGGTCCTCGGCTGGATGCGTTAACGAACGCAGGTCATGACGAAGTCACTGGCGTCATTGACGACCAGCAACCCGACGAACGTCTGGCGCAGTTTATCGCGTTAAGCCTTAGAGGGATGGATATCAGTGTCCAAGAGGTTGCTGCCTTCTATTACGAGCACCTTGTCGATCTTATGGCGACAGGTCGATTGAATAACGAACGCATTGCCGGGACGCTGGATCAGGCACTGAACACGCATGTCCACTCCTTCTTCATGCATGCCGGGGCAGCGCGGGACTATTTGGGGTCGCTCATCGCGTTGAGAATTGGTGAGGACACAGCCAAGGTCGACTCATTCAAATTGCTTTGTAAGAAGCTCAGAGCTCGCCACTTAGATGCTGACCCAATACTTACTGAGTTGCTTAGGCGTGGCCTAATCAAGGAATCCAGACAGAAGGGGCAATGGGAGACAGGTGGCTGGATGTGGGAACTCACCGACCTTAGAAACACGTTCACTCACAGACGTCCGTATGGAAGTCGCTTCGCCGAACAATCCGGTGTAGCTATCCCTCTCTCCCCTAGTGGTCAGTTCTACCGCTACAGAAGGCCCTTCCAAACCGAAGCAGGCGAAGACATTCTCGATCTCATCGTTAGGCAGTACCACCGCGTAATCGAGCTATTTCATAGTCTTGCAAAGATTTCTGGGTTCGATAGCGAAATGACTGTCGTTACAGATGATGATGTAATCGAGGCGCGAATCTGAGACGGTTGGCTATATCTCAAATATAAGTCATGTTTCCAGCCACCGGAGATGTCGTTATTGATATTGCATCTCAGATCATAAATCTTTCGGGGGGGAATGAAAACGTGCCTAAGCTTCATATTCAACCTTTTGGTTTTACATGGGCCGTGCGACGGAAGTCACTCCGGCCTAGCCTTTTCCGTCGCATTGTTTTTGGAATGGCAGGTGACGAACTGCGTAAACACTTCACGAGCGGAAGAAACGTCAATCACATACTTGGCCTTGCCAACCACCGAGATGTTGAGCGTAGCGCCCTGTGAAAGCTCGTCAACGAGCTTTGCCGATGGCAGCTCGAATCCAAGCCATCCGAAGTAGTCGCTTACCTCACCTTCAACGGCATGGGCTTTCAATGAATCCACGCGCCACAATGTCTTCGCGCGCTGGAGGTCAAGTCCCTCGATGTAGGCGACGACATCCTGACCGGGAGAAGCCAGAAATCCGATGCTTACATCACCTTTCTTTGTCTCCACGACACAGATCTCGCCCCAATCTTCCTCTTGGACACTGAAGCCCCAGCGTTCTGCTGCGGCACCGTCGGAGGAGCGGTTAGGTTCGGCCGTCATTTTATCTCTTCCCGCGGCGATATCCTCAGCAACGCCGGCGGAACCTACTTCGTTGAACCTTTTCACAATGTCATAGTCACTCTTCCGAACGATGGAGGCGTCATCCTGCTTGTCGCCAAAGGGGGACGTGCCTTCAGCCTCTGACGCGCTGCCGAAGATCGTCGGTCCCAACTGGTTCAGCGCTGCTTGGCATTCGCGCGAAGCCGTGCTGACCTGATGGGCCTGGAACGGGTCTATGTTGGAAACTGACCAAGGCTTCTCGTTGCCTTGGAACACCACCTGTAGGGCGAAGGGCTTTCGGTCGCTGAAAATTGATCCGACGACGCTGCCGAACAGAAACCATCCCTCGCTGGGAGCCTTGGGATCGAACACGGAGTAAAGCGTGCTTTCATTGATGGCTTCCGCGGTGAATCTCGAGCCGATGGCGCCGACGACGAAACCAAAGTCCGTCTTGTCGCCGACTGGCAATTTCCATCCGTCCTTCTGAACGCGCACGGCGATTCCGATTTTATCGACGCCCTGCAGGGGCATCTCTATCGAGACCTGTTTGGACGACCATGAGGTCGTTCGGATCGCGCAATACGGTGCCTCACCCGTGGAAGCATAGGTATCGACGAGAGCGACTTGCCACTGCGGACTGCTGTGGAAAACCTGATCAGCGGCAATGGCGGCGTTGCCATGGAGCGTAGCGACGCTACATGCGGCAACCAGCAGCCAGCTTATCCTTGTCATGCCGTCACCTTCTTCTTTTTGGCCGAACGCCACGTGAAGAATGCCATCACGGCCATGGCAAGGGCAACAAAGCCCCACACCTTCAGGTCGGGGAATTCTGCAGCTCCAGCAAAGGCGATGAGGCCGGCGAGCGCAAAGGTGATGGTGGAGACGATCGGCAGGCCGAAGGCGAAGGCGCCGCCGATGAACATCAGCAGGCCGGCCAGAATACCGAGCGATCCGGCGTCACCCGTAGCCGTGTCGCCCAGCATGTGCGAGGCCGTTCCAACGGTGCAGGACTGCAGCAGCACCAAGACTCCGAGCATGATGCCGATAATACCGATAGCGATCTTCATGTTTGTACTTTCCTTGATGTCGTGTTGATGATGGTTGCGCTGGCTGGTTCCATGGTCGAGCCGTGGCGCTGTTTATCGAGGTCGGAGTGTTAGGTCCGGCTGGCGGTGATGGTGTCGGCCTTCATCTGCCGAAACTCGCTCTCCGAAATGGCCCCGGACGCGCGCAGGGCTGCAAGACGTTCAAGCTGATCGAGGTTGAGGGTGCCTGCCGCCGTGTTCGTCTGCCTGTGGGCCGCTGCGGCCGGCTGCGCAACGTTGCCGACAGGTTTCGAATCGAAACGGTTCAGGCCGGGCGTGGAAGGCTGGCAAAAGAATACCAATTGGAGCAACTGTCCGCCCGGAATCACGCCGATCAGCACCCACCACCCTGTCCGGTCGATATCGTGCAGGCGGCGAACGGCTGCGGCGAGCCATGGAATATAATGCGGGACCATCCAAAGGGTGGCGATGGGCATCAGCCCATCTTTGTCATAGCCAAGGGCCAGATCGACCATCACGGCAAGAATGCCGACACCTGTGGCGATCAGTGTGAAATACCAGAACTCCGCGCGGCTGGTCCTGCCGCTGAAATCGAAATAGCGGCGCATGGCGTCAACGTAGGCGTTCATTCTGATTGGCTTCCTGTTCGTGTCGGGGTTGAGTAATAGGAGACTGACAGTCCGTCGATTGTCAAGCATCTGATGTGGCTCATGTGTCCGCCATGGACACGCGCAGCATCATCGGCTGGAACCTTCGCCGCCTTCGGGTCGAAAAGGGCCTTTCGCAGGAAAGGCTGGCGCTGGAGGCTGGCATCGACCGGGCCTATGTCGGCCGCGTCGAGCGCGGCTCGGAGAACGTCACGGTCTCGACCTTGGAGGCCTTTGCGAATGTCCTGGGCGTGCGGGTATCGGCGCTGTTTCGGGATATCGATCCGAACGAGGGCGTCCCTGCAAAACTGAAGGCCGGCCGGAAACCCAAGACCCTGAATTGAAGAAGCCCGCAACGAGGCGGGCTTGCTGGGGTGGAAGGCTGAGGGAACGGGCGTCATCAATATTCGCCCGTCTGCATGATGGTCATGACGCGAACGGTGAAGGCGGGGTCGGCCGGATCGGGTGAGGCGTAGCGAAGATCGAGGTCGTAATAGTCGATCTTCCAGAAGTACCGCACATCCTTGTAGGCCAGCGCACCGAAGTCGTGCTCACCATAGGGATCGTCTTCGGGGTTGAAGCAGTCGAACTCCCGCACCGCATGAAACAGGCCGCACCGGTCGTCGGGCGAAAGAAGCATGACGCCGCGCGTGGCGACGACATGGCCGCTGACGAAGGTGCGGCGGAAGGTGTCGTTGAGCCGGCGTATCGTGTCGGCCCGGCTGAGCCGTTCCCGCCCGGTTTCCAGTGCAAGGGGGATGATGTCGGAAAATTGCATCGCCCGCCTCCTCTCAGTAGTTCGTGCATTGCGGATGAACGAGGGCGAGGTCTGCCAAGCGCTTGGTGACGGGCAGTTCGTCGGGGAAATCGCGCCAGCGCAGGCGAACCTGATCATTGTCGAGAACTTCGATGATCTCGCAGGCCCACCAGCCATCGGCAGGATCCTCCGTCGCGAGCACGAGGTCGCCCACCGCCAGCTTCGACCAGTCTTCCGGCACATGCAGCGGTTCCTCGCCCTTGCTGGCCTTGGCGTAGCTCTCCGCAGCGGCGGCTTTCGCGGCCTCGATACGGATGGCGGTGGCGGCGAGGTAGTCGTCATCGAGATAGGCGGCGAGCCGATCATAGGTCTCCCGCTTGGTGAAAGGCACGAACGCCTTGCCGCTTTCGAAGAGCTTGCCCTTCGGCAGCAGACCCGCGATGCCGGCCAGCTCGTCGTCTTCGACCGCAATTGACGCCATGTCCATGAGGTCGGCGGCAAGCGTGGCCGCATCGACCTGTTCTTCGGGGAACCATGCGGCATGCGGCTTTGCCTGATCGTCGAGGCCGACAAGAATGAGCTTGGCGTTGGCGGCTACGTCGGTCTGCGGCTTGGCTTTGCCGGCTTTGGCAGGTACCGGCGGGCGCGGTCCGTTCAGGATCGAAACATGAGGCAGGGTGACCTTCTTGATGGCTGCGGTCGAGGGTTCAAAGGACTGGCTATGCATGGACTTCTCCTCAAATGAAAAGAGCGCCGAAACGGCGCTCATGGGGACGGTGACATCGATGTGATCGAGGGGCGGCGATGGCCAGAAAGTCAGTTGCATGGGTGCCTCACGAAGTTCATCGAATGAGCCGTTTATACGGCAAAAAAGAAGAAAAATCAATATATTAGCTATTTTCCTCTTTTGCCTGCAACTTCAGAACAGGTCAATCGCAGAGGTGAAATGACCGATCAGCCGGTCTGCCGGAGCTGGTCGAGCCGACAAAGCTAGAGGTCCGAAGGCTTCGTCAGGGAGACACACGAATCCATAAAATTCTAGGCGACGTGTTCCTTCGCTCTCAACTTCTACGGTTCATTATCGAAAGAGAATGGAGAGAGCCATGTCGTTCGGAAAACTGGTAACGTTATCGATGCTAACCGCATTCTCCGCGGGCGCGGGATACAGCTACGTCGCGCAGAACAAGCAGGCGCCTTCTTCTATACAGGCTTCCGAGCGATCGACCGTCAGCAGCGGCGCCATCATCGAGACCGTCAGTCCATCGGTTCAATTGATCAAGGCATCCATAGAGCCGTCCCGGTCGGCGGCCTTCACGCCTTACTCGCTCTGCTCTGGATCGGTCCGCTTCCATTGCGTCGTTGACGGTGACACGATCTGGCACCAAGGCACGAAAATCCGCGTCGCCGATATCGATACTCCCGAAGTGTCAAAGCCGCGTTGTTCATCCGAAGCGGCGCTCGGGGCAAAGGCAACGAAGCGACTGCTCCAACTCGTCAATCTAGGACCGTTCGAGCTTCAGGGATGGCCCGGCCGTGACGAAGACAAATATGGCCGCAAGCTTCGTGTCCTCGTGCGCGACGGGCGCAGCCTTGGAGATATCCTCGTGAGCGAAGGGCTGGCGCGAACTTGGAGCGGTCGCCGGCAGCCTTGGTGCTAGTCCTCGTATGAGGCGACCTCCCTGAGCCTTAACGATAATAGGCTTACAGCGAACGCAGGGCCTCATCCCGCAGCCGCTGCTGCTCCTGAAGCACCTGCTTCGCCGACAGCAGGGCAGCACTTCCCAATCCACGGCCTTCTCCACCAGAAACGAGCAGTTGCTCGATTGACAGGTCCTCCATTGCGGAAAGGGCAATCAGCAGCTTCCCAGTTCGCAATTCGCGCTTGTTCTGCTTGAACGTACCTGTGGGAACACGGATACTCTTCCGGGTCGCAGGGTCGATCACTATCCGCTTTGCTGGATAGGTGTAGTATTCACTGCGCGGGCTCTTGCACATGTACGCAATCTCGGCCTCGATCCGGCTTGGACGTGTCGTCCGATAGTGGAAGACCATCCCTCCGGGGCGAAAGCTATCCTCGCTCTCGTTGACGATTTCCTTCAAGTCCTTGAGAGCGGCCGAAGTCGTGCCCCACACGACAAGATGCACGTGCCACGATATCCAATCTTCGTTGGCGGGAGGAATGAACGAGACGGCGGGGTAGTAAGCTGGCTCGATCATCCCGACGTAGCTCATCCCGCTCAGCACCGTCTCGATCCACACTCGGTGCGCGGCAACATCATAGCCGTTCCGGTCGCTTGCTCTGACGCTGTGCTTTTCCGAAATCAAGCTCACAAAGTAAGCGTCGTCGACAGCGTGCTCCTGAAAATGGGATTCCAGCTTTTCAAATAACGAGATCGCTACCTGAATTCTGGAAATCGGATTTACGGAATTCAGGTTTTGCGCAGCCCGCAATTCCAGCTTCTTGCGAAGCCCGTTGCTGATATTTGGTTTTTGCGAAACCCGGTATTGCCGAAAGCGCGCATCTGACTGGCGCTGAACCTTCTCCAGCACCTGTAGGTTCTGAAGGGACTCTCTTCCCCATTCTACCTTAGGCTTGGTCACTAAATCACCTCCTAATGCATTACAGCAGGCAAGCCTTCATCGTTCAGGCGAGTGGGCTCACCTGCTGTAATGTTTGTGTTTTCGATAATTGGTCAGGGGCAGGTGGTAAGGTGTGTACTACACGTACCAGCCCCCATGGCTCACTTGCCCGCCGAGGTAGGCTTCTTAGCGGGTTTCGGCTTTTCAGGTTTCACGATGCCGAAACTCTTGAGAGCTTTCTTCCCAAGGCCAGCGATCTCGAACACCGGCTTCACTCCATGCTGAATGGTCACCCTCAGTTGCGCCTTAAAGCGATGATCTCCTGCCGTTGCGAGCAACGGCTTAGAGTACTCGCTGGGCATCAACGTGACCGTCTTCGGCGCGTTTTCGCGGCGCTTATCGCGAGTCTCTGCGGCCTTAGTTCGCTGAGCCTCCTGAATCGCCTTGATATGGGCCTTGATTTTTGTCGACGGGAGTTGCCGGTTCCACGCGTCACGCAGCAAGTCGTTGAACTTGCGTCCCCAGCTTGCGTTCGTTGCCGTGCCGAGCGCCGTCGCGAACTTGATCGCAAAGCTCAAGGCCTCTTTCTGGGATTCCGGTTTCGGCTGCGGCTTCTGTCGTTGATTTTGCCAGTCTTCATGCTCGCAGAAAAGCTGCCATTCATCTACGTCGACCGACAGTCGCAATGCGACGCGGTAGATCCTCGCCGCACACTTGCGTGCATCTGCCTCTTCCAAGCGGAGAAGCTTCATAAGGTAGGCGCGGATCGAAAACAGCTTCTGAGCGCACCCCTTTTTGGTGACCGGAAGTTTCCTTGCCTTAAGAGACATAGCCAGCCTCCGCTTCGATGCGACGGATGAGGTCGGCGATGTCTTGAGACCGCCATGCAGTCGTACGCGGTCCAAGCTTGACCGGCTTGGGATACTCTCCCGTGCGGACCTTGTTCCACCACGTCGACTTGCTGACCGGAATAGGCCCGCCGGGTGCAATGATAGATTTCAGTCGGACCAGAGCGGGTGCAGCAAACTGCGAGGTTACCCGAGTCGCTGCGCTTTCAACGTCCATATTCGTCACTGAGTGCTTCATGATCTGTCTCCTTCGTAATCAGTTGACACGAAGAAGGGCTACCTAGAACTCATCATGTCCGCAATAAGTACACATATCCATGGATACCCTCACAGAAAATAAGACAACCCCTAGGTTGCCGATTGAGCCTCCTCGTCTTCAGAACCTTGAAAACTCTTCTCAAGTATCCGACGCTCGCCCGCTGAAAGGGGCGGAGGCGAAAACTTCTCAATAGGACCGATTCCCAGCAAATCATCGGTAGTTTTCTGCAGTTGTTGATCGGTGGCACACGAAAAGATGTGGCTCGAAACGAACCGGGCGCGAGACACCCAGCGGTTGAGGATTTTTTTATGCCTGTTGTATGAAAAATCTTGCTCAGCGAGAATTTGGAACAACGTGCGATCACCAATGCTAAGGGTTGTAGCACTGTAGACGAGCGCAAGCTTGGACTTTGATTTTGTCCAGTGATCATGGAGGAGGGACCGTGAGACAAACTTTTGGGAATAGTCGCCATCTAGGTCCTTCAGGCCGGCAAATATCAAGACTGCCCGATTCAGACTCGGCCGTAGAGCAACACCCTTCCTCCACAGATCCGCACCATAGTGAAAATAAGTGAGCGCACGAATTACAGTATTCCATTTGAGATGGCTCGATTCGGAAATTATTTCGGCTACCTCACGACTTGAGGCTCCCATAAACGCATCGTAGCCGCCTAACTCGTCAACAATCTCAGACAGGAACTCGTTGCCAGCAAATACGTAACGCGCCAAGATATCTCTACCCAAATCCCAGCGATGGCTCGCCAATCCCGCCTTTGTATTCGCGGCAGCCAAATGCTCGAGAGCGGCCCGACACATCCCATCAAACGCCAGAACGTTCGAATCTGGCGCATCAAAGAGGGTCCCCGCTAGACCTGCGGCCAAAACAGGTTTGAATCCAGGGTAGTAGGCCTCCTCGCCCGACAGGATTCTGAGAACTGCTGCGACATTAAATTGGTCGCCAAGTGTCAGATCGCGAAACCGATGGCCCGTCGCGGGTCGATTAGGCGTTACTCTTCGATTCAAGGCCTCTACGGCAGCTAATATCGATTTAAGCTCCTCGGATTTAAGGAGGTCATGCACGCTGTCCATAGGACCTTATCCGTATTTTCGAATTGATACTGAACTGAGGATGTAATCGATACTCATGGGTGATCGGGACGACTCAAATTGAGTAAATCCTTTAGATACGCGTCCCAAATTAGTAACGCGCCTTCAATACGACTGTCGAGATTAGGGCGACTGTAATGGCGAACAAGCGTTCGCGTGTCAGCACTACCTCTTCGATGCCCAATTACTGCAGCGATAGTCTCCAGCGGAACTCCTAGCTCATCCAGCTTGGAAACAAATGTGCGCCTGAGATCATGCGTCGTGAAGTGCGCAAAAGGCCGCGTGCGCTTGTTTAAAGCGAGCCCTATATCATCCGCCCGTAGTGCACGACTTCGATTCAGCGTTCGAAAAAACGCCCCCTGCACATCCCGTTCAAGAAGGCCTTCCATCAATGCGCGCGCCCGCCCCACGAGAGGGCGAGTATGGCTTTTCTTGTTCTTTGATCGTGCCTCCGGCAACGTCCACAGAAGGCGTCCCCCTTCTTGCGTCAATTCAGAAGCCACGATGCCAGCGACTTCCCCCACCCGTGCGCCTGTTAGAAGCTGCAACTTCAGAACGTTGATCACGTCGATCGGCATGTTGTCAGCACCAAGCTCTAGCCAAGTCCAAAAAGTTTGAATTTCATTTGCACTTAGAACTCGGTGACGAGGCGGGCTTGTTCCATATGAGGGCAAACCATCCGCTGGATTCTCGATAATGTAGCCCTTCGCAACGCCCCATTTGTACATGGCGTTGACTTGTTGACGTCGTTTCTCGGCCTCTCTGGGGAAATCGACAAAGACCGTATCCAACAACCCCACAAGCTCTCTCCGCGTCAACTCAGCAGCCGGAGTGGAAAGCTTCGGAGCAAGCGTTCGATTTAATCGACTGCTTATCTCTATCGCTGTTCGGAGCGCACCGCCTTTCCGGTTCGGGTTGCCGATGTCGTCGGCGTAGGCTCCGATCAGACCTGACACGGTCATCCGGCCGGCCTCTCTGCTTCTTTCAGCCGCCTCAGTAGCCAGCAGATCAACGCCCTGTCGCGCGGCCTTTACAATTTCCGCAGCCCTGCTCCTCGCCCCTGCCAAATCGAGCCCACTGCGTCCCTCGGGATCACATCGGCCGAGCGAAGTACTTAATATCCGTCCATATCTTATCCGTGCGGTGACATTCCAAGTGAGTCTTCCATCAGGAGCAACACGAAGGCGAAGGCCGTCCTGCTTCGCGTCACCGACGTAATATGCGGTTTTCGATGGTTTTAACGCCAATATAGCAAGCGCAGTAAGGTTCTTCTTCATCTAGCCTAGATTCCTGCTCGTGTCGGGCAATTATAGCAACGCTATAGCAACAAATCGACGAGATTTCACTACACCTCCCTAGACAATTCATGAGCAGTCATGCCCAAAATTAAAAGCTAACAGGTTGATTTCACCATAATTCCTGCCCTTTCTCACATCTTACGGGACAAATGGGAGCCTCCGGCTCAAGGGCTGGCTGCAGACATGGCTGGTGCTGATGCGCAAGCCCGCGCTGCTGGTGCGGGAGATGGGGCTCGGGCCGAGCCTCGTCTTCCAGGTGCTGGTCGGCGGACTCATCCTCTCCTCGCTCGCCCATCCGCTGATCCTCGGCTATATCGGCGTCATCGTCTGGCGCCTCGCCGTGCTGGAGGCGACCACCGTCGGCCCGCTCGACCTGACGCTCTTCGCCCTCGACTTCGCCAATATCGCCGGCAGCTATGCGGTCTTCATCGCGCTCGGCCGCATCGGCATGACGCAGGCGGAGCGGCTGGCGGTCGGCCCGCGCTGGCTGCTGACGCCGCTCTACTGGCTGCTCATCTCGCAGGCCGCCTGGCGCGCCGTGCGCGAATTGCACAGCAACCCGTTCTTCTGGAACAAGACGGCCCACCGGCCGGCACAGACGAAGGTGCAGCCCGAAGCGATACCGGCCGCCGCCGAGTGAGCGGCCGGCAAGGGCCGGCATCAGCGCCCGTCTTCCGTCCAGATCGCCACGCCGATGGGCGCAAGCTCACGGGCGCCGACGAGGAAATCGGCATCGGGAGCGGCCGGCACCGTGGCCGGGGCGCTGCCGTAGTTGAAGGCGAAGCGCAGGCGGCCGCGGCGGGCGAGCCGGAGGTAGCCGAGATCGGGCAGGCTCGCGACGCCGGCCCAGCCGAGCGTGTCGCCCACCAGCCGCATCAGGAAGTCGCCCTGCGGCAGGGTGGCGGCATAGCGCGCCCGCTCGTTGCCGATCACCGCCGGGGCACCGGTGTGGTGCACGCCCTCGAAGGTCGCAAGCACCGTCTCGCTTGTGCGGATCGTTTCGCGCCAGCCGGTGACCGGATGGCTGGCATTGCCGTAGCGCACGGGCTCGCTGTGGTAGTCCGGCAGGGATTCCACGCGCGTCACGCGGAAATCGATAAGGTCGGCGAGCGGCCCGGGCGGCAGGTCGGCGGGAATGTGCATATCGCGCGTCTTGCTGCCGCTGCGCGGGCCGAACAGCGCCTTGGCGCCGGAAGCCTTTAGCCGGGCAATGAAATCCGCATCGGGGATGACGAGGTCGGGCGCGAGCACCAGCCTGTAGCCCGCAAGATCGGAATGCTGGCCGATGAAATCGACATCGACGCCGAGCCGGGAGACCGCCGAATACCAGTCGAGCGCAATGGCGGAGGCGGCATAGCCCCTGCCCTGCGGCAACGCGCGGGTGGCATAGCGCGATTCGTAATCGAGCATGATGGCGACGGCCGCCTTTTCGCGGACCTCGCCTTGCGGCAGGCGCGCCATTTCCGCGGCAACCTCGGCAACCTCCAGATAGCCCTGGTCGGCCTCGCTGTTCGGCAGCAGCAGGCCGGCATGGAACTGCTCCTGCGCGAAGGGCGCCTGGCGCCAGCGGAAATAGGAGACCATGTCGACACCATGGGCATAGGCGAGCCAGGTCCACAGGCGCACCATGCCGTCGGCGGGCGACTGGTTGTAGGCCGCCCAGTTCACCGGCCCCGGCTGCTGCTCCATCACCCAGACGCGGCCCTTGCCGACGGCGCGGTAGAGATCGTGGTTGAATGCCGTCTGGTCGGGATCGGCAACGCGCAGGTAGCGTGCCTTCTCCTCGTCGCTCAGCCGGCCATTGATGAGGCCGCCCATCGGGTAGACATCCCAGGAGGCGACGTCGAGGTCCTCGCCGACCTTGTAATGATCGAAGTCGGTGTTCTGGTTCATGAAATTATGCGTGACGAGGCGGCCCGGCGAATGGCGGCGGATGATCTCCACCTGCGCCTTGTTGAAGCTCTTCACCTGGTCCGACGAGAAGCGGAAGTAATCGACGAGATGGCTCGGCGTCGGCTCCTCGACGAGGTTGTTCGGCAGGTCCACCTCCTCGAAGCCGTTGTAATGCATGCTCCAGAAGCGGGTGCCCCAAGCCTCGTTCAGCGCCTCGACGGTGCCGTAGCGCGCGGCGAGCCATTCGCGGAAGGCGCGCTTCGCCTCGTCGGAATAGCTGTGGATCGTGTCGTGGTCGCCGTATTCGTTGTCCGTCTGCCAGGCATGCACGAAGGGGTTTTCGCCATAGCGGCGCGCCATGGCCTCGGTGATGCGGGCAGCCTCCACCCGGTAGCGGCGGCTGGAGAAGCAATAGTGCCGGCGCGCGCCGAACTTGCGCACGACGCCGCGCGCATCGACCGGAAGGATATCCGGGTAAAGATCGACCAGCCATTTCGGCGGGGCGGCCGTCGGCGTGCCGAGGATGACCTTGAGGCCGGCGCGGCCGAGCACCTCGATCGCCTCGTCCATCCATTCCCAACGAAAGGCGCCGGAGCGCGGCTCGACATGCGACCAGGCGAATTCGCCGATGCGCACCCAGGCAAGGCCGAGCCCGGCCATGCGGCGGGCGTCCTCCTCCCATTTCTCGCGCGGCCACTGTTCCGGGTAATAGCAGACGCCGAGCTCCAGCATGCCGGCCGCCTTGCGGCCGGCGTCGAAGCGGTTCTGTTGGTCGAGCGGCTTATGCACTTTACTGTCCTTGTCATTCCCGGCGCCGGGGGTCGATGGCGCCGTCATCGTTACAATCGGGGGTCTTACCAGGCGACCGTGCGGCCGTCATAGGCCCGGAAGCTTCCGGTTTCGGCGAGCGTCGTCGCGTCGATCAGGGCCTTCAGGCCCGCCGCGCTCTCGGCCGCGTCGACGGCAGCTTCCGTGCCGCCCATGTCGGTGCGCACCCAGCCGGGATGCAGCGAGACGACCGCGATGCCGTCGCGGCGGAAATCCTGCGCGAGCTTGACCGTCGCCATGTTGAGCGCCGCCTTGGAGCAACGATAGGCATAGTCGCCGTCCTCGTCGTCTATCGTGCCCTCGGCCAGCGAGCCGGCGCGGCTGCTGATGTTGACGAGGACCTTGTGGCGACCAGCGAGAAGATTGGGCCGGAGCGCGCGGGCGACGAGCATCGGGGCGAGCGCGTTGATGCGCATGACCGCGAGGAATTCGTCCGTCTCCAGCGTGTCGAGGCCGCCGGTATCGCCGCGGATCGCCGCATTGTTGATGACGATGTCGATCGGCAGGCCGCCCAGCCGCTCGCCGAGCGCGGCAATAGAGCCTTCGTCCGCGACATCAAGCACCTCGGCACCGGCCGAGGCCTGTCGCATGCAGGCGATGACGCGCAGGCCCGCCGCCGCATAGAGGCCGGCAAGTGCCCGGCCCAGCCCGCGCGAGGCGCCGGTGATGAGGACCGTTCCCCTGTCAGCGGTGCTTGACGTCATATTTCTTCTCGATGAGGCTGATGAGGCTTGCGGCCGCGAGCGTCAGCAGGATGTAGAGGATCGCCGCCGAATTGTAGGGCGCAAACGGCAGGAAGCTTGCCGACTGGAATTCGCGCATGCGCTGCGTGATATCGCGGATCGACAGGATGGAGAGCAGCGAGGTGTCCTTGAGGATGGCGATAAGCTCGTTGCCGAGCGGCGGGATGACGATGCGGAAGGCCTGCGGCAGGATGACGAGCCGCGCCGTCTGCCAGCGGTTGAGCCCGAGGCTTCCCGCCGCCTCGATCTGGCCGGCCGGAATGGCATTGATGCCCGAGCGGAAGATTTCCGCAAGATAGGCCGAATAGGCGAGCGCCATGGCGACGATGCCGCGCATCAGGTTCGGCGGATCGAAGACCCCGGCCGTCGCGTCCTTCAATGCGCCGGAGAGCGGCAGGCCGACATAGAGCACGATGACGAGCATGGGGATGCCGCGGATCGTGTCCACGACGAATTCCGAGCCGACGGACAGCGGATGGCGGCGATGCAGGAAGCCGCCGAAGGTGAGCAGGCCGAGGACGATGGCGATGACGGCGAGCGTGATGCCGGTGGCGCGGTCGCGGTCGTTCAGCGCCTCGACCTGCCAGAGGCGCGGCCAGTCGGCCGGCGCGGCGGCGGCCGGCAGCAGCGCGCCGCTGACGTCTTCCTTTTTACCGACGGCCTCGATGGCCTGCTGCGGCGTGACGAAGGTGCGCACCGGCGTCTCGGTCGTCGGCCCGCCTTCGTACTGGCCGAAGCGCACGGCGCTGATAAGGCCGGAGGGCGTGTTGGTGACGATGCCGACCTTGCCTTCCAGCGTGCCGGCCAGCACATAGCCATCCTTCGGCTGCAGCAGGAACCAGGCGGAGAGCGCGGCGAAGATACATGTCAGCGCTGCGAAGGCGACGAGGTTGCGGCGCGTATAGCGCAGCTTGAGGAGCCCCACCCAGACGAGGCCGAGGATCGCCGCCAGGATATAGGCCGCGATGGCGGCGCGGATGGTCGTGGCAAGGCCCGAGGCGAAGGCGAGATGGGCGAAGAGCAGCACGAAGACGAGGCCGGCGCCGTTGAGAAGGCCGGTCAGCCAGGAGCCGGCGCGCCGCGCCGCGCTTTCCGCCGGCACCGCCGCCCGGCTGCCGGCAAAGAGGAGGCCGAGGCCGGCGAGCAGCAGCACCGCATAGGCCGGCCAGAGCCAGGCCTCCACGCCGCGCACCATGAGATCGGCGGCTTCCGTCAGCTGGCGGGGCGTCACGCCCTTCACCACGAGGTCGGACTTGAACGGATCGACGCCGTTCGCCACCACGGAGGCGATGAAGGGATGGACGAGATCGCCGGCCAGAATGGCGGCCGTCGCGACGAGGGCGACGAGCCCGGTGGCGATGGTGAGGCGCGGCCGCACGGCCTTCGCCCGCGACAGGACCAGGACGCCGAGGCCGGCGGCGAAGGCGACGGCAAGCAGCAGGAAGCCCGGCACATAGACGCCCGAACCCGGCTCGATGCCGAGGATGGCGCGCAGCGCGCGCTGGTAATCGCCCGAGGAGGCAAACAGATAGACGATGAAGGGCAGCGCGGCGAGGATCACCAGATTGCTGGGCCTCACGCTTCTGACGAACGACATTCCGGCCTCCGCGGCGCGATCTGGAAGGGAGCGGGAGCGCCAGGGGCGCTCCCGTGGGGACCTTACTCGAGGCCCCAGTACTTGGCGACGAGCTGGTCGAGCGTGCCGTCATCCTTGATGGCCTTCAGGCCCTCGTTGAAGGCGGCGACATTCTCGTCGCCCTTGCGGAAGACGAGGCCGAGCGGATCGGATTCCAGGTCCTTGATGGAGGCGACGAGCTCGCCGGCGAATTCGCGCTCATAGGCGGCGGCATTCGCGCCGTTGATCACGACGCCGTCGACGTCCTTGTTCTTGAGCGCGATGATGGCGGCGCTGAAGCTGTCATAGGCCGCGACATTCTCCTTGCCGACCACGCCTTCGGCGACCTGCGCGTCCGTCGTATTGGCCTGGGCGGAGAGTTTCCTGCCCTCGGCCTTGAACTTGTCGAGCGTGATGCCCTGGTCCTCGGCGCGCGTCAGCACGGCCTGGCTGTTGATGATATAGGGATCGGAGAAGTCCATCGCCTTCTTGCGCTCGTCGGTGATCGACACGCCCGAGGCGACGAGGTCGAAGCTGCCCTGGTCGAGCGCGGCGAAGATGCCGTCCCAGCCGGTCGTCACGAATTCGGCCTGGCAATTGATCTTGGCGCAGATGGCATTGACCACGTCGACATCGAAGCCGACGATCTGCCCCGTCGCCGGATCGACGCTCTCCATCGGCGGCGAGGTCGTGTCGGACCCGACCTTCAGAAGCTTGCCGCCGAGATCGGCCGCATGGGCGCCGCCTGCCACGAGAGCGGCAAGCGCAAGCGTTGCAACGAATTTTCTCATCTCTTCCTCCTCAATATCGGCTCCGCCACAGCGGCAGACGCTCGACAAATCCCAAGGACAGGCACCCTCTTCCCATCCTGACGAAAACGGTAACAAGGAATATAAACGTTTTCAAGAAGAAATATAAACGTTTTTATTTTTCACTGCGCAAAAGATTCGATGCGACGTCCGCATCCAGAAAATCAAGGGTTTCAGGTGAAAAAGGAAGGAAACAGGCGGCTGGAGCGGGTAGCGGGAATCGAACCCGCGCGTTCAGCTTGGGAAGCTAAGGGTTTTGTAGCGGCCGTAATGACCTACCTGTAAAACATCGAATTTTCGCCGCAAGCGATCTCAGTACCTTAGATGTTCAGTGTAAAACCTGATTTTCTACCATTCATTGCAATCGTGATTTTTCCATAGACGTCATCCACTTTTTTCTGGCGGCCCGTTGACTCCTCCCCAAGTGAGAACATATTGAGAACAGACCGGCGATGTGGCCGCCAATCTGAAACCAAGGGGAAGATGCCTGCTGTGGCATAGAAGGGCGATGGGAGGAGCCGGTCACATTCGAGACGCAGAAGCTCGGGGTCTATAGGACCATCGCGAGTGCCGAGGAGGCCGCGCGTGCGCTTCTGACAGACTGGCCCGCACAATCGGGGCCAGCCTTCATGGAGGCGCAGAAGGCTTGCCTAGCCGTGCTGGAGGGGAGCAAGGCACCGGAGGCGGCAAGAGAGGCGTTCCTGGCGGCTGCGGAAGAGGCTGGGGTGTTCGTTCGCACCCTTTAACCCTCAGCGAAGAACCGAAAGTAGACGCGGCTCCCGACCGACAATCTCGCCATTGAGAACCTTGTCCACTATCCTGTCGCCATGCACAGTGTAGATCAGGTGCAAATGCTCCGGTCGCCAGTCGGTGGAATGCCACAACTTACCGACCGATTGCTGCGCGATGCCTGAGGGGATCCTCCCCGCTAGAACACCCGCAAGAAGAGGTGGTAGATCATCTGCATACTGCTTAACTGCGCGGCACGCCAAATCGTGAAGTCCGTCACCGGCAACCATCGGAGCCGCGCTCTGGTGGATAACGGCACCACCGTCAAGATCATCTGTGGTCTCATGAAGCGTAATGCCGGTCATTTGCGGCTCAAGCATATAGCTAGGCCAGAAATGAGTGGTTACACCGCGGTAATCGGGGGAGAGGCCACCATGGGTATTCCAGAATGTACACCCGACAGATTCTCGGAGGGCCCTAGAAAGTTTGTGGCACCCATAAGAAATTACGACCTTGGGCTTACGATCGCATAAAAAACGCTGAACGCGGCTCCCATTGAGATCTTCCCGCGTTACATCAAGAGTATCCACTGCCGGAGCTTCTACATTCCCGAAAAAGCGCCTTTCAGATGCCTCTCTCAGTTCGAAATGCCGACGGAATAATTCAGCCTCTCGCGGCGGAAGATCGGCCGGTGGGCTAGGGATAAAAGCCTCACGACGCTCCCGAACCCAACCGGAAAGGATTCCCGCCTTCGCAAGCTGAGAAACAAGGTAGGCGTGCCTAGGGTGGTCACCCGTAATCGCAACAATCATTTATCGGCCTCAACAAGAATTCCTTCTCCCACAAGGTGCCTGACGATCGAAGTCAGCTCGAGAACACTTGCGCCGATATGTTCGGCAATTTCCATCACAGATCTCCCTCCGTCGGCGAGAGATAGGACGCACAGAAGATGATTTAGGGTCTTGCGATTATCCTTTTGATGATCAGTCGAATAGTGGTTTGTCATGGGCCCGTTGACCGTCGGGTACAGGCCTCGCCTGCCTAACTGAGGCTCGCCATAAGGAATCGTATTTCGATACTTGCGATCGGATATTTCTAGAGCCTCGAGCATTGCAGTCACCGCGACCGAAGATCGCTCAACTGCAGAAATCGTCATGAATTCGAGATGGTCTTCACTCGTATGATAGGCGTCGTACTCCGCGTAGATAGTTCTGGCAGCCTGCGTTACCGGCAGGTCGAACCCGGGGGAGCAGAATTGTCTCTCGTCAGACCCGCCCACCGGTGTGAACGGACGAACACCAAATCGATCGGGCTCCGCGGCAGCAGCATGCCGGATCAGATGATCTAGAGGAGAAGGTTGGCCGATCCAATCTTGCCGGGACAGCTTAAAGGAAACCTTTGGAGAAGGTCCTCCGAGACAGGTCAGGACAACACCGGCATGTAGCCGGCGCTGGAGATCCTCGCCGTGATGAGCCAAGTAGGAGATTGATCCGATGGTCTCCGGGATAAGAAGAAAACGGTACGTAAAGCGCCGGCTCTTTCGCTTGGATAAATTCTCCCAAACGCGCATTAGGCCGAGCGGGCCGGAAAGTTCGTTATTGGCCATGCTCGGGTGGCAAAGATAGGAGGAGATCAGTACGATTTCATCGGTCTCGCCCGGGAGGTCGCATACTCCATAGTTCAGAACGCCATCACGCTTGGTCGTCTGAATGTCCACGCGATAATCGCCTGGCTTCAGTTCCTCACGTTGCCGATGAGACATACAAAGCCCCCATCGAGGCGCATAGTAGCTCGTGACGTAGGGTATTGCGTCGGGAAGCTCCTCGATTGAATACAGATGCTGCTGCAGCTGTTCGAGCGTGACCACACCTTCAAACGCTTCTGAAAAATTTAAGATGTGAAGATTGGTATTATTGGTATCCAGAATGAGGTTTCCCTCGGGGTCCCAGAGACGAGCTCGGTGCAACTCCCACTCTTTCGGGACCGTCCAATCGAGCACCTTAGTTCCAGTCGACACGCTCTCAATTTGAAGAGGAACGATCTCAGATACTATCTCAAGGCTTTTTCGAATCCCTGGCCCGGTTATGCTTCGACAGATCGGATACAGCCGATCATACATGACCGCTAAGTCTATTTCTTTCGAGATTGTACCAGTATCCATTTCATTTGCCTCCCATAGCGCCTTATTATGAGGACTATGGGAAATTGCAAGCGCCAACACCGTTCTGACGATGTCTTTGAACCATGGGCCACAAGCCTCGCCCAGGGTCGGTTTGTCGTCGATATCCGGAATGCGCAGCCGCTCGAAGATGCGCAGGCCCTTCTCGGCCTTCTCCTGATCCAAGGGAAGATCGGGAATGATCGAGCGGCCCTGCTGCAGGCGCTCAAACCAGTCCGGGCATGCAAACGTCCATTCGCGCTGCAAATCTCCCGGCTTGACAGCGACGCTCATTGCAGAAGCTCGCCCCAGCCGGTTGCGCGATGGCCGCTGTGCGCATCCTCGACAAGCTGTTCTTTCTTGCCCAGCCTGGGCTCCTTGGCGACCGGCGCCTTGCGCGCACCATGCGGCGATGCAAGCGCGGTCTCGCCGACAATATCAAGGAGACGCCCGATGGCTGCGGAGTTGCCCTGCCGCATTTTCTGATAGTTGACCATCAGCGTTTCGGCCTCGACCAGATCCGCGCCGGCATCGAGCTCGCGGGAATAATACTTCCGCAGCGTCTTCTCATCGCAGCCCAAAATTCTGGCAATACGCTCATGCGTCCAGTTTGCGGCGCGGAGAACGGTCACAAGCACCTGATTTTCCGCGCTTTTGCTGTAGCTCGGCCGCCCGCGGCGATCTTTGATCGGCTGGATGGGCTGAACGTTGCAGCGGCAGTGAAGACGCATGCCGACAGCATTTCGCGCCCTGACAGGACCGCGCCGATCCTCCTCGTCACCGGCGCGGCATCGCTCGCCATCCGCGCCGGGACCGTCGTCCGCGCCAGCGGCGTGGAACACCGCTTCGACAGCGACACGCCGGTCGGCATGCCTGATCTCATCGCCGGCGAGGACTACGGCGTGAAGGTCAGCCAAACCGGCCAGCCCTTCGCATCCCTCCTCGGTCCCGAAAACCCGATCGACGCCGGATGGATCGCTGGCTTCCACTACGCGCCGGGCGGCAATGCCACGGCTCGCTCCGGCGGCGACGACACCCCGGCCATCAACCCGCATTCGCTTTGGGACCTTGGCCATCGCCCCGCCTGCGCCGATCCGCGCGGCATGACGTGCATTGAGATGGAAGGCAGCAAGCGCGTCTGGATCGACATCTACCTCCTCTGCGTCGATCGCAAGCGCCACGGCACGAGCCGTTGCGGCGTGACGATCGCAGACGGCCGCTCGCTGGCCCGCCTCAACTATCACGACGCCGTTGCCGTCATGGCCGAGCACGGCAAGCGACTGCCCACCTACGACGAGTTCCGCGCGGCCGCATTCGGGGTCACCGAGCGCTCCTCCACCGACAGTCATCCGAAGACCACCGGCATCGACGCTGCCCGCACCAGCGCCATCGGTCTCATGCAGGCGACCGGCAGTCTCTGGATCTGGGGCACCGACGGCGATCCAGACGACCCGGCTCCGTCCCTCTTCGGCGGTTGCTGGCTCAGCGGCTCGAACGCCGGTTCCCGCTACGCGTACTTGGACTCCCCCGCTGACTTCTCGAACGACAGCGTCGGGGCCCGCGGCGCCTGCGACCACCTGACCGCCTGACGCGCTCGCGCGAAAGCGCGGGCGCAACCTCCCCTCAGCAAAGGATAACGACCATGACGGCAGCAGCCGCAGTCAAGCAGCATGACATCACCATCGGCCGGGTCGATGCGGATCTCCCGATCCTCTACATTTCAGGCCGGGATGCGGTCGGCATCCGTGGTGGAACCACGATCCTGATCGACGGGCGCGAACACGTCTTCGAGAAGGACACCGCCCTTTCCGTCGCCGGCACGCTGGTGCCCGGCTACGACTACGGCGTCGGCATCCATGATGACGGCAAGCCGTTCGTAGCGGTCCTCGCGCCGTCGAACCCGATCGATCACGGCTATATCGGCGGGTTTCACTTCGCGCCGAGCGGCAATGCCGAAGCGAACGCGGGCGGCGACGGCGAGCCGGCGATCAATCCGAACTCGCGTTGGGACCTCGGCTTCCGTCCCGCCTGCCCCGATCCGCGCGGTATGGCGCTCGTCTATCTCGGCGGCGGCAGGCGCGTCTGGGCCGACATCTACCTGCTCGGCGTCGATCACTTGAACGGCACGAGCCGTTGCGGCGTGACGATCGCCGACGGACGCGACCGGCCGGAGCGCATCGGCCGGAAGGGCGGATATGCCAAGCTCGACTACGCCACGGCCGTCGAGATCTATGCCCACCATGGCAAGCGCCTGCTCGGCGCCGAAGAGTTCTTCGCCGCCGCCTACGGCGTCAAGGAACGCTGCTCGCGGAGTGACGAGCCGACAAAGACCGGCACGATCGATGATGGCGCCGCGCGCTTCGTCAGTCGCTTCGGCCTCTTTGATGCGACCGGAACCATGTGGCAGTGGGGCACCGACGGCCACCCCGAGGACCCGCGTCCGTCCCTCTTCGGCGGTAGCTGGCTCCACGGCTCGCTCGCCGGTTCCCGCTTCGCGTTCTTGGGCTTCCCCGCTGACTACTCGTTCGTCAGCCTCGGGGCCCGCGGCGCCTGCGACCACCTGAGCGCCTGACGCGCCCGCGCGAAAGCGCGGGCCTTCCCCCGGATCCGGACGATCGCCAGCCATGAAACGAGACGAGCACGTGAACGCCAGGGATCTGGCGATTGTCGAGAAATACGAGGCCACCGTGACCTATCTCTACCCCATCCTCCAGTCCTTCCCGCGCCGGCACGGCGCGCTGCGCGACAACCTGATCGGGCAGGTGATGGGCACGGTCGACCTTCTGTATCAGGCCGCGAAGTCGAAACAGCCTTCGCGTCTCTATGCGGCGGACGCCCATCTGGCGACGCTGCGCTTCTGGTTGCGCTTCGCATGCGGGGAAAGACTCCTGTCGCATAAGCAGCACCGCACGGCTCTCGGTCATATCTCCGAGACCGGCGCGATGTTGGGGGCATGGATCTCGACTGCGAAAGGCAATGGGAG
This sequence comes from Shinella sp. R2-11, assembly GCF_055330205.1. NCBI lineage: Bacteria > Pseudomonadati > Pseudomonadota > Alphaproteobacteria > Hyphomicrobiales > Rhizobiaceae > Shinella > Shinella sp. R2-11. The sequence goes on along the minus strand of NZ_JBVAPC010000016.1, from coordinate 3,584 downwards.
GTCGGGGCAATGACGTTGCTTGGTCCGTCCCTCTTCGGCGGTAGCTGGATCAACGGCTCGAACGCCGGTTCCCGCTACGCGAACTTGGACTACCCCGCTGACAACTCGAACGACAACATCGGGGCCCGCGGCGCCTGCGACAACCCGCTTCCGGCTCGGCGACGGTCACGGCCGCGTCGGCCATTCTCCACCGGCGCTTATGCGCCAGGGTGGTCGGCCCAACCTTCCAGCTTCGGCAAATACACTGCGAGGTCCGGCAGAGCGGGGAGTAGCGGCGCGCGCGCCGTCGAAACCCGCGGCCGGCATCCCGCCGCGAGGATCATCATGGCGAAGAAGTTCCGAAACCTTATTGGACGGATCACCGAAGACGCGAACATGCGCGAGGCCCTGCGACTGACGGCCCGCGGAAAGCGGCTGACGCCGGGCTATCTCGAATACAAGGAATACTCGGTTCTCAACCTGCACATCCTGGCGGCCGCCATGCGGGACGGCTCCTACCGGCAGGGAGAACCGCAGCAGTTCCGGATCTACGACCCGAAGGAGCGCCTCATCTCGGCACTGCCTTTCGAGGACCGCATCGCGCAGCAGGCCGTCTCAATCGTCATCGCGCCGATCTTCGACGCGACCCTCCTGCCGCGTTGCTATGCCTGCCGCCCTGGCAAGGGCACCCACGCCGCCGCAATCGCGCTGCAGGCGGACATGCGGCGGCTTGACCGTGACGGTCCGCTCTACGCCCTGAAGACGGACTTCTCGCGCTACTTCTACTCCATCGAGCGCGGCACACTTTGGTCGCTGATCGAGGCAAAGATTTCCTGCCGAGCTACGCTTCGGCTCCTGGAGGCGATGCTTCCGAGATCCGGCATAGGCCTGCCGATCGGTAACCTCACCTCCCAGATTTTCGCGAACGTCTATGCCGGCGTCGTCGACCGCCACCTGCAGCAGGAGCTAGGCGAGCGCTACTGGTATCGCTACATGGACGATATCGTCGTGCTCGGCCGCGACCCGGAGCACCTGCGCAGGGTGCGCGCGTCCATCGAGGAGCTTTCCCGCGAACGCCTCGGCCTTCGCTTTTCGAAGTGGAGCATCCAGTCGGTCCATCGCGGCGTGAATTTCGTCGGCTATCGCATCTGGCCATCGCACAAGCTGCTTCGCCGGGACAGCGTTGCCCGTGCTCGTCGCAAGATCAAGGCATACCGCGCCGCCGGCGAGCACGAGCGTCTGGAGCGCTTTCTCGCCTCCTGGACCGGTCACGCCCGCTGGGCCGACAGCCGCAATCTTCTCAGAAACCTCGGCGTCGTGCCGACCTCGATTGGTCGGGCGGTCGCCACAAATCAGAGAGGCGGCGATGACTGATTTCCTGTCGGGTGCCGAACGTTGGGAGGCAGACGAGGCGGTCTATCTCGCGCCGTCCGTCGCGCCGACCGGTAAGACCTTTGCCGAGGCGGCCGCCAGCCACATAGAGCATGGCGGAGAGGCCCGATACTTGCGTCGAATAGTCGATCACTTCGGCGATAGGCTGCTGTCCGAGATATTCCCGTTCGACATAAAGCAGATGGCACGGTCGCTCTATCCGGATGGATCGAACGCAACCTTGAACCGGCAGGCTCTCGCGCCGGCGCGCGCGGTCATGATGCATGCCTATGAGCGCGGATGGTGCGGCTATACCCGCTTGCGCCGATTCCGCGAGGATACACCGAAACGCCGCGAGCCGGCCTCGACGACTTGGCTTCATGCCTTCATACGACAGGCGGTTCACGACGGCCACGACCGCGTTGCCGCGCTCGTTCTGTTCATGGCGACTTCAGGCGCGCGCGTCACCGAGGCAATCAATCTCCGCTGGAGCGAGGTCAACCTCCGACAGAAGAGTGTCTTGCTCCTCAAGACGAAAACCGATCGCAATTCGCTCCGCTCGCTCACCGGTGAGGTTGCCGCCCGCCTTGGCGATCTCCAGGCAGACGCCAGGCCGGATGATCGCGTCTTCGGCTTCTCGCACCGACAATCCGTCAATGCGAGAATTCGGAAGATCTGCGACCGCGCCGGCATATCCTACAAGCCGAGCCATACCTGCGGTCGCTCCAGCTTTGCGAACAACGCGCTCGACATGGGCATCGACATCCGCAGCGTTATGGAGGCCGGCGGCTGGAACAGCCTCGCGATCTTCCTCGGCATCTATGTGCGCCCACATCGAAACGCCAAGCGTATCGTAGCCGAGAGCTTCGGCCGCTACCAGTATCGGACGGAGATCTGAGATGGCGGGTGCCGGCACGATCCCCTTGAAACGCTCGGAAATGAAGCGTCTCGCGGACTTCGCGAAGAAGGAAGGCGTGCGCGCCGAGGTGGAATTCAACGGCTTCATATTCCGAGTGGCACCTGACCACGCGCCGGCAAAAGTTGACGGCAGCGAAGAATCCGAGCTTGATCGTGAGCTTGCGGAGTTTGATCGGAAACATGGTTACAGTTGAACTCAAGGGCCTGCACGTCGTCAAAGCCAAGGGCCGAACCTATTACTATGCATGGCGCGGCGGCCCGCGGATCAAGGCCGAACCCGGAACGCCAGCATTTCAGAAGGCCTATGCTGAGGCGGTGGAGAGCGTCCGCGTGCCGGATGAGACGCGCTTTTCGGCCCTTATCGTCACCTACAAACGCAGCGAAGAATACAAGAAGCTCGCCGACAGCACGAAGAGGAACTGGTCCGGGTGGCTGGATCGTATCGACGAGCACTTTGGCCTGCTGCGCATCAAGAACTTCGACCGCCCGGACCATATCCGCCCGCGCATCCGAAAGTGGCGCAGCAACTACGCAGCGACGCCGCGCGCAGCGGACTACGGAATGCAGGTCCTTTCCCGTGTCCTTTCCTATGCCGTCGACCCTCTCGGAAAGATCGGAATGAATCCGTGCGAAGGTATCGGCCGTCTCTATTCCGCCAACCGTGCAGCGATCATCTGGGAAGCGGCAGAGCTTGCCCAGGTCCTTGCTGCCTGCTCGGCCGAGGCGAAACATGCTGTGCGGCTGGCCGCTCTTACGGGGCTTCGCGCCGGTGACCTATTCCGCTTGTCCTGGTCGCATGTAGGCGAGAACGCAATAATCATGACGACTGGAAAAAGCCGCCATCAGCGGGAGGTCGTAGTGCCGATTTACGGCGAGCTGCGCGAGCTCCTCGACGAGATACCGAAACGGTCGCCTGTCGTTCTCACGAACAGCAGAAAAAGCCCCTGGACCGTGAACGGCTTCGCCTCCGTCTTCAATAAGGCCAAAGCCGAGGCAAAGCTCGACGAGCGTGATCTTCACTTTCACGATCTTCGTGGAACAGCGGCTACCAAGTTCTATACGGCCGGCCTCGACAAGCGAGTGATCGCGGAAATTCTTGGATGGGAGGAAGATCACGTCGAAAGGATTATTCGACGCTATGTCGGCCGCAATGCTGCAACCGACGCGATAATCCGAAAACTCGATGAGGCCAGAGCAAGAACAGAAGCTGTAAAACCAGCTGTAAAACCTTCCAAAAATGGAAGCGGGTAAATACGGCGCAACGCCCTGAGAAACCGGGCTGGAGCGGGTAGCGGGAATCGAACCCGCGCGTTCAG
>NZ_JBVAPC010000015.1:0-48286 GCF_055330205.1 Shinella sp. R2-11 | reverse complement strand
GTGCGGTTCTGCGGGTCAGAACGGTTCGCTTCAAGGCCCCATCTCGTTGGCGAACAGGAGAAGGGGCCTTGAAAACGATGCCTACTTTGCTGCTTCCACGGTGGCCGGCAGTTCCGCAGCGGCTTCTTCTGGCGTCAGTTCGCCGTTGAAGACACGGTTGACGATATCGTAAACCGCGTTCTTGACAGCCGCGGGAGCAGCATGACCGTTGGACATGGAGCCGAGCATCGTCCCTTTTTCGCTCGCCTCCTTGAGATCCGCGATCCCCTTCTTGCCGCAAGCATCGAAGGCTTCATCCGAGACGTCGATCCGGGCCGGCACGGAGCCCTTGACCACGTTGAAAGCCGACTGGAAGGCGGGGCTTTCCACGGCCGAGGCCATTTCGCGCTGCGCCGCCTCCCGGTCTGCGGATACCTTGAACATGACCATCTGGTCCGAAAGGAAGGTCACGGAGCCCTGCGTACCGGGATAACGAATGCAAACGAAGTCTTCCCCCGGCTTCTTGCCCGCCTTGATGAACTCGCCCTTCGCCCAGTCACCGAGGATCTGCATGCCGGCTTTGCCCTCGATGACCATGGCGGAATCGAGATTCCATTCACGCCCGGAGAAGTTGTCGTCCACATAGGAACGCAGCTTGGCAAGACGGGTGAACGCTTCCTTCATCTGGTCGCCACCGAGCGCGGCCGGATCGAGGTCGATGAAGGCCTTCTTGTAGAAGTCGTTGCCGAGGGAGAGGACAACTGAATCGAACATGGTCGTCGCGTTCCACGCATCGCCGCCACCAACGAGCGGTATGATGCCCTGCTCCTTGAACTTTTCGAGCAGGGCGACGAATTCGTCCCAGTTCTCCGGTTCCTTGCCGCCGGCCTTGTCGAGCGCTTCCTTGTTGATCCAGACCCAGTTTGAGCTGTGGACATTGACGGGAGCTGCGATCCAGTGGCCATCGTATTGCGAAAACTGCTGAAGCGCCGGGGGAATGACCTTGTCCCAGCCTTCCTTGGAGGCGACTTCGTCGAGATTGGCAAGAACGCCTTCCTTGGCCCAGTCGAGAATGTCGAAACCGAGCATCTGCACCGCGGTCGGCGCGTTTCCGGACGTGACGCGGGCGCGAAGCACCGTCATGGCGGCAGTACCGCCGCCGCCGGCAACCGGCATGTCGGTCCAGGAAATGCCCTTCGTCTGGAGGTCGTCCTTGAGCACTTTGACCGCTGCAGCTTCGCCACCAGAAGTCCACCAATGAAGGACCTCTACATTCTGGTCAGCGGCAAGGGCTGCAAAGCCGCTGAGTGCAACCGCGATGGCCATTACGGCCGTTGATGTGAGAAACTTGCGCATAAATATCCTCCCGATTGTCAAGTTCACGGCGGGACCCATTCCGCGCCGAGAATGCGTGCATGCTTGCCTTCCCGAACGGGACAGGCTCTCCAAAGCGAGTTCACGGAATATACCAATACGTTTAGGCTCGGTTTCCTGAACTCGCTCTGGAATTCACTTCGCTGTACTCAAAGGACTTTCGCAGCCCGCGGGGCTTCGATCCGCTTGCCGAGGATCGTGAACTTCGATGCGCCGCTCGCGGCGGGGATGTTGTTGGCAAGTCCGTTCACATTCGCGAAAGCAAGCGTGGCGAATTTGACTGCTTCCTTGAACTGAGGCGGAATGCCGAATTCATCCGATGTGGTCAGGACAAGCGGTGCCAGGGTTTCACTCAGCCGCTCCATCAGCAACGCATTCTGAACGCCGCCTCCACTCGCGATCACCTTCGAGCCCTCGGAGAGATCCGTGACGTGGTCCTTGATCGCCTTTGCGATCGTCACAGCGGAAAATTCGGTGAGCGTCCGAAGGATCTGCGGTACAGGCAGCGTGCTGAACTTCGCCAGCACCTCGTCTGCGTATTCGGCACCGAAGTCGCGACGCCACGCACTGCGGGGGATGGGGCGCTTGAAATAGTCGTGGCCGAGGAGATAGTCGAGCATTGCTGCGTCGACTGTACCTTTTCTGGCCTCCTCACCGTTCTTGTCGTAGGAACGGTTGAGCAAGACCTTGCAAGCATGGTCGATCATGACGTTGCCCGGTCCCGTGTCGAAAGCCATCATCTTCGAGCGATCCGCCTGCGCGAACTGGCAATTGGCGATGCCGCCGATATTGAGGGTCAACACAGGCCCGATATCGCGGAACGCGACAAAATCGAGATATTGCATGAGGGGGGCGCCGGCGCCGCCGAGGGCGTGGTCGGACGGGCGGAACTGAGTGACGGTCGTAACGTCACACGTCGCCGCGACGACGGCAGGCTCGCCGATCTGGAGGCCGCAGGGGAAAGGCCCGTCCTGCCAGCGGGCGAGAACATCTTCGCCGTCAGCGAATTTCGCCAGTTCGCTGAACCGGGCGGGCTCCTGGTAGATGGTCTGCCCGTCAAAGCCGATGACGGCGACATCTTCCGGCTTGAGATTCATCTCCCGCATCAAGGCACGGGCGCTTTCGGCGTATACCGCGCCGGCGGTGTAGTTCAGGCGGCAGAGTTCGAAGATACTGAGATTGTTGTCGAACGCGCGGAGGACATCCTTCGCCACCGCCTCCGGCCAATCGTAGCTGCGTCCCTCGATGAATTTGGGGCGCGACGGATTACCATCCTTGTCGATGCCGATTTCGATCGCAACGACGTCGATGCCGTCGAACGACGAACCGCTATTCAGTCCGATTGCTATAACCATAAACGTTTAGTTCCTTCTCAAAAAATTAGGGGCGCCATTTCACGCCTAATTGCAGCCGGCTAGCGACCGGCGAACTTCTTGATTCTCCCGCAGCCGCAAGATTGTCTCACCTTGAGGGTCGGCTTAAGGATCAAGTCTTCCCCGATGGTCTTTTCGGATTTCATCTGCTGCAACAAACGCGCGCCGGCAGCACGACCGATCGTGACGATATCCTGGTCGATCACAGTTACAGGGGGGTCGATCATCTCCGCCCACTCGAAATCATCGAAGGCAACAACCGCAACATCGTCTGGCACGGAAAGGCTGCGCCGGCGGAGCGCTTCAAAAATCCCGTGCAAGAGAACCGTATTCGACGCGTAAAAGACCTCAGGCCATTCGTCTCGCGGCTTTTCGATGAGGTAGGCGCTCACGGCCTCGCATGAGGTTGCGCTCGAATTCATACCTTCGATGATATCGACACTGCATCCCGTGGATGCGGCGGCGGCCTCGAAACCGGCCTGCCGGGGCTTGCGGGAACTCCAAGTGTCTGTGTGACCGACGAATGCCCAACGCTTATACCCATGACCCGCCAGATGCATCCCCATTTCGTGGCTACCCTGGAAGCTATCGGTCGTGATCGACGAGTATTGCCGGTAGCCGTCCGGGACTGAGCGGTCAACGAAGATCATGGGAATTCCCCAGCTCGCCAACGCGCGCATATTGGCTTCGCTGAGATTGTAAGTCACCACGACGGCAGCGACGCGCTGAGCCATGATCGAGGCGACAAATCGATCCTCACGGGCTTGGGAGTGAACACCGTTGAGGATGGCGTCCATCGTGACGCAATCGTATCCGCCTCCTTCGATCGTAGCTTCCAAGCTACTCACGAGGACGGAATAGTAGTGATTGGCAATATTGGCCGTAAGTACGGCGACAGCGGTACTTTGCGAACTTTTGAGGTTACGGGCGTGCTGATTGGGAACATATCCGAGCTCGGCCGCAATCTCGATCACGCGCTTGCGGGTCTCGGCGCCAACTCCTGTCCCACCGCTCAATGCACGGGAAGCCGTATAGGTTGAAACCTTCGCGGCTGCGCTGACATCGTGAAGTGTTGGCCTTGACTGCAACCGTTCGTTCTCCTCCAAAACGTTTAGGTAGATAATCCTTTAGGCTCGGCAGAGTCAAGCAGCCTGACAGTAGCCGCACGAAAATCCATAAAAATGATAGTTGGATCTGGTGTGGTCTGCCGCCAATGCTGCCGCCCTGCTTCATGCGACTGCGCACATACGCAAGGCGCCGCCGGCCGAGCGAGCCCTCCGTCATAGATCTGGTCCGCGAAGGCGCTATACAAACCGTTGTCACCCTACGCGCGGCTCCTGCACAAAGTGTCTGAGGCGAAAAAAGTCAGTCGATTGCCACTGCTACCACTGCACAGCGTTCGCCAAGACCGCTCATATGTTTTGTTCAGGCTAGAACCGCTACATTCAGCCCATGAACACGCTGGAACGAGCCATCGCCTGTCAGCAAAACGTGCTCCGGACCCAGTTGCAAGCAGCTTGCGGCCTGCAAGGCATCCGGTGTTCGAAGTCCATGCCGTACGCGGATGGCGGTCGCCAACTCAACCACATCCCGGTCTAGCTCCACCCATACGAGATCGGATCGGGCAAAAAACGTATCGAACAACGCGAGAACCGCAGCATCTTCGTTCTTCAGCGGCCTGACTCGGCACTCCAGCCAGGACAGCCGGCTGACCGCCGCGCCCATGCCCGGGTGCGCCTCTGCCAACGCCGCCAATTGATTGCGCACACGATCCGCGAACGGTTCGTTGCCTTCGATCAGATAGATCAGGGCGCTCGCATCAAAAAACGCGATCACCAGGCGCGCTCTTTCGCCAGATCAGCATCGATCTCCGCCTTATCGCGCGTACCGGCGGTGGGCTGCGAAAGCAGCCATTGCAACGCCGTCACACGCGGCCGCTCGGATGACTGCTTTCCGGAGAGGCGCAGATACTCCTCCTCCGAAATCACGACAGCAGCCGCCTTGTTACGTTTGACGATGCGTACGGGGCCATGCCGCAAGCCTTCTTCGAGCGCAGCCATTCCACGGCGCTTGAGATCGCCGACAGTCACGATATTGTTCATCACATAACCACATCGATACGTAAAATTGGCCGAACAGTACCATTTTCGATACCGATGAGCAACACGAGATGGCATGAGCGGATCTCTTCGCTCACACCTCGGATGGCGAAGGATCACCGCTTTCCATACTGGACTTTCCTCCGACTAGCGTTGCCCGTTCGATGAAACGCTCCAGCTCCGGAGTGCGAGGCAACTCGCTCGTGACCACATATGCCGAAGCGCTCGCAGCTCCTCCGTGACAGGTCGGATGACGATGAATAATTGTAGAGCGCAGCCTGCGATCCGCAAATATGTGTACCTGAATGGCGTGGAGCCGATGTTCAAGGTGCCGGAACGGCCGAGCAAGCTTGACCCGTTCGCAGATCGGCTGTCGGCCTGGACTGGCCTAGACCGACAGCGAGCTTACCGAACAAGGATCGCCAGCGTTCGAGGCGGCGATCCCTGTCCCGTCACAACTTCTCAAGGCAGAGACAGCAGAACGCGAAGTCCGGTCGACGGCCTATCAGCTCAAGACGGCACGCTTTCCCGCCTACCGTGATCTGAACGGCTTCGACTTCGCCAGTAGTAAGATCAACGAGGCGCTGATGTGTCAGCTCCATCGCCGCGCCTTCCTCGACGAGGCTTTAGGCGATCCGCCACTATCGGCACGGCGAACTGAAGCTCAACAAGAGGGATTTGCTGCCCTTAGGCCCATAGCTCCCCTGCAGGACCGGCTAGAAATGAGATCTGGCCCGCGTTAGGGGCATAGCGTTGGTTTCTCGCTAAACAACATTAAGATAGACGCATCAGAGCAAAGACCGCATATATTCCAAGGCTTGACGAGCCAAGCGGTCGGGCTCGACGTCGCGGCGGTCGAAGCCAATCTCCATGGTCAGGTAGCCGGTGAAGTCCAGCGACTTTAGGTCGGCCACGATCGCTCGATAATCGGCTTTTCCGGCATCGGAGGGTGCGGCACGGTTCGCGTCGGCGAGGTGGACATGATGCAGGTCCGCCCCCATGCGCCTGACATAATCGCTCGAAACCTCCTTGCGATAGATGACATGATAGGTATCGAACATCAGCTTGACGTTCGGCTTTGCCACCTCCCGCATGAGCATGAGCGCATCGTCACAGGAATCGACAAGGTTGCTGTCGGCGGCAGTCGGCTCGATGACGACGGTCACGCCGCGGCCGGCCGCATGGTCTGCAATGTCTTCGAGGGCGCTGCGGCTCCAATCCCACGCCTGTTGGCGGCTTGTCCCGAATATCTGCCAGCCGGCGACATAAAGCAGCGTCGAACCGCCGAGATCGGCACAAAGATCGGCAACCTTCTTGTACTGGTCGATTGCCGCCACCCGCTCCTCCACCATGGGAGAGGCGACATTGAAGCCCGGCCCGCCGCCGGGTGCAGGCAGCATGCTCGCGAGCGCCAGGTTGTTTGCTTCGAGCAGGCCGCGGATTTCCTTTCTGCGCTCGGGGCCGAGGTAGTCGGGAAACGCATGGGGTGCGGCAGCGCCGATCTCAATGCCGTCATAGCCGATGCCGGCGACACGCTCGATGACCTCGGCAAGCGGATAGGAGGGGACCCAGACCGGAAAGCTCGAATAGGCCCAGGTGTTAAATGCCAGTCTCATCGGTTTCTCCCACAATTCAAAGATGCCGTGTGACGTCGAAGGCGTCGAGGATCGTGCTCTGGATGAGGCGTGGCGCGACACAATCGCCGACCCGCAGAACCTGAGCCCGCTCGAAACGCCTGTCGGCCTTCAGCGCCAGATAGAGGTCCTCGCGCGAGCGGCGGCCAATGACGGGCACGACCCAATCGACCTCCTCGATCAGGCGCTCCTCCCCCGGCATGAGAATGTACTTTGCCCAGCCGATCGCATCCGCATCCGAGACGACCGGCGTCACCCGCACACGACCGGGCTCGATGGCAACAAGGGAAAGTCCTGGCAGCAGCGTCATCCCCTTGATCGCCGCCCGGCGGTGGAAGAGGGTGCGCGTTCCGGCCTCGATATCCTCGCCGACCATACCATGCGCGGCGACGACCGTGACGCGACACTGCGCATCGGCCAGGAACTCGGCGGTGCCGGCCGCTTCCCAGTGGCCGTTCTTGTCGACCACCACGACATGGCCGGAAGGCTGCTGTCGGCCCGAAAGCACATCGTCCGCCGAGACGACGAAGTCCTGATCCAATCCCTCGACATCAGGCAAAGCCTGCCGTCCGAACGCCATCGACAAGCCACCTCCTGGAGCGCGTAAATTCGGCTCGGAACCGGTCGCGACGATCACCACATCCGGATCGAGCCCTGCGATCATGTCGGCGGACGCCGGCGTTCCAAGGCGGATCGTCACTCCGAGGTCGACGACCGCCGCCTCGAGATAGGCCGTGACCTCGGCAACGCTGCCATGTTCCGGCTGAAGGGCTGCGAGATTGATCTGACCGCCGAGACAGCGTTCAGCCTCGAGGAGCATGACCGAATGGCCGCGCCGGGCAGCCGTTTCGGCCGCCTTCAATCCGGCCGGCCCGCCGCCGATGACGACGACCTTTCGTGTGCTCTCGGCGCGGCGGACCAGCCGTTCGCTCATCAATCGCTCCTGTCCGGCGCCCGGATTGTGCACGCAGCGCACACCCTTTTCCTGTCCGACCTGATAGATGCAGCCATCGTTGCAGGAGATACAGAGACGCACCAGATCGCCGCGACCCGCCGCCACCTTGTTGACGGTCTCGGGATCGGCAATGAGTTGTCGCGCCATTCCGACGAGGTCCGCCTCGCCTGCGGCCAGCAACGCCTCTCCCGCGCTTGGAGAAATGCGTCCGAAGCCGATGACCGGGAGCGAGGTCGCGCCCTTCAGCGCCACGTTGATGCGCCGGAATTCCGAGGCGGGAACGGCAGCCGGCGGGATTTCCATCCAATAGCTGGAAAACGAACCCGCATCGGAGTTGAAGTAATCGAGCTGGCCCGTCGCCTCCAGCGCCCTGACCATGTCGAGCCCATAGTCCGTATCATAACCGAAGGGCGTGAATTCGTTGACGCAAATCCTGACCCCGAGAGGAACGTGGGGTCCCGTTGCAGCCTTGATGGCGGCGATCACCTCCAGCGAAAGCCGCATGCGGTTCCCGAAGGAGCCGCCATAGCCGTCCGTGCGCCGGTTGAAGAAGGGCGAAGCAAAGGATCGGAGCAAGCCATCATGCGCGATCTTGATCTCGATGCCATCAAGCCCAGCGGCGATGAGATTGCGCGCGCTCTGGGCGAACCCCTCGATGACGGCAGCAATGTCGTCCTCGTCCATCGCCTTCGTCGAGTGGTGGCTTGAGGGCTCGGGCATCTGGGTCGGCGCCCAGAGAATATGCGGCGGCTTTTCGAGCGAGGTATGACCGCCATGGGTGAGTTGGCCGAAGAGTTTTGCGCCATGTCGGTGAACCGCATCGGCGATCGCCCGAAGGCCCGGCACGACGGCCGGGTCCCAGGCGTTGACGAAGCGGCGCGACATCTTGCCGGTCGGGTGGATCGCCATGCTTTCGAGAATGATCAACCCAACCCCACCCCGTGCCCGCTCCTCGTGATAGGCGACCTGATCATCGGAAGGCATGCCGTCGAGATGACCAAGGGCGGTAAAGTGCGGCTGGAAGACCACGCGGTTCCTGAGTTCGACCCGACCGATCGAGAAGGGACTGAGCAGGGTTGGATAACCCGAGCTCACCTTGGCCTTTTCGATCGGCTGCACGCGGACCATGTCCCCTCCTCAGTCAGCTTGCCTGCTTCAGCACATCGGGAACCTCTTCGTCAGGGGTTCCGAGCCAGACGCCAAGCTCCTTCAGTCGAGCCTGCACCTCCGAAGCGATGATGGCCGAGGTCGGCACGTTGCGCTTTGCCGCCAGAACCGCCGCGATCGCGGCCGCCTCCCCCGTCATGGTGCAGGCGGGCACGTTGCGGGTTGAGCCGAAGGCGATGGCGTCGACGGAGATGCAGCGGCCGGCGACAAGGATATTGTCCACGTCGAGTGGCACCAGCGTGCGCCAGGGGATGCCGTAGCCGATCCCCACATGGTCCATGATGGCGCGGCTGCCGCCAGGCTCGTGCACGTCGACGGGCGAGTTGCAAAGGCCGATCGCGTCTTCGAAGCGACGGTTACCGCGCACATCGGCTTCCGTCAGGATGTAATGGCCGGTCACGCGGCGGGTCTCGCGCACGCCGAGCTTCGGCGCCACCTCAAGGAAGATCGCATCCTCGAAGCCCCCGACATAGCGCTGCAGGAAGTCGAAGGCGCAATAGGCCTGCTTTCGGATCTCGATCTCGGCACGGCTCAGATCCCGGTCGTCGAGGCCATTTCCTTGATATCGCGTGACATTGACGCTGATCTCGCCGGGGATGAGCCCCGTCTTCATGGTGATATGATCCTTCGGGATGATCCAGTCGAAGCCTTCCGCGACCTTGTCCCTGATGCGCTGCTGGAAGCCCGTCAGAAGAACGGCCATCGCATAGTCTTCATTACGGCTGCCGGCCTCCTTCGGATAGACGACCTCCCACATGTCCGCCCGGTTCGCCTCGCAATCGGCGATCAGCGCCGGAACGTTGACGTTGAGAACACGGAAATAGGAGGTGATGGGCTGTGTCAGGCCGTCGCCTTCGCGTCCGAGCATGAACGCAGCGCCGGCAAGGGCCGCAACGTCGCCATCACCCGAGGCATCGACGAAGGCCTTGGCGAGCACGAGGCTCTCGCCGGACTTGGTGCGGATGAGTAGACCGTGCACCGCGCCGTCCTTCATCACCGTCTGGACCACGTTGGCACGCAGCAGCACCTCGACGCCCGATTCCTCCACCATCTCGATGATGACGCGCTGCATGACCTCAGCATCGAAGGTGCCGGTATATTTGCCCCAGTAGGATTCCCTTATGCGCCCATCCGCACCCCGATAGCCGACGCACCGATCGAGCATTTCCTCGAATATCTTCGAATTGATGAGGCCCGTAGGCTTGGTCAGGCGGCCGCCCGTGATGAGACCGCCAAGGAAGCCGGTGCCTTCCAGAAGAAGCACCCTGGCGCCCTCGCGGGCCGCGCGGATAGCCGCAACGATGCCGGAGGAGCCGGCGCCGGTCACCACAACGTCATAGGAGCCGAAGAGGTTCATGTTGATACCTTTCAATAATCTCGACCGGCTCAGCCGGTATATTCCATGATGTAAAGACCGGCATTGTAGTCGGTCACATATGCCAGCCCGCTCTTGTCCACGAAGATGTCGCAGGTCTGGATGATCCTCCTCTTGCCCGGCCGCTGGTCCATCAGGCCTGATGGCGGCGGGGGCACGAGCGCGCCCACTTCCCTCGGCTGGTAGGCGTTCGAGATGTCGTAGACACGCACGCCCGCGTTCTGCCAGGTCGAGAAGATCAATGACGAACTCTGGAAACTGCCGGGACGGTTCTCGTGGATGTTATGCGGCCCGTAATGCGCGCCCTTGTGCGTATAGTCCTGATCCGACGGCGGCGGCATCGTGGCGATCGGGACCGGGTTCGCCTTGTCCTTGATATCGAAAATCCAGATGTTCTTGAGCCCGTCCTCGAAATCGTCGAGCACGGCTTCATCGACGACGACGAGGATGTCGCGGCCCTTGATCGGCAGGCAGTTGTGCGTGCCGCCCTGGAACGGCGGCGACCAGTTGGTGTGGCGGATGAGCGACGGCTTCGCGCGGTCGGAGACGTCCATTACCACCAGGCCGGCATCGCGCCATGCACCCCAGGCCGTGTCTCCGTCGACGATCGCGTGGTGCAGGCCGAACTTGGCGTTGGGCGGCCAGCCAGGCGTTTCGCCGGCTGCCTGATGCATGCCCGGCAGCGCGTAGCGTCCGGCTTCCCGCGGGTTTGTCGGGTCCGACATGTCGACGGTCATAAAGATGAAATCGGTATAGCCGTCGAGAAGCGCGGAGACATAGGCCCATTTCCCTCCCGTCCACCAGATGCGGTGGATACCGCCGGAGACCGGCATGAAGCCGATGCGGCGCGGCTCGCCGGGCTTGCTCGCAATATCGTAGACTGCGAGACCGGCGTCCCAGTTTCGCGCCATGGTCGGAGCGGCCGTGCCGAGGGCCGTTCCGGCCGCCGCCTTGTAGTAGGACGCCTCGTCCGAAAAAGCCGCGTCGGCAAAGACGTCCTTGCCGTGAATGACGAGGAGCAGCCCATCCGCTGCCTGGAGGTGCACGTTCCAGGTGTTGGCCGGCGCCCTCACATATCCGGCCGGTTTCAGGTTGGCGGGATCACGCACGTCGACGATCGAAAAACCCTGGCTGAAGAGATGGCCGATATAGGCGAAGCCATCCTCGACCATGACCTGGATGCCGTCACGCAATCCGCCTTGGTCCGAATGGCCGATCAGCCGCATGTTGTTTGCATAGTCGGGTTTCATAATGTCTTTCGTCATGCCCTATCCAATCCACTCAAGACTGCCTGCCGGCAGGGCGCGACCAGCGATCGCCCCCTGCCGCGTGTTCACAGGGATCAACCCTTGACCATGTTGCCCCAGTTCTCCTTACTGTCGACATTCTCCTTCCAGATCATGACGGGCTGGATGAGCGTGTTCTTTTCGACCGGCTTTCCGGAGAAGTGATTTTCCATCTGCTCCACGATGGACGAGCCCATCGAGAACGGGTTCTGGCCGACATCGGCCGTCTGCGTGCCCTCACGGATGCGCTCCAGGCCGAGCGGCGTGCCGTCGAAGCCGATGACCGGAATATGCCCCTCTTCGCCGACAAGCTTCAGCCGGTCGATCTGGCGAAGCGCCGAGACGACGCCGCGGATCATCTCGTCATTGTGTGCCCAGATCGCCGCGACGTCCGGATCGCGGGTAAAGGCGTCCACAGTCAGCGTCTGGGCATTGTCGGCGGTCCATTCCGCCTTCAGAGTCTCGATCTTGATGTCCGGATATTTCGCTTCCATCTGCTCGTGGAAACCCTGGTAGCGCTTCTCCGACTGGCCAGAGCCGATGGCGCCGCGCACTTCGAGCACCCGACCCTTGCCGCCCGTCAGCTTCGCCACGGCATCGGCCGCCGCGCGGCCGCCCGCCACATCGTCGAAGGTATTATAGGCCACCCACTCGCCCTCCGGCGGCAGGTTTTCCAGCATGAAGAGCGGGATCCCGGCCTCGTTCGCCTTGCGCACGCCGCCCTGCAGCAGCTTGGCATCGACCGGGTTGAGCAGGATGATGTCCGGTTGCTTGGAGAGGACATCGAGCATCTGGGTCGTCTGCGTCGAGGGATCTCCCTTGCCGTCATAGACCGAAATGTTCATGCCCTTCTCGGCGGCGAGCTTCTTGACGTGATCAACGAGCGTCACCTGGTATTCGTATTGCAGGCCGAAGGCGATGTAGGCGAGGTTTTTGCCCTTGAGTACGCTGTCTTCGGCAAGGGTCGTGCCCGGAACCGCGAGTGCGCCCGTCATCATGAAGGCAGCACCGGCAGCAAGCTGCATGAGTGTGCGGCGTTTCATTGGCATTTCGATCTTCGTGTCCATTATGTTTCCTCCCAATTGGACCTGTGAACCACCCTGTCCGGGCGGTATTGCCATTCCCGCTTGACCTTGTTCACGGCAAAGCGATTCCGTTCGCCCCGAAGGACGCTTGCGTCACCCACTGCGTTTCGTTGTTGCTGTGTGCGGGATCCGCACACCCTTTATTTCAGGCTTTCGAAGCTTGCTTCGATTTCGTCGCGATGACTTTCTTGCGCATGCCTGCCTCCAGATAGCTGCGCCGGTAGACGTCGAGGGCAGCGGCGGCGGCGATGACGAGGCCGGAGACAACGGAGTCCCAGTTCGGCGGCACGTTCAGGAGATTGACCGCATTCTGCACCAGGCCGAGCAGCAGCACGCCAAGCAGCATGCTCCCGATATTGCCCTCGCCGCCGAAAAGGCTGACGCCGCCGATGACCACCGCAGCAATGACAGCAAGTTCCAGTCCCTGGGCGGCCGTTGCCGCGCCCGCCTCGAAGCGTGCCGTGATGAGAAGGCCGCCAATCGCCGACATGAGGCCGGAAATCATGAAGGCGATGATGATGACCCGCTCCGTCTTGATGCCGGCGAGGCGCGCGGCAAGCGGATTGCCACCGGTGGCATAGATCGAGCGGCCGAAGGAGGTGCGCGAGAGCACGATCTGCGCGATGAGCGCCAGTGCGAGCGTCAACACGATGACCGCGGGAATGCCAAGGATGCGGGCTGCCTGGAGATCGACGAAGAACCGCGGCACCGGCGCGATGTTCGTGCCGCCCGAGTAGATATAGGCGAGACCCCGCCCGATCGTCATGGTCGCGAGTGTCGCGATGAGGGCGGGAATCCGCAGCTTGGTCACGGCAAGCCCGTTGACAAGACCTATGCCGAGGCCAGCCAAAAGCGCGACCAGCACGCCGATTTCCGGAGAAAGGCCCTGGAACTGGACGAGCCCAACCGAAAGCACGGAGGACAGGACGAGGACCGAGGCCACCGACAGGTCGATGCCCGCGACAAGGATTACGAAGGTCTGCCCGATCGCGACGACGGCGATGATCGTCGCCGATTGCAACACGTTCTCGATATTGCGCATCGTTGCGAAGACGGGACTGAGCACGCTCATTATCGCGCCGCCGAGCAGGATGACCGCCAGCAGGCCGACGCTCTGCATCAGGTCGATGAACGAGATGCGGCCGCGCAATCCCGGCACCTTGCCGTGTCCGGCAGGGGCAATGTCGCTCATTTGCGTATTCTCCAAAGTCATTCGTGTCTCCTGCCCGGTCTTGTCGAGGGCGTTCAGCCGGTCGTCGCGTAGCTCATGATGGTTTCGCTCGTGGCTTCCGCCCGCGTGAGCTTGGCGGAGATGCGCCCCGATCGCATGACAAGGACGCGATCCGACAGCGAAAGGATTTCGGGTAGTTCCGAACTGATCAGCAGGATCGCCATGCCACCTTCCGCCAGCCGGACGATCAGGTCGCTGATTTCCGACTTGGCGCCGACATCGATGCCCTTGGTGGGCTCGTCGAGGATCAGGACCTTTGGGCGGCGCGCAAGCCAACGGCCGAGCACGACCTTCTGCTGATTGCCGCCCGAAAGGGTCGAAACGCGTACTCTCGACGAGGCCGCCTTGACCGCTAGGCTCTTCATCTCGCGCGCGGCGATTTCCTCTTCCTTCTGGCTGGAGAGGAAGCCGTAACCGGTAATCTGATCGAAGAGGCCGAGCGTCATGTTGCTGCGCACACTCATCAGCCCGACGAGGGCCTGCCGGCGCCTGTCTTCGGGAACCAGACCGATGCCGGCATCGATCGCGGCCTTCGGATCGTTCGTGCGGATCGGTTGGCCGGCGACTTCGACAGCGCCGCTGTCATAGGGATCGATCCCGAAGATGCAGGCGGCAAGTTCGCTGCGGCCGGCCCCCACGAGGCCCGACATGCCGACGATCTCGCCGGCGCGGACGTCGAAGGAAATATCGTCGAGGACGCCGTCGCGGGAGAGATTGCTGACGCGCATCACGACATCGCCGATCGGGCGCGGCTTGTGCTCGGCCTCGCGCACTTCGCGGCCAACCATCATGCGGATGACCTTGTCATGATCGAGATCCGCGATCGCTTCCGTCCCGACCAGACGGCCATCCCGCAGAACCGTGACGCGGTCGGCAATCGCAAAAACCTCTTCCAACCAGTGGGAGACGAAGACGATGCCGAGGCCGTTCGCCTTCAGGTCATCGACGACACGAAAGAGACGATCGATCTCCGGCGGCGACAGCGATGTCGTCGGTTCGTCCATGATGAGGATTTTCGAATCCTCCGAAATGGCGCGTGCGATCTCGATGAGCTGCTGGTCGGCCGGCGACAGGCGCCCCGCCGGTGTGGATATGTTGAGGTGGGGAGCGACGCGGGCGACGGCGGCACGCGCCCTCTCCCGCTGTGCCTTCCTCGAAACCCAGCCGTAGCGACCGGGCCAACGGCCAAGCATGATATTCTCGCCCACCGACATGGCCGGCACAAGATGGGCGTCCTGGTGGATGGTGGCGACGCCGATGCGATGTGCAGAGGCAGGATCGGCCTGCAAAGCCACGCCATCGACCGTGATCTCACCTCGGTCTGGTGTATAGAAGCCGGCCATCAGCTTGATAAGCGTCGACTTCCCGGCACCGTTCTCGCCGAGCAGTGCCGTCACCTCACCTGCCCGCACGTCGAAGTCGACATTATCGAGGGCCAGGACGCCTGGAAACCCCTTGGTGACTCCGCTTGCCAGCAGGATCTGGCGCGGCGCGCCGGCCGGCCGCGCAGCGTCGAACGATGTCTCGACCGCACTCACGACAGACCTCTCGCCGTCCCGACCGGAACGCACAAAAACTGCGACATGGATATTCCTCCTGCGACGGGCATGCCACTCCCGGAGCGCGCCCATGGCGGAGCCCGAGCTCCACCGATGACAGCAACG
Source organism: Shinella sp. R2-11 (assembly GCF_055330205.1). NCBI lineage: Bacteria > Pseudomonadati > Pseudomonadota > Alphaproteobacteria > Hyphomicrobiales > Rhizobiaceae > Shinella > Shinella sp. R2-11. Next base: position 33,064 of record NZ_JBVAPC010000015.1, on the reverse strand, counting down.
CTAGAGATGGCCTCTCGACTTGTCAACTGGTCAAGGCACCGTACCAGTTAGATTTTTTATACCATCACTCAAGGTTGAGCATCCGGGCCTTAAGGCCCGCCCGATGGGAATGATTTCCAGCGACGCATCAGCGGCAAAACCCGGAACGCAGCGCAAAATCTCTGAAAACCCCTGCTGCTCCGCTGGAATCGTTGGAATACTGGCGAATCTTCCGCATCGTTCTTCTGCTGCCGCCTCCACTCGACACACTTCCTCCATCGCGGCCGGAAATGAAAATTTTGCAACCGGGGAGGTGACAGGGAAGCTCGAATGGTTTAACTGGACTATAAATCAGTCCAGTCGGAGTACCCTATGTCGAGCCTACCGCTCTCGCCTCTTCATGAGACGATCCACAAGCAGACCGCCAAGGAGATGATCCGGGACAAAATCGTCTCCATGATCGCATCCGGTATTCTGCAACGCGGCGACGAGCTGCCGAGCGAGCGTGAATTGTCGACGATGCTGGCGGTCAGCCGCGAGACCGTGCGCGGTGCGGTGCAGCTTCTGGCCGGCGAAGGTGTCGTCCAGGTCTCCCAAGGCGCGCGGACCCGCGTTGCCCGCGTCGATGTGACCGTCAGCGCGCAACGGATCGGCGTGACAAATCCGACATCGATCAACGGCTATAGCCTGGACGCCGTTCATGCCGCCCGGCTCCTCGTGGAAACCGCTGTCGCCGCCGATGCCGCCCGGCACCTGAGCGAAGACGATATCCGGCGGCTCGAAAATTCGATCGCGGCCCAGGAGGAGGCGCTGAACGACCCCGTGCGCTTCCTGATCTGCGACCGGGAATTCCACCTAACCATTTATTATGCCTCGACAAACCGCCTGCTCGCCGATTTCGTCGTCGATCTCTACACGTACATGCTCGACCATCGCCGCATCGCCATGGCCGAACCCGGTGCCATCGAAAAGAGCCTGGAGGATCACCGCTTCATCGTCAGGGCGCTGAAGATGCGCAACCCGGATGCCGTGGCCGCGGCGTTTTCCGAACATATCCTGAGAATTCACGACACGTCGCGTGCCGTCGGCGAAAGCGCCCCTGGAACGGTAACAAGACAGCCGGGCGATCCAGTTCCCTTCAAGCCTGCCGGCAGACCGTAAGGAGCAGCCTACATGGATGTATTGATCATTGGTGCGGCCGGCATGATCGGCCGCAAGCTTGCGCGCGCCCTCGCGACATCCGGCACGGTCAACGGCAGACCGATCCGACGCATGGTGCTTGCCGACATCGCCGTGCCGGATGCGCCGGAGTTCGACGGCACGATCGAGACAGTCGCCACCGATCTCTCCCATCCGGGCGCCGCCGAGGCTCTTGTCGCCGGAAGGCCGGATCTCATCTTTCATCTTGCCGCTGTCGTATCCGGCGAGGCCGAGGCGGATTTCGAGAAAGGCTACAGCGTCAATCTCGATGGCACGCGCGCGCTCTTCGAGGCGATCCGCCTGGCCGGCATCGAGCGCCCCTATACCCCACGCATCGTTTTCACCTCTTCCATCGTCGTCTTTGGCGAGCCGCTGCCGCCAATCATCAGCGATACCCATTGCCTGACCCCATTGACAAGCTACGGCACCCAGAAGGCAATCTGCGAACTCCTTCTTGCCGACTATTCCCGCCGGGGCATCTTCGATGGCATCGGCATCCGGCTTCCGACGATCTCCATCCGCCCCGGCAAGCCCAACAAGGCGGCCTCCGGCTTCTTTTCCTCGATCCTGCGCGAGCCGCTGATCGGCGACGAGGCCGTGTTGCCGGTGAACGAAAACGTCCGCCACTGGTTTGCCAGCCCGCGTGCCGCAACCGGCTTTCTGCTGCATGCCGCCGAGATCGACACCGGCTCGCTCGGTCAGCTGAGGACCATCACCATGCCGGGACTTTCTGCAACGGTCGGTGATCAGATCGAGGCGTTGCGGCGGGTGGCGGGTGATGCGGCGACCCGGCTGATCCGGCGAGAGCCGAACGAGACGATCGCCAGTATCATCTCCGGTTGGCCGCAGGGTTTCGATGCGCGCCGCGCCGAGGCGCTCGGTTTCCGCGCCGAGACCTCCTTCGAAGAGATTATCCGCGTCCATATCGAGGACGAGCTGGAAAGCAGGGTTTCAGAGAGGGTCTGACGATGCTGCTCGGCGCTATCGCTGATGATTTCACAGGTGCCAGCGACCTTGCCAACACATTGGCCAAGGGCGGCATGTCGACGATGCAGTTTTCCGGGCTCGGGCGGGCAGTGCCCGCCTGCGAGGCCGGTGTCGTCGCGTTGAAGACACGCTCCGCGCCCGTCAAGGACGCGGTCGCCCAATCCATCGACGCCGTGAAATGGCTGCTCGATGCGGGATGCGAACAGATCATCTTCAAATATTGCTCGACCTTCGATTCGACGCCTGAAGGAAATATCGGGCCCGTGGCGGAAGCCCTGCTGGACCTGCTGGGCGCAGAGACCGCCGTCGTCTGCCCGGCCTTTCCGGGCGCCGGCCGCCGGCTTTTCATGGGACATCTCTTTGTCGGCGACCGGCTTCTCTCTGAAACGGGTATGCGCCATCATCCCCTGACACCGATGACCGACCCCGATATCCGACGCTGGCTCACGCTTCAGGCCAGATACCCGGTCGGTAGCGTATATCTCGATACCGTGCGCGGCGGCCCGGAGGCGATCCGAGCGGCATTCGCCCGCGAAAGCGATGAAGGATGCCGGCTGATCGTCACCGATGCCGTGGACGATGCGGACCTTTTGTCGATCGGCCAGGCCGTCGCCGGGCAACGCCTCGTCACGGGCGGCTCCGGCATTGCGCAGGGCCTGCCTGCCAATTTCCGGGCGCAGGGCAAGCTTTCTGCGTCAGCTGCGGAAATCCCGGCGGTGGATGGTCCGGCCATCGTCCTTTGCGGCTCCTGCTCGACAGCTTCCCAAAATCAGGTCGCAGTCTATGCGAAAAGCCACCCCGCTTTCGTGCTCGATCCGCTCGCGCTGATGCGCGGCGAGATCGAAGTCGACGCCTTGGCGGGCTGGATACGCGGGCACCAAGACCAGGCCCCGATCGTCTATTCCACCGCCGCGCCGGAAGCGGTGTCGGATGCGCAGGCCCGTTTTGGCCGGGAAACGGTCTCTGGCCGGATCGAGGAATTCTTCGCCCGCCTCGCCCGTTATCTGGTCGACACCGGCACGCGCCGCGTCATCGTCGGCGGCGGGGAGACATCGGGCGCAGTCGTGGAGGCTTTGCAGCTTCCCAGCATGCAGGTCGGGCACGAGATCGATCCCGGCGTTCCGGTTCTCGTCGGCTGGCGAAACGGTCCTGTCGGGCTTGCGCTCAAGAGCGGCAATTTCGGCGCGCCGGATTTCTTTGAAAAGGCGGTCGGAGAGGTGGGGCGGTCATGACCGAAAATGCCATTCGCGAAAGTATCGTGCGGTGGGGAAAGTCGCTTTTCGAACGAGGGCTTTCAGCCGGTGCTTCCGGCAACATTTCGGCGCGCATCGACGGCGGCTATCTGGCGACGCCGACGAATTCCTGCCTCGGCTTCCTGGAGCCGGCGCGGCTCTCCAAACTCGACCTTGCGGGCAATCACGTTTCCGGCGACCTGCCGACCAAGGAACTGCCGCTACATTTCGCCTTTTACGAAGGCCGGAATTGCGGTGCGGTCGTGCATCTGCATTCGACCTATGCGACCGCCCTCTCCTGCCTTTCCGACACCGACCCCGCCGATGCGATCCCTCCGATCACGCCCTATGTCGTGATGCGCGTGGGCCGCGTTCCGATCGTGCCTTATACCCGGCCGGGCTCAGCCGAGATCAGGCCGCTGGTTGCGCCCCTCATCGCCGACCACGGCGCGCTGCTTCTCGAAAACCACGGACCTATCGTCTCGGCCGGCACGCTCGACGGCGCCGTCTACGCCATCGAGGAACTGGAAGAGGCGGCGAAGCTTGCCCTGCTCCTGCGCGATCTGCCCGTGAGACGCCTGCCGCAAAGCGCGATCGATGACCTCAACGCTACATTCAGGCTGAAATAGACGATGCCCCGTTTCTCCGCCAATCTCGGCTTCCTCTGGCAGGATCGCCCGCTTCTCGAACGGATCGATGCCGCACATGCGGCCGGTTTTCGCGCAGTGGAACTGCACTGGCCTTACGATACGCCACCGGAACTGGTCCGGGCGCGCTGTGTTGCACATGGCCTCACCCTTCTCAGCATAAATACGCCGCTTGGACGGACCGGGCTTGGTGAATTCGGTCTCGGCGCATTGCCCGGCCGGGAGGCGGACTTTCTGGACGGCTTTGCACTGGCCCATGACTGGGCCAGCGCCGCAGGGGGCTGTGCGATCCACGTCATGGCCGGCGTCGTGATGCCGGAGATGCGACCGGCTGCCCGCGAAACATTGATCGCCAATCTCAGGATTGCCGCCGGCATAGCACCCGAAATGACCCTCCTGCTGGAAGGGCTCAACCAACACGACAAGCCGGGCTACGTCTATTCGACACTCAATGCCAAGGCTGAGATCATCGCCGCCGTCGGCGCCGAAAACGTCAGGATCCTGTTCGACGCCTATCATGTCGGTCGCTCCGAGGGCGATGTGTTGGGCAACCTGCAGCGTCACCTGCCGCTGATCGGCCACGTCCAGATCGCAGCCGTGCCAAGCCGCGCGGAGCCGGACGAAGGCGAAGTCGACTATGCGCACTTCTTCGATGACCTGGATCGCCTCGGCTACAGCGGCTGGGTTGGCTGTGAATACAAGCCGCGTAGCGATACCGATAGCGGGCTCGGCTGGCTCCAGAAAATGAACGTCACACTATCCTGAGGGAAAACCATGCTCGCCACGAAAACTACGCTCACACTGGAAGCGGCCAAGGCGATTGCCGCGGCCGCGGAAGCGGAATCGAAAAGGCTGGGGCTCCAACTGGTCATCGCCATCGTCGATGACGGCGGCCACATCGTCCTGCTCCAGCGTGACGACCATGCCCAAGTCGGCAGCGTCGAGATCGCGACGCTCAAGGCGCGGACCGCTGTGCTCTTCCGCCGCAATACCAGAGACTTTCAGGACGTCGTCGAGGGCGAAGGCCGGCTCGCCCTCCTGTGCATCCCGAACGGCGTACCACTCGATGGTGGTGTCCTGCTCAAGGCCGGCGACGAGATCATCGGCGCTGTCGGCGTCTCCGGAGCCAGCGATGAAGCGGACGGTGACGTCGGCCGCATCGCCGCATCGGTGCTCTCGGGGTTTAGTTAAGATCGAAGCGAGCAGCTTCGGCGCAGGTAAACGGCTCAAGGGATGGTCTTGAAGAGATACGCACCCTATCCGTCATGGCACTCGCATTCCTATTGCCTCATCTCAAGCTGGTCCTGGATACGCACCAGCTCGAAATCACTCCCGACGACATCCAGCAACCCACCCGAGGAATGACGAGGTCAGATTCAGCCGGAGAAAGCCGCGTTTCTCCGGCTCGCCATAAGCGACATTCATCGCCTCGCACAGAGCCTGCGCCGGAGGATGCCGTGGAATTCGCGGCAATAGTCAGGTGCACCCGCGCCGGGACGGCCGACCGCTAAGCAGTCATCCGCCATCGTCGATGGCCACAGGCAGAGCAGGATCGATGAACTGCTGCCTTGGAATTATCCGCTTGAGTACCGCGTGCACAAAAATCGCAGCTGGGCCGAAGCGGACAAATCCTCGTTCAGAGCATCATAGCTTGACCAGCTGCTTGCCGAAGTTCTCTCCCTTCAACATCCGAACGAAAGCGCGGGGCACGGCCTCGATCCCTTCCGCAACATCTTCCCGTGTCTGAAGCAGTCCCTGCCTGTACCATGACAGCAGATCGGCAATCGCGGTCTCGTATTCTCCCGCGTGGTCGTCGAGCAGGAACCCTTCTATCCGCGCACGGGTGATCAGCGTCCTTCTGAGATGCCGGAGACCGATATCGGGCTGGTCGAACCGGTCGGCCAAGGAAATGGTTCCGACCACCACAACCCTGCCAAAGGTGTTGAGGTTCGACATGGCTGCGTCGTGAATCAGCCCGGCGGTGTTGTCGATAAAGACATCGACGCCGCTGGGGCATGCGCGTGCGACATCCGCCACGAGATCGGCCGAGTGTCGATGATTGACGCCGGTCCGATATCCAAGTTCCCTGCACCATTCCAGCTTTTCATCAGAACCGGCAATCGCGACCGGGTCGAAACCCTTGATCCGCGCGATCTGTCCCGCAACCTGTCCCACAGCTCCTGAAGCGGCAGAGATCAACACCGTTTCCCCTATCTTCGGAGTCGCGATTTTAAGGAGAGCGAAGTAGGCGGTAAGACCAGGCATGCCGAGATAGCTTAGCGCTGACTGAATCGGAGCATCCGTAGTTGTCAATTTTTTTGCTGACGCGGCCAGAATGACGCTGAACGGCTGCCAGCCGAAATAATCGCTCACCACGAGGTCGCCTGGTTTGAATTTTGGAGACTCGGACGTAATCACCTCTCCAATTCCGCCGCCGCACATCAGATCGCCAATCCTAAAACCGGCAGCATAATTCTTCGCAGGGCTGATCCGGCCACGCATATAGGGATCGACGGAGAGCCACAGAGTTTTCACCAGCAGCTCACCATCCGCAGCCTTGGGAATTGGACGGTCCTCCAGGTTCCAGTTCTCAACGGAAGGCATTGCGGAAGGGTAGCTCCGAAGTACCCAGCTAGGATTCGTGGACATGTCGATCTTCTCCAATTGAGCATTCGCCGGAATTGATGCGCGAGTCCGATTTCCGTGTTAATGGGCGATAGATGAGAGATATTATTTTGAATTTCGGAAGAATAGCGCATGAATATGATCGAGGCCATGAAGGTGGCAGTGGCAGTCGCCAGGCATAACAGCTTCTCTTCCGCGAGCCGTGACCTGCGCCTTTCCGCTGCCTCGGTCAGCCGCATTGTCGCAGACCTGGAGGCCGATCTCGGCGTCCGCCTGTTCAATCGCACCACCCGGCAGATCAATTTGACGGATGCCGGGCTGGAGTTCGTGCAGAAGAGCACAAGCCTCCTGGAGGAGCTTGATGTGATGCGGAGCACGGTGCGCGAACGCCACGAGTCCCCCGCGGTCAACTCCACGTTTCCTGCGTAACGGCCTTCGGCAATGAGTGCCTGGCACCGGCGATTCCCGAATTCATGAGACGGTTCCCACAACTCGATGTCTCAATCGACCTTGGCAATCGGTTGGTCGATCTGATTGGCGAGCACTTCGATGTCGCCATCCGGGTAGGGCCGTTGAACGATTCATCCCTGATTGCGCAGAGGATTTTCACGCAGAGGATCGTGTTCGTCGCGACGCCCCAGTTTTGTGCGCAATATGGGACACCCAGGACCTTGGACGAGATCAGGGCCTGCCCATCCGTCACTCAGGTCAGCGGGGAATGGGGGCGCGTACATAGGTTTTCGTACCAAGGAAAGGTCATCGACTTCGAAGTGCCGCAGCATCTGACAATGAACTCAGCGCGAGCAGTGAGAAACGCATGCCTGACGGGAGGGGGCTATACCCTCTTGAGCGATTTCATGGTCACCCAGGATATAGCGGAGAACCGCCTCATGCGGCTTCTGCCGGATTATGAACCCATCGAGCAACCGATCTTCGCCTTCCATGCTCAGCGACGTCACACCCCGCGTAAAGTCAGGGTGTTTATTGACTACTTGGTGGAGGCCTTCAGTGGAAAAATCACCAGGTGAGAGGCATAGCATCTTTTTCAGGTTACTTTTGCCCGCCCCAGTCACAGGGACTCTTGTCTAGGTGCCAATGGCACACCGCTTACGTCTTAGCTTCAATGTGATCAATATCTTCGACAAGCGCCACTATGTCTATGTCGACAACGCCTTCACTACCGACGCACCGGGTCGAGAGTTGGATTACAAGTGGTAATGAAGATGCATTCGCCGGCATTCCCGTCAGCCACCTGCCCCGTTGGCTGGCACGGTGACGAAGGTATGCTTGGCTGAAAGACCGGGTTCACCGTTCGATCCGCTTCCGACGACTTATCGCGGCTGGAATGCAGCCCCAACCGAGCCGATGTTGCGCTCCACCGCCGCGACAATAGTAGGCTCGTCCCCTTCAACGGTAGAAAGCCTGACGAGCCCGTATCCTTTCAGGGTATCCAGAATCGCCGGTCCAGGTTCGGCATCGAGAAAGACGACCGATACGTCATTGGCCTTCAGCCAGTCCGCCAACTTGGCGACCCGTTCAGGTGTCCATTCATTGGGCGCGGCAGTGATCGGCGCCCGCAGGTCGATAACAAGACCGGCACTGATCGGAATGCTGCTGTGCTGGTAGTCTTCTTCTTGCTTGCAAAGGTGCACGGGCTCACCGCCGCGCACCGCCCACGGGCGCAGGGATTCCTAACCCTGCCACTCGACGATCGACAGGCCCGCATTCATGTCGGAAACATAAAGCAGGCCGTTGGCGTCGGCAAAGACGTCGTTGGTGTGCAGGACAGGCGGAATGCCTGGCCGATGATCGAGGATCCGCCGCGGGGCGGCCGGCACGAAGGCGCCGATCTCCACCGGGCGATAGGGATCGCGGATATCGTAGGCGCGCACGCCGGCATTGTTGTAGGTCGCGAAGATCGTCTCGGACGAGACGAAGCTTCCGGGCCTGTTCTCATGCAGGTTGTGCGGCCCGAAATGTCCGCCCTTGGCGATATAGTCCGCCTCCTGCGGCGCCGGCATGGTGGAGATGGAGACGGGATTTGCCGGCTCGCGGATATCGAACATCCAGATGTGTTTCTCACCGTCGGCGCAGTTCGTCAGCACCGCCTCGTCGAGCACCACCAGCAGATCGCGGTCGACCAGCGGCAGCGCATTGTGCGTGCCGCCGCCATGGGGCGGGCACCAGTTGCGGTGAGCAATCAGCCGGGGAGCGCCCTTGTCGGCGATGTCGAGGAGCGTGACGCCCCCGTCGCGCCAGGTGACATAGGCCGTGTCCCCCGCCACGAGGCCGTGGTGGCAGGAATAGCGGAATTTCCTGTCGTCCCAGGCAGGCCGTTCGCCGGCGGCGGTGTTCATGCCCGGCAGCCAGTATTTCCCGACGATCACCGGGCGCGTGGGATCGGACATGTCCACGATCAGGAAGATGAAATCGGAGAAGCCGTCCAGCATCGCGGACATGTAGGCCCAGCGTCCACCCACGTACCAGATGCGGTGGACACCCACGCCATCGACCGGCATGAAGCCGATTTCGCGCGGGTTGGCGGGATCCTTGATGTCGTAGACGCGCATGCCGGCGCTGTAGCCCGTCTCGGCCGCGCTCAGCTTGTCGCGCATCGAGCCCGTGTAATATTTCCGCTCGTCCATCAGGACGGCATCGCGATAGAGGTCCTTGGCGTTGACCACCAGCAGCAGGTCGTCATGCGCCTGGAGATGCAGCGTCCAGGTGTTCGGCGGACTGGGAATGTAGTTGACCGGGCGGGGGCGGCGCGGGTCGCGTACGTCGATTACCGAAAAGCCCTGCGAGAACATGTGCCCGATGATCGCATGGCCCTTGTTGATCATGATCTGCACGCCGTCCGAACGGCCGTCCATCTCGGTAAAGCCGATCAGCCGCATGTTGCGGGCGTATTCGGGTTCCGGAAGCATGTCGCTGCCCATTCGTTCCTCCATTGGTTCAATGCCGTATCAGGATGTTCCGGCAGGCGGCCCATCGCCCATCGACACCAGATAGTGGTCCTCGACCCGGCCGATATGCCGGTCCATCAACTCGACGGCGAGGCCGACGTCCCGGGCCTCGATGGCCGCCGTGATCGCCGTGTGCTGGGTGAGCGATGCGTCGCCGTGCTTCGGATCGCGGAAGAAATCCTCCCGCCGGTTCCGCGACATGAGGTAGAAAGGCGTCACGACCCGGGTGAAGATGTCGTTCTGCGCCGCGCGGAAGACCGCCATATGGAACTCGAAATCGAGTTCGGCGATGCTTCCGCCCGCTTCGATCGTCGCCTGCGTGTCGCGCAGGTTCTGCCGCAGGGTCTCGATGTCGGCCTCGGTGCGCCGCTTGCATGCAAGCGCGATGGCCTGCACCTCCAGGATCTTGCGCACCTCCATGCAATCCATGATGGTCCGGCGGTCGAAGGGAATGTTGACCTTGGAATAGAGAACCAGCGCCTCCAGGCTGACCTGGTCCATTCCGTCGGTCAGGTAGATGCCGGAATTGCGCTTGCGCTCGATGTAACGGCTGGCCTCAAGAAAGGTCAGCGCCTCGCGGATCACCCCGCGCCCGACCGAGAAACGCTCGGTCAGGTCGCGTTCGGAAGGCAGTCTTTCGCCCGGCTCGTAGCCGCGCTTCTGGATGAACGCCATCAGGTCGTTCACGGTCCGCATCACCTGGTTTTCCGCTTCCTGCATTCCCGGCTCCCTCAAATCCGGCCACAGCCGGGGATTATCGCACCATCCGCGCCGGACCAGGCGCATAAGCCGGCCCTTCGATGAAGGGATGGGCGCGGATGAAGTCTTCGTCCACCTCGACACCGATGCCCGGCCTGTCCAGCGGCGAAACGGTACCATCCTTTGCCACCACATACGGCGTGGAGACAAGCTGGTCGCGGAACGGATTGGGCGTGGAGATGTCGCCCTCGAACCAGCCCGCGTTCTCGACGGCGGCCAGGACGTGGATGGTGACCGCCATGTTGATCCCGGTCGTCGCGGTGTGCGGGCACAGTGGCAATTTCCAGGCCGAGCCCAGCGCGGCGATGCGAAGCACCTCGGTGATGCCGCCCGCCTTGGACAGGTCCGGCTGCAGGATGCGGACATGCGCGTCCTCGATCAGCCGGTGGAACTCGAAGCGGGTATAGTGGTTTTCGCCCGCCGCCAGCGGGATCCGGCTGCGATCGGCCTGCGCGTAGGAGCGATGGTCGTGCGGCGCGAAGGGCTCTTCCAGCCATTCGACGTTCAGGGCCTCGAAAGCCGGCAGGACCGCCAATGCATCGGCCAGTGAATAGGCCGTGTTGGCATCGACCATGATGACGAGATCGTCGCCGAAGGCCTTGCGCACCGCCTCCACCCGCTGGACGTCGCGGCGGGGCGCGTCCCCGCCGCGCAGCTTGACGGCCTTGTAACCGAGCGCCAGCGCCGCGCCGACCTCCTCGCAGAGCGCGTCCGGCTCGCTCCAGCCGAGCGACACCCCGCCCGCATAGGCCGGCACGCCGCGTCTCGACCCGCCGAGCAGCTTGTAGAGCGGCCAGCCGACGGCCTTGCCCCGGATATCCCACAAGGCCTGGTCGATGCCGCTCATGGCGATCGAGGTGCCGGCGCCCATCCCGTGGCTGCGCAGTTGCATCTCGTAGATCCTGGCCCAGACGCCCGTGACGTCGCTGGCGTCCATCCCGACCACGAAATAGCGCAGCAGGTTGTTGACGATATCGGCCACCGAGCTCGCCGCGCGGCCATGATGGGATTCGCCGTATCCGACGATGCCGCTCTCCGTCTCGACGCGAACGACGACGGTGTCGCGGCGCAGCACCTTGCCGATGCCGAAGGTGATGCCGTGCTCGACCGGCACGGAGAGGGCCCAGGCTTTGACGTCGACGATTTTCATGCTGTCCTCACTGTTTGGAATGGGGTTCAAAGGCGCGCGCCGCTCGCGCCGTCGAAAAGCGAGATGCGCGACGACGACAGGCCGAGAGTCAGGGTTCCGCTCCGCGCGATCCGGCGGTCGGTGTTGATACGGGCGGAAAGCATCGTGGATCCGATGGATGCCCAGACGAGCACGTCCGCCCCCATCGGCTCGACCAGCTCGATCCGGGCCTCCTGCCGGAAGGGATCGCCGGCCGCATCCTCGGCCAGCCGGACGTGCTCGGGCCGGACGCCGAGCGACACCGCCTGCCCCGCTTCGACCGGGCCCAGAAAGCGATAGCCGGAAAGCGGAAGGGTCAGCGAGGCGCTCTCGAAGACCATCCCGCCGTCCCGCTCGGCGAGGCGGCCTTCGAAGAAGTTCATGCCGGGCGAGCCTAGGAAGCCGGCGACGAAGCGGTTGGCCGGGGTGGCGTAGACGACCTCGGGGGAATCCAGTTGCTGGATGATGCCGTCCTTCATCACCGCCACGCGGTCGGCAAGCGTCAAGGCCTCGATCTGGTCGTGGGTGACGTAGATCATCGTGGTGCCGAGATCACGGTGGAGGCGCTTGATCTCGACCCGCAGCTCGGCGCGCAGCTTCGCATCGAGGTTCGAGAGCGGCTCGTCGAACAGGAAGACGTCCACATTGCGCACCAGCGCCCGGCCGATCGCCACGCGCTGGCGCTGCCCACCCGACAGGTCCGACGGGCGGCGGTCGAAATAGGGCTCGATCTGGAGGATGCGCGCGGCCTCGCGGACCCGCCGGTCGATCTCGTCGCGGGCGACGCCCTGCATCCTGAGGCCGAACGACATGTTGCCGTAGACGGTCATGCGCGGATAGAGCGCATAGGACTGGAACACCATGCCGATATGGCGCTCCTTCGGCTCCTTCCAGGTGACGTTGTCCCCGCCGATCCAGATCTGGCCGCCGGAGATCTCGCCGAGGCCGGCAATGGCATTGAGCAGAGTGGATTTTCCGCAGCCCGAAGGGCCGAGCAGCACGAGGAACTCCCCCTTGCCCACATTCAGATTGAGGTGATGCAGAACGGTCAGCGAGCCGTAGGCGATATGCAGGTCGCGGATTTCGATGCTGTTGCGGGTCGCTTGCGGGTTGTTCATCCCTTGACGGCTCCTGCCATGATGCCGCGGACGAACCAGCGCCCGGACAGGAAGTAGAGGACCAGCGGCACCAGGCCCGTGAGGATGGTGGCCGCCATGTTGACGTTGTATTCGCGCTCGCCGAACTGCGAGTTCACCACATTGTTGAGCAGCACGGTGATCGGCATGTTGTCGGCGCCGGCGAAGATCAGGCCGAGGATGAAGTCGTTCCAGGTGCCGGTTATCTGGATGATGAAGGCCACGACGGTGATCGGCACCGACATCGGGGCGAAGACGTGGATCAGCAATTGCCAGAACCCGGCCCCGTCGACCCTGGCCGCCTTGTAGAGGTCCATCGGGACGCTGCCGTAGAAATTGCGGAACAGCAGCGTCATCAGCGGCAGGCTGAAGCAGATATGCAGCAGGATGACGCCCGGCAACGTGCCGAAGACGCCCGCCGCGGAGGCGATCCGCACCAGCGGATATATGAACACCTGCAGGGGAATGAACGCGCCGGCCATCAGTACGGCGAAGACGAGATTGGCGCCTGGAAACCGCCAGAACGACAAGGCATAGCCGTTGATGGCGCCAAGGAACACCGAGCAGGCGACGGCCGGAAGCGTGATCAGGACCGAGTTCACGAACCCCGCGCCGACGCCCTCGCAGGTAAGGCCGGTGCAGGCGCCGGACCAGGCCTTGATCCAAGGCGCGATGGTCGGGGCGGCGGGCAGCGCGAAGATGTTGCCCTGGCGGATCTCCGCCATGTCCTTCAGCGACGTGACGACCATCACGTAAAGCGGCATGATGAAGAAGAGCGCAGACAGGACGAGGAAGACGTAGATCGCGATGCGGCTTGCGCCCATGCGCTGCGGCCGGCGGCCGGCGGGGCCTTCGAGATGCGCGCTCACCGGGCCCCTCCCTTCGCCTTGCGGAAATATTCGAGATGCAGCCACGGCACCAGCACGGCCAGGACCGCGAGCAGCATCAGCGTGGCGGCCGCCGTGGCGAGGCCGATATTGCCGCGCTCGAACAGGTGATCCATGACGAATTTGGCGGGCATTTCCGTGCCGATGCCCGGCCCGCCCTGCGTCATCGAGACGATCAAGTCGTAGGCCTTGACCACCGCGATCGCCAAAAGGACGACGGAGGTGACGATCATGGGACGCAGCTCCGGCAGGATGATGCTGACGTAGGCGCGCCAGATCGGGATCCCGTCGACGCGCGCCGCCTTGAGGATCTCGCCGTCCACGCTGCGCAGGCCCGCCAGCAGCATGACCATGACAAGCCCGGCGCCCTGCCAGACGGCCGCGATGACCAGTGCGGCGATGGCCGTGCCGGGAGACGAGAGGATGCCGATATGGCTTTCGAGGCCGATCCCCCGCAACGCCGCCTCGATGCCCAGTTGCGGATCGAAGATCCACTGCCAGACGGCACCGGTCACGATGAAGGACAGGGCGTAGGGAAACAGGTAGATCGTGCGCAGGGTATTTTCGAAGCGGACCTTCTGGTCGATCGCCACGGCGGTCAGGAAGCCCAGCACCAGACACCCGAGAATGTAGCACGCGCCATAGATCAGGATGTTGTGGACGGAGACGGTCCAGCGTTCCGTCGCCAGCAGGCGCTCGTATTGCGTTACGCCTGCCCATCTGGCGACCGGCAGCACCTTCGACGTCGTGAACGAGATGGCCACCGTCCAGGCCATGCAACCCAGATAGATGATCACCACGAAGAGCGTGGTCGGCAGCATCGCCACGAATGACGGCAGATGCCTGGAAATTCTCTTGGGCTGCATCCTCGGTCTTCCCGGACAGTGAGCAGGAGGGGACGGGCGGCATCACCGGCCGCCCGTCGACACGTTCGCGTCAGTCGACGCTCGCCAGCACCTTGCCGAGCGCGTCCGAGAATTCCCCGGGCGTCATTGCGGGCGTATTCCAGTAGGCGGTGATCAAGTCGCGGACCGCCCCCAACCCGTCATTCGTCATCAGGAACTGGGGGTTCGGAACCTGCCGTGCCGGATCCTTCAGCACTTCGGCCGCATGCCGGGCGCAGACATCCATGCTCGACACGTCCACATCCTGGCGGATGGGGTTCGAGCCCTTCTTGATGTTGAACGCGATCTGGGTTTCCGGCGCGAACAGCACATGGGCGAGGAGATCCTGCGCCTGCGTGCGCTGGGCATCTTTCAGCTTCGGCATGACGAAGACGTCACCCGACATGATCGAGACTTCCTGGCCCGGGAACAGCGTGCAGCCATATTCCTTGCCGGGCGTCAGCCCCGCAGCCGCGAACTCGCCCTTGGCCCAGTCGCCCATGATCTGAAAGCCAGCCTTGTTGGTGATGACCAGATTGGTCGCATCGTTCCACTTGCGGCTGGCCGCGCCGGAATCGGCGTATTGGCGCAGCTTGCCGAGAACCGCGAAGGCCTCCTGAACCTTGGCGTCCTTCAGCGCCTCGGCATCGCGATCCTTCAGAACGCGAAGGTAGAGCTCGGGCCCGGCGACGCTGACCAGGACCTTCTGGAACACGAAGCGCTCCGCCCAAGAACCGCCGCCGAGCGCCATGGGGATATAGCCGGCAGCCTTGATCTTGTCGGCGGCGGCGAAGAAATCGTCCCAGTTCTGCGGCGGCTCGCCGACTCCCGATTTTTCGAAGACCTCCCTGGAATACCAGATCCAGTTTTCCGTCTGGAGGTTGATCGGAACGGCCATGATCTTGTCGTCGCGGGTGACCGCGTCCAGGAACACCTTCGGAATGACCGCCGCCCATCCTTCTGCCTTGGCGACCGTGTCGACGTCGCGCAGCAGCCCCGCCTCGATCAGCTCCTCGAACGGCTTGCCGGTGTTGAAGTGGGATGCCGATGGCGGATCGCCGCCGATGATGCGGTTCATCGCAGCAGCGAGCAGGGCGTCGTTGCCGGCGATCGCGCGGTCGACCCAGACGCCGCCGGCCGCCGTGAACTTGTCGGCGAACACCTTGGCGGCCGCCGATTCGCCGCCCGATGTCCAAGGGTGCATCACCTCCGCCGTAAGGTCGTCAGCCGATACGGGCGTGGCGAGGGCGCACAACACCAGCGCGGCCCAAACAGGACTTCTCTGCCTGAAATTCATCGATTCCTCCTCCCATCGCCGGCTCTCTCCCCGACGCTTGCGAGCACACCATAGGGATGGTCGATCATTATTGCAAGCAATTTTGGTATTACCAATTTTGACTGCTAGATGCGCTTGGATCGCCACGGCGATCCATCATCGTCGCCGGAACGGGGCCGGCACCGCCGACAATTTTTGTGGCTTCCGGTACCCGTTGAAGTTCATGATCCAAATTACGCCGCTTGGGCATCCTAGACCGGCGGCGGAAGGCAGGTGGATCCATGCGTCAACTGATCGATTTCGCGCCTGGCGCTCCCGGCATCCCCGCCCGGTGGACCTCCAGCGCCAAGAGCGGCGTCGGCACGGCGCTCTCGCTGCAATCGCCCGTCTGGTTCACGCTCAGCCACGGCATCCTCAACGAAATCTATTATCCGCGCGTGGACAGCGCCTGTACGCGCGATTTCGGCCTGCTGGTCACCGGTCCGTCAGGCTATTTCTCCGAGGAGAAGCGCGACTGCATCGCGATGACGACGCGGCAGGCGGACGGCGTTCCGGCCTTCCATGTGGTCAATACCGCCCGTGACGGTCGCTACAGCATCGAAAAGGATGTCGTCAGCGATCCGGCACGCCCCTGCGTCCTCCAGCGCATCACCTTCAAGCCGGCCGAGGGTGCGGTCGGCGATTACGGCGTCTTCGCGCTGCTGGCGCCGCATCTCACCAATGCCGGCATGCAGAATTCGGCCTGGATCGCGGACTATTACGGCGCGCCGTTGCTGATGGCCTGCGGGCGCTCGCGCTATCTGGCGCTGGCGGCTTCCACCCCCTGGAAAGCACGCTCCGCGGGCTATGTCGGCACCTCCGACGGATACCGGCAATTGCGGGAACACGGCACACTGGACCCGTGCTACCAGCGCGCCGACGAAGGCAATGTCGCGTTGACCGGCGAGATCGGCCTGACCGCCGACAACCCGACCGTCGTGCTGGCGCTCGCCTTCGGCCAGTCGGAAACCGAAGCCGCGGCCACCGCGCTCGAAAGCCTCGATGCCGGCTTCGACGTGGCGCAGGACCGCTATCGCGAGAACTGGCACCGCTGGCAGCACGGTCTCGTCGGGCTCGACCGCCCGCATGCGGGGAAGGTCAATGCCTATCGCGTGTCCACCGCCGTGCTGGCCGCCCACCGTGCCGCGGACCGCGCGGGCGCCGTCGTGGCGAGCCTTTCCATCCCGTGGGGCGACAACAAGGGCGACGACGATCTCGGCGGCTACCATCTGGTCTGGCCGCGCGATCTCGTCGAGACGGCGGGCGGTTTCCTCGCCGCCGGGGACAGCCGGGAAGCGCTGGCCATTCTCGACTACCTGCGCGAAGTCCAACTCGCCTCCGGCCATTGGCCGCAGAACCTCTGGCTCGACGGGCGGCCCTACTGGCCCGGCGTGCAGATGGACGAATGCGCGTTTCCCATCCTGCTGGCCGACCTGCTTCACCGCCACCATCATTTGGCCGGCCGGCATCTCGACCGCTTCATACCGATGATCCGCAAGGCAGCGGGCTATCTGGTCGCCAACGGCCCGGCGACCATCCAGGACCGCTGGGAAGAGGATGGCGGCTACAGCCCCTTCACGCTCGCCGTCGAGATCGCCGCCCTCCTCTCCGCCGCCGACCTGATCGAGGCCGAGGGCGACCCGGATGCCGCCGGACACCTGCGCGAAACGGCCGACTGCTGGAACGAGCAGATCGAGAACTGGACCTTAGCCTCAAGGCCGGACATCTGCGAGGCGGCCGGCATCAAGGGCTATTATGTGCGCATCGCCGGCGCGGCCGCGACGGATGTCGCCGCCGCTGCGAACGGCCAGACCGCGATCCGCAACCAGGTTCCCGAAAAGGCCATGCTGCCGGCCTGGGACGTGCTGAGCCCCGATGCGCTGGCGCTGGTGCGGTTCGGGCTGCGTAGGCCGGACGATCCGCGCATTCTCGACACGATCAAGGCGATCGACCACGCGCTCAAGGTGGACTTGCCGCAGGGCCCGCTCTGGTACCGCTATACCGGCGACGGCTATGGAGAGAAGCCGGACGGCGGACCTTTCGACGGCATCGGACAGGGGCGGGTCTGGCCGCTTCTGGCCGGCGAGCGCGCCCATTACGAGTTGGCGGCCGGCCGGCGCGATCGGGCCGAGGCCCTGCTTGCGACGCTGGAGGCATCCGCCGGGATCGAGGGCCTGCTGCCCGAGCAGAGCTGGGACGGCCCGGATGTTCCCGCACGCGAACTGGTCTTCGGCCGGCCATCGGGCAGCGCCATGCCGCTGGTCTGGGCCCATGCCGAGCATATCAAGCTCCTGCGCTCGCTCGCCGACGGCGCGGTCTTCGACATGCCGCCGCAAACGGTCGAGCGCTATATCCGCCGCCGGACGCCCGCCGCCCTGCGCATCTGGCGCTCCGACAACAGGATCGCGACCCTTCCATCCGGCAAGATCCTGCGCCTGGAACTGAACGCGCCGGCACTCGTCCACTGGAGCTTTGATCGCTGGGAGACGACCGGCGACAGCAAGACGCGAGAGACCGCTTTCGGCACCCATGTGGCGGACCTGCCGACCGCCGGGCTTGCGGCCGGGCGGTCCATCCTGTTCACCTTGCTGTGGCTGGGTTCGCAGCAGCGATGGGAAAATGTCGACTACGAGATACGAATCCCGGACGAATGAACATCAGGAACGGAGCTGGCATATGCAATTGGGAATGATCGGGCTGGGCCGCATGGGCGCAAACATGGTGCGGCGTCTCACGAAGGCCGGACATCGATGCGTCGTCTATGACGTCAACCCGCAAAGCGTGGCGGCGCTGGTTGCCGAAGGCGCGACGGGCGCGGAAAGCCTGGACGACCTCGTCGCCAGGCTCTCGCCCCCGCGCGCCGTCTGGCTCATGCTGCCGGCCGCCATCACCGGCGGCATCGCCCGGGACCTCGCCGCCCGCATGGAGGCCGGCGACATGCTGATCGACGGCGGCAATTCCCATTACCGCGACGCGGTCGATCTTGCCGCCGAATTCTCCGCAAGGGGCGTCTTCTTCGTCGATGTCGGCACCAGCGGCGGCGTCTGGGGACTGGAGCGCGGCTACAGCCTGATGATCGGCGGACCGGACGAGGCGGTCGCGCACCTCGACCCGATTTTCGCGGCGCTGGCACCCGGCGCGGACGGAGCGGGCGGAAAAGCCGGCACGGCGGACACCGCGGCACAAGGCTATCTCCATTGCGGCCCGTCGGGCGCCGGCCATTTCGTCAAGATGGTCCATAACGGCATCGAATACGGCATGATGGCCGCCTATGCCGAAGGGCTGAACATTCTGAAAGCCGCAAATGCCGGCAACGAGGCGCGCCCGGCCGACGCGGAAACCGCCCCCCTCGCCCAGCCGCAATATCACAAATTCGACATCGACCTTGCCGCCGTCACCGAAGTGTGGCGCCATGGCAGCGTCATCGGCTCGTGGCTGCTCGATCTTACGGCCGGTATCCTCAAGACGGACCCGACGCTCGCCGACTTCGAGGACCGCGTTTCCGATTCCGGCGAGGGACGCTGGACCCTGCAGGCGGCGGTGGAGACGGGCGTGCCGGCGCCGGTTCTCGCCTCGGCGCTGTTTGCACGCTTCAGCTCGCGCGACAACGACGAATTCGCCAACAAGCTGCTCTCGGCCATGCGCTTCGCCTTCGGCGGGCACGGCAAGGCCCGGTAGATCGAATGACGGAGGCGGTCATGGGTGAGGACAGGTCGGACGCACTGGTGGTCTTCGGCGCGAGCGGCGATCTCGCGCACAGGATGATCCTGCCCTCGCTGTACCAGATGGTGCGGCGAGGGCATCTGAGCGAACCCGTCATCGGCGTCGCGCTCGACGACTGGGATGCCGAGACGCTGGCGGCGCGCGCCCGCGACGGCATCGTCAGGCAGTTCGGTTCGGTGGACGAAGCCGTGTTCGCGAAGTTCAAGGGCCTGCTGCGCTATGTCGGAGGAGACTACAAGGCGGCCGCGACCTTCGAGCGGCTGCGCGCGGCACTGGGCGGCGCGAGCCGGCCGCTCTATTATCTCGCCATACCGCCTTCCCTGTTCGGCACCGTGATCGAGGCCCTCAAGGCCGCCGGCATCGCCAGCCATGCCCGCCTGATGGTGGAAAAGCCCTTCGGCCGCGATCTTGCCTCCGCGCAGGCGCTCAACAAGGAACTGCTCTCGGTCTTCGAGGAACGGTCGGTCTTCCGTATCGACCATTATCTCGGCAAGGAGGCGATCCAGAACCTGCTCTATTTCCGCTTCGCCAACAGCTTCCTCGAGCCCGTCTGGAACCGCAACCACGTGGAGAGCGTGCAGATCACCATGGCCGAGGATTTCGGCGTGGCCGGTCGCGGCAGGTTCTACGACGAGGTGGGCTGCCTGCGCGACGTGATCCAGAATCATCTGGTCAACGTGCTGCTCCTCCTGGCCATGGAGCCGCCCGCGACGAGCGATTCCGACGATCTCAGCGACGAGAAGGTCCAGGTGCTGAAATCGATCCGGCCCTTGCGCGAGGAGGATCTCGTCCGGGGCCAGTTCGACGGCTACCGCGACGAGCCGGGCGTGGCCGCGGGGTCGCCAGTGGAGACCTTCGCCGCCGTGCGGCTCTTCGTCGACACATGGCGCTGGCAGGGCGTTCCCTTCTATATCAGGGCCGGCAAGAACCTGCCGGTGCGCGCCACCGAGGTGGTCCTGCGCTTCAAGCGTCCGCCGATCGCGGTCTTCGACGACACCGGCGCCGCCGATGCCAATTATGTGCGCTTTCGCGTCGGTCCCGAGGTGCTGATCGGCATCGGCGCACGCCGCAAGGCCGCCGGCAGCGACATGATCGGCGAGGACGTGGAACTGGCCGCCGTCGACAGCACGACGGATGACATGCTGCCCTATGAGCGGCTGATCGGCGATGCCATGGACGGCAAGCGGCAACTCTTCACCCGGCGGGATGCCTCGGAGCTCGCCTGGCGCATCGTCGATCCGGTGCTGGACCTGAAAACCCAGCCCGCGCGCTATGCGCCGCACAGCTGGGGGCCTGAAGAGGCAATGAGCGGTTTTGCGCCCCCCGGCGGCTGGGTCGATCCGAAGGCGTGACGGAGGAAGCCATGGACGAGGACCGCAAGCAGCCCGTCGTGCTTTCCGTCGACATCGGCGGATCGCATGTCAAGATCCTCACAAGCGCAGGCGGCGCGCCGCGCCGCATGGTCTCCGGCCCGGACATGGATGCGGCCGCGATGGCCGATGCCCTCGAGCAGCTTGCGCAGGGCCTGCCGTTCGACGTTATTTCGATTGGCTATCCCGGGCCGGTGGTTCATGACAGGATCGTCGCCGAACCGCACAATCTCGCCCGTGGCTGGGTCGCATACGATTTCGCCGGCCGCTTCGGCAAGCCGCTGAAGATCGTCAACGACGCGCTGATGCAGGCGATCGGAAGCTACGACGGCGGGCGCATGCTCTTCCTCGGGCTTGGAACCGGCCTCGGCGCGGCCATGATCGTCGACAACGTGGCCCAGCCGCTGGAAATCGCGCATCTGCCCTACAGGAAGGGACGGACATTCGAGGAGTATCTCGGCAATGCGAGCCTTGAAAAGCGCGGCCGGAAAAAGTGGGAGAAGCATGTCGGCGATGCCGTCGAAAAGCTGACGGAAGCGCTCGAGCCCGACTACGTCGTGATCGGCGGCGGCAATGCCGAAAAGCTGCACCGCCTCCCCGAAAAATCCCGCCGCGGCGATAATATGAACGCCTTCAAGGGCGGCTTCGCCCTCTGGCTCGACCACGATCTTCACGTATGACGAATGGCTTGCGGCATGGGAAGGCGCGGCCCGCCTTCCTGCCGATCCCATCCAGCCATATCGTCATTTGCCGTCTCCCGTCTTGCCGGCCCCGTCCGGCCGGAGCCCCTTCGAGGCTGCAATCGCAACGCCCGCCGCCACGAGTGCGGCAGCCGCCACGATGTAGGCGGCGGATTGCCAGCCGAACCGGTCCAATGCGCTGCCGACGGCCGTGGGGCCGAGGATCTGGCCGAGATTGTTGCCCTGGACGATGAGGCCAAGGACGATGGGAACCATGCCGGCCGCCGGCGCGGCGATCGGAGCGGAGGCAAGCAGGGTCGCCGGAATGAGCCCGCCCACGGCCGAGAACAGC
The DNA here is from genome assembly GCF_055330205.1 of Shinella sp. R2-11. Lineage (NCBI taxonomy): Bacteria > Pseudomonadati > Pseudomonadota > Alphaproteobacteria > Hyphomicrobiales > Rhizobiaceae > Shinella > Shinella sp. R2-11. The sequence continues at coordinate 11,154 of NZ_JBVAPC010000015.1, read as the reverse complement.
AGGCACAGGCCGAAGGCGACCGCGTCCGGCGCCATGGGAAGGAAGATGCCGAGGCTTGCCAGCCCCATGACGAGGCAGGCCGTGACCAGCAAGGCCGGCCGGCCGACGCCTCTCGTCAGCAACAGGCCCGCTGCCAGATTGCCGATCACGTTCACGGCCGAGGCGAGCGCGCCGAGGAGCCCGGCCGTCTGGTGCGACACGCCGAGCCGCTCCATGAGCAACACCGGCAGGAAGCTGAACACGGCGAAGAACATCAGGCTGTAGAGCGCGAACGTCACGGCGAGCCCGACGGCACCGCCAGCGCCCAGCACGGCAAACGTGTCACGGCGCAGGCGATGCCATGGCAGGGGCTGGCCCTCCTCGCCGCCGGGAACGACAAGTGGCACGAGCAGGCAGATCGCCAGGGCCAGCGCGCTGCTCGCCCACCACATCATCCGCCAGTCCTCGAAGAGCGGGCCTGCCAGCATCGCCGCCGCCATGCCGACCGGCATGAAGCAGCTCCAGAGCGAAAAGGCGAGGTCGCGATCCGATGGCCGCACGACACGATCCAGAAGCGACGGCGCCGCAACCGTGACCAGCAGGAAGCCGGCCCCCTCGATCACGCGCGCCACAAGAAGGCCGGCCAAACCTGTGACCAGCGCGCCGATCGCAGCGCCGGCCATCGTCACCAGCAGCCCCGTGATCATGACGCGCCTTGCGCCGAACCGGCCGACAAGCGCCCCGGTCGCAATGCCGCCGGCAAGCCCGATCGCCGCGAAAATCCCGGCCAGCCAGCCGATCGCAGTCAAGCCGATCCCGAGATCGTTCTGCAGCAGGGGTGCGGCAATCGCCGCCTTCCCCACCTGCAATGCGGCAACGATCCCGGCCCCGACGATCAGGATCACGGCAGGCCATCGCGTGGCGGAAGACGTCCGCATCGTCGTAACGGCGTGCATCACGCCCCCCTCGCCGCGCGGCCGGCAGCCAGCGCGCAAGCGATCTCGGCAACATGCCGGCCCTGGAAGCGTGCGCCCGCAAGTTCGTTCTCGCTGGGATCGCGATGTCCGCCTTTTCCGTCATCCGCCAGGGTGGAGGCGCCATAGGGCGAGCAGCCGGTGATCTCGTCCATGCGCATCTGGCCCTTGAAGCTGTAGGGCAGGCCGACGACGATCATGCCGAGATGGAACAGCACGGTCTGCGTGGATTGTATCGTCGTTTCCTGCCCGCCATGCTGGCTGCCGGTCGAGGTGAAGACGCCGCCCACCTTGCCGACGAGCCTGTCCGCGAACCAAAGCCCGCCGGTCTGATCGAGGAAATTCTTCATCTGCGACGCCATGTTGCCGAAACGCGTGGGCGTGCCGATGATGATGGCGTCATGGTCGGCAAGCTCGTCGATGGCGGCAACCGGTGCGGCCTGATCGGCCTTGTAACCAGAGCTTGCGGCCACCCCTTCGGGTACCAGCTCCGGCACGCGCCTGATCGCCACCGAGGCGCCCGCCGCACGGACGCCGTCCGCCACGGCCAGCGCCATCGTCTCGATATGTCCGTAGGAAGAATAGTAGAGAACCAGCACCTTCGTCATCGCATCACCTCGCATCGATTGTGTTCAAGGCGGAGGTTGCCGCATATTCATGAGCCGTTTAAGTGATATAAATTGCATTAAAACGATCATCAGGAGTGATCATGCTGGATGCCCTGACGCTGGATCAGATCCGCACCTTCGTCACCATCGCCGATAGCGGCAGCTTCCGTTCCGCCGCCAGGAAGCTGTCGCGCGTTCAGTCGGGCGTGAGCGTCGCCATCGCCAATCTGGAGGCCACGCTCGGCGTCGCGCTGTTCGACCGCTCGGGACACCGGCCCGTCCTGACGCCGCAGGGCCATGTGCTGCTCGGCAATGCGCGCGACATCATTCTGCGTGTGGATGTGCTGCGGGCGCAGGCCCGCGGCTTTGCGGACGGCGTTGAAACGGAGCTCGGCATATCCGTCGACACGCTCTACCCCACGCAGACGGTTGCCCGCGCGATTTCGCAGATGCGACACCACTTCCCCTCCGTTGCCATGCGGGTCTGGGCCGAGCCGATGGGCGGCCCCCTTGATGCGCTACGGAAAAAACGCTGCACGCTCACCATCATGGTCGGGGAAGATTTCCGCGACCCGCGCATCAGGTTCGAGCCCCTGACCTCCATCAGCCAGGTCACCGTGGTGGCGTCGACGCATCCGCTGGCTGGACACCATACGGAGCATTCGCTGGAAGTCATGGATATTGCCGATCACCTGCAGATCGTCCTGTCCGACCCGTCCCACATATCCGAGGGCCGGGAATTCGGCGTGGTTTCGCCTCAGACCTGCCGCGTCAACACGCAGGACACCAAATACAATCTCATTCTGGGCGGTGCCGGCTGGGGGCGGCTGCCCCTCTGGCTCGTCGAGAGGGACCTGGAACAGGGCAGGCTGGTGCGACTCAATGTCAGCGCGATGGGACGCAATGGAGAAACTACGTCCAGCGTCTATGTCGCCCACCGCCGGGACGAGGCGCTGGGGCCGGCGGCGCAGCAGCTCGCGGATCTCTTGATCGCCTCCGGCGAGGACGACCACCTTCAGGCCTGATCGGGCCCGAAGGCGGCCCCGGTGAGGTTCAGGCGCGTGCCGCCAGTCTTGGACTGTCGGCCAGTTTCAGCCAGACGACACCCGCGATGATGACCGCCAGCCAGAGCGCCTGCACCGGCGTCAAGGGCTGATCGAGCAGGACGCTCCCGAACACGGCCGCCCCGACCGAGCCGATCCCGGCCCAGACCGCATAGCCTATCCCCACGTCGATCGTCCTGAGGGCTGCGCTGAGGAAATAGAGGGTGAGAAGGAAGAATATCGCCGCGGCGATGGACCAGCCCGGTATCGTGAAGGCCTGGCTGCCGCCCACGCTGAGCGCATAGCCGATCTCGAAAAGGCCGGCGAGCAGCAGCATGCCCCACGCACTGCCCTTGCTGGGTGTTCTGCCTGTCGTTTCCATGATGTTCGATTGCCTCTTGTCTGCATGGGAATGTTGGGGATCGGGACCGGACGCCCTGCGTTCACGCGGCGCCGCTCAGGTGCAGACCGACGACGCCGCCGATGACCAGCAGCATTCCAAGGGTCTTTTTCCAGTTCAGGCTCTGGCCGAAGAACAGGACGCCCAGCACGACGATCCCGACGCCCGATACCGACGTCCAGATCGCATAGCCGACACCGACGTCGAAGGTGAGCAGCGCCAGACCGAGGAAGAAGGTGGCGATCGCCCCGCTGACGAGGGTCGCGACGGTCCACCACAGCCTGGTGAAGCCCCTGGCATTGCCCGCGCTGACCGCAACGGCGATTTCGAATAACACGGCGATCCCAAGATAAATCCAGCTCATAGTTGCATCCTTTGCTGTTGCCGAAGGGCCGGCGAAAACCCGCGCGCGGCGGATCCCGTACCCCTTCAGAAAAATGCAACGTCCAGCGCCACGACCTTGACTTTCACGCTGACGCGCCCGCTGTCGAGAGTCGACAGATCCAGCAGCGAACGGAACAGCCGGGACACGCTGTTCAGCGATCGGTCGATATTGGCGACCATCTGCCGCTGCTCGCTATCGAGGCCGGTATCCCTGAGGCAGGCGGTGAATAGACTGATCGCATGAATCGGCTGGCGCAGGTCGTGGCTGGCCTGGGCGAGAAAACGCGATTTGGCGAGGTTCGCCTCGAGCGCGGCGTCGCGCGCCCGGTGCAGCCGGGTCAGCAGCGTATGTGCATAGGCTGGCACCAGAACCATGGTGAGGAACAGCGTCAGCGTCATATAGGGAAGCGCGCGCCAGTACGGGTTGATCGCCGCGACGATGAGCAAGGACCATAAAGCCGCGGCCACCGCAGCCAGATGATAGCGTGGCCCGTAGCGAAATCCGTTGCCGAGCGTGACCCATAACAGCAGCGCATAAAGCGGCATCAATGTCCCGCCGCCGAACGCCATGGCGATGACAAGCGCCGTGTAATCGTGCGCCATGCCGACGATGCGACGGCGATGGCTGATGCCCGGCTTGTCCACCACGGCGATGAGGATGAGAACGGATGTCACGGCAATGACGAGGCACAGCCCGATGATGATCCAGCGAAACGCGTCGGGTATGTGCCTGTTCAGCGCTTCGCGGGCCATGTAGGCGATCCCGAGAAACACGATGACGACCCGGATGGTCGCCTGCGAGCGCTCGGTATCGTAACCTTCGTTCCTGTTGGAAGCGGCGGCGGAAGCATCGAACGAATTCTTCATCGGCGCCTCGAAAAGAGCATCTGATAATAAGAAGTCTAGCACATTGCCCGTCGTTTCTAATGCTTCAGCCAAAAAGCACGGCCTGCTCAAAGCGCCGATGTCGTGAGAATCCAACGAAGGACGAATTATCGACCATGGATTTCAGCCATCGAATGCTTCCGGAAACAGGGCGCGCGCTTCGCGCTCCTCGACGACATGCGCCTCGCGTTCCCCATCCTCCCATCAGGCAGCACAGAACCGGCAGCGGCGAAGATGCGCATGCATGCGAACGCTCGTAACAATGAGTTCGGGGTTGTCGGCCTTCCCGGACAGGATGCCCTGCCGGCAGCGGTCGCAGCCTTGCATGAACCAGTCGCGATCGCCCACCATCCGCCCCTCCCAAATACGCATCGCTTTCGGCCATGATCCGGCCTCGCCTCATCCCGGCCGCCGATTCTAGCGCCCACTGTTTCGTGTTGAACCCGTACATCCGTACGTCGTGGCTCCTCGCCTGCCGGCTGATATCATCGCTGGAATGCGGTAGTCTGCCGGAGGAGCGATGGCGGCGTCATCGGCGAGGACATGGGAACAGGCGCCCAGGATATAGGCTTCGAACCGGGCCGCGTCGACCGATACGCCGCGCCGGCCAATGGGGAGCCGCAGCGAACGGCAAGCTGGCGCAGCTTTGCAATCGTCGCCGCGCTCGCGACCGCCTGCGCGTTGCCGACGACAGCTTCGACAGGTGAGCTTTTCGCCGGCATCTGGGCCGAAAACTGTTCCAGCCTGTCCGGTAGTACCTTCATCTTTCATGACGGCGACAGGGTGAGGATCGTCGATCTCGATTGCCGCATCGTAGCCTGGAAACGGATGTCCGACCGTTATGCTTCGGATCTCGCATGCACTCTCGACGGGGTGCCGCGTCAAACCCATATCGAGGTCACGACCATGGGTAAGTGGCTTCACATCACCATGGGCGGCCTGAGCCGGGTGGTAGAGCCATGCCCATAGGCCCGATTTTCAGAAGAACACGGCGGAAATCCCTCATGCCCGCGCTGGTAGCGACGATGCTGATCGTCTGCGGGGCGACCTGTCCATCAACCTCGGAGGCGAACGCCGCCTCCGGCTCCGGCAAGGTCTCCGGCAGCCAACGAGCCGTCGTTCTCGCCAATGGAGGCGCGGCGTTGCCCTATACGGTCGCCGATCCGGCGCAGATGGCGATCATAGGCATCGCACGCGCCGAGGCGGAGCGCCGTGTCGGCCGCAAGTTGTTGCTGAAGGTCACCAGCCTGCGCCGGAAGGACGGCTGGGCTTTCCTGTTCTCGACCATGATCGACGAAAACGGCGATCCGCTCGATCTCACCGGCACCATCTTGGAGGATGCCGCGCGCGCGGGCGTCGCATCCCGCGTCTTCTGCACCTTGCTGAAGCAGGATGCCGGCACATGGAGGATCGTCGAAAGCTGCCTCGGCGTGACCGATGTCGCCTGGACGGGATGGGACGGAAAATACGGCGCGCCTCCGGAGATATTCGAGTTTGACGCAGACGACTGAGCGCGCGTGCATCGGACGAGGCAGGGGCCAACCCATGTCGAGAATGATATCCGCATCCGCCGTGATCGTGGCGATCCCGGTCTTTTGCCGGGCGGTCCACCTGTCGATCCCCACAGCGAACGCCGCCTCCGATCCCGAAAACTGTTCAGCGACCGGCAGGCCGTAGACCTCGCCAAGGCGATTGCCGCCAACGATCCCTCGAAGGTCCGCGACCTCGTCGGGAAGGTCGTCCATCACACGACCGGCACGGCACATTGACGCACAGGATGGCGGTTGCGCCGACGCGAAGCCTCGGCCCCATAAGCTCCCCTTCATGCGCGACTGCTGCCGGAAGATCAAACGACGAGAACGGTCGATCCGATGGCGCATCTCGCGATCCTAGCGATGCGCACTATCCGTCGCATATTGCTGGCCAACCGAACGTGCGCGATCCAGATACCACTGGTCTGCATTTGCCTCACCGTCGCTGCGCACGCGGCGTCGATATTCCTGCGCCATCGAGCCAAGCTCCGTCCCCAGGCTCGTTGCCGCCGTAGTGAGCCATTGCGCTGCCGCCGGTTTGCCGTCGGTCGTGGTGCGGCGCCGGAATTCAGAATGCAGCGGAGCGATCGCGGCGTCAAACGTCCGATCGACGATCGAACGCGCGCGGGTCTGAACGGGAACCGATCGTCGGTCCGGCTGCTTACCTTGCCCTCGCTCCGCGTCGGCACGGGCACGTTCCCGGTTAAGGCTGTCATTCTGGATCGACGACATGATGAGGGCATTGCCGGCGTTCCAATCCATGACGTATTGAGCGTACGCCGGAACGGAAAGCCCAAGACCAGATACAATCATTGCGAATGTTGCCGCCGTACGGAGTTTCATCGCCTCTCCAGCCCTCGCCGGACACTTTTTGTCCGTCCGAACATAGAGCAGCAGTGCCGTCATGACATAGCGTACACATGTACAGGTATCGAAGATCGACGCGCGAAACCTATGATGCGCTGGCGACTGAATCGAATTTGTCAGGCAACGCCTCCGTCGATCGCTGGCGGCGATACCGCGGAGTTGATAGCCTTTCGACCGCCTATCCGTTCGGGAGTCCTACCATGTCGACTGCTGCCCGCCTTCTTCGACATAGTCTTTCCGGGCTTGCGTCAAAAGCCGTCTTGTCGATCCTGCTTGCGCTTGGCGGCATCGCCACCGGCCACGCGGACACAATCACGCTCAAGCCGCAGGGTGAATATGCCAGCATCGATACAAGTCTGGCCGTACAGACCATGAAGCAACTCACCCAGGGCACAGAGGAGGAGCGCATACGAACCGCACGCGCCGTCATCGCCTCCCCGCAGAATTATGCTCCACCCGTATTCTACGTGCTGTCTTCATTGCTGTTCGCATCCGGGCTCAAGGACGAGGCCGCCTTCTGGTTCTATGCCGGCCAGTTGCGCGCGCGTTTCGATGCCAATCGTTGCGCTGATGTCAGCGCCCGCTCGGCAGTTTCTGTGCTGAACGACCGATACGGAACACCGATCAACCAGTACACGTTCAAAAATCCCGATAAGCTCGCCGCGCTGGTCGAGAAGGTCATCAAATGGGACCGCGACACGCCGCATAACTACGATCATCGCTGGATCAATCTGAGCGGCATGGGCGCGACGACCTCAGCGATGGGGAAGGCATCTCCCGGCACGCCCCTCAGCCTGCCCGAAGGGCAATGGGAGACGATCGCGGAGAAAACCCGGACTGACTATCTGAACGGACTGCGCGAAGCGCTGAAACAGGCAAAGTAGAGCGCCATGCGGTGTCCAGTCCGCCTTCTTACCATCGGCCTCATAAGCCTGTACGCCGCCACGGTATCCGCCGCGGAGGCCCGCGCCCGGAAGATCGAGCCGATCTTCGCAAAAGCGGATATGCTTGCCGAGCGCGACCGTCTGCTGGTGCGCGCTGCCGGCTCGGGCCTTTGTCCCGGCCCGCAATGCCCCGGAGACGGTGCGTTCGAGGCGACCCTCGTCCCGATCGGCCGCGGGCGGGATATGCTCATCATCCGCTTCCCGTCCGGCGGCACCTGCGGCTCTTATGAATTCGCGGTCTACGGGCCTGCCGGCAAGGACGATCGACGCCTTTCGGACCGCGAGGCAAACGCGCTGCTGAACGAATGCGCGGAGAGGCTCGCCATCATGCCCGGTGGCACGACCCTGCCCGACATCGTCACCGGCGCCCTGATCGAGCGCAATGCTGCACAAGGCCCCGTGGCGCAGGCCACGATCTGGCGCTGGACGGGGAATGCCTATGGTGTCGTTCGGCGCGTCCGGACCCCACCGGAGATCGAGCCGTGAGGGGCCTGTCATCCGGGCAAGCGCGTCTCGAAGCGGATCCCGGCGGCAGGGAAAACGAAGCGGACCAGGGACGAGTCCGGACTCCAGCGGATCACGCTGACTGACGAGCGCGATCCGAAATACGGCCCGGGAAGCGGAGAACCCTTGTATTCATACGCGATATCCGGCCCCTCGACGCGAATGGTGAACCAGCGGCGCGAGCGCCCGGTCCAGAAGTCCTCGGCGAAATTGTCCATAATCGCAGCGGTATAGTTGCCGTCCGGCGACGGGCGCATCTCGCCCGTCCCGATCGGCACCGACTGAAACCAATGCCAGCCAGCTGCTCAAGCGAGAGCGATCAACACGGCGGCAAGAAGCAACCCGAGGCGTTTCGATGAGCGTGGCCGGGCGTCATATCCATCCTTCCAGGTTCTCACGATCGGACATCATGCCGTCGGTCGTTTAGCGGGCGGCCGCCCGGTAGGTCACATGGACACCGTCCACATGGTCAGCCTGTTTGAATATGCGCGATCTTGCAGCGTAGCTGACGAGAAGACGATCGACGGCCAGCCAGTTCACTTCGACCCAGGGCCCGCCCCATGGCCCTGCGGACGCCGCCCCATGATCGTCGTCGGCGCGGAAGGCGTTGCCTGCGCCGGACGGCTCTTCGCCGCGGGCAACGATGGACATCTGCGTCGAGAAGCCGGTGGTCGCTCCGCAATCCCGTTGGAACAAAACGGCGCTGTGCTTGCCGTCGGGGGCTTCGCTGCGCGAGACCAGGGTGTTACGGCATGCATCCGAGCACCCCGCAAGCATGGGCAGGAATGCGACAATGAGGAGCAACCGCATGCCGCCGGCCTCCCGCCCGGACTTCGCCGATCTCGTTTCGCTCATGACCGTCTCGCTACGCCAGCCTAGTCCAAGGATTGGCCGCCTCTGGGAATGGAGACGATCAGGAGCTTGAACGGCAGGTCCGCAAGGCATCCTCTTCGGGTCAGGAGCGCGACCGACAGATAGCGCGCCGGCCATCCGTCGCTGCGCCAAGTCACCGACCGAAACGCCCTTTCGAGCTCCGGCGAGCTATCGACGACCTTCCACCTCCCGGTCAGCTGCTTTTGGAAATGCGCCTCGATCCGCCCCCAGTCTGCGTCTGGCGGGATGCCGTAGAGACGATCCTGAAAGGACTGGAACAGGCTGCGGACACGCGCGCGGTAGTCGAATTCGGCATTGTCGATCAGCAGATTGCAGGCAACCGGCGCAATACTGACGGCCGGATCGGCGCCCGGAAACGGCTGAATCTTCTGCTTTGGCGGCAACGGTCCCGCGCAACCCGCAAGCGTCAGCAAGACGAGACACGACGATTTTGCAAGGCTTCTTCGCGCGACTGATCTCACCATATCGGAGCTGCCGTCCTCGATTACCCTCTGGCCAGCGTTTTCCTTCATCGGTCACGACGAAGGGAAGCATACTGGATAGCAGCTTTAGGATATCCGCTCGCCCCGTACATCTGTACATCATGGCGAACGGGGCCGCGCACGCTAGAATCGGCGCGGAGATGATCTCGGGATCGTCTATCCCGAGCACAGCAAAAACAGGCCGATATGCGCTTCAACCCCATGGTCAGATTTGGCCTTTTTCTTGCGGTTACTGCGGCTCCCGCCTATGCTCAGGACAGCCTGGGCATGACGATGAACTGGAACTCCGGGAATATTTACGGGATGGGGGTGATGTCCTCGATCCAGACCGATCGCCTGGCAAAGCAGGGCGAGCGTCGGAGAGATCACCCTTCCCGAAACACGACGCAATCATCCAGCCTCTCGTCAGGAACCGTGCCGGAGCCGACAATGAAACAGGCCGAGGATGCGGTATATGCCATATTGGATCAGGAAATCGCGCGGCGTAAATCGGCTGAGGGCGATGCCAATGCTACAACTTGGGCACGCACGGCCGGAGCAGCCATCGGCGTCGAAGTCGGCAAGCTCAAACCCGAATATCTGAAGCGGGCGGCTGCGGGCGGGCAAGCCGATGCCGATCGATGGATCGTCGTCCGATCCCGCGAGATTGCGACGCGCTACATCGACGAGGGACGCCGGTAGCGATTTTGCGTGATGCAGGCGACCGGACGAACCGTAATGGGATCGGCGTACAATGACCTTGGCCGAACAGATGAACGACCTGATCCAGGCGGGCGACTATCGGCGTGTGGTCGACCTTGGGATAGCCGCATCGCTGACCGGCCGGCTGGAACCGGAGGCCTTTCAGGCCCTCTTGCGCATGACAGCCAGGCTGCGATCGGCGTGCATCGATCTGGCCCTCCGGAAAGCGGATAGCGGGCCTGAATATGAAGCGTTGGAAGCAATTCTCATCGAGGCAAACAAGCTGACCGGCGAGGACATGTATGGCCGGCGCAGAATGTGACTGCCCCGAGATCGGCCATGCCCCCAGCCAGCTAACGTCTTCCTGAGTGTCTGCCTTACTCAAGGCGTCGGCTTAAACATCAGGACGACGGAAAGAGCCACCAAAAGCGGCCCCATCCATCGGAAATGTCGCGTGAGCTGCCGTACCCACGACTGGGGGTGTGCACGGGGGTGGCCGGGAACGTCGAGATAGCCAAAACCTACCGCCGACATCCATAAACCAGCACCAAACGTGATGAACTGGTCAACCGCCAATTCTGTATTCTCCCGCCATCGAGCCGGACTCTATTTCCGGCAATACGCCACAGGACTCACCATTCGTCCATCTTCTTCTCGACGTCTTTCTCCAAAAATCGGCGCAACACATCGACCGCATTTACGGAATGCGCGCGGCTCACGGCTGTCATAGCCTTCAACTGTCGATTCAAAATCGGGGCCTGTTGTGCTGTCGCCGCCGGACGCCCATTCGCCCCGGTCTTCGATCCATTCCACGGCTTCACATGTCTCGCTTCATATAGTATAGTCCCCTATATTATATGAAGCTGAAGGTAGCCATCACCGTGTCCCACACCATCCGCGACAAAGAGAAGCTGATCGCCCGCGTTCGTCGCCTCAAGGGCCAGTTCGAGGGGATCGAGCGCGCGCTTGAGGCAGGG
>NZ_JBVAPC010000014.1:0-52708 GCF_055330205.1 Shinella sp. R2-11 | reverse complement strand
CAGGAAGCCTCTCGTTCAATCGACTTGACACTGGCGGGGAACGGGTGCGTGGAATCCAAGCTGTTGGAGGCATTGCCGATGCACGGATGCACCGGCAATGCAGCAACATCACTCTGCCGGGCAGGTGAAGCTGTAGAGGTACTTCGACACTTCAGGAGATTCGAGATTGTCCTTCGTAGCGACAACCGAACCGGTCAGAATCTGCTTCTCGACCGGCTTGCCTTCCAGCGCGTTCAGCGCCTGCTCGCCTGCGAACTTGCCCTCGTCATAGGGCTTGAGCACAACCTGCGCGAAGACCTGGCCCTTCTTGAGCTGGTCGATGCCCGGCGGGTTGGCATTGAAGCCGACGATCATCACGTCCTTGCTGCGGCCAGCCGCACGCAGGGCGGCAACGGCGCCTTCCGTGTTGAAGGCCGCGGTCGAGAAGATACCGGCGAGATCCGGATTGGACAGGAGCGTCGCCGAGACGATCTGGTCGGCCTTCTGCACCGAGTTGTTGGAGAACTGTTGCGGCAAGTAATTCTGCCCCGCCGCCTTGATCGCCTCCGCGAACCCCTTCTCGCGGTCATCGGTCGTCGTCACGCCCGGGCTGAGGTTTACGGTCAGCACCGAGCCCTTCTTGTCGCCGAGAACCTTCGCCAGTTCGGCGGCCGCGACCTTGCCCGCCTCGACATTGTCCGAGGAGACCTCGGAGACGGCAATCGACGGGTCTTCCAGAGTCGTATCCACGAGAACCACCTTGATGCCCTGGTCCGCCGCCTTCTTCAGGGGGGTGAACAGCGCCTTGCTGTCGGTGGGTGCGATCACGATCGCGTCCGGTTTCTTGGCGATCATCGCTTCCAGGATCGGGATCTGCGCCGCAGGGTCGAAGGATTTCGGCGCCTGCGTGTCGACGGCTGCACCCCGCGCCTTGGCTGCCGCCTCGATGCCGCATTGGACGGAGCCGTAATAGGCATCGCCGCCGACGCCCGGAATGAAGGCGAGCTTGTATTCGGCGTGCGCGGCCGAAGCCGCGGCAAGGCCTATGACCAGGGTTGCGCCGGACAGCAGTCGATATGTCAGTTTCATACTCTCTCTCCCATTTGAGTTTCGCGCTGCCCGGCCCATTCCGGGCAGACGCAATTGCCGAGAATGGTCAGCGCCTTTGGCTGCGCCCCATCTGATCGAGGTAAACCGCGACGATCAGGACGACGCCGACCATGACGTCGCGCCAGAAGGTGTTGAGGCCCACCATGATAAGTCCGTTTTCGAGGCTCGCCGGAATGAGCACGCCGACCGCCGTAAGGAAGACGCTGGCACGGCCGCCGAACAGGCTGGTGCCACCGATGACGACGGCCGCGATGACGCTGAGATTATCCGTCGCATGGCCGGAAATGGTGGTGGAGCCGTAGCGCGCCAGCGAGAGGATGCCCGCCAGCCCGGCGAGGAAACCAGCCAGCGCATAGACCGAGATGAGGTGGCGGGCGATCGGAATGCCCATCTCGCGCGAGGCGGTGACGTTGGAGCCGATGGCGAGCGTGTGCCGGCCGAAACGGGTCGAGCGCAGCCAGACGCCGCCGACAACGGTCACCAGCGCGGCGATGAGCACCAGCATCGGGACCCCGAGGAAATCGCCAACGCCGACGGTGTCGCCGAGTTCCATCGGCACGTCCTTCAGGTCCTCGCCGGCAATGATCCAGCTCAGCCCTTGCGCGGCTCCCATCGTGCCGAGCGTGGCGACAAGGGCCGGGATCTTCGCCTTGGCGACGAGCAGGCCATTCAGCACGCCCCAGGCGGTGCCTGCAAGGCAGGCGGCCAGAATGCCGACGAGGGATGCTCCCCATCCTTCCGCTCCCATCGCGGCCATGACCTTCGCGGCTATGACGCCGGAAAAGACGAGCACGGCGCCGACGGAAAGGTCCACGCCGCCGGTGGCGATGACGAAGGTCGCGCCTACCGCCATCACCAGAAGGATCGAGGCGGCCATGCCGATGTTGCGGATGTTCGCGCCGGAAACGAAGCTGTCGAAGCGCAGCACCGAGAAGGCGACGAGGATGATCAGCAGGATGACGAGGATGCGCCCGGCGCCGGTCAGGAAACCGCCGAGGGACGAAAGAGGCGTTGCAGTCTGCGTCGTCATTGCTTGGGCTCCTCGGTGGAGATGGCGCCCGTGATCGCGCCGACGATGTTTTCGGTGGTCATGCGGTCGCGCGAAAAGCGCGCCGTGCGGCGGCCGAGCCGGAAGACCTCGACGCGATCGGCGACCGCCATCACGTCCGGGACGTTATGGCTGATGATGATGACGGCACGGCCCGAGGCCTTCACCCGGCCGATGAGCTCCAGTACGGCCCGCGTCTGCGCCACGCCGAGGGCCGCGGTCGGCTCATCCATGATGACGAGTTTGTCGGCCCAGGTGACGGCCCGCACGACGGCGATGCTCTGTCGCTGGCCGCCGGACAGTGTGGCGATCGGCGCGTCGATGCTCTTGAGCTGCACCTGCATGGAGGCGAGCGCATCGCGCGTGCGCTCGCGCATCGTCCTCTTGTCGAGGAAACCGAGGCGGCCGGCAAAACCTTCGCGTTTCAGCTCGCGGCCGAGAAACATGTTCGCGGAGGCATCGAGGTCCGGCGCCATGGCGAGGTCCTGGTAGACGATCTCCATGCCGACGGCCTGTGCCGCCTTGGGTGAATCGAAGCGTATCGGCCTGCCCTCGAAGAGCAGTTCCCCCTCGTCCGGGCGATGCACGCCGCACATGGTCTTGACGAGCGTCGACTTGCCCGCGCCATTGTCGCCCATGAGGGCGACGACCTCGCCGCGGGCGATGGAGAAGCTCGCGCCCCTCAGGGCCTCGATGCCACCGAAACGTTTGACGATATTGCGTGCTTCAAGAAGCGGTGCTCCTGACACGGTCTTCCTCCAATCTGTTCTTACCAATCCGCGATGCTGCCATCGGCGCGGAAAGATTCCGGGATCCACTGGCCTTCGGTCTGGCTCACCAGGAACGTCTCGTCGATGTCCACACCGAGCCCCGGTCCCGCCGGCAGCGCGAGATAGCCGTCCGCATCGACCCGCGGCACGTAGCTGCTGAGCTGCGCGGTCCATTCCACGTTGGTGTGGCGGGTCTCCAGCATGGAGAAGTTCTGCGCATAGGCCGCCAGATTGAGGCTCGCCGCCGCCTGCACCGGCCCGTTGGGATTGTGCGGCGCGAAGTTCACGCCATACATTTCCGCCAGGGCCGCGAGCCGCACCATCTCGCTGATGCCGCCGGCATTGGCGACGTCGGGCTGGATGATGCCGGCCCATTCGTTCTCCAGCACCTCGCGGAATGCCCAGCGCGTGAAAAGCCGTTCGCCGACGGCGATCGGCGTCTTCGATTGCTGCGCCACGCGTTCGAGCGCTGCATTGGATTCGGCCGGCACCGGCTCCTCGATCCAGAGCGGCGCGGTGTGCCGGACGGCGTCCTCGATCACGACGGCGAGCGATGCGCTGGAGCGGCCGTGCATGTCGATTGCATAGTCGAGATCGCTGCCGAGTGCGTCGCGCACCGCCTCACAGCAGGCGACGATCTGCCGGATCGATGCCCGGCCTTCGGTCATCGCCACCGCGGGAAGCGGATAGACCTTGACCGCCTTGAAGCCCATGTCGAGCGCCACCGCGACGCGTTCGCGGAACTCGCCGGGGTCCAGCGAAAGGCCGAGATTGGCATAGGCCTTGACGCGATCGCGCACCGGCCCGCCGAGGAGCGCCGCGACGCTCTTGCCCGCAGCCTTGCCCTTGATGTCCCAGAGCGCCGTGTCGATGCCCGACAGCGCCGATGTCTGGATCGGCCCGCCGCGCCAATAGGCATGGCGATACATGCGTTGCCAGATCCACTCGATCCTTTCGGGATCGGCGCCGACGACCAGTTTTTCCAGATCGCGTACCGCGCCGGCGACGCCGTGCGGCTTAGTCGGCAGGGAGCATTCTCCCCAGCCGAAGAGTCCGGGTTCGTCCGTCTCCACCTTGACGAAGACGAGGTCCGAAATCGGGCTGTAGCACACATAGGGTGTGATTTTCGCGATCTTCATGGCGCGGTTACTCTTTGATCAGTTTCAGGATTTCGACGCAGGCGCCCATATTGTGATAGTCGGGCTCCGGATTGCCGCGCACTGCGCTGGCGATGGAATTGTCTTCGTTGAGCGCCCGGTACCAGCCGCCATGGCGGTGGTCGACGAGGTGGTTCCAGGCGTAGCGCCACAGCCGCTCGTACCAGTCCCAATACGTCCCCTCGCCCGTCCGCACCGCAAGATGCGCCGCCGCCGCGATCGTCTCGGCGTGCACCCATTGCTGCTTGGAACGGTCGTAGAGCGCCTTGTCGGGGCCATAGGAATAGAACATGCCGCCCCGCTCGCCGTCCCAGGAGAGCGCCATCGCCCTGTCGAAGAGCGAGCGGGCGCGCGGCAGGTGCCAGTCCATCGGCCTGTACCGGTCGAGCATCAGCAGGAGCTTCGCCCATTCCGTCTGGTGTCCTGCGAGGAAACCCCAGGGCCGGTAGCCGTCGCTGTGGTCATCCTTGTTATAGTCGAGGTCGATCGACCAGTCGGCGCGGTAGTGTTCCCAGACCTGGTCGAGCGGGGAAAGGCCGGCAAGGCGGAGGGAAACGGCGGCGGCGATCGTCTCGGCGCGGTCGATGTACCAGTGCTCGCCCGTCGCCTCATAGGCCGCGATCATCGCCTCGCAGGCATGCATGTTGGCGTTCTGGCCGCGATAGGATGCAATGCCGCTGAAGGTCGCGTCGGCCTGGTCGGCGTAAAGGCGGTTTCCGGCGTCGAAGAGATGCGTCTCCATGGTCTCGACGATCTCCGAGAGCCAGGATTTCGCCTCGGGAAAGCCGGCCTTGATCGCCATCGCATGGGCGAGGATGACGAAGGAAAGCCCGTAGGTGATGTTGGACGCATCTTCCTCGCTGCGCCGGCCGCCCTCGAAGCGGAAGGTCCAGCGATAGCCCCTCGTTGCCGGCACCCGGTGCTGCGAAACCAGGAAGTCGAGCGCATGGCGCGCGCCATCGCGATAATCGGCGCGGCCGAATTCCAGATAGGCGTTCACCTCGTTGAAGAGGAAGCGGCAGGTATGCACGAGCGAGCGCGCGTGGCGGTCGAGCACTGTGCCGTCGGCGCCGAATGTCGTGAAGAAACCGCCGGCCGGATCGAGGCCGCGCGGATGGTAGAAGTCCATGGTCTTCTGCAGATGCTCGAGCAGGAAGGCGCGGGAGCGGAAATTCGGCAAATCGGTCATCGGCCTCTCCTCAGAATCCGAGCTTGGCGAGAAGGCCGCCATCGGCGACGAAGTCGGCGCCGGTCACGTAGCTGGCGCGGTCGCTGGCGAGAAACGCGATGACCTCGGCCATCTCCGAAGCCTGACCGATGCGACGGACCGGCACCTTCTGGCCCCACTCGGCATAGACGGCGTCGAGACTGGCGCCGCCGCCGAACTTTTCAGCAGCCACGCGCAGCAGCGGCGTATCGATCGGGCCGGGACTAACCGTATTGGCGCGGATGTTTTCCGGCCCGTAGTCCATCGCGAGCGAGCGGGTGAAAGCGAGGAGCGCGCCCTTGCTGGTGGCATAGGCCGCAAGATTCGGCACGGTGGACGAGCCCTGATTGGAAGCGACATTGACGATGGCTCCGCCGCCGCGCCGGCGCAGATAGTCGATGCCGTGATGGGCGACGAGGTAAGCGCTCTTTACGTTGACGGCCATGACGCGGTCCCAGGTCGGCTCGTCCGTCGTTTCCGCGGTACCGTAGGGATGAATGGCTGCCGAGCAGATCAGCACGTCGATGCCGCCGAATTGTTCAGCCGTGCGCGCCAGCGCTGCGGCGACATCCTTGCCGACCGATCCATCCCCCATGAAAGCAGCCATGCCGGCCGCAAGCACATCGAGTTTGGCATCTACGCCATCTGCGGATCGTGCGGCACCAAAAATCGAAACAGCCGCGCCGCGGGCGTGCAGCAGATTGGCTACCGCCCGGCCGATCCCGGTCGTTCCGCCCATCACGAAAGCCACTTTTCCTTGAAATTCCCGCATTTGATCCTCCTTGACAGCAGTGTGTTAACATATGGAGCACTAGTATACAAGTAGCCTAGACCGACTTGTGTACGTACCGGCCACTGAGTATATTAGGCTGAGATATCGAGAAAATATCGGGGAACAGGAAACTCATGGCTTTCAAGAACAACTCTTCGCGGGAGCCGATCGCCGGAAAGGCCTATGCCTCGATCAAGCGTCGCATACTCGACCTGACGTTGGCACCGGGAGAAGTTCTCTCCGAACAGCGCCTCGCCGCGGAATTCGGGCTAAGCCGCACGCCGGTGCGGGAAGCGTTCAAGCGGCTCGAGAACGAAGGCCTGGTAGATGTCGTCCCTCAACAGGGGACCTTCGTGTCGCCGATCCGGCGTGAACTCGTCATGGACGCGCAGTTTGCACGGGCATCGCTGGAATGCGCGCTGGTGCGGCTGGCAAGCCAGAAGCGCACCGAGCATGACGTCATCCTGCTTCTTGAGAATCTGGCAGCCCAGGAGCGCGTTGCCTCGCGCGGAGATTTCGATGCCTTGTTCAAATTGGATGAGGAGATGCACGAGGCGATCGCCGCCGCCGCCGGACGCCCAAATATCTGGCCTTTGATCAGCGACATCAAGATTCATATGGATCGTGCAAGAAAGCTGACGCTAAGACCGGGTCATATTCCGACCCTGCTGAAGCAGCACAAGGCAATTCTGGACGGCATCAGCGCGGGAAATCCAGACGGCGCAGAAGCCGCCATGAATGAACACCTTGGATTCATCGTGGAACATTTCGACGACTTTATCGCCGCGAACCCAACATTTGTACGAGATGTCGTCAGGAATTTTGACTGATTTGCTCTTGAAAGGATGTGAACCCACAACCCCATCATTGCCACATTGAATCAGCGGTTGATTTCCGAAACGTGCAAGCTTCAGATCGGCAAACTGTTAAGTTGAGGCCGACAACCGACTTCATTCTCGCTAGATTGAGGTAGAGTGTATCGGCCGCGAGAGCCTATCAGGCGTTCCTGCCTTTCTCGACGTCGATCGCACTCCCCATTATGCGCAGATCGCATATGTCCCACTTGGCGTGGAAAAGCGCCTCTCGCGTTGGCTTTGATGTGCCAGAATCGCTCGTTGGAAGGTTACCCTCTTATCAGTCCCGCTGGAATGGGACCCGCATTCATTTCAGTCGGCGTTGACGGAAATTGATCTGAACGGCCGCTTTCAAATCGCACATGGGGAGCCACTCCGGCAAGGGAGGCGCCGGAGTGGCTTTGCTCAGAACAGTGCCGCGACCTTGTCGGCGATGGCATGTCCGAGCTTGACGTTGGTCTCGGCGGAGAAATGGATGCCGTCGATGCCGTCGGTGGTCACATGGTCGCCGGCGGCGAGGAACTCGACCTTCATGAAATCGGCGAGCGCCTTGTAGAAACCGGCGAGCTGCTTCGACTTTTCGTAGCCGCCGCCGAACATGCCCTCGAACCACGGGTCGGGCATCGGGGCGAGCGGCGGCGGGGCGACGACCAGCACCTTCGGCGCCGGATAAGGCGTGCCGACGCCGCCGGCCGAGGTGAGCACCTGGCCGACCAGCTTACCCATGCCGTTGGCGATCTCGTAGGGCGTCCTGCGGAAATAGGACTTCGTGTCGTTGGTGCCGAGCATGAGGATGACGAGGTCGAGCGGCAGGTGGCTGGCGAGCGCTGCGGGCAGGTAGGCGCTGCCGTTCAGCCGCGGGTCGTTCGGATCATCGAGGCTGGTGGTGCGGGCGCTGAGGCCCTCCTCGACGACATGGTAGCCCGCGCCGAGCCGCGCGGCCATGGCGCCAGTCCAGCGCTGCTCGTAGGGGTAGCGCAGCGTGGGCGCGGCTTCTTTCACCGGGATCCAGCCCCAAGTCAGGGAATCCCCGAAACATAAGATTGAGCGCTTTTCGGCCATTGATGTCCTCCTTGAATGGCTTTGGTTTTCACTTGCCGGCGCGAAGGCCGTAGAAGATGGCCGCGAACAGGATGATCAGGCCCTGGGCGACGAGCTTTCCCGCATCGCCGACGCCGAACATCGTCATCACGACGAAGAGGAAGGCGAAGCAGAGCACCCCAAAGAACGGCCCCCAGACACCCCCCTCGCCCCGCCCGAAGACGACGCCGCCGAGAATGGTGGCGGCGACAGACAGGATCGGCAGGTCGAGCCCGACGCGCACACTGCCGACGGCAATGGACGCGGTTTGAACGAGCGCGGCCACGGCCGCCATCAGCCCCGCCAGCGTGTGGGCGAGGATGACCGTGCGCTCCACCGGCACGCCGGAGAAGTGCGCGGCCGGCATGCTCTCCCCGACTGCGGCGATAAAGCGGCCGAAGACGGTCTGCGACAGCAGCAGCGCCATGAGTGCGGTGAGCGCGATCCAGAAGAGGACGGGGCTCGGCACGCCGATGAAGCGGGTGTTGAAGAGATCGGCGAAGATCTTCGGCACGTCGCCCGGCGGCTTGCCGCTCGACAAATACTGCACGAAGCCGATGAGCACGATGGATAGCGCCAGCGTGACGATGACGGCGGAGACTCGGCGCTTGGCTACCATCACGCCGTTGAAGAACCCGATGGCAAAGCCGATCGCCAGCGCCATGACGATGTAGAAGCCGAGCGAGGCGCCGGGGAACACGCCGGACGAAATGCAATAGTTGATGAGCAGGATGACCCCGCCGCCCGACAGGTCGATCGATTTCACCCGCATCACCAGCAACTGACCGAGCACGAGGATGCCGAGCGGTACGACCTGGCGCACGAAGACGCCGAGCACGTTGGCGTTCAGCATCTGCGGGCGCACGAGGAAGAGGATCGCCAGCAGCACGACGAGGAGGTAGTAGGACGGCGGAAGCCGGGAGATACGCCGGAAGAGGGGCGAATTGACGAGAGCCGACATGGTCAGAGTCCGATCTTCTTGCGCGACTGGAGCGCGACGACGGCCATGAGCAGGATGCCCTTGATCGCCGTCTGCACGAATGGCGTGACGTTGAGCAGGTTCATGCCGTTGGACAACAGCGCCAGCACCGCGACGCCGATCACCGTGCCGTGCAAGCTGCCGACGCCGCCGGAAAGCTGCGTGCCGCCGATGGCGACGGCGGTGATAGCGTCGAGCTCCATCAGGAGGCCGACATTCGGATCACCGGAGACGATGCGGCCAGCCAGGAACACACCAGCAAGTGCGGCGAAGAGCGCGCAGATCACATACGCGAGCAGAATGTTGCGGCTCGCCGGGATGCCGAAATTGCGCGCCGCATCGTCCGAGCCGGACGCGACGCCGCCGCCGATGGCGAAGAGATGCAGGCCGTAGCGCGAGCCGTAGAGCAACTTCCAAGCGGCAAGTAGCGTGACGATGCCCCAGAAGAGCGGTAGCGGCAGGCCGAAAAGCGCACCTTCCACCAGCCAGCGCACCCCGTCCGGCACCGTGCCGCCGGAGACCGGACGCAGCACGCGGGTGATACCGAGCACGACATACTGCATGGAGAGCGTCGCGACGATCGGATGCACGTTGAGCCTGGTGACGCACCAGCCGTTCGTGGCGCCGATCAGGGCCGCGAGCAGGAAGACGCCGGGCGCGGTAACGTAGCCCGGCAGATCGAGCGCGAGGATCGCCGTCGTGAAGCTGACGACGGAGCCGATCGACAGGTCGAGTCCGCCGACGAGGACGACGAATGTCTGTCCGACCGCCGTGATGAGCAACGGCATGCCCTGCGCGACGAGATTGGCAAGGTTGCTCCACTGGCCGAACTGGGCGGTGCTGGCGGCCAGCCACACCGTCATCGCGAGCGCGATAAGGAGCGGCAAAAGCCAGAGGCCCTGCCGGCTGCCGCGGCCGGTGAGTAGCCTTGCGAGAGAAAAGGAGAAAGGTGTCATCGGGCGTTCCAGTCCGTCATGCGCTGAGGGCCGCGTCGAGAATGCCGTGCTCGGTGGCGTCGCGCGCCGGCATTTCCGAAACGACGGTGTCGCCGTGGATCACGTAGAGCCGGTCGCACAGTCCGATCAGCTCGACCGTCTCGCGCGACAGCACCAGCACGGCGCCACCTACCTTGGCGAAGTCGCGCAGTATCCGGTAGATCTCGGCCTTGGCGCCGACATCGACGCCGCGCGTCGGCTCCTCGACGAGGAGAAGGTCGGCGTCGGTGGCAAGGTAGCGGCCGAGCAGTACCTTCTGCTGGTTGCCGCCCGAGAGCGCGCCGACGACTGCGAACGGCCCCGCCGCCTTGACGTTCAGCCGGCGCATTGTCTCGGCGACGAGCGCGCTGTAGCGTTTCGCCGCCGCCAGCGCGGGCCGGCCGGCGTACAGGGCTGCAACAATGTTCTGTCCAACGGAATGGCCGAGGAAAAGGCCCTCGTCCTTGCGGTCCTCCGGCACGAAGGCGCCGCCAAGCGCCTGCCAGCGCCGCACACCGCTCTCCTTGGCCAAGGGAAGCCGGATGGTCCTGCCGCGGCGCGAGGCCGTGCCCTCGACAGGGGCGAACTGGCCGACCAGCGCGCGTAGCGCCTTCTGCTGGCCCTGCCCCTCCAGCCCGGCGAAACCGACGATCTCGCCCCTCTTCACCGTGAAGGAGAAAGGTTGGGAATCCGCCTCCAGCTTGAGGCCCGACACCGAGAGCGCCGCTTCCCCCTGTCCCTCGCCGCGCTCGGGAAAGAGGTCTTCCAGCTCGCGGCCGACCATCATGGCGATCAGCGAGGCCGGCGTCATCTCAGAAAGTGGCCGTGTGCCGACGAGCCTGCCGTCCTTCAGCACCGTCACCACGTCGCAGATGGCGAATATCTCGTCCATGCGGTGGGAGATGTAGACTATGGCCTTGCCGGCCTCGCGCAACGCGCGGATATGCCGGTTGAGGATCTCGACGTCAGCGGCGTTCAATGCCGCGGTCGGCTCGTCGAGGATGAAGACGTCGGCGTCCGCATCAATGCCGTGGGCGATCTCGACGAACTGGCGCTCGGCGATAGACAGCTCGGAGACTAGCATGTCGGGATCGAGTGTCAGGCCGAGACGGGCGAGCGCGCCCCTCGTCTCCTCACACATGCGTCGTCGGTCGATGCCGCCGAGGCGCCCGGCAGGCTCGCGGCCGAGGAACATGTTCTCCGCGATGGTCATGTTGGGCAGGAGGGAGAGTTCCTGGAAGACCGTCGATATGCCGGCTTCCAGCGCCGCGCGCGGATTGGCGAAGCCGACAGTGCGCCCGGCCTTGCGGATTTCGCCGCCGTCGGGCCGGTGCACGCCCGCGAGGATCTTCATCAGCGTCGACTTGCCCGCGCCGTTCTCGCCCATCAGGGCATGCACGCTTCCCGGCGCCAGCGCGAGCGACACGTCGCGCACCGCGACGCTGCCGCCGAACGCCTTGGAGATGCCGGCCATTTCAATGAGATGCGACATAGATTTTCCCATCCGAATTGCGGGCGGCAGGCATCGACCCGCCGCCCGGCCCGTCCGACTACTGCTTGGCGTAGAACTGCTTGAGCTGTTCCTCAGACAGTTCCGATGGCCACCAGACATTGGCCGACAGGTCGTCGCGGTAGTATTTCTTGGCCTTGTCAATGTCCCAACCCGGCGGGTTGTAGTCGTAGTGCTTATGCAGTGCCTTGCCCTCGAGCAGGGCGACGGCGGCGCGGATGCCGGCCGCGCCCTGGGCGGGACTGTATTCGGACGAGACCGACTTGAAGCCGTCGGCGATCCACTGGCCAAAGAAGCCGTTGTTACCCTCGCCGGTGATCGGCGGGATCGGCGCGCCGAACTGCTTGAAGACGTCGACGCAGGCGCGCGTCATGTCCGCGCCAGACGACCAGATGCCGTCGACACTCGGATCGTTTAGGTAAAGCGTCTCACAGACCTTCTTGGCCTTGTCGTACTGCCAGTCGCCATGCTCCTCGGCGGCGATCTTGATCTCGCTGCCTTCGAGCGCCTGCTTGAGGCCGTTGTAGCGGTTGGTATCCTCCGGATGACCGGCAAGGCCGCGCAGCACCCAGATGTTGCCCTTGCCGCCCAGCTCTTTGACGAGGAAGTCGCCCATGACCTTGCCGAAATGCTCGGCGCCGCCCTGGATCTCCGTCGTGTAGGCGTCGGATTCGATGCGGCCGGTGTGCAGCACGACCGGGATGCCCGCCGCGACGGCCTTTTCGATGCTGGCATTGGCGGAGGTGGACGTCACCGGCTGGACGATGATCGCGTCCACCTTCTGGGCGATCAGGTCTTCGATGTCGGCGACCTGCTTCTTCTGGTCGAAGCCGGCGTCGAGCAGGATGAACTTGGCGATGCGCTTGTCGCGGTCGGCAGCGGCCTGCGCCTCATGCGCAACCTGCACCGTCCAGGTGTTGGCATTGACGCCGAAGCTGCTCATGCCGATGACCCACGGCGCATCCTTCTTGTATTTGCCCTCTTCCACCGTCGGATTGTTGTCCGCAGGGGTCGTGACGCCCTCGAGCAGCGGCACCTCCTGCGCAAAGCTGTTCGTCGCGAAGACCACGCCGGCCAAAAGAACCGACAGGCCGATTTTCCTGATGATGCTGCTCATACTTCTCCTCCAAAGCAGGCGTCCAACGAGAGGGAAGATTCGTCGAAAGGCATGCAGCATCGCCAGCCCGCGACGCATGTCCGGTGCTCGTGCACAGCCTTTGAAACGACCTGAAACTCTCCTCCGAGCATCACAAAAGCACTGGCGCTTTTGCCTGTCAATAGTTATTCAGACTGAATGAATAATAGGTCATCCTTGCAAATTGCCCATCCGGATGCGAAGTCTGAACCCGAAAAGCGGGCATGCGGCCCGGTGGAGGAGACAGTGACGCGGACCGTTCTATGCTTCGGGGATTCCAACACGCACGGCCAGATTCCGGGCCGCGGGCCGCTTGAACGCTATGCCCGCGGGCAGCGCTGGGGCGGCGTGCTGGAAAGCCTGCTCGGGCCCGGCTGGCAGGTGATCGAGGAAGGCCTGAGCGGGCGCACGACCGTGCATGACGACCCGATCGAGGGCGCGCTAAAAAACGGTCGCACCTATCTGCGCCCCTGCCTGCAAAGCCACACGCCGCTTGACCTCATCATCATCATGCTCGGCACCAACGACCTGAAGCGGCGCTTCAACATGCCGCCGTCGGAGGTCGCCATGGGCATCGGCTGCCTCGTGCACGATATCCGTGAACTCTCGCCGGGACCGGCCGGCCACGACCCGGAAATCATGATCGTCGCCCCGCCGCCGATGCTCGACGACCTGCGTGAATGGGAATCGATCTTTTCCGGCGCGCAGGAAAAATCCCGCAAGTTGGCGCTGGAATTCGAGATCATGGCGGATTCGCTGGAGGCGCATTTTTTCGATGCCGGCACGGTCTGCCAATGCTCGCCGGCCGATGGCTTCCATATCGACGAGGCAGCGCACCGCCAGCTCGGCGAAGCGCTGGCACAGGAAGTTCTGGCCATCGGGTGGGCCGATGCATAAGCCCTGCCCCCTGATCATCGTCCTTTCCGGGAAGGAGCGCGCCCTTGCCTGATATGCGTTTCGCGCCACCCAATCCGCTCCGCATCGCCGACCGTGCCAGCGGCCTCAATTCGCTGAGCGTGCGCAGCCACAACGAGCGGCTGGTGCTCTCACTGCTTCTGCAGAACGAGGCGACGACCCGGCTAGAAATCGGCGAGAAAACCGGCCTCTCGGCACAGACGATTTCCGTCATCGTGCGCTCGCTCGAACAGGAGGGCCTCGTCGTGCGCGGCGAGGCGCAGAAGGGCCGTGTCGGGCCGCCTACGACACCGCTGATGCTGAATTCGGAGGGTGCCTATTCCGTCGGCGTCAGCGTCGGCTACCGCAACACCCATATCGTCGTGGTCGATTTCATCGGCACGGTGCAGCACCAGCGCGTTATGCCGCACAAAACAGCCGACACATTCGATGCGCCTGAGGCGCTGGCGCTTGAAATCCACGAGGCCATTGCCGGCCTTTCGGAAAGCCGCCAGGCTCGTGTTGCCGGCGTCGGCCTTGCGCTGCCGACCCCGCCGATCCGCTCCGGTCCGGATCATGACGTGCTGCACCACTATCTGGAAACCGAGCTCGGCCTTCCTGTTTTCGTGCAGAACGACATCACGGCCGCAGCCGGCGGCGAAAGCCTGTTCGGCGCGGCGCGGCAATTACAGGACTACCTGTTCTTCTATCTCGGCGCCCGCCTGCATGGCCGCCTTGTGCTCAATCATCAGATTTACAATGGCAATTCCCCACTGAGCTACGATGTCGGCGTGCTTGCGCTGGAGCGCGTCCTGCCTGCAGGCGCGGCGGTGGCCGAGAAGCTCTGGGGTCAGGATCCCGCATGGCCAGCCATCGGGCCGGCGCTTGCCGACTGGCAACAGGCCTGCGCCGAAAGGCTCGTCAAGTCGACGCAGTCGCTATTGCAATTCATCGAACTCAAAACGATCGTTCTCTCGTCTTTCGTGCCTGCCGATATCTGTGCGGCGCTTTGCGCGCTCATCCGACAAGAAATCCCCTCGGTGAATGCTGTCGTCGGCAGGGCATCCGCAGCCCCGAAAGCCGTCGGTGCAGCAAGCCTACCGTTTAGCTCGCGCTTCATGGTCCAGTAGCGGATACGCGTTTGACTTTTCCGTCTTGCCAACAATCGATTTCGCCGAATGGTATTTTTTGCTCTTGAAGATATTTGAACATACGATGCTCGTGTTGCAACAGCTCCCGCATCAAATTACGGCCCAGTACCCTACCGGCGCTCGTTCCGTTTTAGAGCCCTAGTTGAACTTAAATCGGTTCATTTGCTATCCTTTCGAACGTTAGCTTTTCCCAACGTCGGCATTAACAAGTTAAAGAGTTCAGCTTGTGAAGAAATGCCACATCGGCTGTAGAGCTGCTTTCGAAACACCTTTACGGTTTCGGTGCTCACCCGGAGCTGCAAGCCGATGGAGGGCGAGGAATGCCCTTGCAAAATCAGGAGAGCGACCTCTGCCTGACGGGTGCTAATGGAAACCCCATAATTGCTTCTTAGTTCCTGGCGAAGGCTATCGGCTAAGGACGTCGCGCGAGAAATGTTAAAGTGTGGTGCATCGAGCGCATTCCAATGCGCCCTGAGGACCGCCATGATAACCGCATCGTGTTTTCGAAGGCTCACCTCAGCCTTTTGCGAGAAATTTGTTCCCGAGGACGAATCCTTACCCATTGAGATCGTGATAGTCGCGTTCCGGGAGACGGGGAGGATTACGGAGATCTCATCACAAATACCGATCCGCCCATAGTACCATTTGTAATAACGGCTGCTCCGGAATTGATCCGGTGCCACATCCAGCAGTCGGTAGAGCCCGGCATCTCCGCGCCTCAGATGAAAATGATAGACCGGGTCCAGGAGATAGGCGCCGGAGAGATATTGATCATCGAGAAGCCGAAACACGTTCGGCCCATAGTGGCGTGTATAGGCGATGTGGGGGACATTGGACCCCACGAATATGACGACAATCACATTGTCGAATTCCATACATTCACGCAGATATTCGCACATCAAGGGATAGAACCGATCCGCGCCAATGGCGTCGATTGCTGCAGCAAGGCTGTCGAGCGCAGAGAATCTCACTACCTATACCCCCATGGGGTTATATGCCCCTCCAAAGGATGCCTTAAAGTCAAAAACCATAGATGGAAGGGTTATAAAATCCAAGCTCGGCAATCCGAGGACGTTCGGATCTGACCTCGGTCGGAGGCAATCCCCGCATTCAAGCCCGTATAGACAAGCCTGCACATCCGCTTAAGGCACAGCCAAAAGTGCCAAGCAACGAGGGTAACATAATGAGAAAATCGCTGAACCATTCAGCCATGCCGGTTGCTGGCTATATCGAGCCGTGGAGCGTCAGAGCCGGCGCCTCGACCCGTGCCTATTTTTCCTGCGTCGATCCTCTTGCCTCGTTCCGCATCGTATCTCTTGACAGGGATGAGCAGGAGGTGGCGAATTGGGATCTGCGGATCCATTCGGACACTCCCCAGGTCCGGGATTTTTCGCTGGGCTCCTGGGTCGAACTCCCGGAACTTCCCGCAGTCGATAAGACTGAATGGCAGTTCCGCTTTGAATTCCTTCCAACGAAGAACGGCACCCGGAAAACCATCTGCCATCTCGGCGACCTCAGCGTCTCTATCGATGCGGACGGTCACTTGGAAGTCGGAGCGGCAGATGTCGTCCATGCGCTTGCCAATGTTCCCAATGAACGTTGGTACGAGATCATCGTCTCCGGCTCCTCCACCGGGGTAACGGTTCAGCTACTAGCCTTGCCGCGGCAAGGCGAAATCGGCCGTGCGGAATTTCCTTTCGCGGTTCGCCGTCCCAGCCGTATCTGCATCGGCTCGGATGGGAGTGAAGAGGCAATGTCGTTCAACGGCCGAGTTGGCCGGATATCACTCGACGCGGCCGGCCGGAGCTATTCCTGGCATTTTCCCACCCGCGGGCCAGTGGAGCGCTTGGGCACGGTCGAAGACAGCGACCTTGCGTTGACGATACACAATATGCCTACATTCTGTGTGGCATCCGCGCGGTTTACCTCGGAGGTGCACGACCCAAGGCTGGAGCCTTCGCATTTCGATGCGATCCACCTTCACGACGACGATTTCGGCGGCTTCGACTGGCCGGCCGACCTGGCGATCAACGTGCCCCAAGATACACGATCGGGTGTTTTCGCCCTGGAGGTAACCACGCAGCGCGGCGTTGAGCGCCTGCCGTTCTTTGTCAGGGCGGCGAAGCCGAAGGCAGCGCTCGCGTTCCTCATTCCGACCTCGACCTATCTTGCCTATGCGGACGAACGCCTCCCACCGGTCCGGTATCCCTGGCATGGATCGGATCGCGGGCATTTGTTCTCGATAGACAATGGCTTCCTGTGTCTCTACGACGTGCACAGCGACCTCAGCGGCGTGAGCCTGACATCGGCTCGCCGCCCGCGCGCGACGCTGCGCGACGACTATCACTACCCGCTTTCCGATTGCCCGCATCTGCTGCCGGTCGATCTCCAGCTTCTGAAATTCTATGCGCGGGAAGGCACCGACATCGACGTCGTGACGGATCGCGACCTTCACGATGAAGGATACGAAGCGGTTGCCCCCTATAGGGGGCTGCTGACGGGGAGCCATCCCGAATACTGGTCTTCCGACATGATGAAGGCGCTCGATCGATATCTCGATACCGGGGGCAATCTGGCCTATCTTGGCGGTAACGGCTTCTACTGGGTCGTCGCCTATCAGGGCGAGACCATGGAACTCCGGCGCTTCAAGAGCGACATCTGGACCGGCCGCCCGGGCGAGTCCCACATGTCGATAACGGGGGAGCCGGGTGGAAACTGGGAAGACCGGGGACTGAGGAACCCCCAATCCTACCTGGGCGTAACCTACCTGATCATGAGCTTCGGGCCGAGCCGGCCTTACCATAGACTGAAGGAGAGCTTCTCGTCCGAATATGGCTGGCTCTTCGAAGGTGTATCCCATGGTCCGATTGGAGACAGCGGAACGGTGCTCGGCGGAGCGGCTGGCTATGAGATCGACGCCGTGGTCCGCTCGCAGGAAACACCGGGCAATCTTGTTCGGCTCGCCACGGCGGACGGCTTCGACGACAGTTTCCAGGTTCGGCCTGAGGTATGGCTTGCCGATGGAAGCGTGGAGCGAGAAACACTGCGGCGCGCCGACATGACGATCTACCGCCACGCAGGCGGCGGACAGGTCTTCTGCACGGGCTCGGTGGCATGGATAGGCTCCTTGCCCGAACCGGGTGAAAGCAATGCTGTCGGACAAATCATGAAGAACCTCGCAGAAGGGTTCAGTCGACAAGCCTGTGGGTAGAAGCCTCTTTTCGGATCAAAATACATCGACATCGCCAACAAGAAAGGGAACGACATGATCAACATTTCTCGCCGCAACATGCTTGCACTGATGGGGGGAACGCTCGCAGCGCCCTATATCATCACCTCGAAGGCCAGCGCGGCTCCGGCGGCGGAGCCGGGTATTTTCAAGATGTCTATCCAGCCGTGGATCGGCTACGGCATGTGGTATGTCGCGCAGGAGAAGGGGATTTTCCAGGCGAACGGGCTCGAAGGCGTCGAGTTCATTCCCTATACGGAAGACGCGGCCAATCTGGCAATTCTGGCAAGCGGGGAGATCCAGGGAACGAACAGCGCCACGCATAACGTGCTGCAGCACCTCCAGGAATCGCCCGATTACCACATCGCTCTGATCGAAGACTACAGCACCACCGCCGACGCCATCGTCAGCCCGAAGAGCATCAACTCCGTCGCCGACCTCAAGGGAAAATCCATCGCCTTCGAAGAGGGCACGACCAGTCACCTCCTTGTCGCCGACGCGCTCAAGAAGGCTGGGCTGAAGCTGAGCGACCTTAACTGGACCAACACGCCCGCATCGCAAGCCGCCGCCGCTCTGCTATCCGGCTCGACAGACGCGATGGTCACCTATGAGCCTTATATTTCGACCGCGCTGAAGGCCGACCCGAACCTCAAGCTCCTCTATACGGCAGCGGAAAATCCTGGCCTCATCAGCGACTGCTTCGTCGTAACGACCCGGACGCTGACGGAACGGCCCGGCCAGGTCCGCGCGATGGTCAAGAGCTGGGGCGATGCGGTCGACCTCTACAACAAGAGCCCCGAGGAATGCCAGGCAATCATCGCCAGGGGCGTCGGCTCCGATCCCAGCGAATTGGGGACGACATTCGAGGGCGTGCACTATTACACCCTCGCGGAGAACAAGACCCTGTTGACCGGCGACTACGCAACGAAGACCTTCCCGGCCGTGAACGCCGCGAGCCTCGAGCTTGGCCTGATCAAGAAGACTTTCGAGGCGAAGGACGTTATCGACACGACCGCTCTTTCGTCTCTCTGACCCCGTTTGATTGGCCCTGCGGTGCCTCCGCAGGGCCAATCGGGATAGCACAATGCGTCAGCAACTTGATCGTAACATTCCGCTTCCGCTCTATCAGAGGGTCAAAGACCATATCATTGACCAGCTTCGGCGCGGCCAGCTGAAACACGGCATGCGACTTCCATCCGAGGCCGAGTTGGTCGAACGCTTTGGCGTGTCGCGCATGACGGTCCACCGCGCGTTGCGGGAACTTTCGGCGGCAGGCGTTGTCGATCGTATCCAGGGGCTGGGAACGTTCGTCTCGGCCCCTCCGGCGCAGACCGAGCTCATGGAACTGAAGGATATTGCCGATGACATCAAGGCTCGGGGCAATGTTCATACGCAGGCCGTCAAGCTTCTCGAGACGATCCAGTCCAGCGCGGAGCAGTGTTCTTATTTCGAAGTCCAGCGCGGTTCCCGCCTGTTTCACTCTATCATCGTGAACTATGAGGACGGGATTCCTGTGCAGGTGGAAAACAGACTGATCCGGCCGAGCTTCGCCCCGAACTATCTCGACCATGATTTTCATGCTGTGCCCTCCACGCGCTACCTGCGCTCGATCGCCGACGCGACGAGGGTGGAACACACGGTCTACGCATCGATGGCTGACACCCTGACATGCGACCTTCTGGATTTCGATGAACCCAGAAGTGTGATGATCCTGACGCGCCGAACCTGGGTCGGAGACATGGCGGTAAGCCGCAGCGTATTCACCTATCCCGGGGACACCTACAGCCTCGTCAGCCGCCGCACCATCGAATGAAATCCATCACCGTGGGATCTCTCACGATCCCGTAACTTGTACATACAAATCTATGCAGGCGCCGGTCAGCGGCTGCAATCCTCCAATCGAACGAGCAAGGCAGACCTATGGCCAAGCCCCGAAAGAAATCCCTTCTCAGCATGCAGGCTGAGATTTCTTCATCGACCTACCTCGTCATCTCGATCTGCTCATTTGCGATCTTCTTCGCAGTCTGGGCCCTGATCGTGCAATCCGGTATCGTGCGCCCGATCTTCCTCCCCTCCCCCGTTGCGATCATTACCCGCCTATGGGCGCTTGGCGCTGACGGCACACTCTTTTCGGATATTGCCGCGAGTGTTTATCGTATTGGCGTGGGGTTCATCGCAGCGTCGGCAACGGCACTTGCAGTCGGCGTTCTGATTGGAAACTACAAGTTCTGGGACGCAGCAATCGAGCCGTTCCTCGATTTCATACGCTACATGCCCGTCGTGGCATTCGTGCCTCTGACGATCTTGTGGACCGGCACGACGGATACCCAAAAATTTCTGGTCATCTGGATTGGCACGTTTTTCCAGCAGGCCCTGATGTTCATGGACAACATAAAGCGTGTCCCGCCGGATTTCATCGGCTTTGGTCGGACAGTGGGCTTGAGCGACGCCAAGATCGTCACGAAAATCATCCTCCCTTCCGCCGCCCCGCAGATCTGGGACACGCTCCGAATTTCGCTTGGCTGGGCATGGACGTGGGTTGTGCTTGCCGAGCTCGTCGCGGCCAGCAGCGGCCTCGGCTACCGCATCACTGTCGCCCAGCGTTATTTCCAGACCGATACAGCTATTGGATACATCGTCGTACTAGGCGTTCTCGGTCTGATCAGCGATCAGGTCATGAAGTCCCTTGGCAAGCGCATGTTCCGCTACGAGGCAAAGCACTGATGGAAAAGCTTCTTATTCGCGACATGATGAAGACCTTCCCGGCCGGACGTTCCACCAAGGATCGTGTCACCGTCCTCGACAATATCTCGCTCACGATCCGCGAAAACGAGTTCGTCTCGCTGGTCGGCGCCTCCGGTTGCGGCAAGAGCACGCTGCTCTCGATCATCGCCGGCTTGCAACCCCACGACGAGGGCGAACTCAAGGTAGATGGCAACGATATCCTCGGCCCGGGTGCGGACCGCGGCGTCGTCTTCCAGAGCTATACGCTGCTGCCCTGGCTCACGGCCAGGAAGAACGTCGAGTTTGCGTTGGAAGCGACCGGATATCCGAAATCCGAGATTACGGAACTTGCTCTGACACAGTTGAAGCTGGTGGGCCTGGAAGCATTCGCCGACCGCTATCCCGCGCAACTCTCCGGCGGAATGAAACAGCGCGTCGCCATTGCCCGGGCACTCTCATACAAACCGAAACTGCTGCTGATGGACGAGCCTTTCGGAGCCTTGGACGCGCTTACCCGCGTGCAGATGCAGGAGCTGCTCACGAGCGTCTGGGAACGGGAAAAACTGACGGTGATCTTCGTTACGCATGACGTCGAGGAAGCCGTTTTCCTCTCTGACAGAATTTTCGTGATGGCGTCGAATCCCGGCCGGATCAAGACAATCTATGACGTGCCGTTGCCGCGGCCACGTACGCCCGAAACGCACCGGCTGCCGGAATTCGCGCTCCTTCAGGCCGAAGTCCTCGGCAGCATCCGCTCGGAGATGCGTGACCGATGAGAGATTTCCATTTCCCCGGACGATCAGTCGTTCGCGGCCAGGAATGCATGGTCGCAACGGCACATCCGGCAGCGTCCGCCGCCGCATTCGGCATCCTTCAAGCAGGTGGAAACGCTTTCGATGCGGCCATCTGCGCCGCTGCGCTGCTGACGGTGGTGGAGCCGCAGGCGAGCGGTGTGGGTGGCGACAGCTTTGTTCTCGGCCATGCGTCGGCCTCCGGCAAGACGTTCGGCCTCAATGGATCGGGCAAGAGCGCCCGTGCGACGTCCGCCGATGCGTTGCGCGCATCGGGAATGACGCAAATGCCGCTGCGCGGCGCGCTTTCCGTCACCTCACCGGGGGCGGTGGACACGTGGGTCCGCCTCCACGCCGACCACGGCTGGATCGACTGGGACAAGCTCTTTCAACCCGCCATCAAGGCAGCCGCCGAAGGTTATGTCGTTGCGGACCGTGTGGCGCTCGACTGGCGCTCCTTCGAGACGGCGCTGGCAACGACGCCGGAGGCCGCCGCCCGGTTCCTCACGGACGGCCGCGCCTTCCGCGCCGGGGAAATCCACCGGCAGCCCGAACTTGCCACGACGCTGCGCGAGATTGCGGCAAAGGGGCGTGACGGTTTCTATAGCGGCTGGGTGGCGGACGACATCGTGGCGACACTCAAGCAGGGCGGTTCGTCTTTGTCGCAGGACGACCTCGAAGAAACCAGATCGTTCTATGTCGACCCTTTAAGCATCGACTATAAGGGCTTTCAGGTCCTTCAGCTTCCGGCCAACAATCAGGGTGCGACGGCCCTGCTTCTGCTGAACATTCTCAAGCATCTGCCGACGACAGATCATTTCAACGCGGAGCGCTTCCACGTGCTGCTCGAAGCCGCGCGGCTGGCGTATCGCGAGCGTGACCATTTGATCGGAGATCCGGATCACAACGATATCGATCACTGGCGCTTCACCAGCGATGCTTATGCCATGGAGCTTGCAGCCATGGTCGATCGGGAGAGGACGACCAGGGAATTCGGGGAACCTGCCACGTGCAAATCCGATACCACCACCATTTCGGTAGTCGACGGTTCGGGCAACGCGGTGACGCTTATCAACTCGCTCTACCATCATTTCGGCAGTTGCGTGCTCGCCGCGAAGTCGGGCGTGATGCTGCAGAACCGCGGGAGCGGCTTCAACCTCGTTCCTGGCCATCCGAACGAATTCGGGCCGGGAAAGCGCCCGCTTCACACAATCATGCCCGGCATGACGCTGAAGGGCGGAAAGCCATCCCTGGTCTATGGCGTGATGGGCGGAGACTATCAGGCGATCGGACATGCGCAACTTGTCACCAATGTCGTCGACTTCGGCCTCGACATACAACAGGCCATCGACCTCCCGAGAACCTTTTACTTCAAGGGTTTTGCCGAGATCGAACGTTCCATGCCGGCACATATCGTAGAGGGCCTCACCAAGAGGGGACACAGTGTCCAGGTGGCGCATCTTCCCATTGGCGGAGCCCAGGCCATCTTGATCGATCCGGTTCGGGGCACGCTTGCGGGAGGTTCGGATCCCCGCAAGGACGGCCTGGCGATTGGAATGTGATCGATGAGCGTCAGGGTCGCAATCATCGGTGGCGGCGTGATCGGCATCACCACGGCCATCGAACTCAATCTTCTTGGCTACGACGTCGTGGTGCTCGACCGCAATGAGCCCGGCAGCAGAGAGGCGGCGAGCTTCGGCAACGGTGGCTGGCTTTGTCCGGCCTCCATCATGCCCGTTTCCGTACCCTCGACAATCTGGCGCTGGCCTACCTTCCTGTTCGGGAAATCGGCTCCGCTCAGCGGCAACCTGCTCTTTGCCATCGGCAACGCACGCCACTTCGCGCGGTTCGTCACCTCCGGGCTTACGCTCGGGCGGGTTCGTCACAAGGCCGAGGCCCTGTCCGCGCTTTTGTCCGACAGCGCCGACCGGCATCTTGCGCTGGCGAGGAAAGCTGGACTGCGGCACCTGATCAAAAAGAACGGCCTCCTCTATACGTATAACAGCGAGCATGCTTTTCGCCAGGAACTCCGCTGGTGGAACCTGCGCCGCGATCTCGGCGTGAAATGGACCTTCCTCGACCAAAAAACGCTGCGGGCAGAAGAGCCTGGTATCGAACGGGACTGCTTTGGCGCGGTCCTGGTCACCGATGGGGGCCACTGCATCGACCCGGCAGCCTATGTCAAAGGACTTGCCGACTATGCCCGACAAGCCGGGGTCCAATTCATCAAGGCTGACGTCGTAAGGCTGATGCACGCCGACAGGCGACTGGTGGGACTGGAAACGAGCGAGGGCATGCTGGCGTTCGGCGCTGCGGTGATCTGCGGCGGTGCGCATTCACGGCATCTGGCACGTCAGATCGGCGACGACCCGCCGCTGCTCAGCGAACGGGGCTACCATGTGACGGTGTCGACGGCCCATTCATTGAAACGGCCCGTCATGTTCAACGACGCCCTAATGGTCGCAACTCCCATGCTCGACGGCATTCGCTTCGCGGGCCAGGTCGAGATAACGAAACCGGACAGCCCGCCAAACTGGTCGCGTGCCCAGGCATTGCTGGACCTTGCCCAACGGTACTTCGGCACGCTTCCCGCCGGCATCGAGGAACCGGGTGTCTCCGTCTGGATGGGCCACCGGCCTGCCATCGCCGACGAACTGCCCGTCATCGGACGCGCGACGGCAATAGAAAATGTCCATTTCGCGTTTGGACACGGGTTCACGGGACTAGGCGCAGCGCCGGCCACCGCAGTGCTTGCGGGGCAGTCGCTGCAATCCAATCGCCTTCTTTCACCCGAAATCTCACCCTTCTCCCCTCAACGCTTCTCCATGCGCGCAAGTCGCACGGTTTAAAGAGGACCCCATGTCTGATACCCCTATTTCCATCCACAGGCTCTCGGAACTGACCGCAGTCCAGCGCAAAGGCCTCTTGCAGCGTACGGAAAACGACCTGAGCTCCTTCATGGAGAAGGTCATCCCGATCATCGAGGCAGTCCGGCGGGATGGCGACAAGGCGCTTGCGGACTTTGCAAACAAGTTCGACAAGGCACCGATCACTTCAAGCCAGCTTCGTGCAACACCCGAGGAGTTCGCCGCCGCACGCGCATCCGTTGCCCCGGAACTGACCGAAACCCTCGAATTCGCCGCCGGCAATATTCGCCACTTCCATGAAAGGCAGATGCCCGAAACCCTGGCGCTGCATGAAACGCATCCTGGCGTCCTTGTCGGTGACCGTTGGAACGCAATCGATTCCGTCGCCTGCTATGTCCCTCGTGGCAAAGGCTCCTTCCCCAGTTCCGTCCTGATGACCGCCATTCCGGCGAAGGTGGCCGGAGTGAAGAAGGTGGTCGTCATTACGCCGCCCGGCCCAGACGGAACCGTTGATCCGGCAACCCTGGTTGCCGCAGAGATTGCAGGAATTACTGACGTCTTCAAGTGCGGCGGTGCGCAAGGCATTGCGGCCGTCGCATTCGGCACGAAGACGGTTCCCAAGTGTGACAAGATCGTCGGCCCCGGCAGCCCGTGGGTGGTCGCGGCAAAGAAGCAGCTTTCGTCCGTCATCGATCCCGGCAGCCCCGCAGGCCCGAGCGAACTGATCGTCTTCTCGGATGGCACCGTACCAGCAGAGCTGGTGGCATTGGACCTCTGCGTGGAGTCCGAGCACGGCCCGGATTCTTCCGTTTTCTTCGTGACTGATAGCGAAGAGTTCGCGCATACGGTTGCTGCCCACATACCCGGCTTATGGGCACAGATGGGAGACACGCGCGCGCAATACTCCAAAACCGTCCTGACCGGCCCAAGAGGGGGGATCGTCGTTGCCGACACGCGCGAGGAGGCTTTTGCCTTCGTCAATGATTACGCACCGGAACATCTCGCGGTTCTCGCCGACAATGCCTGGCAATATCTCAGCCGCTTCGAGCATGCCGGAGAGATTCTGCTGGGGCCGCATTCCGCAATCAGCGTCGCCAACTTCGTGCTGGGGCCGAGCCACGTTCTGCCGACGGGTGCTGCTGCGAAAACCATGTCGCCGCTGGCGGTCTTCGATTTTCTGAAACGCACGTCGATCGCTTCGCTATCCGAAGAAGCCTATCATGGCTTTGCGGGCCACGCGGAACGGCTGGCAAGGTACGAGGGCTTCGACGGCCATGCCAACGCGGTTTCACCACTCCGAAATAAGGCCCTTCATCCGCTTGCCAGCGTGGCTTGAAGCGGCCAGCCTTCGCGTTCATGCCTCTTTCGGAACAGGCTCTGGACCACCAGAGGAAGATCTCGCGCATATTGAACTGCGCGGGATCGCACCACAGTCTCCGACAGAAGTTATCCGTCGCCACCTGCGAGCACCCGTTGATATGAGGTCATAAAACCTGCGCCGGAGATGGCCCCAGCAGCCTACGAGATGGATCCTCTCATTGCTCCCGGTCACGGTCCCCGCAGGTTGGTCAGGTGCTATAGGCGGAGTACCCATCGCCCTGAAGGATGCTGCTGAGCCCAGCGAAATGACGCACCATGCAGCTTAGTGCCTCGGTTGTCTTCAAAACGATAGGCGACGATCTAGGGGCTGGTTGCGCCGCAGGGTCTATCATCACGGGCTCTGATCGGATTGAGGACCCGCCCCGGTCACACGCACCGCCAGCGTCCGGCGGATGCGCGTTTCACCGGTTGCCGTATCGATGTCAACCTCGACGAAATGGGTACCGAATGTCGATTGCCGGCTCGTTTCTGAAAGCTTGCCCCACTCGGTCTTTTCTTCACCCCGTCAGCCCTCCCGGCCTGCCGCCTAGGACAGCGCAATCGAGCGGTTGCCGGAGCCCACTTCAACATTTTCGAAGCTGACCCCTGCAAGTTTAGGCCCAGTTTCTTCGCCACCGCCTCTCGCAGCTTGACGCAGGCAGCATGAACGCCCGACGTCGAGTAGCTGCCACCAAACTGGCCCCCGTTTTCACCTCTTGCAAAAATTCCCTCCCTACAGTATGACACCGATGACATGACACCGGTGTCATACTGTAGGGAGGGGTGAACGATGGCTACGATCTACGATGTCGCCAAGATTGCGGGCGTCTCTTCAAAAACCGTTTCGCGTGTGATGAACGGCGACGCGCCGGTCAACGCTCGCACCAGAGAGGCTGTCGAGGCAGCCATGCGCCAGCTCGAATATGTGCCGTCGAGCGCGGCGCGAACCATGCGCTCGGGACGCACCGGTCTTGTCGGGCTGGTAACGGGCGCGATCAGTGGCAGCCAGGTGGGCGGCGGCGGCCTGCCCGACCTCTTCATCGTGCAAGCAATCCAGAGGACGCTGGCTGCCGAGGGGCTGACGCTGCTGATCTCCGACACCGGAGGAGATATCGAGCGCGTGCCCACACTGGCGCGCGCACTCCGGGAGCATCGGGTCGAGGGGCTGTTCTATGTCGCAAAGCATCACATGCAGGTGGACCTTCCGCTTGCGGGGCACGGTGATCCACTCGTCCTGGTGAACGCTTTCGACGCGGCCGGCACGCCATGTGTAGTGCCCGAGGACAGCCACGGGCAGCATGCACTGGTGGCGAGGATCGTCGCTGCGGGCCATCGCCGCATCGGCTTCCTCACGCTGGCGGGCGCGCTGGTCGCGCAGGGCCTCAGGCTCGATGGCTACAGGCGCGCATTAGAGGAAGCCGGCATCGCCTATGACCCGGCGCTGGTGATCGATGCCGACCGCTATGGCGCGCCGGAAGAACGGGCGGCCCTCGACGAAGCACTCGACAGGCTGCTTGCGCTCGACGAGCCGCCGACAGTGCTGTGCTGCGGCAACGACCGGCTGGCGGTTGCCGTCTACGGTCTACTGCGCGCGCGCAATATCGCCGTGCCCGACGGCATGTCTGTGGCCGGCTACGACGACTACCAAGTGATCTCGGAAACGCTCTATCCGCAGCTCACCACCATGGAGCTGCCCTATGCCCGCATGGGTGAGATGGCGGCGCGGCTCATGCTCGGAGAGCTGCGCGGGGATACGCCGATTGTGGCGGGAACCCGGAAGGAGGTTCCGGGCGAACTGTGCTGGCGCGACTCGGTGATCCCGGGACCGGCACGCTGATAGATCCATCAACAGGAGGAAAAGGCATGAAGATATTCAAACAGATCGGCATAGGCTTGCTAGCGACTGCCTGCTTTGCCGGCAGCGCGGCGGCACAGGCCGAGCTGGTTTTCTGGCAGCACGGGGCCGGAAATCCCTGGGAAGGCCCTATCTTCGGGAAGATCGTGGAGGATTTCAACGCCTCTCAGACCGAATGGAAAGTCCGCCTCCAGCAGTTTCCGCAGAACGCTTATAACGACTCGGTGACGGCGGCGGCGCTCTCCAACGAGCTACCTGACATCATCGACGTCGATGGGCCGGTCATGCCGAACTGGGCCTGGGCCGGCTATCTCGCGCCGCTCGAAATCTCCGACGCCGATCTGAAGGGCTTCCTGCCGGGCACGATCGGCAAGTGGCAGGGCAAGGTCTATTCGGTCGGCCTGTGGGATGCGGCCGTGGCGCTCACCACGCGCAAGTCGACGCTCGACAAATACGGTATCCGCGTACCGACGCTCGACCAGCCGTGGACCGGCGAGGAGTTCAACGCAGCGCTCGCCAAGATCAAGGAAAGCGGCGATTTCGACTATCCGCTCGACCTTGCCATGGCCGACAAGAGCGAATGGTATCCCTATGCTTTCTCGCCCTTCCTGCAGAGTTTCGGCGGCGATATCGTCGACCGCGCCACCTACAAGTCCGCCGACAACGTGCTGAACGGCGATGCGGCGCTGAAATTCGGCGAGTGGTGGCAGAGCCTCTTCAAGGACGGTATGGTGCCCGGCACCTCCCAGGATCCGGCCGACAAGGCGTCCGGCTTCCTCCAAGGCAAGTACGCCATGATCTGGAGCGGCAACTGGATGGCCGCCGACCAGATCAAGGCCTTCGGCGACGACGTACTGTTCCTGCCCGCACCGAATTTCGGCCACGGCTCGAAGATCGGCGCGGCCTCCTGGCAGCTTGCCGTTTCCCAGAAGAGCAAGCATAAGGACGGCGCCAGCGCCTTCATCCGCTTCGCGACGCAGGACAAGTACCAGGCGATGTTCTCGGATGCATCAGGCCTCGTGCCTGCGACCGCCTCGGCCGCCCAGATGACCGAAAACTACAAGGCCGGCGGCAAGATGGCTGTGTTCTACGACCTTAGCGCGCGCCAGGCCATGGTCCGGCCCGTCACGCCCGGCTACGTGGTGCAGGCCCGCGTCTTCCAGAAGGCGCTCGCCGACATAGCCGACGGCGCGGAGGTCGCCACGACGCTCGATGCCGCCGTTGACGAGATCGACGCGGACATCGCCAACAACCAGGG
Organism: Shinella sp. R2-11; assembly: GCF_055330205.1. NCBI lineage: Bacteria > Pseudomonadati > Pseudomonadota > Alphaproteobacteria > Hyphomicrobiales > Rhizobiaceae > Shinella > Shinella sp. R2-11. Next base: position 24,005 of record NZ_JBVAPC010000014.1, on the reverse strand, counting down.
CTACGGCCAGTAAAAAAGCCTCGCCTGCAAACTCAACGTGGAGCGCCTGAAGTCCCTGTGGCCGCAGGCGCATCGATGCCGCATGCCCGCTCCCGCGCAAAGGAGCGGGCCCGTGCAACCTTGTTTCGGGGGAGGAGACCCATGGCAATGACGAAAACCCGCCTGCTGTCTTCCAATGGGGCCGGATGGGCGATGGCCGCGCCGGCCTTCGGCCTCATCCTGCTTTTCATCATCGTGCCCTTCGCACTCGCCTTCGGGCTCAGCTTCACGAACCAGCGGCTCTTCTCGCCCAATCCGACACAATGGGTCGGCACGGCGAATTTCGAGAAGCTGCTCGGCGTCAGCACGTTGACGCTCGCGCCGGAGCGCGACGAGGCCGGCGCCGTCGTGCGGGGTGACGACGGCCAACCCACCTATCCGCGGCTGCGCGGCTACACCCGCAACAATCCCGACTATCCGCATCTTGCCGGCAAGCAGGAATGGTTCAGCTTCAGCTGGGGCGAGAACCGCGTCTATGTGCTGGCGAGCGACGTCGTCTTCATGAAGGCGCTGCGCAACACCTTCCTCTTCGTGCTGTTGGTCGCGCCGCTGCAAGGCGGGCTCGCGCTGCTGCTTGCAGTGATGATCAATCAGAAACTGCAGGGCATCAATTTCTTCCGCACCGTCTATTTCATGCCGGTCGTGGTCTCGATCGTCGTCGTCTCGCTTCTGTGGCGCTTCATCTATGACGGCGACAACGGGCTTCTCAACAACGTGCTCTCCTGGCTGACCTTCGGGGCCTTCAAGCCGGTGGACTGGCTGGGCAATCCCTCAACGGCGCTGCCGGCCATCATCGCCATGTCGATCTGGCAGGCAGTCGGTTTCCACATGGTCATCTGGCTCGCCGGCCTGCAATCGATCTCGCCGACGCTCTACGAGGCGGCGAATATCGAGGGGGCGACGCGCTGGCAGGCTTTCCGCTATGTCACCTGGCCGGGGCTCAGGAACACCGCCGTCCTGGTGCTGATCGTCATCACCATGCAGGCCTTCGGGCTGTTCGCACAGATCGATGTGATGACGCGGGGCGGGCCGATCGATTCGACTCAGACCATGGTCTTCCAGGCGGTCGAGCGCGGCTACCGCAAGCAGGACATCGCCGCGGGCTCCGTCATCTCGGTCGTCCTGTTCCTGATCGTGCTGACGATCTCGCTCACCCAGCGCTACCTCACCCGGGAGAGAAACTGATGGCTACCGTGCAAGGCAAGAATGCAACTTTCGACCGGGCATGGCGCTATGCCCTCCTGGTGATCGGCGCGGTGATCTTCATCGGACCGCTGCTTTTCATGGTCATGTCTTCGCTGAAGCCGGATCCACAGCTGCTCGCCGACACATCGAGCCTGCGTGCCTTCCTTCCGGTGGGCGACATATCGCTGAAGAACTATGTCGGGGCCTTCCACCGCGCGCCGGTGGCGTTGTTCATCTTCAACTCGGTGCTGGTGACCGGGATAACAGTGATCCTGTCGCTCTTCGTCTGCTCGCTCGCCGCCTTCTCCTTCGTTTTCCTCAATTGGCGGGGACGGGACGTGGTGCTGGCGGTCATCATCGCTACCTTGATCGTACCCTTCGAGACGATCGCTATCCCGATGCTGATCGTCGTCAACAACCTGCCCTGGGTCTCGGCGGACGGGCTGACGCTCGGCTGGCTCAACAGCTACCGGGTGCAGATCGTGCCCTTCGTCGCAGACGGCCTGACGATCTTCCTCTTCGTCTCCTTCTTCAAGGATCTGCCGCGCGAACTGATCGAGGCCTGCCGCGTCGAGGGTGCGACATGGTTCCAGATCTACCGCAGGGTGGTGATGCCGCTCTCCGGCCCGGTGCTGGCGACGGCGGCGATCCTGAAGTTCCTGGCCATGTACAACCAGTATCTCTGGCCGCTGATGGTGACGCAGGCCGAGGGCTTCCGCCCCGTCATGGTCGGCCTTCAATACTTCTTCCAGCTCAACCCCGTCTGGGGTGAGCTGATGGCCTACCTTTCGGTGATCACCGTACCGGTGCTCGCCTTCTACCTGGTGCTGCAACGCGCCTTCATCTCATCGATCGCCTCTACCGGCGTGAAAGGCTAAGGACTGACAAGCATGACGATTTCTCTTCCGACCAAATGGGTTTGGGATAGCTGGTACGTTCGCGACGGCGACTTGTGGCACGTCTTCTTCCTCCAGGCCGACAAGGCGTTGAAGAATCCGGACCTGCGTCATTTCAACGTGAGCCAAGGCCACGCCGTCAGCTGCGACCTGAAGAACTGGGAGCACAAGGGCACAGCCTTCGCGCCTTCCATCGAGGCAGCCTGGGACGACTATACCACCTGGACTGGCTCGGTCGTACGCGGCGACGACGGCCTCTGGCATCTGTTCTACACCGGCGGCTCCCGCTCGGAAGACGGCCTCAAGCAGCGCATCGGCCACGCCACTAGCACGGACCTGCACAACTGGACCCGTGTCAACGGCGGCCTCGCCCTCGACATCGATGAACGGTACGAGGAGCTTACACCCGGCCACTGGCCGGACCGGGCGATGCGCGACCCGTGGGTCATGCGCGATCCGAAGGGTGGCTGGATGATGTATTTCACCGCGCGCGTCCCGGGGCGCGAGGAACCGAATGCCGGCGGTGCCATCGGTTTCGCCACCTCGCCGGACCTCTACAACTGGACGCTTCAGGATCCGGTCTACACGGCCGGAGAATTCGGCCAGCTGGAAGTGCCGCAGGTCTTCGAGAAGAATGGGCGCTGGTACTGCCTGTTCTGCACCGCCCCGCAGCACTACGCCGACGCCTACCGCGCGACCTATCCGGGCACGCCGGTGAACGGAACGCACTATCTTGTCGCCGACGATCCCCGCGGGCCGTGGACGGTGGCGCCCGGCCTCTTCCTCGACGGCGATCCGGCCGTCGACCGCTACGCGGCGCGCATCGTCGATACGGACGACGGCATGGTGCTTCTCGGCTTCATCGCGAATCCGAACGGCGGCGAATTCGTGGGCGAGATCGCCGATCCGGTGACGGTGACGATCGACGCCGACGGGTGGCTGCGCCTCGGCTGAAACCAAAGGGACTGGAGGAGGGCCCCTCGCGGAGGCTCACAGTGGAGGAAATGGCATGGCTGATGTGAAACTCGTCGACCTGAAGAAGAGCTATGGCAGCGTCGACATCATCAAGGGCGTGAGCCTCGATATCAAGCATGGAGAGTTCGTGGTCTTCGTCGGGCCTTCGGGCTGCGGCAAGTCCACCCTGCTGCGGATGATATCCGGGCTGGAGGAAATCTCCGGCGGCGATCTCTATATCGACGGCACGCGCGTCAACGACGAGCAGCCGCGCGAGCGCGGCATCGCCATGGTCTTCCAGTCTTATGCCATCTTCCCGCACATGACTGTGCGGGAGAATATCGGCTTCGGCCTGACGCTCGCGGGCACGCCGAAGGCCGAGAAGGAGCGCGCGGTGGGCGAAGCCGCGCGCATCCTCCAGATGGAACACCTGCTCGACCGCAAGCCCTCGCAACTTTCCGGCGGCCAGCGCCAGCGCGTGGCGATCGGGCGCTCGATCGTGCGCAAGCCCAAGGTCTTCCTCTTCGATGAGCCGCTGTCGAACCTCGATGCGGCGCTGCGCGTCGACATGCGCATGGAGATCGGCAAGCTCCACAAGGATCTCGGCGCGACGATGGTCTATGTCACCCACGACCAGGTCGAGGCGATGACGCTCGCCGACAAGATCGTCGTGCTGCGGGCCGGCGAGGTCATGCAGGTGGGAAGCCCCCTTGAACTCTACCACCAGCCGGCCAACCAGTTCGTCGCCGGCTTCCTCGGTAGCCCGAAGATGAATTTCCTCGAAGTCGAGGTGAAGGACGTTTCCGACGGCGGCGTGGTCGTCACCTCATCGGCGCTGGAGCCCGTGGCTATTCCCCGCGCCATCGGCTCCTTCCATACCGGCGGTCGCGCGATCCTCGGTGTCCGCCCGCAGTTCCTGCATCCGGGCAAGGGCGCGGATCGCGGCCACCTTCACGGCCGCATCTCGCTGGTCGAGCGGCTGGGAACGGAAACGGTTGTCAATGTGGACCTGACCACGGGCGGCCGCGTCGTGGTCGCCCTCAATGGAGACCAGTCGTTTGAACTCGGCGCGGAACTGCTCGTCGGCTTCGAGCCCGAAAAAGCCCATCTCTTCGAAACAGCCTGACGGACCCATCGCTGCCGTGGTCAAAAAGAGTATGACGTCAAGGTCGGCCAAGGCAACAGCTGTGTCCTCCACAGCGTCATAGAGGACCGCGATCGTTTACAAAATCTCATCATCGAGAATTGAAGCGACGCGGATCGGATGAAGATGTAGGGGGCGCCAGTTTGGTCTGCCGCCTATAGTGAACTCTTGCTGCGATCGTAATCGCCTACTCAGCACGAGGCGTTCCATTAGTAGATTTGCCCGCTTTAGCATTTCGGGCAAGTTCGAAGGAGCAAGACGTACATGTTGGAGACAGCTTCATGCCGTGTGGAAGGATAATAAGTTCTCCGCAAAGCGTCAGTATCGGCAAGCCGATAATGTCAAGGACCGTCGCGACAAGCTGACGACCTGCTAACTGGGCCGGAATCGGAGGGCGCGCACGACCTCTTCGGCGACATTCGGCCGGACCGCGAGGAAGAGCATATCCGCTGTATCGACCACATGCTGGTTATCAGCTGCAACAGTCACCTGCGATGACAAGGTCGTGAGGCGCGCGGCGTTTTTTTTTCGGAGCGAGGCGATACGGTGATTCGGGTGACGGCTCCCCCGGGGAGGCGATGCCCGTCACGACTACTTCGGTGATTGTACCGGCGCCTATGAAGCCAAGCCAGGGCTTTGGTAACGCCATGAAACGTCAATCCTCTGTGGGATTGTGGAAACCGCCCGGAAGGGCGAAGCCCGCTGCGGGTGCCAGCGGTTCCGCGTTGGCGTCCGGCCGCGGCTTCGGGATCATCGCATGCGCCGCGATGACGGAGCGGATCGCAACGGGGCGATAGTTGCGGACGAGGTCCGGCCGGCGCTCCTCCTCGGAAGTCTTGTCGTTCATGGCCTCTCCTCCCGCTTGAGTTCATTGCGCCTCGAATTTCACCATCGTTCCGCCGCCGGTCGCCTGATCGGTCGGGAAGACCTCGACGCGGGCGACGTCGACATAGACCGGCAGCGCGATAACATCATTGACGATCCGGGCGATGTGCTCCGGCTGGATCGGCCGGTAGCCGTCATAGAGCACCGCCTGCGCCTGGTTGTTGGCGATGGAGGTGCGGTAAAGCTCCGTCTGCACACGGCCGGGGACAATCTCGCTCACGCGGACGGACGTGCCGAGCAGGTCGCAGCGCAGATTGTCGCAGAACAGGCTGAGGCCCGCCTTCGAAGCGCCGTAGGCACCCATGCTGGGGTAAGGCGCCTGTCCGCCGCTGGAGCCGATATAAATGAGATGGCCGCGCTTGCGCGCCACCATGCCCGGCAGAACGACACGCGTCAGATGCATCGGCGCCTTGAGGTTGACGTCGATCATCGCGTCGATCTCGGCGGGATCGATGTCCTGGAAGGCCGCGCGGGTGGAGAGGATGCCGGCATTGTTGACGAGGACGTCGACCTCGACGCCGTCGAGCGCCGCGGCGATGCGGGCCGTATCGCGTACATCAGCCTGCACCGGGATCGCACCGGTCGCGTCGGCAAGTTCGGCAAGCTGCGCCGCGTTGCGGCCCACCGCATAGACGGCAAGCCCCCGGGCGCGTAGCACCGGCACGATGGCCTTGCCGATGCCGCTGGTGGCGCCGGTGACGACGGCGACGCGATAGGCGTCAGACATAGATGTAGCCTCCGCTGATCACGACATTCTCGCCCGTGGCGTAGGTGTTGCGGCTGGACGCCATCATCACGATCCATTCGGCCATTTCGACGGGCTCGGCGGCGCGGCCGAGCGCGCTTGCCTTGGCAAGCTCCGGCAGGAAGCCGAGCTCCTTGGCGCGGTCGGTGGCAAAGCCGGCGGGCGCGACCGAGTTCACCAGAATCTGGTCTGCGGCACATTCCTGCGCAAAGGACTTGGTGAGGCTGACGACGGCGGCCTTGGTGGCGGCATAATGGGCATTCTGCGGATGCGCCTTGAACGCATCGACGGAGGTGACGTTGACGATGCGGCCGGTCACCTCGGGCGCGTTGACGAACTGGCGCATATGGCGCACCGCCGCGACCATCATGTGATAGGTACCCTTCACGTTGATGGCGTTTTCGAGGTCCCAGTCCTCGTCGGAGATTTCAAGGATCGGCTTGCGCGGATAGATCGCGGCGCTATTGACCAGCGCATGGATGCGGCCGAGCTTGGCGGCCACGGCCGCAAAGCCGCCATGGGCCGTCTCGGCGCGGGAGATATCGGCAACGGCCGTCACCACTTCGGCGCCGAGCGCTTCGAGCTCCGCGGCGGAAGAGGCCAGCAGCGCCTCATTGCGATCGATAAGGCCGATCTTCGTCGCGCCGTGGGCGACCATCAGCCGGGCGGTCACCAGCCCCAGCCCGGAAGCGCCGCCGACGATGACAACAGACTGGTTCTTCATGTTCCGACCTCACGATTTCGGGTTGCGCCGCCATATTGGCATGTTATCACTTATATGCCAACTTATATGAAGCACAAGCCCCTTTTTGGACTTCGAGATGATCCCTCGCCTTGTCGCAGAACACCACACCGCGTCACCAGCCGAGGCGTTCCTGTCGTATCTCGCGAGCGCGGGCCTTGAAGGAGAGATCGGCCGATCCACGGCAGAGCGCAATGTCTTTGCCACGGACAATTCGATCTATCAGGTCGAACCAGCGGCCATTCTGTTTCCCAGAAACACTGACGACCTCAAGCGCATAGCCAAAGCCTTGGCCCGACCGGAATTCGCCGAGATCAGCGTTGCCCCACGCGGCGGCGGAACGGGTACAAACGGCCAGTCGCTGACATCGGGCGTCGTCGTCGATTGCTCGCGCCATATGAACCGCATTCTCGCGATCGATCCCGTGCGCCGCGTCGCGCGGGTGGAGGCAGGCGTCGTCAAGGACCAGCTGAACAAGGCGCTGGCGCCGCACGGCCTGTTCTTCGCACCCGAGCTTTCGACCTCAAACCGGGCAACGATCGGCGGCATGATCTCGACCGACGCTTGCGGCCAGGGCTCCTGCCTTTATGGCAAGACGAGCAATCATGTGCTGGCCCTGCGCGTCGTGCTGACTGACGGCACCGACTTCCTCTCTCGCCCCGTGCGCGAGGAGGAATTGCGTGCGCTCCAGGCGCGGCGCGACCGGATCGGCGATATCCACCGCACCCTCACCCGCATCGCCAGCAACGATCGCGCCGAGATCGAACGCATCTTCCCGAAGCTCAACCGCTTCATGACGGGCTACGACCTCGCCCATGTGCAACGCGGCGATGGCGTTTTCGACCTCAACGCGGTGCTCTGCGGGTCGGAAGGCACGCTGGCGATGATTGCCGAGGCGGAGCTGAACCTGCTGCCGATCCCGGCTTGCGCGGCGCTCGTCAATATCCGCTACGACAATTTCAATGCCGCGCTCGAGGATGCGCGCAATCTCGTGGCGCTCGATGTCGCCTCGGTCGAGACGATCGATGAAACGGTGCTGCGGCTTGCCAAGGGCGATATCGTATGGCCCCGTATCACCGCCTTCTTTCCCGACGATGCCATCGGCCCGTCAAACGGCATCAACATCGCCGAAATCCTAGCGGATACGCCCCAGGAGCTGGCGGAGAAGCTTTCGGCGGTCACGACGGCGCTGAAAAACAATCCATTTCCCGGCCGCAAGGGTTTTACGACGACCCATGGCAAGGCCGAGGTCGAGGCCGTCTGGACGATGCGCAAGCGCGCGGTCGGCCTGCTCGGCAATGTCGAGGGTCCGGTCCGGCCAGTGCCTTTCGTCGAGGATACTGCCGTTCCGCCAGAAAACCTCGCCGCCTATATCCGGGAGTTCCGGGCGTTGCTCGACAGCGAAGGCCTCGCATACGGCATGTTCGGCCATGTCGATGCCGGCGTGCTGCATGTGCGCCCGGCACTCGACCTCACCCGCCCCGAACATGCGGCGCTGGTGCGCCGGATCAGCGATGCCGTCGTGGCATTGACGCGAAAACATGGCGGCGTCCTCTGGGGCGAGCATGGCAAGGGCGTTCGCTCGGAATATGTGCCGGCGTTTTTCGGGCCGCTCTATCCGCGCCTGCAGGAGATCAAGGCCACTTTCGATCCGCTCGGCCAGCTCAATCCCGGCAAGATCGTCGCGCCGGCCGGCCGCACCTTGCCGAAGATCGACGCCATCCCGCTGCGCGGCACGCTCGACCGCGACATCGGCAACGACATTCGCGCCGCCTTCGACAATGCCGCCTATTGCAACGGCAACGGCGCCTGCTTCGATTTCGATGCGGACGGGCTGATGTGTCCCTCCTACAAGGCGACGCGCGACCGGCGCTTCTCGCCGAAAGGCCGCGCCTCGCTGATGCGCGAATGGCTGCGGCGGCTTGCCGAGAAGGGCATCGACCCGCGCCGCGAAGCCGCGCGGCCGCAACCGCTTGGCTTCGTGAACCGTCTATGGAACAGCCTCAATCCCGCCAATCGTGACGACTTTTCCCATGAGGTGCGCGCGGCGATGGATACCTGCCTCGCCTGCAAGGCCTGCGCCGGGCAATGTCCCGTCAAGGTGAGCGTACCCGCCTTCCGCGCCAAGTTCCTCGCGCTCTATTACAAACGCTATCTGCGGCCGTTGAAAGATCCCTTGGTCGCCGCCATCGAAACCACCCTGCCGCTGATGGCGCGGGTGCGGCCGCTCTATAATCTCGTTGCCGGCTCCTCGGCAGGAAAGGCAGCGATGCGGTGCGCCGGCCTCACGGCGCTGCCCACGCTCCCGTCGATATCGGTGCGCCGAACACTTGCCCGGCAGAACGTATCCGTCGCCACCCCGGCGCGACTGGGCCGCCTCGATGAGGCGGCGCGGGCCGGAGCCGTCGTTTTCGTGCCGGATGCCTTTACCGAGCATTTCGATCCGCACGTGCTCCTCGATGCGGTGGAGGTAGCTCGGCTGCTCGGGCTGACACCCTTCATCGCGCCGCCGCTGGTCAACGGCAAGGCGCTGCATGTGCACGGCTATCTCGGCGCCTTCGAGAAAACCGCCCGCCGCACCGCGGCAATCATCGACAGGCTGGCGGAAGCGGGCGTGCCGCTGGTCGGCATCGATCCGTCCATGACCCTTGCCTTCCGCAGTGAATATTCCGGCACCGGGATGAAAGCGCGTGTCCTCCTGCCGCAGGAATGGCTGGCCACCGTCCTCGACCGCCTCCCCTCGCCGGCCGGCGGAGAGCGCAAGCGCGTCCAGCTCATGGCCCATTGTACCGAGCGCACCAATGCGCCGGTGGCAACCGCCCAGTGGAAGGCTGTGTTCGCGAAACTGGGCATGGAGCTCGTCGTCGGCGAGGCCGGGTGCTGCGGCATGGCAGGCACCTTTGGTCATGAAGTGCGCAACCGTGCACTTTCCGAGACACTCTACGCGATGAGCTGGCAGCCCGCCCTGGCCACGCCGGACCGCGCCGAGCTGGTGATGGCGACGGGTTACTCCTGCCGGTCGCAGGTCAAGCTCATGGATGGCGTAAGACTTCCCCATCCTTTTCAGGCCATCCGAGCCGCCCTCCAGGAGCGCCTCACACTTCCCTTGGGTGGAGATGCGACGTATGATATGTGACAAATTAGAAGAATTAACGCAAAGGCTGTATCGGAATGTCGGTTATCACGCAGCGCGGAAATCTCGGTGAGATCGTCGTCGCCAAACTTAGCGAGCGCATCGATTCCGGGCTTTACGTTCCGGGCGAGAAGATTCCGTCGAGTGCACAGCTCTGCGAGGAGTTCGGCGTTTCCCGCACCGTCATCCGCGAGGCGCTGACCTCGCTCAAGGTCGCTGGCCGCGTGATCACCCGGCAGGGAGCCGGCGTCTATGTGACGGAGAAGGACGCAAGGACACTGAACTTCGAGATCAGCCGCATCGACGACATTCGCTCGGCGATGCAGATCCTCGAACTGCGGCTGGGCGTGGAGTTGCAATCCGTGGCGCTTGCCGCCCAGCGGCGAACGCCGGAAGCGCTTGCCGAAATCGCCCGGGCCTTCGACCACATCGAAAACCTGGACACCAGCGATGCCGAGATCGAAGCGCGCGCCGATTTCGAGTTCCACCTCGCCATCGCCAAGGCGACACGCAACCCGCATTTCCCGCGCTTTCTGGAAGCCGTCATGGGCGAAATCAACTTCGATCTCGTGTTGAAGCACAGCCAGTCCGGCCGCTCCTACAACGCCTACTTGAAGAAGATCAACAAGGAGCACGCCGCCATTCTCGCCGCGATCACGCAAGGCGACGCCAAGGCCGCAAAACAGGCGCTTTCTGCCCACCTCGAAGAGAGCCTCAACCGGTACCAGGCGATGCTGGCGGAGCCGAAAGACTTGAAAGCTACGAAGTGATCGTGCGCTGTCGCGTCGCGAGCACGGCGATGCGCTATTCGGCGACGATCAACCCCGGGACCGCGGCGGCGAAGGAATCGAAGGCCGGGTTTTCCCGTGCCTTCGGGTCAACCACGAGATAATCGATATCCTCGATCGGGCAGAACACCGTCCGCGCAGCGACGCCCAGCTTCGAATGATCGGCAAGGATGATTTTCGTCGCCGCATTGCTAACCATCGCACGCGCGACCTCGGTACTGTGCGGGTAGTGATCCATGGCACCGCCCCGCAATTCGATACCCCAAGGCGAAATGATGGAGACATCGGCACGGAAGCGCTGGATTTCGAGGATAGTCGCCGGGCCGAAGGTCTCCACCGGATCATGCTTCACGTCCCCACCCAAAAGCACCACGCGGAATCCGCGCGACGGTTCGCCAGGCTTTTCCGCGATCGTCATGGCGATTTCGAGCGAGTTAGTGATGATCGTCAGGTCCCTGAGCCCTGATCGCCCGGCTATCTCCTCGGCCATGATAGACAATGTCGAGCCGCCGTCCATGAAGATGGTCTGCCCATCGCGCAAGAGCGACAGCGCCCGGACGCAGATTGCCCGCTTTTCCTTGAGGCGCTGCGTGATACGGACGTCGAAGGCCGGATCTTCGGGCGTAACCGGAACGGCGCCGCCGCGCAGTCGCTTCAACTCGCCTGCCGCTTCCATTTCCACGAAATCGCGGCGGATCGTCTCTCGCGAAACGCCAAACTCATCGGCGACACGATCAGCGGAGACCTGGCCATAGGCGGCCAGGAGCGTCCGAATTTTCTGCTGCCGTTCTTCCTGCCACATGCCTGGAGACTCCACCCTTTCGTCTTCAATACAGAACCCCACAAATTGCCTCAAGTCCAAAAAAATCCATAAAAACACATTTCCCCACACATCCACATATTGCCACATCGATTAAATCGAGTTACGAGTCCGATGCAGTGGCCGAACCCGAAAAAAACGGAACCGGCCCGCAAGACGGACCTCTCCGAAAAACTTCAACCTCGCAAAGAGGCGTTGGCTGCTGCCGACGCCCTTGTTGAGCCATGAGGATAGAATGGGACAGAAAGACCTCGTCCTGGACGGTCACATTGAACTTGCGGTCGCGTTGGCGGATATCGCACGCCAGATCCTCGCAAGCGCTCTTGATACCGTGCTTGCGGTGGAGGTGAAGCCCGATCGCAGCCTCGTCACGCAGATCGACGTCGAGATCGAACGGCAGATGCGTGGCCTCATCACCGCACGGTTCCCAGGACACGGCATCATCGGCGAGGAAGCAGGAACGGAAAACGCCGGGGCAAGCCATGTCTGGGTGCTTGACCCGTTGGACGGCACAGCCCAGTTCATCGCAGGCATGCCGGTCTACGGCACGCTCATCAGCCTCGCGATCGACGGCGTACCCGCCCTTGGCTTGATCGATATCCCGGCCATCGACGCCCGTTGGATCGGTGCGGCTGGCCGGCGGACGACCAGGAATGGGCGCCTGGTCGAGGCACGGTGCTGCGATGCGCTCTCATCGGCTATCCTGACGAACAGTAACCAGGACTACCTGCCGCCGGATGGGCGGCCGATCCTCGATGCCCTACGCGAAAAAACCGGCGCACGCATCTATGGCGGGGCCAGCCTCAACTACGGCCTGCTCGCCGAAGGACGTACGGACATCGCGCTCGACGGCGGCCAGAAGGTCCACGACTTCGCCCCCTTCCGGCCAATCGTTGAAGGGGCCGGCGGCATCGTCACGGACTGGGAAGGCCGGCCGCTGACGCTGGAAAGCCCCGGCACGCTGCTGGGCGCTGGCGATCCGACCCGCCATCGCGAAGCCCTTGCCATCATCGCGCAATGCCGCGCCGAAGCGGGCATGCCCTGAATTCACATGCCCAGCATACCGGGAAGCCACGATCCACCAAAAGAGAAAGGGGAATAAGATGACCTTCTGGAATCGCGCAAAAACCTTCACCGCCGCGGCGCTCCTCGCCGGCACGTCCTTCCTTCACCAAGCGGCGGCCGGCGAGATCACCGTCTATTCCGCGCTGGAGGAAGAGGAAATCAACCTCTTCGTCGAAAAGGCGAAGGCGGAAATTCCCGACACCAAGATCAACGTGCTGCGCCTTTCGACCGGCAATCTGACGGCCCGTCTCATCGCCGAAGCCGACAATCCGCAGGCTGATATCGTCCTCAGCCTGCCCGTCACCAACATCATGAACCCAGCCATCGAGAAGATGTTCGAACCCTATGCCGCCAAGGGCATCGACCAGGTGCCCGCGCAGTTCCGAGACCCGGAGAACCGCTGGTTCTCGCTGGCCGGCTATGTCGAGGTGTTCTGCGCCAATACCGATCGCCTCTCCACCCTCGGCCTACCGGTGCCGAAGTCCTGGGAGGAGCTTGCCGATCCGAAATACAAGGGCGAGGTGGTGATGCCCGATCCGGTTTCGTCGGGCGTCGGTTTCGTCAACATCACCACGCTCATCTATGGCCTCGGCGAGGAAAAGGGCTGGGACCTGATCGGCCGGCTGACGAAGAACATGGCGCAGTACACCAGTTCCGGTTCCCGCCCCTGCCGCATGGCACAGGCCGGCGAGTTCGCCATCGGCGTCAGCTACGAGGTGCCGGCCATCCAGGCCGTCAACGAGGGCTATCCGATGGAGATCGTGCTGCCGAGCGACTGGACCGGCTTCGAGATTTCCGGCATCGGCCTCATGAAGGGCGCGAAGAACCCCGACGACGGCAAGAAATTCCTCGACTGGATGCTGACGCCGAGCCCGCTCGCCATCTACGCTTCGCTGAAGCCCGTCACCACCATTGCCGGCACCGCCCAGTCGGACGCGGCGGAAAAATCCGGCTTCCCGGCCGATATTGCCCACAGGCTGTCGAAGATGGACTTCGCCGCCATGGCGCGCGACCGCGAGCAGATCCTCGCCCACTGGTCCAAGGTGACGGGCCGCTGAGCCTTCCTCACATCAAGTGCCCGCCGTAGCGGGCGGACACTTCCCTTTCGTCTGATGCCCGCCGGACGGTGGCATCTCCCCGTGGAGTCAAGGCATGCTGGACATACGCCATCTGCATAAGAAATTCGGCAACTACCACGCGCTCGACGACATCAATGTCAGCGCCGGCAGCGACGAGTTCGTCTGTCTGCTCGGCCCGAGCGGCTGCGGCAAGACGACCCTGCTGCGCATCGTCGCCGGATTGGAGAGCTACAGCGACGGCGAGATCCTGTTCGACGGGCGCGACCTCAACGCGATCGACGTGCGCAACCGCAATTTCGGCATCGTCTTCCAGTCCTATTCGCTGTTTCCCGGCATGACCGTCGGCGAGAACATCGGCTACGGCCTGAAGATCCGCAACGTGCCGAGGGCAGAGATCGAGAAACAGGTCCGCGCCCTGCTCGACCTTATCCGCTTTCCCGACCTGATCGGCCGCTATCCGCACGAGCTTTCGGGCGGCCAGCAGCAGCGCGTGGCCATCGCCCGTGCGCTCGCCGTCAGCCCCTCGTTACTGCTGCTCGACGAACCGCTCTCGGCACTCGATGCCCGCGTGCGCCTCGATATCCGCGGCGAGATCCGCGACCTCCAGCGCCGGCTGGCCATCCCCACCATCATGGTCACGCACGACCAGGAGGAGGCGCTCAGCATGGCCGACAAGGTCGTCTGCATGAACCATGGCCGCATCGAACAGGTCGGCACGCCGCACGAGCTTTATTTCCGGCCGCGCACGAAGCTCGTGGCGAGCTTCATCGGCACCAGCAATTTCCTCGACGTCACGCAGGCCAGCGCGGTGTTCGGCGAACGCCTTTCCGCCGTGCCGCAGGAGGGCCGAACGCCGGACGCGCTGCTCGTGGTGCGGCCCGAGGAACTGGTGCTCACGGCCGATCCGGCCGGCGAAGCGACCGTCACCGACGTGACCTTCCTCGGCAATGTCAGCCATGTGCGGCTCGGCCTCAACGGACGGACCATCACCAGCGAACTGCGGCTTGGCCAGCGCCTTGCCCCCGGCGACCGGGTCTCCCTTTCGCTTCACGACGGCTGCGGCCGCTGGGTGGCGCCATGACGATCCTTCCCTCCCTCTCCAAAGCCGCGCCGAAACGGCTTGCCGGACAGGACCGGCTGTTTTTCCTGTTCTGCCTCGTCACGCCGCTTTCCGCGCTCGCCCTCTTCTTCCTCTACCCGCTGTCGCAGATCATCAGGCGCAGCCTGACGCAAGGCGACGGCTCGCTCGGGCTCGGCAACTATGCCGGCGTCTTCGAGCTTTCCCATATCCCGCGCGTCATCGGCAACAGCCTGCTGATCGGCGGCGCGACGACGCTCGTCTGCGTGGTGCTGGGCTTTTCCATCGCCTTCATGCTCCAGCGCACGCAGATCCGCGGCAAGCGGCTGATCCGCGTCATCCTGCTCCTGCCGATGCTCGCTCCCTCGCTGGTACAGGCCCTCGGCCTGATCTTCCTCTTCGGCCGCAACGGCCTCATCAACAAGTACCTGCATCTCGACATCCAGATCTACGGCTTCTGGGGCCTGCTCATCGCCAATTGCATGTATGCCCTGCCGCAGGCAGTGATGATCCTCGAAACTTCGCTGCGCCGGTCGGATGCCCGTCCCTACGACGCCGCTCTGCTGCTCGGCGCGTCGCGCTGGCGGCGTTTCGTCGACATCACCTTCCCCTCGGCCAAGTTCGGCCTGATCAGCGCCGCCTTCGTCGTCTTCACGGTGTCCGTCACGGATTTCGGCAATGCGGCAGTCATCGGCGGCACTTATCAGGTGCTGGCAATGGAAATTTACACCCAAGTCGTCGGCCAGATGAATTTCAACATGGGCGCCGTCGTCGGCATCATGCTGCTCCTGCCGACCCTGCTCGCCATCTACATCCAGCGCGTCGCCAACCAGCGCCAGTTCGGTGGCTCCTCGGAAAGTGCCGTGCCGGTCGCGAGGGACTTCGTGCCGCTGCGCGACCTGCCGCTCGGCTTCGTCGTGCATGCGGCCGGCGTGGTCATCCTCGCGGTGGTGGCGACGGTGGTCTATGCGAGCTTCGTGAAGCTCTGGCCCTACCGGCTGGACTTCACGCTGGCCAACTACGACATCTCCATGGCCGGCGGCTACGATTCCCTCTGGGCGACCTTCGCCATCTCGCTTGAAACGGCGGCGATCGGCACACTGGCGCTGTTCCTGCTGGCGCTTGCCCAGCGCCAGCTTGGGCCGGCTGCCGCCCGTATCGTCTATTTCCTGGCGATCGTGCCGGTCGGCGTACCCGGACTGGTGCTCGGCCTGTCCTATGTCCTGTCCTTCAACGTGCCGGGCTCGGTGCTGGGCGCGCTCTACGGCTCGGCCTTCATCATCGCCATCTGCAACTTCTACCATTACCACTCACAGGGTTTCCTGACGATGGTGACGGGCATCCGCTCGATCCCGAAGAGCCTGGAGGAAACCGTCACCTGCATGGGCGGCAGCAATCTTCACGCTCTGCGCGATGCCGTGATGCCCGTCATGACGCCGACTTTGGTCTCGGTGTTCTTCTTCCTGTTCATGCGGGCAATGGTAACGCTCTCGGCCGTCATCTTCCTCATCACGCCGTCGATGACCGTCGCGGCGGTGACGGTGATGCGGCTCGACCAGGGCGGTAAGAGCACCCAGGCAGCCGCCTTCTCCGTTTGCATCATGGCGACGGTGCTCGTCGCAACCCTCGTCATGCACGCAACCCTCGCCTTCGTCGGCCGGCCGAAGGCCCGCTGATCCTTCTTCCTCGAACCATTTCACCTTGCGAGAAAAGACATGAGAATCCTGCTTACCAACGACGACAGCATCCACGCCGACGGGTTTCGCGTGCTTGAGGAGATCGCCCATGTGCTTTCGGACGATGTCTGGGCCGTGGCCCCGGAAACGGATCGCAGCGGCCTTGCCCATTCGCTGACCCAGCTCGAGCCGCTGCGCGTGCGCAAATACGGCGAGAAGCGCTATTCCGTCACTGGAACGCCCGCCGACTGCGTGATCGTCGGGGTGCGCGACCTGCTGCCCGAACCGCCGGACCTTATCCTCTCCGGCGTCAATTCCGGCGCGAACATCGCCGACGACATCATCTATTCCGGCACGATCGGCGGCACGATCGAAGGCACGCTGTTCGGCGTTCCGTCCATCGCGCTCTCGCAGCACTACGACTTCGTCGACGGTGAGCGCGTGTTCAACTGGGATATCAGCCGCAAGAACGCCCCCGCCATCATCCGCAAGCTGCTCTCGCTGCCGCGCAAGGAAGGCGTCTTCTACAACATCAACTTCCCGAACTGCCGCAACGAGGAGCTTCAGGCGGTGCGCGTCGTCTCGCAGGGCAAGCGCGCCCATGGCTACCAGGTCGAGCAGCGCCTCGATGGCAGGAAATTCCCCTATTACTGGATCCATTCCGTACACGACATGGCGGAGTACGAAGTCGGAAGTGACGCCGAGGCCCTAGCGCTGAAGGCGCCCTCCGTTTCAGCGCTGCGCATCGACATGACCGACTACGAGACCAACCACGCTCTCGTCTCGCTCTTCGGCGCATAGACGCCCCATCGTACGGCCTGCGGGGGATCGTCGCGGTATCAAGGATAGCTTGTCGATCGATGGAATTTCTTACGCAGGCCCGTGGCTGGGACAGCCATATACTCTTTTCAGTGGCGACGAAACTTGCAGGCGATCTCCATGCGGCGAGCGTGTGGGGCGCAGATCAGGGTGGAAACATCACGATCTCCTGTTTTCCCGTCCCTCCAGGGGTGAGCGCGGAGCACAAGGCCGGCACTCGCCCCTGCAACGACAAGAGATGTGGACCGAACCGCATCCCACTGAAGAGTTTCATGGCTTAACCAGAGGGAAGCCCCGCACATGACCCAGATTTCGCAATTCCTGGCGGCGACTGCCATCGCCTCCGCCCTGCTTCTCGCGCCGGCCTTTGCCGCCGACACCATCAAGATCGGTGTCGCTGGCCCCTATACCGGCGCCAACGCCACCTTCGGCGAGCAGGTATACAACGGCGTCTCCGCCTATGTGAACGAAGTGAATGCCGCGGGCGGCATCAACGGCAAGCAGGTCGAGCTGGTGAAGGGCGACGATGCCTGCGAGCCCAAGCAGGCCGTGGCCGTCGCCAACCGTTTCGTCGACCAGGACAAGGTGCAGGCCGTGATCGGTCACTTCTGCTCGTCGAGCACGATTCCCGCCTCGGAAATCTACAACGACGCCGGCATCCTTGAAATGACCCCGTCCTCCACCAACCCGACCGTGACCGACCGCGGCTTCGACAATCTCTTCCGCGGCTGCGGCCGTGACGACCAGCAGGCCGTCGTCGCCGCCGGCTTCATCCTCGACACGCTGAAGCGGGACAAGATCGCCCTGATCCACGACAAGGACACCTATGGCCAGGGCCTCGTCGATGCCGTCAAGAAGACCATGGAAGAACGCGGCGTGCAGCCCGTCCTCTATGAAGGCCTGACGCGCGGCGAACGCGACTTCAACGCGCTCGTCACCAAGATCAAGAGCACCGGCGCCAACGCCGTCTATTTCGGCGGCCTCATTCCTGAAGGCGGCCCGCTGGTGCGCCAATTGAAGGAACAGGGTGTCGACGTTGTCTTCGTCACGGGCGACGCCTTCGCCCAGGCCGAACTGGTCGCCGCCGCTGGCGGACCGGCCAACCTGAAGGACGTCTACTATTCCGCGACCCCGGACCCGCTCGCCGATCCCTCGACCAAGGGCGTGCAGGACGCGCTGACCAAGGCCGGCGTGACGCCCGCCAACTACGTGCTCTACGGCTACGCCAATGCGCAGGCCGTCGTCGCGGCGCTGAAGGCCGGCGAGGACCTCGATGCCCAGGCAGCCTGGCTGCGCGGCAACACGGTCGATTCTGCTATCGGCAAGATCACTTGGGACGAGAAGGGCGACATCAAGGACTTCAAGTTCGTCTTCTATAACTTCGACGACAAAGGAACCCCCGTTCTCGTCAAGTAAGGACATCCGTCCATGCCGGTCGGACCGCTGTCCGGCCGGCTCTCCGTGCCCAAATCTCAGGGGGTCCGCGTATGGATGTCTACATCCTCATCCAGCAATTGTTCAACGGTATCACGCTCGGCACGATCTACGGCCTGATCGCGGTCGGCTACACCATGGTCTACGGCGTCATCCGCATGATCAACTTCGCCCATGGCGACGTCTACATGGTCTCGGCCTACATCGCCGCCATTACCCTTGCCGTGCTCACCTTCTTCGGCATCCAGTCCGTACCCTTCGCACTGATCTCTGTGCTGGTCGTCACCTGCGCCATCACCGCCGTCTATGGCTGGGCGATCGAGCGCGTCGCCTATCGGCCGCTGCGCGGCTCCACCAAACTCGCCCCCCTGATCTCGGCCATCGGCATTTCGCTGATGCTGCAGAGCTATGTGCAGATCGCCCAGGGCGCCCGCGACCAGGGTGTACCCACCCTCATCAGCGGCGCGTTCCGCTTCGGCGACGGCGTGCATTTCGCCCAGATCACCTATATGCAGACCGTGATCCTCTTCGCCTCCCTGATCGCCATGGGTATCCTCACCTATGTCATCAATCACACGCGGATCGGCCGCGAGTGCCGCGCTGTACAGCAGAATATCCGCATCTCGGCCGTGCTCGGCGTCAACACCGACCGCATCATCTCGACCGTCTTCGTCATCGGCGCCGCGACGGCCGCCGTCGGCGGCGTGCTCGTCACCTTCAACTACGGCTCGTTCAATTTCTTCATCGGCTTCGTCATGGGCATCAAGGCCTTCACCGCGGCCGTTCTCGGCGGCATCGGCTCGCTGCCCGGCGCCGTCCTCGGCGGCGTGCTGCTCGGCCTGACGGAGGCGCTGTTCGCCGGCTATGTCAGCACCGACTACAAGGACGTCTTCGCCTTCGCACTGCTCATCACCCTCTTGTTCTTCCGCCCCTATGGCCTGCTCGGCCGACCGGAAATCCAGAAAGTGTGAGGCGAGACATGGAAACGAACCGCCTCCTCACGCTCGCCAAGCAGGCGCTGCTCACCTTTACCGTCTCGCTGATCCTCTTTGCGCCGATTTCCGGCCTCGTGCTGGAAGGCTTCTCGTTCCGCAACGAACTGACGCGCGCCGTGCTGCTCGCCGCACTTGTCGCAGCCGGACGGGTCGCGCTGTCGCTGGTCGGCATGACGGCGATTGGCCGGAAGATCGCGGGCAAGGCCGCCAGCAATGGCAGCGGCGTCACGGTCATGACCGGCAAGGAGAAATCGCCCGCCCTGATCCTCGGCCTGATCTTTCTCGCCGGCCTCGCGCTGCCCTTCTTCGCCGACAAGTATTTCCTCGGCATCGCGATCCTGGCGCTGATCTACTGCCTGCTTGGCCTCGGGCTCAATATCGTCGTCGGCCTTGCCGGCCTGCTCGATCTCGGCTTCGTCGCCTTCTATGCGGTCGGCGCCTATCTCCTCGCACTCGGCGCGCAATATCTCGGCCTCGGCTTCTGGAGCGCGCTGATCATCGCCCCCTTCCTCGCCGGCCTCTGCGGCATGATCCTGGCCTTCCCGGTCCTGAAGATGCACGGCGATTACCTTGCCATCGTCACCCTCGGCTTCGGCGAGATCATCCGCCTCGTCCTCAACAACTGGCTAGAATTCACCGGCGGGCCGAATGGCGCCTCCGTCCCGCCTCCGACGCTCTTCGGCCTCGAATTCACCCGCACGGCCAAGCAGGGCGGCGTGCCGCTGCATGATTATTTCGGCATCGCCTACAGCGCGAACTACAAGTTCTGGTTCATCTATCTCGTCCTGTTCCTCGTCGTCTGCCTAGTCGTCTACGCCGTCGAGCGACTGCGCGTGATGCCGCTCGGCCGCATGTGGGAAGCCCTGCGCGAAGACGAGATTGCCTGCCGCTCGCTCGGCGTAAATCATGTCTTCACCAAGCTCACCGCCTTCATGCTCGGTGCTTCCACCGGTGGTCTTGCCGGCGTGTTCTTCGCCGTCCACCAGGGTTTCGTGAATCCCACATCCTTCACCTTCTTCGAGTCCGCCCTGATCCTTGCAATCGTCGTACTCGGCGGCCTCGGCTCGACCGTCGGCGTGATCGCCGCCGCCCTCGTTCTGACCGTCCTGCCGGAACTGCTGCGCGATTTCGCCGAGTACCGCGTGCTGATATTCGGCGTGCTGATGGTGGTGATGATGATCTGGAAGCCCCGTGGTCTCGTGCGCATCCAGCGCCCGGCCTTCTTCCCAAGCGCCGCGCCCAAGGGCAGCGATACGGCGCCGCTTTCCGCAAGCCCGGAGGCAGCTCGATGAACGCGCCCCTCCTCGAGGTCCGAAATGTGACCATGCGCTTCGGCGGCATCGTTGCGAACCGCAATGTGAGCTTCGCCGTCGAGCCCGGCGGCGTCACGGCCCTGATCGGCCCGAACGGCGCCGGCAAGACGACGATGTTCAACTGCATCACCGGCTTCTACCGCGCCAGCGGCGGCCAGATCCTGCTCAACGGTCCCGATGGGCCGCAGGATATCGGCATGCTGATCACCAGGCCGGTCACCGGAGGCTCGCACCTCGTCACGCGCGCCGGCATCGCCCGGACCTTCCAGAACATCCGCCTGTTCAAGGAAATGTCGGTCGTCGAAAATCTGCTGGTCGCCCAGCATCTGGTGACGGCCAACAATCTCGTCAGCGGCGTGTTCCGCACGCCCGCCTTCCGCCGGGCCGAGCGCGAGGCCGTCGACCGCGCCTATCACTGGCTGGGCGAGATGAACCTCACCGACGACGCCAACCGGCTGGCAGGCGAACTGCCCTATGGCCGCCAGCGCCGCCTCGAGATCGCCCGCGCCATGTGCACCGGGCCGAAACTCATCTGCCTCGACGAACCGGCCGCCGGCCTCAATCCGTCGGAAACGCGTGAGCTTTCCGAGGTCATCCAGCGGCTCTGCAAGGAGCATGGCCAGACCGTGCTCGTCATCGAGCACGACATGGGACTGGTGATGCGCATTTCCGACCACGTCGTCGTGCTCGACCACGGCGAGGTGATTTCCGACGGCGTGCCGGAGCATGTGGCAAACGATCCCGCCGTTATCGCCGCCTATCTCGGCGTCAGCGAAGAAGAGGTTGATGCATGAGCGAGGCCCCCCTGCTGGAGTTTTCCGGCGTTCACGCCCACTACGGGCCTGTCGAGGCGCTGAAGGATGTGAACGTCCATATCTTCAAAGGCGAAATCGTCAGCCTGATCGGCGCAAACGGCGCCGGCAAGACGACGCTGCTTTCCTCGATTTTTGGCGCGCCCCGCGCCTCGGCCGGGAAGGTCCTGCACAAGGGCGAGGACATTTCCAGGCTTCCCACCAACCGGATTTCGCGGCGCGGCATCGCGCTCGTGCCGGAGGGCCGGCAGATCTACCAGGACATGAGCGTCGAGGAGAACATGATGATGGGCACGACACCCATCGGCATGGCGCATTTCGAGGAGGACCGGGTCACCATGTTCGACCTCTTTCCCCGCCTGAAGGAAAGGCGTAACCAGACCGCCGGCACCATGTCGGGCGGCGAGCAGCAGATGCTGGCCATCGCCCGTGCCATGATGGCCCGGCCGGAGCTGATCCTGTTCGACGAACCCTCGCTCGGGCTTGCGCCGCTCGTCGTCAAGCGCGTCTTCGAGGTACTGCGCGAGATCGCCGCCATGGGCAAGACGATCTTCCTCGTCGAGCAGAACGCCAACCACGCGCTAAAACTGTCGAAGCGCGCCTATGTCATGGTCAATGGCCGTATCCATCTCTCCGGCGAAAGCGCCGCCCTTCTCGACAATGAGGACGTCCGCAAAGCCTATCTCGGCCTGCACTGAACGGAAAAGACAATGCTGCACAAGAACCTGATTGCCGGCGAATGGGTCTCCGGCGACGCTTCGGCGAACATCAACCCCTCCAACATCAACGACGTCGTCGGCGATTATGCCCGCGCCAGCGCCGAGGATACGAAGGCCGCCATCGCCGCCGCCAAGACCGCCCTGCCGGCCTGGTCGCGCTCCAGCATCCTCGAACGCCATGCCATCCTGAAGAAGGCCGGCGACGAGATCATGGCGCGCAAGGAAGAACTCGGCCGCTTGCTTGCCCGCGAAGAGGGCAAGACCTTGCCTGAAGCAATCGGCGAGGTGACGCGCGCCGGCCAGATCTTCGATTTCTTCGCCGGTGAAACCTTGCGTCTTTCCGGCGAGGTCCTGCCGTCCGTGCGTCCCAATATCGGTGTCGAGATCACCCGCGAGGCCGTCGGCGTCGTCGGCATCATCACGCCCTGGAACTTCCCGATCGCCATTCCCGCCTGGAAGATCGCGCCCGCGCTCGCCTACGGCAACACGGTCGTCCTGAAACCCGCCGATCTCGTACCGGGCTCCGCCTGGGCGCTCGTCGATATCCTGCACCGCGCTGGCGCGCCGGCCGGGGTCGTCAACCTTGTCATGGGCCGCGGCAGCATCGTCGGCCAGGCGCTGCTCGACAGCCCGGATGTGGATGCCCTGACTTTCACCGGCTCTACCGGCACCGGCAAGCGTGTCGCGCTCGCCTCCATCGAGCATAACCGCAAATTCCAGCTCGAAATGGGCGGCAAGAACCCCTTCGTCGTGCTCGACGATGCCGATCTCGCCGTCGCCGTCGAGGCCGCCGCCAATTCGTCCTTCTTCTCGACCGGCCAGCGCTGCACCGCCTCCTCGCGCCTGATCGTCACCGAGGGCATCCACGACCGTTTCGTCGCCGCGCTGACGGAGCGCCTGAAGGGCCTCGTCGTCGATGACGCGCTGAAGGCAGGCACCCATATCGGCCCCGTCGTCGACGAAAGCCAGTTGAAGCAGGATGCCGACTATATCGATATCGGCCGCGCGGAAGGTGCTAAGCTCGCCTTCGGTGGCGAACGGCTGGAGCGGGACACCCCCGGCTTCTATCTCGCGCCCGCCCTCTTTACCCAGGCGACGAACGACATGCGCATCGCCCGCGAAGAAATCTTCGGCCCCGTCGCCGCCGTCATCCGCGTCAGGGACTATGACGAAGCCTTGGCCGTCGCCAATGATACCAGCTTCGGCCTCTCCTCCGGCATCGCCACGACGAGCCTCAAGCACGCCACCCATTTCAAGCGCAACTCGGAAGCCGGCATGGTCATGGTCAACCTGCCAACCGCCGGCGTCGATTTCCATGTGCCGTTCGGCGGCCGCAAGGGCTCGTCCTACGGCCCGCGTGAACAGGGCCGCTACGCCGCCGAATTCTACACCACCGTCAAGACCGCCTATACGCTCGCCTGAGGATCGATCCATGAAATTGCTTGTGCCTATCAAGCGTGTCGTCGACTACAACGTTAAGATCCGTGTGAAGTCTGACGGCTCGGGTGTCGAGCTTGCGAATGTGAAGATGTCGATGAACCCGTTCGACGAGATTTCGGTGGAAGAGGCGCTGCGGCTGAAGGAAGCCGGCAAGGCGGAGGAAGTGGTGGTGGTGTCGATCGGTCCCGCGAAGGCCGAGGAGACGCTGCGCACGGCCCTTGCCATGGGCGCCGACCGGGCGGTA
>NZ_JBVAPC010000013.1:0-67349 GCF_055330205.1 Shinella sp. R2-11 | reverse complement strand
GGCGCTGGGCCTCGGTGCCTCGAAGATGCAGACCGTGTTCCACCACGTCCTGCCGCTCGCCATGCCCGGCATCCTGACGGGCACGATCATCGGCCTTGCCCATGCGCTGGGCGAAACCGCGCCGCTCCTGCTCATCGGCATGGTCGCCTTCGTCGCCGACGTCCCGGCAACGCCGATGGACCCGTCGACGGCGCTTCCGGTGCAGATCTACATGTGGGCGAACGAGGCCGAGCGCGCCTTCGTTGAGCGCACGTCGGGAGCCATCATCGTGCTCCTCATCTTCCTCATCCTCATGAACGTCGGCGCCATCCTGCTGCGCCGCCGCTTCGAACGGCGCTGGTAGAAGGACCGATCCTATGAACATGATGTCAGAAGCAGCAGTCGAGAAAGCGCTGGACAAGAAAATGAACGACATTTCCTACAAGATGATCGGCAAGGACGTCTCGGTCTATTACGGCGACAAGCGCGCCCTCTACGACGTCAACCTCAATGTCCGCGAAAACACCGTGACCGCCCTCATCGGCCCGTCGGGCTGCGGCAAGTCGACCTTCCTGCGCACGCTGAACCGCATGAACGACACCATCGACGGCTGCCGCGTCACCGGCCGCATCACGCTCGACACGGACGATATCTACGATCCGAACATCGACGTCGTCGAGCTGCGCGCCCGCGTCGGCATGGTCTTCCAGAAGCCGAACCCGTTCCCGAAGTCGATCTACGAGAATGTCGCCTACGGCCCGCGCATCCACGGCCTTGCGAAGGCGAAGGCCGACATGGACGCCATCGTCGAGCAGAGCCTCCAGAAGGCGGGTCTGTGGAACGAGGTGAAGGACCGCCTGCAGGAGAGCGGCACCGGCCTTTCCGGCGGCCAGCAGCAGCGCCTGTGCATCGCCCGCGCCGTCGCCGTCAGCCCGGAGGTCATCCTGATGGACGAGCCCTGCTCGGCGCTCGACCCCATCGCGACCGCCAAGGTCGAGGAGCTGATCCACGAGCTGCGCGCCAACTTCACCATCGTCATCGTGACGCATTCCATGCAGCAGGCGGCCCGCGTCTCGCAGCGCACCGCCATGTTCCACCTCGGCAACCTCGTCGAGGAGAATGACACCGACAAGATGTTCACCAACCCGGACGACCAGCGCACGCAGGACTACATCATGGGCCGCTTCGGCTGACGCCATCGTCGCCGAAGCCCCGGACACCCGAGCGCATCAAGGATAAAGCCATGACATCGACCCATATCGTCTCGATCTATGACGAAGAACTGAAGTACCTCTCCCGCCGCATCTCCGAGATGGGCGGCACCGCCGAGCAGATGGTGTCCGATTCCGTCCGCGCCCTCGTCACCACGGATGCGGCGCTGGCCCAGAAGGTCATCTCGGAAGACATCATCCTCGACAATGCCGAGCGCCAGATCAACGAGAAGGCCATCGTCACCATCGCCAAGCGCCAGCCGATGGCGGCGGACCTGCGCGAGATCATGGGCGCCATCCGCATCGCCGCCGAGCTGGAACGCGTCGGCGACCTCGGCAAGAACACCGCCAAGCGCGTCATCGCCGTGCAGAGCTCGGGCATGCCGCGCAAGCTCGCCCGCGGCCTGGAGCACCTTGCCGAACTCGCCCTGATGCAGCTCAAGGAAGTGCTCGACGTCTACGCCACCCGCTCGGTCGACAAGGCGAAGGCCATCCGCGAGCGCGACGACGAGATCGACGCGATCTACACCTCGCTGTTCCGCGAGCTCCTCACCTACATGATGGAAGACCCGCGCAACATCACGCCCTGCACGCATCTCCTGTTCTGCGCCAAGAACATCGAGCGCATCGGCGACCATGCGACCAACATCGCCGAAACCATCTATTACATGGCCACCGGCTCGCAGCCGGAAGGCGAGCGTCCGAAGGACGATACCTCGACCTCCGTCGTCGCCGCCGACGTTGCCGACGCCTCCGAGTAAGCGAATAGGGTTCGACACATGGTGCCCAGAATAGCCGTCGTCGAAGACGAGGAGGCGCTCAGCGTCCTCCTGCGCTACAATCTCGAAGCCGAAGGTTTCGAGGTCGACACGATCCTCTCCGGCGACGAGGCCGAGATGCGCCTGCAGGAGCGCATGCCGGATCTCCTCATCCTCGACTGGATGCTGCCCGGCGTCTCCGGGATCGAGCTCTGCCGGCGCCTGCGCCAGAGGCCCGAGACCGAGCGCCTGCCGATCATCATGCTGACGGCGCGCGGCGAGGAGAGCGAGCGCGTGCGCGGCCTTGCCACCGGCGCGGACGACTATGTGGTGAAACCCTTCTCGACGCCGGAACTGGTCGCTCGCGTGCGCGCCATGCTGCGCAGGGCCAAGCCCGAGGTCGTCTCGACGGTGCTGCGCTGCGGCGATATCGAGCTCGACCGCGACACGCACCGCGTCCACCGCCGCACCCGCGAGGTCCGCCTCGGCCCGACGGAATTCCGCCTGCTGGAATTCCTGATGACCTCGCCCGGCCGCGTCTTCTCCCGCTCGCAGCTCCTCGACGGCGTCTGGGGCCACGACATCTATGTCGACGAGCGCACCGTCGACGTCCATGTCGGCCGCCTGCGCAAGGCGCTCAACTTCGCCAACATGCAGGATGTCATCCGCACGGTCCGCGGCGCCGGCTATTCGCTGGAAGCCTGACCGGACGACCTTCCTCCCAAGGACGGAAATGGGCCCTTCGGGGCCTGTTTGCGTTTGGAGGGCTTCCGGCCGGCATTTCTGACAGCCCGAAACCCTCTCCTTCGTCATGCTCGGGCCTGTCCCGGGCATCTATTTCCCGATGCGCTGGCAGATCCTCGGCACAAGGCCGAGGATGACGCTGACGGGGGGAGCGAGGGCCGTCAACAAAAAGGCCGGCGTTTCCGCCGGCCTCCTTTCTTCATCCTGTCGCCAGGTCTCAGAACTCTTCCCAGTCGTCCTGGGCGAGCGCCGTGTTGCCGGCGACCTGCGGGATGGCGCGGGCCGTGCTGCGCGGGGCTTGGTAGGCGGCGCGCTGCGGCTGGGCCTGCGGGCGCGTGGCCTGCTGGACCGGCTGCTGGGCGGCCATGGCGGCGGCGCCGGCGCGGAAGCGGGCGACGAGCGTCTTCAGCGTCTGCGCCTCGTCGTTGAGCGCCATCGAGGCGGCGGTGGTTTCCTCCACCATCGCGGCGTTCTGCTGCGTCACCTGGTCCATCTGGTTGACGGCCGCGTTGATCTCCTTGAGGCCGACCGCCTGCTCGGAGGCCGAGGACGAGATCTGGCGGATCAGGCCGTTGATCTGGATGACCTGCTCGGCGATGTTCTCCAGCGCGCCGCCGGCCTTGCCGACGAGATCGACACCCTCGCGGACCTGCACCTCCGAGGTGTTGATCAGCGTCTTGATCTCCTTGGCGGCATTGGCCGAACGCTGCGCCAGTTCCCGCACTTCCTGCGCGACCACCGCGAAGCCCTTGCCGGCCTCGCCGGCGCGGGCGGCCTCGACGCCGGCATTGAGCGCGAGCAGGTTGGTCTGGAAGGCGATGTCGTCGATCACGCCGATGATGTTGGAGATCTCGCGCGACGAGTGCTCGATGCCGTGCATGGCGGCGATCGCCTTCTGCACCACTTCGCCGGACTTGCTGGCGTCGTTGCTGGCCGTGTCGACGGATTTCGCCGCGACGCGGGCGTTCTCGGCGCTGGAATTGACCTGCGAGGTCAGTTCGTCGAGCGCCGCGGCGGTCTCCTCCAGGCTGGCCGCCTGCTGCTCGGTGCGGTGCGAAAGGTCGGCCGCGCCCTTGGAGATCTCGCTCGTGCCGCCGCCGATATTGCCGACCGAGGCGTTGACCGTCTGGATCGTCTCCTCGAGGCTGGCGATGGCCGAGTTGAAGTCATTCTTGAGCTTGCCGTACTCGCCGGGGAAATCACCCGAGAGACGGAAGGTCAGGTTGCCGGACGAGAGCTGGGCAAGGCCGTCGCCGAGGCGGGCGACGATGTCGCGCTGCAGGGCGTTCGAAGAGGCCCGTTCGGCTTCCGAGCGGGAGCGCTCGGCCTCGGTCAGCTGGCGCTGGCTGTCGGCTTCGGCTTCCAGGCGCCTGGTGTCGGCGAGCTGGTGACGGAAGCCTTCGAGGGCCTTGGCCACCGAACCCGTCTCGTCCGAGCGCTGCTGGCCGGAGACCGGCTGCGTATAGACGCCGTCGCTGAGCGTCGCGACGTCGCTGACGAGGCCTGCGAGCGGCTTCTGCACGAAGAAGCGCACGGCGAAATAGAGGCCGGCCAGCACCGCGCCGAGCACGAGGAGGCCGCCGACGATCATCATGGTGGTCTGTTCGCGGATCGGCGCGGTGATCGCCGCGCGCGGCACGTCGACGAGGACGACCCAGCTCGTGTTGATGTCCGGCAGGGCGAAGGGATAGACGACGCGGTCGAAGGCGGAAAGCTCGCCGAAGGAAAGGTTCTCGACGCGGCCGACCTCGCCGGTGGCGAGCGCCTTCTTGACGATGTCGACGCCCTCGCCGTCATACTCCTTCATCAGGAGATCTTCCGTCGGGGCGACGATCCACTTGCCGGTCTGGGAGAGGAGCAGCACGCGGCCCTCGCCGAAGGGCTTCAGCTTGCTGAGCTTTTCGTAGAGCGTCTTCAGCGAGACGTCGATGCCGGTGACACCGATGCGCTTGCCGCCGGAAACGACCGGGAAGGCGATCGAGGCCATGGTGAAGCCTTCGCCGGTGGAGCTTTCCTTGTAGGGCTGGCTCATCGCGCCCTTGCCGCTGTCCGCGGCGAGCGCATACCACTCGGCCTTGTAGTCGGATTCGAAGGTGGAGAGCGCGATGGAGCCGTCCTTGCGCTTCGTCCAGTAGGGATTGAACGAGCCGTCCTTGAAGGTGCCGGTCGCCAGGTCCTCGGCCGTCTCGCGCGACTTGCCGTCGAAGGCGTTCGGCTCCTCGGCGAACCAGCTGCCGAGTGCGAAGCTGTTCTTCTCAGCATTCGCCTTGATGATGTCGACGACTTCCTTGCGGTCGAAATGCCCGCCGGAATGGCCCTGCTCGATCACGCCGGCCATGGAGCGCGCGGCACTGGCGAGCTGGCCGATATCGGTCGCGATGTCGGATGCGATCGCCTTGGCCTCCGTATCGGCTTCCGAATAGACGAGGCCGGCGACGCGGTCCTGGGACTGGCTGATGAGAACGGTATTGGACGCGAGCATGACGAGGGCAATCGTGCCGCCCGTGACCGCGATGAGCTTCGTCGCAAGCGACTTGGCCTGGAACTTGAACATGAAATCCTCACGATGGGATATGTCCGCGGCCGACGGCCGCGAAGGGGCACACTCGATTGCGGGGGTCTCCATCATGGAGTGCGGGGCGCGCGACCAGCGCCAGAGACGGTCCGGCCTGTCGAAGGCGGATATCTGGAGGTTTCAGTAACCGGTAAAATATTAATAAAAAGCCAAGTTCCGGGGCTGCGGCCTGCTCCGCCGGCTGAATTTTCAGGCGTCGCGGCAAAATGCGACGCCTGGTATAGGCTATGCGGATTCTCCTGACGCGGCGGTTGTGCCGTCTCGTCAGACCATCGCGTCGACGGCGGCGGCGAAGGGGATGGAGGGCTGCGCGCCGGGCTTGAGGCAGGCGAGCGAGCCGGCGACCGCCGCGCGGCGAAGCGCGTCCTTGAAGGCAAGGCCGGCATCGAGCGAGGCGGCGAGATAGCCGCAGAACGTATCGCCCGCCCCGACCGTGTCGACGGGCTCGATCTTGAGGCCCATGGCGCGGAAGACCTCATTCTTGCGGATGGCGACGACGCCGTCCGCGCCGAGCGTCACGATGATCGTCTGGCCGCTCTCGGCATGCAGGCGCCGCATGGTCGCCTCGCGCTCCTCGTCCGAAAGCTCGCCCTTGCCGACGAAGAGGTCGAATTCCGTCTCGTTGGCGACGAGGATGTCGGCCATCGCGCCGAGCGTCTTGGCGGCGGCGCTGAAGGGAGCGATGTTGACGATGGAGATGACGCCCTTCTGTTTGGCGGCGGCGAGCGCCGCCTCGATGGAGGCGTTGGGGATTTCGAATTGCAGCATCAGGTAGTCGCCGCGCGTCATCGCGCCGACCGAGCGGCGCGCATCCTCCTCGGCGACGGTACCGTTGGCGCCCGGCACGACGACGATGACGTTCTCGCCGTCGTCCTCGGCGACGAGGATATGGGCGGTGCCGGTCGCTTCCGCCGCCGAGCGCACGGCGTTGAGGTCGACGGCGGCGTCGGCGAGGAGGGCGAGCGCCTGGCTGCCCAGCCGGTCGTCGCCGACGGCGCCGGCCATGCGCACCATGGCGCCGGCGCGGCGGGCGGCGAGCGCCTGGTTGGCGCCCTTGCCGCCGGCGGCGGTGGTGAAGCTGGTGCCCATCACCGTCTCGCCCGGCTTCGGCAGGCGTTCAGGCGTTGCGATGAGGTCCATGTTGATGGAACCGAGAACGGTGATCATGAGAGCTGCCCCTTGTCGTTTCCGCCGGACACTGCCCGAGGCGGTCAGTCCTCGTCAACCACTCTCAGCCGCAACTGGCCCGTCCGGCTCTCGGTGGCCTTCTCCCGCTCGTGCGAAAGCTCCGGAACGGTCTCGAATTCGAGCTCGCCGATGCGCGCGCCGCGACGCGCAAGCTTCTCCGTGGACGTCAGAATCAGGTCCACGTCCTTCTGCGCGGAGGTGAAATGGCCATGCAGCTTGCGCACCCGGTCGTCGAGCCGCGTCAAATCGTCCATCAGCCGCGCGACCTCGCCCTGGATGACATGCGCCTGCTCGCGCATCCGCTGGTCCTTGAGGAGGGATTGCAGAACCTGAACCGAAAGCATCAGCAGCGAGGGCGAGACGATGACGATGCGGGCGCGGTGCGCGCGCTGCACGACGGGCTCGAAATTCTCGTGGATGCTGGCGAAGATCGATTCCGAGGGGACGAAGAGGAAGGCGGTGTCCTGCGTCTCGCCGGCAAGGAGGTATTTTTCCGAGATGTCCCGGATATGCACCTCCATGTCGCGGCGGAACTGCTGGGCGGCGATCTTTGCGGCCTCCGGCGAGCGCCCGTCCGCCATGGCGTTCCACGCCTCCAGCGGGAATTTCGCGTCGACGACGAGCGGCGGCTGGCCGTTCGGCATGCGGATGGTGCAGTCCGGGCGCACGCCGTTGGAAAGCTGCGCCTGGAACTGGTAGGCGCCGGGCGGCATCGCGTCGGCGATGATCGTCTCCATGCGCGACTGGCCGAAGGCGCCGCGCGTCTGCTTGTTGGAGAGAATGGCCTGGAGCCCGACCACGTCCTTCGCCAGCAACTGGATGTTCGTCTGGGCATTGTCGATCACCGCCAGCCGCTCCTGCAGGCGGCGCAGGTTCTCGTGCGTCGCCCTGGTCTGCTCGGAGATCGACTGGCCGAGCCGCTGCGTCAGCCCGTCGAGCCGGCTGTTGATCGCCTGGTTCGTCTCGGCCTGCTTGCTGCCGAACACCTCCGCCATGGCGGCAACGCGCCCCTGCATCTCGGTCTGTGCTTTCAGGAGTTCCCCGAAACGTAGCTCGGCCATCGCCGCAGCCTCCCGCTGGCGGTTGTGGCTTCGGCGTGCGGAAAGGAGTCCGAAGGCCGCCAGCAGCACGGCCGCAAGCAGCACCAGAGCCGGGCCGGGACCGCCGAGCCGGTGGAGGATGGAGGAGATGAGCGTGTCGAATGCGGGATCGATCATGCCGCGACCATAGCACGGATTGCGGCGGAAACCAGATCATAACGTGAACAAATCGCCGGGGAAGCCGGTGAAGTCGATTGAAAGCGCAAAAAAACCGCGCTAAGGGAGGCGCATGACCATCAAGCCGCTGATTATCCTTCCCGATCCGATCCTCCGTCAGGTTTCCAGGCCCATCGAAACCGTCGACGGCGAGGTGAAGAGGCTCGCCGACGACATGCTGGAGACCATGTACGATGCCCCCGGCATCGGCCTGGCCGCCATCCAGATCGGCGTCGCCCGCCGCATGCTCGTGCTGGACGTCTCCAAGGACGGCGAGGACAAGACGCCGCTCGTCTTCATCAATCCGGAAGTCGTCGCCTCGTCGGATGCGCGCTCGGTCTATGAAGAGGGCTGCCTGTCGATCCCGGACTATTATGCCGAGGTCGAGCGCCCGGCATCGATCACCGTCCGGCACCTCGACCGCGAGGGCAAGGAGCAGGTGACGGAGGCGGAGGGCCTGCTGGCGACCTGTCTCCAGCACGAGATCGACCACCTCAACGGCGTGCTGTTCATCGACCATATTTCCAAGCTGAGGCGCGAGATGGTGATCCGCAAGTTCACCAAGGCGGCCAAGATGCGCGGCAGCAAGGCGCTCTGAGGCGGCAATAGCCGCCCGCAATCCATTTCACGGGAGGCTGACCGATGGCCCTTCGCATCATCTTCATGGGCACGCCGGATTTCTCCGTCCCGACGCTGGAGGCGCTTGCCGAGGCGGGCCACGAGATCGTCGCGGTCTATTCGCAGCCGCCGCGCCCGGCCGGCCGCCGTGGCCTCGAACTGGTGAAGTCGCCGGTGCACCAGGCGGCCGAGCGGCGCGGCATTCCCGTCGTCACGCCCGTCAATTTCCGTGCGGAAGCCGACCGCGAAGCCTTCCGCGCCCATGGGGCGGATGTCGCGGTGGTGGTCGCCTATGGCCTCCTGCTGCCGGAAGCGATCCTGACCGGCACGCGTCTCGGCTGCTATAACGGCCATGCCTCGCTCCTGCCGCGCTGGCGCGGGGCGGCACCCATCCAGCGGGCGATCATGGCGGGCGACGACGAGACCGGCATGATGGTGATGAAGATGGACAAGGGCCTCGATACCGGCCCCGTCGCGCTCACCCGCCGCGTGGCCATAAGCGAGAACATGACGGCCGGTGCGCTGCACGATGCCCTGATGCAGGTGGGTGGTGCACTGATGGCCGAGGCCATGGGCAGGCTGGAGGCCGGCGACCTGACGCTGACGCCGCAGGCCGAGGAGGGTGTGCTCTACGCCGCCAAGATCGACAAGGCCGAGACCCGCATCGACTTCTCGAAGCCGGCTAAGAATGTTCACAACCATATCCGCGGCCTCTCGCCCTTCCCCGGCGCCTGGTTCGAGCTGCAAATCGGCGGAAAGCCGGAGCGCGTGAAGGTGCTGGCGAGCGAGCGGGCCGATGAAGGCGTTTCGAAGCCCGCCGGCACGGTGCTCGACGACCGGCTGACCATCGCCTGCGGGAAGGGCGCGGTGCGCCTCGTGCGTTTGCAGAAGGCGGGCGGCAAGCCGCTGGATGCGGCGGACTTCCTGCGCGGCACGCCGGTTTCGGCCGGCGAGGTGCTGGGCTGATGCCGCGCTACCGGCTTCGCATCGAATATGACGGCACGCCCTATGTCGGCTGGCAGCGGCAGGAGAACGGTCCTTCCGTGCAGGGCGCCATCGAGGCGGCGATCCTGTCGCTGACCGGCGAGACGGTCTCGATCCGCGGCGCGGGCCGCACGGATTCCGGCGTCCATGCCATGGGGCAGGTCGCCCATGCCGATCTTTCGCGGCACTGGAAGGAGCACACGCTGAGGAACGCCCTCAACGCGCATCTCGGCATGGCCGGCGAGCGCGTCGCAATCCTCGATGCGGCTGAAGTGCCGGACGATTTCGACGCCCGCTTCTCCGCGAAGAAGCGGCATTATCTCTACCGCATCATCTCGCGCCGCGCGCCCTTGGCGCTGGAAGCGAACCGGGCTTGGTTCGTCGCCAAGGAGCTGGATCACGAGGTCATGCACGCCGCCGGGCAGGTGCTGGTCGGCAGGCACGACTTCACCACCTTCCGCGCTGCCCAGTGCCAGGCAAACAGCCCCGTGCGCACCATCGACCGGCTGGAGGTGACGCGCAGCGTTGAACTGATCGAGATCCGCGTCTCGGCGCAGAGCTTCCTGCACAACCAGATCCGCTCCTTCGCCGGCACGCTGAAGCTGGCGGGCGAGGGCAAGTGGACGGTGGACGACGTGCGTGCCGCGCTGGAGGCGCGCGACCGCAAGGCCTGCGGCCCGGTGGCGCCGCCGGACGGGCTTTACTTCATGGCGGTGGATTACTGAACCATCTAGCCGGGCAGCATGCCGAGGAGGCGCTGCAGTTCCTGCGCGACGATCATCGGCGGCAGCACGTAGATCGCGGTGATCGCCGCCGCCAGCAGGTTCTGCTTGCCGACGCACATCCAGACGAGGCGGAATTGCAGCACGATGCTCGCGCCGAACACGGCGTAGAGCAGCAGGCCGGCAAAGGGCGCGCTCTGCGGCAGGACGAGCGACAGCGCGAAGGGCAGCGCCGCCGCATAGGCGAAGGGCACGGAAATCCAGTTGCTCGCCGTCACCACGGTCGCAAGAAACCTGCCGTAGCCGAGCAGGCGGGCCAGCGCGACGAGCAGCACGAGCGGCAGCAGCCAGCCGACGATGTCGATCACCAGCAGCCTGATGACGAAGCCGGCGCCGGCCGGCGTGCCCGCCGGCATGCCGGCGAGATAGTAGAGCCGCCAGGACGCCCAGATGACGGCAAAGGCCGGCAGGCACCAGGCGAAGGCCCAGAAGGAGCGGACGAGCCCGCGCAGCGTGAGGTCCAGCCAGCCGAACCCCTCCTGCTTCCGCTTCAGCAGCAGGTAGATGCCGTTGAGGTAGTAGAGGACCTCGTCAAGACCGGGCATCGCCGAACCAGCGCGCGATGAAGGTCTCGTAGATCACGGTCAGCGTCTCGAGATCGGCGACCGCCACCCGCTCGTCCACCATATGCATGGTCTGGCCGACGAGGCCGAATTCCACGACCGGGCAATAGTCCTTGATGAAGCGCGCATCGGAGGTGCCGCCCGTCGTCGAGAGCTTCGGCGCCCGGCCGGTCACGGCCTCGACGGCGCCCGACAGCGAGGCGATGAGCTGGTTGTTGCGCGTCAGGAAGACGTGGCTCGGCCGCTCGGCCCATTGGATGTCGTAGCGCACGGGCGCGCGGCCGGGCCGAAGCTTCTCGTCCCGCGCGGCGGCGTCGAGCCGGCGCACGATCTCGGCCATCACGGTCTCGGCGGTCCAGCCGTCGTTGAAGCGGATGTTGAAGCTGGCGCTCGCCTCGGCCGGCACGACGTTGGTGGCGCGGTTGCCGACGTCGATGGTCGTCACTTCCAGGTTCGACGGCTGGAAATTCTCCGTGCCGGCGTCGAAGGGCGGGTGCATCAGCGCGTCGGTGAGCGCGATCACGCCGCGCACCGCATTGTCGGCGAGGTGCGGATAGGCGGCGTGGCCCTGCACGCCGCGGACGGTAAGCGAGCCGGAGACGGAACCGCGCCGGCCGATCTTGATCATGTCGCCGAGCCGGTCCGGATTGGTCGGCTCGCCGACGAGGCAGGCGTCCCAGCGCTCGCCCCGCTCGGCCGCCCATTGCAGCAGCTTGACCGTGCCGTTGACGGCCGGGCCTTCCTCGTCGCCGGTGATGAGGAAGGAGACGGAGCCCTTCGGCGGGCCGTTTCTCTCGATGTGGCGCGCGACGGCGGCGATGAAGCAGGCGATGCCGCCCTTCATGTCGACGGCGCCGCGGCCGAACATCTCGCCGCCGGAAATCTCGGCGCCGAAGGGATCATGCGTCCAGGCGGCGGCGTCGCCGACCGGCACCACGTCCGTATGGCCGGCGAACATCAGGTGCGGACCCTCGGTGCCGATGCGGGCATAGAGGTTCTCGATATCGGGCATGCCGGGCTCGCTGGCGACCATGCGCTCCACCGTGAAGCCGAGCGGCTCCAGCATGGCGGCAAGTGCCGTCAGCGCGCCGCCTTCGGCCGGCGTCACGGAAGGGCAGCGGATGAGGGTCGCGAGGTTTTCGATCGGATCGGCGGAGGTCATGGGCATGCGTCACGGCACCTGAAAGGGAGAGAATCGAGGTGTAGCCGATCGCTCGGGGCCTGTCACGCGCGGCCGATGCGCGCGCTCACGCCTTTGGCCGGTCGGGCAGGCGGCCGTAATCGTTCGGGCCGGGCGTGCCGGGCCAGACGAGGAAGACGAAGAGCGCGAGGAAGGAGATGGCGGGAATGAACAGGCAGACGATCAGCGGCAGCGGCAGGTTCATATCGTGCAGCCGCTTGATCGTCAGCAGGATGGAGGAGACCGTCGAGACGATGGCGACGATGAAGAAGGCGAAGGCCCAGAACAGGAAGGCCGCGTCTTCCTTCGGCACGACGACGATGCGGGTAAGCGCCGCCGAGAGCAACATCAGCCAGAAGGCCCAGCCGAGCGCGAAGGGCACGCGGCTGAGGCGGCCGGACCAGCCGAAGAAGAGCCAGGCAAGGGTCGGTCCCCGCTCTTCCGCGGCCGCCATGGATCAGTCCCTGAGGAGTTCGTTGATGCCGGTCTTCGAGCGGGTCTGGGCGTCGACGCGCTTGACGATGACGGCGCAGTAGAGGCTCGGGGCCGCAAGGCCGTTCGGCATGGTCTTGTCGGAGGGCATGGAGCCGGCGACGACGACCGAATAGGGCGGCACTTCGCCATAGGTCACTTCGCCCGTCGCGCGGTCGACGATCTTGGTCGACTTGCCGATGAAGACGCCCATGCCGAGCACGGAGCCCTCGCGCACGATGCAGCCTTCGACGACCTCCGAGCGGGCGCCGATGAAGCAATTGTCCTCGATGATCGTCGGGCCGGCCTGCATAGGCTCCAGAACGCCGCCGATGCCGACGCCGCCGGAAAGGTGCACATGCTTGCCGATCTGCGCGCAGGAGCCGACCGTCGCCCAGGTGTCGACCATCGTGCCCTCGCCGACATAGGCGCCGAGATTGACGAATGAGGGCATCAGGATGGCATTCGGCGCGATATAGGCCGAGCGGCGCACAACGCAGTTCGGCACGGCGCGGAACCCTGCCTTCTCGAATTCGTTGACGCTCCAGCCGTCGAACTTGGAGGGCACCTTGTCCCACCAGGCGGATTCCCCGGGGCCGCCCTTGACGATCTCCATCGGGTTGAGGCGGAAGGAGAGCAGCACGGCCTTCTTGAGCCACTGGTTCACCGTCCAGTTGCCGTCCTCGCCGCGCTCGGCGACGCGTGCCTTGCCGTTGTCGAGCAGGTTGAGCGCGGTCTCCACCGCATCGCGCACTTCGCCGCGCGTTGAGGTATTGATGCCGTCCCGTTCCTCGAAGGCGCGGTCGATGGTTTGAGAAAGGGCGGCGAGGTTGGACGTGTTCATCGGAATTCCTTAAACTTCGAGGCTTATTTTCGATTGTCGGGACGCCGGAAGGTCGATTTCATCAATCAGCAAAATGCTCTAGAGCAAGTGCCGGGAAAGATGAAGCCCCTTTCCGGCAGATACTGTCGCACGGGCGAACGGGTAATCCCGTGAGAGTTGAAAGCAGGAAAGTGACATGGCGAGACTGAAGAAGAAGAACCTGCGCCGCAAGGATGGCGTGTGGGATCCGTTGGCCGACAGCGCGCAGGACAAGCACCGCGCCGCCGTGGTGCCGCAAACGCCGCAATCGGCAAATCCCGCCTACCGGCTCGCCTATGTCGACGACGACTTCCTCTGCCGCGAGGAGCTGCGCCCGGTGCGCCTCCAGCTTGAGCTGCTGAAGGTCGAGATGATGCTCGCCGAGCGCGGCATCAAGTCGACCGTCGTCATGTTCGGCGGCGCGCGCATTCCCGCTCCCGGCCAGGAGGCCTGGGCGGCGCGCAACGAGACGCAGCGCATGAACCTCGAGGCGGCCTCGGTCTATTACGAGGAGGCGCGCAAGTTCGCGCGCATGTGCTCGGAGAAGTCGGCCGAGCTCGGCTTCAAGGAATATGTCGTCGTCACCGGCGGCGGGCCGGGCGTCATGGAGGCGGGCAACCGCGGGGCGACCGATGTCGGCGCCCCGTCGATCGGCCTCAACATCGTGCTGCCGCACGAGCAGGCGCCCAACCCCTATGTCACGCCGGAGCTCAGCTTCAACTTCCACTATTTCGCGGTCCGCAAGATGCACTTCCTGCTGCGCGCCAAGGCCGTCACGGTCTTCCCCGGCGGCTTCGGCACGCTGGACGAATTGTTCGAGACGGTGACGCTGATGCAGACCGGCCGCATGGCGCTGGTGCCGCTGATCCTCTTCGGCAAGGAATTCTGGCACAGGATCATCGATTTCGACGCGCTCGCCGCCTTCGGCACCATCGCGCCCGGCGACGTCGAGCTGATGCAGTTCGTCGAGACGGCGGACGAGGCCTGGGACATCATCGTGAAGTTCTACGAGAAGCTCGAAGCCGAGCAGGTGGCGGTCGCGGCACACGGCTGACGGGCCGCGCTTCCTTCACAAAAGACGCCCCGGCAGAACCGGGGCGTTTCAGTCGGACGTGCTGCCGGGAAGGCCTACTTGTCGCCGCGCTTGCCCATCTCGTCGAGGGTGATGAAGCCGTCGCCGTTGCGGTCGCGCTTCTTGAACATGGCGATGGCGGCGGTTTCCATTTCAGCCTTGGTCAGGGTGCCGTTCTTGTCGGCGTCGGCGCGCTCGAACATGTGCATGCCCCTGCCGTCGATCCGGGCCTCGCGCATCGCCTTGCGGGCGGCGTCCTTCGCCTCGCCGTCTGTCGCCTTCACCGCGCGGAAGGCCTTGCGGGCGTCGCGGAAGGCCTCACGCTTCGCGTCGATCTCGGCCTTGGTCACCTCGCCGTTGCCGTCGGTGTCGAGGCGCTGGAAGGTCTGCGTGGCGCGCGCCAGCATCTCGGCCTGCGAGATCTTGCCGTCCTTGTCGGTGTCGAGCCGGTTCAGCATG
The DNA here is from genome assembly GCF_055330205.1 of Shinella sp. R2-11. Taxonomy (NCBI): domain Bacteria; kingdom Pseudomonadati; phylum Pseudomonadota; class Alphaproteobacteria; order Hyphomicrobiales; family Rhizobiaceae; genus Shinella; species Shinella sp. R2-11. The sequence goes on along the minus strand of NZ_JBVAPC010000013.1, from coordinate 52,647 downwards.
CGCTCGGCGCGCTTCCCGCCATCCTTGCCGTGATGGCCCTTGCCCTTCTTGCCGGGCCGGGCATCCGCCGTATCGATGGCGCCGTCCTTGTTCGTGTCGCGGCGCTCGAAGGCCTTTTCCGCCACGGCGAGCACTTCGGCCTCGGAGAGCGTGCCGTTCTTGTCGGTGTCGGCCTTTTCGAACATCCGGCCGGCGCCCGGCAGCATGTAGGGTCCGCCGGCGCGCAGTGCCTCGCGGGCCTTCGCCCGGTCCGCCTTGGCGGCGTCGTGAACAGCCTTGCGGGCGTCCTTGAAGGCGTCACGGCGTGCCTTGATCTCGTCCTTCGTCACCTGGCCGTTGCCGTCGGCGTCGAAGGCCTTGAAGGCGGCGGAGGCGTTCGCCTTGAACTCGGCGAGCGAGACCTTGCCGTCCTTGTCGGTGTCGAGGCGCTCGATCATCGCGCCATGGTGGTGGCCATGCTTGTGCTTGCCCTTGGCGGCGAAGGCGGGGGCGGCTGCGCCCGAGAAAATGAGGCTGGCAGCTACGGCGCCGAGAAGAAGTTCCTTTTTAGCCATGGTCGTTCCTTTCATCCATCGTCGTCCCTTGAGGGGCAGGATAGGGGGAACGTCGGCCGGCGCCAGTTACAAATTGGTAATTGAACCTTATGACCGGAAAGGGTTTTTTCCGTGTCCGGAACAAGGCTTGCCTTGCGGGACCTTAGAGCAGCGCGTTGAGGAAGGCCGTCAGGTTCGACGTCGCATAGTCGATATGCCTGTCATCGTCCGTGCGCTTTTCCCAGGCGTCGGTGAATTCGTGGTCGATGTCGCGCGGGGTGAGCAGCACGGTCTTCATGCCGAGCGCCTTCGGCACGACGAGGTTGCGCGGCAGGTCCTCGAACATCACCGCATGGCCGGTATCGACCCGGTGCAGCGCCATGAACTTGTCATAGGTCTCGCCGGCCGGCTTCGGCACATATTCCGCCGCCACGATGTCGAAGACGTCGTCGAAATGATGGAAGATGCCGAGCGCCCTTGCGGCCATCTCGGCATGCTTCACGCTGCCATTGGTGAAGATGAACTTGCGGCCGGGCAGCGCCTGGATCGCCTCGCCGAGCGGAAGGTCCGGCGACAGCACGTCGTAATCGATCGCATGCGCCTTTTCGAGGAAATCGGCGGGATCGATGTGATGGTGGATCATCAGCCCCTTCAGCGTGGTGCCGTGATCGAAATAATACTGCTTCTGCAGCGCCCGCGCGTCCTCGCGCGAAAGGCCGAGCAGCGCCGAGACGTAAGCCGTCATGTTCTTGTCGATCTGGGCGAAGAGGTCGACATGGTGCGGATAGAGCGTGTTGTCGAGGTCGAAGACCCAGTCACGCACATGGGAAAAATCGGCTTTGCTCGGAAGATCGGTCATGGGCCGTCTTATGGCACGGGTCCGGGGCGAGGGAAACGGAATTTTCCGCGATGGCCCGCCGCGGGTGATGGATTTGCGGCAAGCCCCATGCTAGCGGGCTGGCATGGAACTCTGGATCCCCATCACCATCGCCGCCGCCTTCCTGCAGAACCTGCGCTCGGCCCTGCAGAAGCACCTTCAGGGCTCGCTCGGAACGCGCGGCGCGAGCTTCGTGCGCTTCGGCTACGGCTTTCCTCTGGCGATCCTCTACGTGCTGGTGCTGCGCCTTGCGGTCGGCCTGCCGTTTCCGGCGCTCAACGGAACCTTCGCCTTCTGGGCGGTGATCGGCGGCCTTGCGCAGATCTTCGCGACCATGCTGCTGGTCTACCTCTTCTCGCTGCGCAACTTCGCCGTCGGCACGGCCTATTCCAAGACGGAGCCGGTGCAGGCGGCGATCTTCGGCTTCGTGCTGCTCGGCGAGCGCATCACCTTCGGCGCGGTCGTCGCCATCATCGTTGGCGTCGTCGGGGTGATGCTGATCTCGCTCGCCCGCGCGCCGCTCTCCTGGCGCAACATCCTCGCGGCGCTGACAAGCCGCACCGCGCTGATCGGCATCGCCTCGGGCGCGGTCTTCGGCATCTCGGCGGTCGCCTATCGCAGCGCCTCGCTGTCGCTTCAGGGGCCGGGGCCGATCATGGACGCCGCCGTGACGCTCGCCTGCGTCACCACGTTCCAGACGGCCTTCATGCTGGTCTGGATGGGCTGGAAGGACAAGCGGGAGATCGTCGACGTCCTGAAGAGCTGGCGCTCGTCCTCGCTGGTCGGTATTGCCGGCGTGCTCGGCTCGGCCTGCTGGTTCACGGCGATGAGCCTCCAGCAGGTCGCCTATGTGCGCGCGCTCGGCCAGATCGAGCTGGTCTTCACCTTCATGGCGTCGTATTTCCTGTTCCACGAGCGGGTGAACCGCACGGAGGCGGCCGGATGCCTGCTGATCGTCTGCGGCATCCTCGGCCTTCTCTTCCTGTAGGGCTCAGGGCACCAGCAGCGTGCCCGCGCCGTGCTCGGTGAAGAGTTCCAGCAATACCGAATGGGCGGTCTTGCCGTTGAGGATGACGACGCCCTGAACACCCGCCTTGATGGCGTCGATGCAGGTCTCGACCTTCGGGATCATGCCGCCGGAGATCGTGCCGTCCTTGATGAGCGCGCGGGCCTCGGCGACGGAGAGCTCCTTGATGAGCTGGCCGTTGCGGTCGAGCACCCCCGGGACATCCGTCAGGAAGAGCAGGCGCGTCGCGTTCAGCGCGCCGGCGATGGCGCCGGCGAAGGTGTCGGCGTTGATGTTGTAGGTATGGCCGTCGCGGCCGGGCGCGACCGGGGCGATGACCGGGATCATCTCGGATTTGGCGAGCAGGTCGATCAGCGTGCGGTCGACCTCCACCACCTCGCCGACGAAGCCGAGGTCGAGGATGCGCTCGATATTGCTGTCGGGGTCGATGACGGTCTTCTTGGCCTTCTCGGCGAAGACCATGTTGCCGTCCTTGCCGCACAGGCCGATCGCCCATTCGCCCGTCTGGTTGATGAGCGCGACGATCTCCTTGTTGATCGAGCCCGCCAGCACCATCTCGACGATCTCGACCGTCTTCTGGTCGGTGACGCGCAGGCCCCCCTCGAACTTCGATTCGATGCCCATCTTGGTCAGCATCGCGCCGATCTGCGGGCCGCCGCCATGCACGACGATGGGGTTGACGCCGGACTGCTTGAGAAGCGCGATGTCGCTGGCGAAAGCCTTGCCGAGCTCGGCATTGCCCATGGCATGGCCGCCGTATTTGACCACGATGGTCTTGTTCTCGTAGCGCTGCATATAGGGCAGGGCCTGGGCGAGAAGGCGGGCTTGGGTTTCGCTTTCGGATAGGGACATGGCGGCCTCGTGGAATTGGACGGGGGCCTGTTTAACGCATGTTTCGTGACGATGGAATGATCCCCATGATCGGTGGCGCAAAAAGCCGATGGGGAATATGATGCGGCTCCGCGCCTGCCTATAGGCAAAGGCCCACCGGCGTCCCTATATGTGGAAAGAGGCCAAGTCCTCGCGTCAGTCCTGGAACCGAGAGAGTGGATGAGCCGATGGCGGCGTCCGACCGAGAGATGAGAGAACCGTGCTGCGATCAGGTGATCGCGGGCGAATACGTGCTCGGGGTCCTGTCCGACGAAGACCGCCGCAAGGTCGAGGCACGGCTGATGCGCGACCGCCAGTTCGCCGCCATGGTGAGCCGCTGGGAGGAGAACCTCGCCACCTTCGGCGACGGCTACGAGCCGCTGCATCTTTCCCCCGGCGCCCGCGCGCCCGTCGAGCAGCATATCCTCACCACCACCCCGTGCGACGCCGTGTTTTCCGGCAAGGTCTCCGGCGGCTGCTGGCATTCGCTGGCGCTCTGGCGCGCGCTCGCGCTCGCCTCCTTCGCCGTCGCCGCCGGCCTTGCCCTTCTCCTCAGCGCGCTTCTGGCGCCGCGTCCCGTCAATGGCGGCCGGCTGGTCGCCGGCATGACCGGCGAGAACGCCGCGATGGGGCTGGTCGCCCGCTATGACGATGCGAGCGGCACGCTCGCCGTGACGCCCGTCGCCGCCGGTCCCGAAAAGGAAAGGTCGCTGGAGCTCTGGCTGACCGAGGCGGGCAAGGCGCCCGTCACGCTCGGCGTCCTGCCGCAGACCGGCGAGGGACGGCTGGCGGTGCCGCGCGAAATGCGCAGCCGCATCGTCGAGGGCGCGACGATCTCCGTCAGCGTCGAGCCCTTCGGCGGCTCGCCGACGGGCAGGCGGACCGGCCCGGTGCTGGCGACCGGCGCGGCCCGGTTCGACTGACGGTCCCGATTATCGATCGATGGCGCTGAGGATCGCGGCCCGCAGGTCGTCGAGCCCGCGGCTCTTCTCCGACGAGGTGGCGAGCACCTCCGGATAGGCGGCCGGGTGCTTGGAGATCTTCTGGAGCGTCTCCTCGACGAGGCGCGGCACGCCGGCATCCTTGATCTTGTCGGTCTTGGTCAGCACGACCTGGTAGGAGACCGCTGCCTTGTCGAGCAGCGAGAAGACCTCGTCGTCGTTCTTCTTGATGCCGTGGCGGCTGTCGATCAGCACATAGACGCGCTTCAGCGTCGAGCGGCCGCGCAGATAGTCGAAGACGAGCTTCGTCCAGGCGTCGACCTGTTCCTTCGGCGCCTGCGCGTAGCCGTAGCCCGGCATGTCGACGAGCGCCATCGGCGGCAGGTCGTCCTCGGCGCCGGAAAAGCCGTCCGGCACGAAATAGTTGAGCTCCTGCGTGCGGCCGGGCGTGTTGGAGGTGCGGGCAAGGCCCTTGTGGCCGACCAGCGCGTTGATCAGCGACGACTTGCCGACATTCGAGCGGCCGGCAAAGGCGATCTCCGGCGGGCCTTCGGGCGGCAGGAATTTCATCGCCGGCACGCCGCGGATGAAGATCCACGGCCTGCCGAACAGCGGCTTGTCGCCCGTTGCGCTCGTCTCTGTCATTGCTTCCAGCCTTCCTTGTCAGGCCCCCGGCTTCCCGGTTTTGGCCGCGAAAGTCAAGCGCGCGCCCGCCGCCGGGCATACGGCAAAAGAAAACCCCGGCCGATGGCCGGGGTTTCGCATGTCGTCCGACGGGATCGTCAGGATGGTTTCGTCTTCTTCCCGAACAGGCCCTTCAGATTGTCGAAGAGCTCGATCTTGACGCCGTGGCGCTTCATGATGATCGCCTGCTGCACGATGGACAGCGTGTTGTTCCAGGCCCAGTAGATCACGAGGCCGGCCGGGAAGGATGCCAGCATGAAGGTGAAGACCAGCGGCATCCAGGTGAAGATCATCGCCTGGGTCGGGTCCGGCGGCGTCGGGTTCATGCGCATCTGCATGAACATGGTGATGCCCATGACGATCGGCCAGACGCCGATCAGAAGCACATGCGGCACGTCGTAGGGCAGGAGGCCGAACAGGTTGAACAGCGACGTCGGATCGGGCGCCGAAAGGTCCTGGATCCAGCCGAAGAACGGCGCATGGCGCATCTCGATGGTGACGTAGATCACCTTGTAGAGCGCGAAGAACACCGGGATCTGCAGGAGGATCGGCCAGCAGCCCGCCAGCGGATTGATCTTCTCCTCCTTGTAGAGCTGCATCATCGCCTGCTGCAGCGCCATGCGGTCGTCGCCGTGCTTGGCCTTCAGCTCCTCCATCTTCGGCTGCATCTTCTTCATGTTGGCCATGGAAGCGTACTGCTTGCTGGCGAGCGGGAAGAAGAGGCCCTTGACGACGATGGTCGTGATGAGGATCGCGATGCCGAAATTGCCGAAGTAGCGGTAGAAGAAGTCCATGAGCTGGAACATCGGCTTGGTGAAGAACCAGAACCAGCCCCAGTCGATCATCAGGTCGAAGCGCGGGATCGAGTAGGACGTCTTGTACTGGTCGATGATCGGCACTTCCTTGGCGCCGCCGAAGAAGAGGTTCTTGACCTCGATCGTCTGGCCGGGAGCGATGGTCACGTCATCCTGGCGATAGTCGGCCTGGTAGCGCGGGCGGCCGTCCTGGAAATAGGAGAAGCGCGTCTCGTAGGGGGTCGCCTGCGGCGGCACGAGCGCGGTCGCCCAGTACTTGTCGGTGATGCCGAGCCAGCCGCCCGTCGCCTTGCCGGGCGCGACGGTGGTGTCCTTCTCGGCGTCCTTGTACTTGACTTCATGCAGGCCGAGGTCGCCGAGCTCGCCGATGAAGCCTTCGTGCAGCACGTAGACCGACGGGGTCGTCGGCTTGAAGAAGCGCGTCGTGCGGCCATAGGCCGAAAGCGCGACCGGCGCTTCCGTGCGGTTCTCGATGCTGTCGGTGACGGTGAACATGTAATGCTCGTCGACCGAGATCGTGCGGGTGAAGGTCATGCCCTTGTCGTTGGTGTAGGAGAGCTTGACCGGGGTCGCCTGCGTCAGCTTGCCGGCGCCGTCCTGCGTCCAGACGGTCTGCGGGCCGGGCATCTGGCCGGTCGCCTCGCTGCCGACATAGCCGATTTCGGCGAAGTAGCCGTGCTCGGTCTCGGCGGGGCTGAGAAGGGTGATGATCGGGCTCGTCTTGTCGACGGTCTCGTGGAATTCCTTGAGCCTCAGGTCGTCGAAGCGCGCGCCCGTCAGGTTGATGGAGCCGGCAAGCGCGGGCGTGTCGATCTCGACGCGGGCGGACTTGGCAAGGGCCTGTTCACGCGTTTCCGTCGTGGTCGCCCCGGCTGCGGCGCCCGGCAGCGTGCCGTTCGTCCCGGTGGCGGCGGGCGTGGTGCCGCCTGCGGTGGTGGTCGTCGTCTGCTCGCTCGTCTGGGCGGTCTGCTGGGCTTCCAGCGCGGCGCGATCCTTCTCGAGCTTGGGGTTCACATAGAGGAACTGCCAGGCGACGAGGATCAGCACGGACAGCGCGATCGCCACGAAGTAATTGCGGTTTTTTTCCATCACTCTTTCCCGGGCGCAGCAGGGTGCTGCTGCTTGTGTTTCTTCTGCCGCGTGGTGATCCGGTCCTTCAGACCGGCCTGCAGGGTTTCGAAGGGCGCGCCGAGCACGTCCCGTCTGGCGACAACCACATAGTCGTGTCCGGGCTCCATTGCAAACCCGGCCGATAGCCGCACGGCCTCTTTCAGGCGGCGGCGCATGCGATTGCGTTCCACGGCGTTGCCGTGCTTCTTGGTAACGGTGAAGCCGACGCGGGGCGGTTCGTCCGGCAACTGCCGGTCACGCACTTCGAGAAGGAACAGGGGACCCTTGCGCCTCTCGCCCTCGCGCACAAAAAGAAACTGCGGACGGCTTTTCAGCCGTCCGACAGCAGATTTTTCATCAGTTTTCGTCATTGCCCGTCGCCTCTGTTCGGGCAGGCACGGCCTTAGGCCGAGAGACGTGCGCGGCCGCGGGCGCGGCGTGCGGACAGGACCTTGCGGCCGCCCTTCGTAGCCATGCGGGCGCGGAAGCCGTGACGACGCTTGCGGACAAGCTTGGAGGGTTGGTAGGTACGCTTCGACATTTATTTAATACCGCGGTGTGCGGCCCTTCTTGGGTTTGCGTTACGCAAGGAGCGTGAAAGTCCGGCACAGGGTTGCCCTCGCGGGAAGCCGAGCTTTCCGGACGTGCGCGGCTTATAAGGGCAAAGCCGGTCGAAAGTCAATTGTAGCGGAATTCTTGCCATGCGTCCGTCACAGTCGTTAATGGCGTTGCCCTTCAAGGTTGTATATTCCTTGAATATCGTCAGCTTCGCTTCACGCTGGGTGAGGGGAAGCGGAGCGGAAATTCCCCGGAAGCAGGGCATGCGCCAATATTAGGAAGCTTTCACTCGTCCCCCGTTTGTGCCGGGTTGCATCAAAATCTAATTAACCTTTAGCCTTTACCGTTCCTGCCAAAGGTAAGCAGGACCCTTCCGCTTGCCGATTGCTATCCGTGCCATTGGGAGTGTGACGTGAAGATACGCGGCAAGATTTATCTCATCGTTGGGGTGATGGGCCTCATTTCGGTCCTCATCGGCGGTATCGCCGTCCATGTCGTCTCCGAATACAGCGACAAGCTTCGCCAGTATGAGAATGCCGCCGACCGCGCCTTCCTCGGCGAGCACCTGAACCGCCAGGTCACCGCCGTCGTCATGGAAGCCCGCGGCATCTATGCCGCCAAGGATGCCGAGGGCGCCGGGAAGTTCGCCGAAGGCATCGCCAAGGAACTGGACGGTATCGACAAGACGCTGAACGAGTGGCGCCCGCTGGTGCCGGCCGAGCAGAAGGCCGCCTTCGACGCCGTCGTCGCCCGCGCCGCCGAATTCCGCACCTTCCGCACCGAGACCGCGCGCCTCGGCAGCGAGGGCTCCATCGCCGCGGCCAACGAGCAGGGCAACAACGAAGGCAACCGCGCCAACCGCAAGGCCTTCCAGAAGGAAATCGACGCCGTCGTGGAGACGGACAACCAGAACCTCGCCGCGATCCGCGGCGATATCGAGGCCTTCGAGACGCTGATGCTGATGCTGGTGCTCGGCACGGTCGGCGCGGGCCTCGTGATCGGCGGCGGCACCGCCTTCTATATCGCGACCAACGAGCTCAGCCGCCCGATCCAGAACGTCACCGAGACCATGAAGCGCCTTGCCGGCGGCGACCTCGAGACCGAGGTCCCCTATGCCGGGCGCAAGGACGAGATCGGCGAAATGGCCGGCGCCGTCGCCGTCTTCCGCCAGAACGCCATCACGGTGCGCGACCTCAACGCCCAGGAACAGATCCTGCGCGAGAAGAGCGCCGACCTGCAGTCCTCCATCGCGGCCGTCGTGCATGCCGCCGCCGCCGGCGATTTCAGCTCGCGCATCGCCAAGGACTACCAGAACGACGACCTCAACCGCTTCGCCCGCAGCGTCAACGAACTCGTCGCCGGCGTGGAGGAGGGCATCGCCGAAACCCGCCGCGTCATCGGCGCGCTGGCCGAAGGCGACCTGACGCAGACCATGGACGGCAGCTTCCGCGGCGCCTTCGCCGAATTGCAGCAGAACGTCAACACGACGCTCGCCACGCTCCAGAGCACCATGCGCGAGGTGCGCGCCTCCACCGACGCGATCAACGCCAATTCCGGCGAGCTGCGCACCGCCTCCGACGACCTTTCCAAGCGCACCGAGCAGCAGGCCGCCGCGCTGGAGGAGACCTCGGCCGCGCTGGAGGAGATTACCGCCGCCGTCAAGAACTCGACGGAGCGCGCCAACGAGGCGAGCGTCATGGTCGGCGAGGCGACGCAGAGCGCCAAGCAGTCCGGCGCCATCGTGCGCAACGCCATCGACGCCATGGGCCGCATCGAGCAGGCGTCGAGCGAGATCAGCCAGATCATCTCGGTGATCGACGAGATCGCCTTCCAGACCAACCTGCTCGCGCTCAATGCCGGCGTCGAGGCCGCCCGCGCGGGCGAGGCCGGCAAGGGCTTTGCCGTCGTCGCGCAGGAAGTGCGCGAGCTTGCCCAGCGCGCCGCCAGCGCCGCCAAGGACATCAAGGGCCTCATCACCAAGTCGGGCGACGAAGTCTCCGTCGGCGTGCGCTACGTGCAGGAGACCGGCACGGCCCTTTCCGACATCGAAAGCCGCGTCGTCACCATCAACGACCGCATCCACTCGATCGCCACGGCCGCCCGCGAGCAGGCGACCGGCCTTCAGGAGGTCAGCACCGCCATCAACCAGATGGACCAGGTCACCCAGCACAATGCCGCCATGGTCGAGGAGACCTCGGCCGCCACGCACAAGCTCAAGGGCGAGGCCGACAGCCTTGCCGGCCTTGTCGCCCGCTTCCGCACCGGCGACGGCGCCTTCCAGGCGGCGCCTGCTCCGGTTCGCGCCGATGCGCGCCCGGTCGAATCGCCCGCCCGCCGCATGATGGGCAGCGTCGCCCGCGCCTTCGGCGGCAACCGCGCGGCGGCCGCCACGGCCACGGAGAGCTGGGAGGAATTCTGATCTCTGATCGGGTTCTTTGAATGAAGGCGCGGCGGTCACAGGATCGCCGCGCCTTTGTCTTTCCTGCGGCAGCGTTGGAAAAATTGCCGTAATTCTCTATCATGGGCTGTCGGCTGTGGCCGAAGGTGTCGCCCATCGTCGGTCGCGGCATCGAGCGCCGCCTTGCGGCATGTCCGGGAGTGGGAGACATGGTGGACAGAGACGGGACGCCGTCCTTGACCGAGACGCCGGTTCCGGCGGTCGGGTTCCTGTCCGGCCTGTCGGGAAAGCTCCTGCTGCTCACCGCCGTCTTCGTCCTGATCGCCGAAGTGCTGATCTTCGTGCCCTCCGTCGCCAATATGCGGCTGATGTGGCTGCGCGACCGGCTGAACACGGCCGCCGCCGCCGCCGTCGTCATCGAGGGCCTGCCGGACCAGGAGCTGCCGCGCCCGGTGCAGGAGGAAACGCTGTTGGCGACGGGCACCAAGGCGATCGTGCTGAAGAAGCAGGACGCTTCCCGCATGGTCGCCGCCGTCGACATGCCGCCGAGCGTCGACGCGCAGTACGACCTTTCCGACGTCTCGACGCTCACTTCGGTCTATGACGCCTTCGAAACATTGCTCTTCGGCGGCAACCGCGTCATCCGCGTCTACGGCCCCGTCGGCGAGACGACGACGCGCATCGAGCTCCTGCTCGACGAGGGCGCCTTGCGCCGCGCCATGCTGCACTATGCGCGCAACGTCTTCATCTTCTCGATGCTCATGTCGCTCGCCACGGCAAGCCCGATCTTCTTCGCGCTCAACCGCCTGCTGATCCGCCCGATGCGCCGCATGACGGCCAATATCCGCGAATTCGCCACCGACCCGTCCAACCCGGCCCGCGTGCTGGAGCCGTCCGGCGGCCGCGACGAGATCGCCGTGGCCGGCATCCACCTCGCCGCCATGCAGCAGACGCTCCAGCGCACGCTGAAGGAGCAGAAGAACCTCGCCGATCTCGGCCTCGCCGTGTCGAAGATCAACCACGACATGCGCAACATCCTCTCCTCCGCCCAGCTCATGTCCGACCGCCTGTCGGATGTCGACGATCCGGTGGTCAAGCGCGTGGCGCCGAAGCTGCTGCGCAGCATCGACCGGGCGGTGGGCTATACCAACGAGGTGCTCTCCTATGGCCGCATGCGCGAGCCGGAGCCGCGCCGCCGCTTCGTGGCGCTGCGCCCGCTCGTGCAGGAGGTCTCCGAGGTGCTGGCGCTCGATTCGCGCGGCGACATCGATTTCGTGGTGCAGATCGAGCCGGGCCTCGAAGTGGATGCCGACGGCGAGCAGCTCTTCCGCGTCATCCACAATCTCTGCCGCAACGCCGTCCAGGCGCTGCTTCAGGATGCAGCCCTGCGCGAGCGCGCGGTCCTGGTGACGGGCCTTCGCACCGGCAGCGTCGTTTCCATCTCCATCGACGACAACGGTCCCGGCATGCCCGCCAAGGCGCGGGAAAACCTCTTCGCCGCCTTCCGCGGTTCCGTGCGCTCCGGCGGCACCGGCCTCGGCCTTGCCATCGCGCGCGAACTGGTGCTCGCCCATGGCGGCACGATCGCGCTGGTGGAGAAGGCGACGCCCGGAACGCTCTTCCGCATCGAGCTGCCGGACCGCCCCGTGCCGCTCGACGCCTTCCGCCACCGTGCCTGATTTCCCGGGCGATTTGCGTCGCGACAGGACGGCGCGATGAAAAAAGTACATTTTTTCTCCGAAAGGCGCTTGCAATAAGCCCAAGCACCCTTTAGAGAACCGCCTCGCAGCCGGGCACAACGACCCGCCACTGCCAGCGCACCCGTAGCTCAGCTGGATAGAGCACCAGACTACGAATCTGGGGGTCAGGAGTTCGAATCTCTTCGGGTGCGCCATTTCTCCTCGCTAAGCTGCTGTCTTTGTTGCGATTTTTGGGGCGGAATGTTTAGCCTTCCCCCATCGCTTCCCCCAATTCGCACCGGAAGGTGATAAATCTTGCTGGAACATGCTGGATGGTTCCAGCCGGATATCTTGCTGCCGTAGCGGAAAACCAATTTCAGTCATATCGTGCGAGCGGGAGCCGCCTCACGCTCGTTAAAGCCGGCGGGCAGGCGGAGCGAGCTTAAGGCAATGAACGAATGACAGCACCCGAAGGTAGCCTCAATCTCAAACTGTCTCCTAACGTTCGACTAAGGATGACGTTTGAACGTGAAATGATGCTGGATGAGGATGGCAGCATCTTCACCGATGCGCTCCATCAAAAGTATTTGGAGATGCACAGCCGGACGCTGGCAAAGCAGGAGGCTCTGATAAAGACGGCTCTCCTGAGTGACGGCCTATTGGCTCTCCTGCTTTTCGGCAAGAACGTCACCATCCCCGGAACATCCATCGGGATCCAGGACCTTCCTGCCGCGACAGAGGTTATGACCATATTTGCGTCATTCAGCTTTATGGTTCTTTCGTTGGCATTTATGAACGCTCAGGCTTATCAGGCGATTTGCGAGCAGTTTACAAATCGCCTTGCTGCGAGGAAAGGGATAGACCCGGAGTTCTTATCGGCAGCTCACACCTCAACCGAGCTCTATCTGAAACTATTCCGTGGAAAGATGAATATCTTCGGTGAGGATTTTTTTGACGCGGGTCTCGGGTACAGAGCCTTCTATGCAAGCCTTTCGTTTTTGCTGGGAATAGCGATGCTTAGCGTGGTCCTGCTCCACCTCTCGGTAATCGGATACGCGGTCTGGAAGAGCTTTTCAGCCAATTGGCTCTCCATACTCTTCTGCGTTTCAGTTTCACTGATGAACCTCGCAGCGATTCTGGTGAATATGGCCCCCTCATTCAATTTCACGGTCAGGCAGGGCGCCGCCAAGGTCCCTGACTAATTCCGACACGTCAATCGTTCGGCCGTCCACGGTAAGCGAGCCGGCAATGCCGCGTGCAATAGGGCTTGGTCGCCTCGGCCTTCTCACCGCAGAACAGGTGCAGCTCGGAAGGGCTGGCATCGTTCACCGGCCAACGGCAGGCGTGCCGCTCCAGATCGGCCAGGCGGCGCGGCACCGGGGCGGCGTGCATCGCAGGGGCCGCGCTCATGTGCGCCTCCGGTTCTTCGGGTCGCACTGGTCGATGATCCATACCCCGCAATCGGCCACGAGTTCGCCGGCCCAAGCAATGCCCTTGGCGGCTTTCAAGAGGAGGATTGCGAACATGAGGGCAAGGATTTTCATTTCCGAGCCTCCTCAGCCAAAAGCTGGGAGGCCGGCGCATAGACGTGAATGTCCTCGATCTCGTCATCTTCAAGGTCGGGGTCGCCGTCCAACAGGTCGAGGAGCGCTATAAACTCCTCGATGCGGCGTTCGATCTCCCGGCGGCGAAAGCGGTAGATGGCGGGGCTGCTCATGGCAGCTCCTCCAATTTCCGTTCGACTTCAATCTGGACATCGCCCGTAAGCAGCGCGCCCCATTCCAAGACGCATCTGATTTCCTGCCGAACGCGGGCGGCAACGTCGTCGCTCCAGTTCTCAGCGTCATTCACGGCGAGGGCGCAAACCGTGAAAAGGGAACCGAGGTTGGCGATTTTCGTCACCAGGTCGTCACGCTGATTGGCACCGGGCAGATGTCCGAACTGGCTTGCTGCGGCCTGTGCTGCCGATCGGTTGTCCGTGTTGGTCATTCTCATACCCTTCTCAAGGATGCTGGGAGCATGGTTTGGTACTGAGCCAATGCCGCGTTGCTTCGCTCGGCATCGTGGTCTCAATGTTCGGTTGAGGTGCTGGGCGCGCCTAGGCGAGGCGGCGGCCGATGAAGGTTTCGAGCCGGCTTTCAAGCAACTGCAGCCGTTCGGAGCCGTCGAGCGTTGTCACCCTGAATAGGCGCTCGTCATCAATGCGGTCGGGAAGGAGCGTTATCCGGTACTTGATCCGGTTGCCGTTCCACAGTTCCTCAGCACCGTCATAGATACCATCGCCTTCATATCGACCTGTGACGCGGAACGCTGAGACCAGCAGTGCGCAGCGCGCGCCATCATCTTCGAGTGGCGAGACGTGCCAGAAGCCAATGAGCGGGTCGAGTTCTTCGGCGGCCTTCTTCATCGCATCGAGGTGATATTCGAAACGCTCCTGCGCGGACTGTGCCGTCGGGATCGCGGAAGAGGCGGCGATTGCCCCGGCTGGAAGGGATGCAGCGGCCAAGCCGCCGAGGAAGCTGCGTCTTGTCGTTTGCATCTATGCGGCCTCCTGCGTGCTGGCCTGCGCCAGAGCTTCAATCTCGGGGATGATTGCGCCGGGGTTGCCGGCGAACTGGTGAGCGCGGGCCTTGATCAGCAGGCCGGCGAAGCAGGCGGGGCGGATCGGTGCGATTGCCTGCGCCAGATCCTCCAGCTTCTCGTAAAGCTCATTGACGTGATGGACCGTGCGGCCGGTGACGGCGAAACGATGCTCGGACCATGCCGAAGAGCCATAAGCCAAGCCGGCATCCGATGCGGTGCGGTCGGCCTCATGCTGGAGCGCGGCAAGCTGAGACTGCGCGGCGCGGTAATCGGCCATGACGGCGGCGAATTCAGCGCCGAGGCGGAGAAGGTCCGTATCGTTCATCACGCAATCTCCGGCTTGGGAACGATAGGCGTCTGGCCGCGCGCCGAGCGCGGAGCCACGACGATCAGCGCCGCATCGCATTCATGGTTGATCGAGACACGCCAGTCGCCGCCGTGCATGTCCTTCATGAGACCGGCCAGAAGGTCGGCCACGCGCTGGATACGCTTCTGCGCGGTGGTGGCGTCTTTCACGGCTTTCGTGAGGAGCGGGCTCGACATTATGCGGCCTCCAAGGTTGCTAGTTCGGCGGAGAGGGCAGCGCGCTCGGCACCGATCCGCATGCCGAAGGGCTTGCAGTCGAGGACGAGGATTTCGGCCTTGAGGGCGTCGATGCGAACAACCATGGCGGCATCGCGCTTTGCCTTGGCGGCTTGCGCCTTGGCATGCTTCCATTCGTCCTTGAGGCAGTCACCGAAGCGGACGACGGTGCCGCGCAGATAGGGGTTGCTGGCGACATATGCCTTGGCGCTGCGATACTGGGCCCAGGCGGCTTTCATGATCTGCGAGCGGTTGAACATTTGCTTCCACCAATTGCTAGATTTTGGGAACCGTTGTAGTGTGTTTTTTAACTAGCATAGTGGTTAGTTAATGTAAATACTCCACTAGGTAAAAAAACCAATGCTCAAGACCGGAAACCAAATCAAAGCTGCCCGCGCGCTCACAGACCTGAACCAGCAGCAGCTTGCCGAACTGGCTGGCGTGAACGTCAACACGATCCGCGCGATGGAATCCCGAGGGAACGAAACGCTGGTCAGCGGCCTCGATACCGTGACCAAGGTGCAGCAGGCGTTAGAGGGGGCGGGCATCACCTTCATCCCCGAGAACGGGGGCGGTGCCGGTGTCAGGCTCTCGAAGCCGAAATCAGGCGGCAACGTGCAGGAGCGTTAGGCGCTTAACGGCTTTTCGTGGGGAGGCCTCAATGAATGATGCGGATATCGGTAGCTGGTTTGACGCTGAAAGTATGCTTCGCGGGCTATTTTTCGGGACTGAGAACGACGCGCTTCGAAAGCAGTTTTTCGAGAACCAAACTCTCGCGCACTACACGACGGCGGAGAACGCCATAAATATTCTGGGAGGTGAGGTCTGGCTCAGGAACACGAGAGTCATGAACGATTTTGCCGAGATTCAGCACGGCCACGCCATGATTCGAAAGGCGATGGAGACCGGCCAGGGCACGGCTATAGAACCAGCTTTGAGGCGAATTGGACGAGTGTTAGACCAGGCACATAGTGGAATTTCTGCAGAGGTCTTTAACGCGTTTGAAGGGACAATCTGGAATCTCATCCATCGAACGCATGTAACCTGCCTATCTGTTCACGATCAGACTAAGGAAACAAATGGCCGCCTTTCGATGTGGAGAGCGTACACGGGTAACTATGCAGGGGTGGCGCTGGTTCTAGACCCGGCGCCCTTCACTGAACTCGTTGAGAACCCAAGCTTCTTTAGTGTTCCAGTCATTTATGACGACGAGGATCAACTCCAAGCGAGGCTGCACGCTGTGGCGTCTGGCCTAGAGCAAAACATTCCCTTCATAGCAACCCAGCCGCGGGAAACAGTCGCTTGGTATCTCGCATCAATGCTTCGACGAATAGCAACTGCCTCAAAACATCACGGCTTTAGTGAAGAGCAAGAGTGGCGAGTGATGCACACCCGAAATGTCGACCCTGAAGATGGCCTGCGGTACTCGGTGGAAAAGATTAGGGGCATCCCTCAGATTGTGACGAAGCTGTCGCTTCGCCCAGATGGTCCCTTCGCTGGTCGGGGTATCACGGTACCAAATCTGTTACGTGAGGTGATCATAGGGCCGACGAACTATCCTTTCGTGGTTGCAGAGGCTATTCAGTCCGCTATGGAGGTCGCTGGTGTTCCGAACGCAGAAAGTAAGATACGCATCTCAAAAATTCCTTTGCGCATGGAGGCGTAGGCCCCTTCGACGTCAAGCCGCCTAGTTTGGCCAGGAAGACTTGAACGCGCGCACGCCTGCAACTGAGGAAAGAATGAGCCCACGCGCTCGGATGGAGCTTCTATGAGCAGCGACCGCGAGGTGATCGAAGCCTTCCAAAAATCCATTGTGGAGGACCAGGAGCGCGATCGAGACGCTAAAGAAGCAGTCTTGGCGGCACTTGCCAGCGCAGATGCATATGCATTCTCAGACGCGATTGAAGGGCTATACTACTCGAATGCCTGGCGTTCCACGTTCCTCGCTATTCGCCGGCACGCCAATCCGGCCGTGTCGTTCAGGGCTGAAATGGGAGGCATCTGGTCACTTCATGGCAGCATGATCCGCAATGGCCTCAATGACGATCTGCTATTGGCGGATTGCCTTCGGAAGCTGCTGCCTCCCTATGAGGGGCAAGGCATGACTTTGTACCGCGGTGAGGGGGCGAGCAATAGGCGCCGACGAACCTACGGCTTGTGTTGGTCATCATCCGAATCGGCGGCGAGGTCATTCGCAATGGATGCCGCCCGAGACTACAGCAACGGTGCCGTGCTGTTGAAGGCAGAAGTCCCGAAGGCGGCTATCGTTGCCAGCATTCACGACCTCAACCCTGAAAGCGGCGAATATGAGTACCTGGTGGATAGGCGACTGTTGGCGCACCAGGCCATTCAAGTGATTGAGCGGCTGCCGCACCGCCCTCGCCCGATGATCCGGCTTGACGATTTCACCAATGGCTAGCAGGCGAAGCGATTGAGGATCATGTTTCCTCTTATTTATGTTTGATCCGATTGTAACATATTGAATGCATGCAAAAACTCTTTTCCTAACTCCTCGACCGTGTGAAAATCCGCGAGTAGTTGAGCATGGAAAACGGCTGTAGGTGAGCTTTCGTCGTAAGAATGGACGATGAATGGAAGAAACCGCTTGAGTTGATCCTGTTGTTCCAAAAGCGCCTCATGAAGGGCCAAGTCGCCGGCCTTGAGGGCTTCCCAGCTCTCGCTTTCAAATCGGTGGTATTCATCTTTGGCTTCAGGTGAGACTGTATATGGAGGAATGTACAGCGGGATGCGGTGCGCGAGCGAGTCCCTGAAATTCTTGATATGTTTGAACCAAGGGCGCCGTTTGCTAAGAAGCTTACGCAACTCGCCAGGAAGCGTGCGCCAAAGATGGGCATGTTCCGACGTAAGCCCGATTTGCTTCTGGAGAAGAGGTGTGCCGTCTTGCTGTACCGCATCGACCTCGAATGACCACGCCCACGCTAAATTATCACAGCAACCGGCTACGTTTATGACAAATGCCTGGATATAGACAGAGGCTCTGAGCAGGGCATCCTTATCGGGTATCCCCTCAAGCTCAGGTGGCAGGTCTCGGTAAACAGCGTCGATGCAATGCGCTAAGCTGTCTACACGTCGAGCGAAACCGGTCACAGCATACTCTCGAGCTTTCGCCTTCTCAAAAGGGTGGAGCACATAGCTCTCTTTCAGCTTGTTCGCCTTTCCGAGCACCTTCCCAGCGGCGTCGTTTAGTTCCGTGATGGTCTCTGCTGAGAAGTAAGATGCCATTTCCCTTCATCTCCTTTATTCGCCCGGAACCATCAAACGCGAAAGGAAAGAAGCAAGCAATCGACTGCTGCCAGCGATAGAAGGCCTTCATGCTATTAGCGACACCCTTCTTGAATGGCCGCTTTCCGGACGGAGGCAACGAGCGCCCTGTGCATCGTGTGGACGCTGAGATTAGCCTGATAGGATGGCTGTGTCAGTCGACGGGGTAAATTTGATGTTCAGCATCCCACCAAACGACATTGAAGACGTGCCCTGTTCGAAATCCCCAGATGCGCTGCTTCCCTCCGGTCCGGAAGCGAAATAGCTCGTCCTCGTCGCGATCAATCTCGATCCAGCGGTCTTGAGCTTCGGGACAGAGGCTGTCAAAGCTCTGAGAATGATGCTTCTTATGCCGGTCTTTGCCGCCGGTCATCTGTGCGATTATCTCGTGCCAGTACAGGCCGCTCATTTCGATCATGGTTGCCCTGATCATGCATGCGTTCTCGGGACCATAGGCGCTTGTATCGCACCAGTCGCGGACTTGGCCCCAAGACCATGAGCCAATTCGGTCCGCATGTTCATGAATGCGGTACTCCATCCGCATTTTCATGATGCTGCCGGGATCTTGTTCCGCTCGCGGCGCATGCGGTGATATGGGCTGAACGGCTATTCTGGGTTCAGTGTCAGATTCGACCTTCGCAACGAGGCGCGCGTTCTTCTCTTGCTCGCGAACAAGCTTTTCCAGCTTTCGTTCGATGCGAGCCTCTCGTTTGCTCATTAGTTCGAAGTGGGCGCCTGTAGACCGGAGTAATACTCGTGCATCTCGGCAAGAGTAATTTCCTCGGTGGAGGCAGCGCCATCGGCCACGCCTGCCCTGTTTCGCGCGTTGACCCACGGCGCTTCTAGATGCGTGAGGTCGCTCAGCCACTGCGCTGACTTGTCACCGTAGAAATCGAGAACAGCGTCGATCGTCGATCGAGCCTGCGCGTCCAGATTCGGCTCCACGGTCATGAGCTTGCCAGGGGATACGATGAACTGGCGGTAGTGGTCGGCGTAGAGCGACCGGCATACGGGACCGTTCGCCCACGCCTCGATCCGATCGTTGAAGAGAGCGCGCTCATCCCATACCAGGGACCACGCCTGGGCATAATAAACCAGCTTTTGCAGCTTCATCGCGGTCATTTCGCCGCGCGAGCGCAAGATGTATTCAGCGACGTCTCTAGCGGACATGTTGAATCTCCATACCTTCCGCACCGTGGCAGAACCCTCAGACACGCAAGCGTGTTCCTGCGATGTTCAGTATACACCAATCTATATGTGATTTCCGAGTGGAGTGTAAAGCGGTGCGACAACGTGCCGAGCAATGAAATACGAGTGTCCGCTGATAGGCATTGGTACTGTCAGCGACGTGCGCCTTCGATAGCAGATTTGCGAACCGACGCGGCATTGTAGTGGCTAAGCCCGTTGTCGATAGCGAGCTTCTGGAACTCATCCGCGTCGTTATAGCTGCGCAATCCGTACTTTCGCACGATTGCCCGAGTCCGTTTCGTGAGACCGAGGATATCGCTCCCGCTGAACCAGCGCGGATCTCCTATCTGGGCCTCGAACTCCTCTATGGCCGCCGGCGGCAAATCGGCACCGAACAGGAAATAGCGCAGGAAAGGGAGAAAGTGAGGATGCGTATATGCCTCGCGGCCGCTCGACCCGTTGCGAGCGAAGACATCTCTGTATGAGCCTTTCACCCGCCCGGCCTGGTACTTCGGGTCAGTCCAATACGCGAGCCGTTGTGCGGGGATGGCTGATCTCTCCGTCAGCGATTTCAGCAGCGCCATGATCGGCTCAAAGTTCGCTAGGTAGATCGCGTGGCCGTCTTCATGGTGCCCATGATCAAGCCGCAGATCGATCTTGGCGACCAGAGCCGTTTCCTCTTCGGTCAGCGCGATATGGTGTTTTGGCAGGCCGATAGTCAATTCACCCTCCATGGCTCCTCAAGACATACCCGCATTCAGCGAAGATGCATGGTCTGCATCGATAACGTCAAGTTGCGTCATGACCTAGCTGTGCCCACTCGAAGGCGGAGGTGCCGATGGAAGGTCGCCATCGACGCAGAGGAGGGCGGGAAAAAAGGCCGGGATGCTTTCATTTGCTGTCATTTTGCTGTAGCCCGGCTACTGTTTCGCATTGATTTCCTTTGATTAAATTCAAAGGTACGGCGCTCACCGTGAAGCCCCTCATTTCCTCTCCTGCTCATACCTCGAAATGTTGACATTTGTTGACGTTCTGACCCTGCCATAAGGCCGGTGCATATGAGCACAAATGAGAACATTCGTAGCGCCCCGGAAAGGCGTCGGCAGGCTTTAGAATGCTTTGCTTTTGCTTTAGTCCGGTGCCGGTTTGATATCCGATTGATTGTTTTTCAAACGGCACCTGCAAAGCGGCCTATCCGTTGTCCACTTTTGTCCACTTTAGACGCCCTGCCTCGCGTGATGACTTCACTTAAATCGGGCGCTGGCAGCTGCCGAATTTGAATTCGTTGATTGTTTTTCAAGTTGGGGGAACGCTATGCTTCGGCACGCGCCGCTGTGGCGCAAGGGGAGGAATGAGCATGCGGTTGATGATCCTGGGCCTATTGATGCTCTCTGCCGGCGCTGCCTCGGCTCAGGAATGCAAGGTGGGCTCTCCCGATGTTTTCCAGTTCAACACGGCATTCGCAGAGCTGCGCGGGAGCAAGGTGGTTGGCAGGCTGGATTTCGTAAACCGGACTGACGAAATCATTCGGATGGCCCATGTGACGGCTCAGATTCGGGACAAGCTCGGCGTCGAAATTGGCACGCTCAGTTTCCCTATCGACGACGTGCAAATCCCAAAGGTCCGCGGATACCATCATTTCCGGGTCGATGCCGATGAAGGCTTTGAGCGCCTACCCGGCTTGAAACCGGATCTAATCGAAGGGACGATTTGCACGACGCGGGTTCTCTATCAGTCGGGCGAAGCGCAGACCTTCGACTAGGAGAGGGTTAGCAGCGCTGCCGCTGGTACGGCATCACCTTGGCTCGGGTCCACAGGGCCGCCAATCTCATCTTCAAGCCAGCGGTGCGCGATCCATGACCGGATGCCGTTGCCATCGACAATGGCGAGCTGGAGGAAGCCGCCGCAGTTGTAGGTCTGAGGCTCACCCGTCACTTCATGAGCGACGGTGCCGCTGCTCGCCCGGCAGGCGCACACCAGAAGCGGAGCCCACCGGCCATCCGGCACCGTATCTCCATCTTCGAGATGGCACAGGGACAGCGCCGACTTTTTCGGGCTATGCGAGCACCAAACGCTGGGCAATGGCCGCAATTCCCAAGGCTCTATGACGCTATGCTCGCCGGTGTCGATGTTCAGGCTGCCCTTTGCATAGCTCAGGAGCCTGTATCCCTCGTATTGCTTATTCCGGGGGCTCCATCCAGCGATGACGACACTCACGTCGCGCATGTCCGAGGGGGCATCATCCTCGATGCCCTCTCTCTCCATCATTTCGGCATGGACGTCTTCACAGGTCTCCGCAAGGCCATCGACCAGATCGTCAAAGTCTCGGAAGCCGTCGCCCATCTCATGGCGAAGAGCCCACCCGAAATCAGCTATGCCGGTCCACCCCATGACGCAGTGCATTTCCACGATGGGGATGAGCTTCGATATGAAGCCTCTGATATCCCCGTCACCGTCATAGCAGACGCCATCAGCGGCAAGGACGATGCCGCCGCTCACGAATTCAACCGCTATCGCGCTCATGCGGCCTTCTTCTCCATGACGAACTCCGGGCCGGCCTCGCCACCGGGAAGGCGGGATGCAAGGCCACCGTCGGAGAAGGCCATGAGGTTCGCAGCGCGGGCGGACGCCGTGTTGTCATTGATCGCTTCCAGCAGCGGGAGCCACCTTTGCGTGGCCTTCGCGTTGACCACGAATTCCCCGTTGGAAAGCCTCGCGAGGATGCTGTCCGAAGTCCCGGTGCCGGCACCAAAGACACGCCCACCGTCAGCGAAGGGCCGGGGCGTCGGGACTGGTCCGATGGCCGGCAGGGATGCGAAGCTGGAACCGCCACCAAAGAGAGACCCGAGGAAACCGAGCAGGCCCCCACCGCTGCCACTGCCCGCGCTGCTCACCTTGAAGACGGCATCCAGGACTTCGTTCAAGAGCTTGTCGGTGATCCTGTCCAAGACACGCATCGCGGCGTTCCCGAACGCGGACCAGAAGGATTCGCCGTTGCGCAGGCCATCGCGCAGGTCGTTGATAAAGCCGCCCATGGTGGACTTGGCGAACTCCATGGCTTCTTGTGCCTTTTTCGTCGCCTCAGTTTGCTTGTTCTGCGCGACAACCGCGTTGGCATATGCCGTCGCCATCGAATTGATGTCCGCGATCAGACTGGGCGTGATTGCCTTTTTGTCACGCTCAGCCGCAGCCAGAAGGTCCATGGACGCCTTCACCCGCGCCGTGGCAAATCCATAGTCCTCGACCAACGGATTGAGCGCTGCTTGCGCCTTCGTCTGCGCCTCCAGCGCTGCCGTCTGCTCTCCGATAGAAAGCAAGGCCCTTTCATAGGCGGTCGCCTTCTCGCCCTGCTTGTTGACCTTCTCCCAGGCCGTGGCGAGCGCTTCGGCATTCTTCACGCCGCCGCCGAACGTCGTTTTCAGGGCATTCTCAAGGGTGGAGGTGGACGCCTCGGTGAGCGCAATTTGCGCCCGCATTTCAGTGATTTTCTCGTAGAGAGGATGCTTCTCTATTGCATCCATCGTCTTCGCGAGACCAACCATGTCGTCATCGAGGACATTCACAAATCGGCCGATGCGAGGGTCTGCATAACCTTCCGCCTCGTATCGCGGATTGATAAACACCTGTTGGGAGATGTCGCCTTTAATGTTCTTGGCGACGGATGCCATTTCGGCCCGCTGCACGGCGATAGACGCCTGTTGCCGCCTTAGTTCCAGTTCCAACAGAGACTTCTTGGCGCTGAACTCCTTTTCGGTGTTGGCGAGGATCAGCGACGTTGCCGATGCCTGCGCCTTGCCGGAGTTGACGATTGCCTCGGCATACTTCTTTTGCAGGCCCTCCAGATCCGAAATCGCAGAGGCCACGCCGTCGAGAGAAGCGGCATCGGCCGCCAACTGGACAATCTTGTTCGATAGCCCCTGAACCCCGGAGGACGTACTGAGCATGTTCGCGATGAGCGGCAGCAACGCGCCGGCCGCTACGCCTACCGCGATGCCGAACGCCCCAAATCCCAAGGTCAGGTCCGGTAGCTGGATCGCCAGTGACCTTACCCAATCGCCTGTGACGGATGCCTGTTGCGCGACCTGGCTAAGCTGCATCGCGACGAGCCGCGACTGATACCCGGCCTTGCTCGACGCGGAAGACATCGCCGCGACGTTCTGGTTCGCAGCGCGAGCCATCAACTCGACCTTGGATGCCGCCGCGCCGGCCGCCGCCCCTTCGGCCTGCATAGCCTTGGCGGCCCTTTCGGAAGCAGTGGCGGATTGGAGCGTGGTTCGGGCGGCGAGCTGCGCGGCGGTGGCTTTGTCGCGTTCTGCCTTCGCTGCCGCCAGTGCCGCGCTCGCCATCGCAGCCTTGGACCGATGCGAGGCTATTTCCGCTGCCGTGGCGGTGCCGGTCGCCCGCGCCGCGGCTAGGACCGCATTCGCTTGCGAGCTTTCCGCCCGCGCTGCTGCCACGGCTGCCTCTGCCTTGCTGCGCGTTGCGTTCGCCGCCTTGAGGGTCATTGCGGCTTGTGCGCTGGAGGCCGAGCCGAGGCCCTGCATGGCCGCTTCGGCGCGCGCCGCCGCCCCGCTGAGTGTTTTCAGCTTGTTGGAGGCGTTCTCCATGTCGTAGGTCTCGATGCGGAGCCCGAGTGTTGCCACGTCTGTCATCGGCGGACCTCCTTGCCCACGGTTTCAAGGATTTCGGCATGGGCGAAGGCCGAGAGCTTCCCGCCCCCTTTGCCAAATTCTGCCCTGATGCGCTCGAAAAGCAGCCTGCAGAATTCTTCCTCGTCCGGGCACGCTTCCCGCAGCGCCTTTATGCCCTTCCGCTCAAGCGTCTCGTTGACCAGTCGGACGAGCATGATGGGGAATTCTTCGTGCGTCTTCGCGTCCCATCCCGGAAGCTCAAAGGGCTGCGATTTGCGGACGCGGTGGAAGCGGCCGGGATGCCGCGCGAAGAACGCAGAATCGCGCTTCTGTGTATCCTGCATCGCCCGGCGGATGCGCCATGCGTGCATGGGGTCGGTGACGCCGAAGTGTGCGGGGTCTATGCCGAGTGCGGAAAGTGCCAAGGGAAGCCTCCTGCGGCGTCAGCCAATCATGCGGTCGTTGAGGTCGCCGGGGTGGAAGATGCCGGAGAACTTCCGGCCCGTTGCAGCCAGCTTTTCGGCCGCCGCCTGGAGCACGAATTCATTCGGCGTCATGCCGGCGCGGTTTGAGGCGTCGAAAAGGGCGTCACGATAGCTCGTCATCACGGTTGCACCGCGCAGCATGACCGGGCTCCGGCCTTCGCGCTTTGGCTTTTTGGGTTCGTTGTCGTTCATTGGATTTCTCCTTTCTCGATGCAGAATCGCACGGATGAACTCGGGGCGGCACCCCTTCGGCAACGCGCGGAAACCCACGGAAACTTCCCAGGCGCGGCCCGCCTCAGATTTTCGTGCCAGTCTCGACAAAGTGCCGGCGAACAAGGGGACTTTCCCGATCACCCGCGCGCAGCAGCTCCAGTGCCTCGGGATCGTCCTGCATGACCATGTTGAGAGCTGGAAGCGATATGACGAGGGGGCCGCCAGCCATAGGCACCCGGCCGATGCCGAAGCGCCGGCACCAAGTCCTGATGGTGCGATCCGACTTCCCTGCGAAATCACAAGCCTCGCGTATCCCGATGCGCTCGGCAGGGCGGATGAAGACAGGGGATGCCACCGGCTCATCCACTGCTTGCCTTCCTGCGCAGGGTGGCGACGGTCTGCGGGCTCACGCCGGCCCTGCGCGCGATTTCCCGGCTCGATAGCTCGGGGTGAGCGTCCAACATGGACAGCACGGCCGCCCGGCGCTGCGCCGTGGTCTGGTGTCCAGATTGAGCGCCATGCGGCGTGGCGCTTTCGTAGAGCGCGCGCAGAGCGCGGAAATCATCCTCCAGCCGGTCAAGGTCGGGGTCGTTCCGCTCCTGATCGTCAATCCATTGGCTTTTCCACTCGAAGAGCTTCCAATCGAAGCGGGCTTGCATATCGTCCCACGACGCGACAGGCCGGTTGTTGAGGAGGTCGCGCAGGATTTCGCACCGAAGCTCTGCTTCCATGTCGAGATGGTATTCACCATCCACGAAAAGACCACGGCCACGGCGAAGCGTCTCCCAATCCTGATATTCCTCCATGACACCGCGCAGGGTCTCAGGAATGGGATAGGCCGTTGATATCGCCGCGATGGCTTCTGGTGCAGTTCGGTCGAGCGGGAACACGCCGCCGCTGCGAAAGCCGCCAAGCTCGACGGTGTATGTCCGTGGCGGGTAGGGCTCATACCAGTCTTCGAATTGCTCC
Source organism: Shinella sp. R2-11 (assembly GCF_055330205.1). NCBI lineage: Bacteria > Pseudomonadati > Pseudomonadota > Alphaproteobacteria > Hyphomicrobiales > Rhizobiaceae > Shinella > Shinella sp. R2-11. The sequence goes on along the minus strand of NZ_JBVAPC010000013.1, from coordinate 27,222 downwards.
CGCCTCGCAAAGGGCTTCCCTGCTGCGATAAGGGCGGCCTCGCGCGACGTGAACGCGAAATAAGCCTGGGCGGTGCCGAACTGCTGGAGGATCGCCGCTCGCTCCACCGCATACCGGGCCGCACGGTCTGCCGCCTCCTTCGCGCGACGAGCCTTATATCCCGGCTCCTTCTCCTCCATCCAGTCGTCTAAGCCCTCGAAGAAATTGGCGGGTTTCGCATCCGGCACCGCGTCCAGTTTGGACACCGCGTCGAGCAGCGTCATGCCAGCCTTGCGCGCCATCGCGGTTGCTCGGGCCTTGGCCGCTGCCCGTTCCCCGTCGGTTGCTCCTCCCGTCATGAGGCGATGGACCTTGCGGAATTTCTCGATGTCCAGATTGGACGCATGAACATTCATCGGCGCGGCCTCCAGATGGTGAACACCAGGCCGAGCGCCGGGAGGATGCAGACGGCGAGAACCGTGAGGCAGGTCAGGAGATAGGTTCCGAAGGTCACGCCGCGCCCCCTTCCATATCCTGCGGGCGGCCGAAGACGTTCAGCTCCACCCAATCGCTAAAGCGCTGGAGGAATGCGAGGTTGGCCCCTGTCGCCTGATCGATCATCCGTTCGCTCGGGCTGGCCGGCGGCCGCCAGTTGTCACCCGTCGCAGCGCGATAGGCGGCAAGCGTTGGTTCGTGGCGGAGCGCCCAATGAAGGTAGGACAGGAAATCGCCCTGCATAAAATGGCCGTCCCATGAGGTCTTGAGGCTCATGCCTGTTCTCCGGTGATGTTTGCCAGCGTCTCGAAATACTGCCGGGCGGATGCCTCCTCCGCCTTCGCCACAATCAGCGCATGCTCCGGCAAGAGCGATTCGATGTTTGCCCGAAGCAGTTCCCGCATGAGCCGCGCCGGCATCGCTTCGGCCTCGACGGTCTCCGCGACGTGCAGCGCGCGGCGGTCGCCTTCCTTCCTCGGCTTGGTCGGGAGGTCATATTGGGCGATCTGTTCAAGGGTGATGCCGAGCCGGATGAAATGAAGGCCGATATCCGGGCGCAGATGAGCGCGAAGCTCTCGTTCAAGCGCCTGATCGATCAGCACGCCGGCCGGGTCGAAATCCCCGACGTAGTAGATCACCACCGGCTTGCCGTCCGACCATTCGTTGATGGCCTGCGCAGCCTCGTAGGCGAGCGTAATGCTGGAGAAGCCGCCGGCTGGATACAGCGACACGGCAAGCTCCCGGCAATCCTGCTCGATCACGCCCGCGATGGATCGGCTCTCGCACCAGACCTCGCAATAGTAGGCCGACATCTGCCACAGGTCGGCACGGTATAGCGCCTTCATCCGGCGCAGAAAGTCATCGCTGCCCCGAAAGGTCTGGGTGTGATAGCCGCGCCGCGTGGCGTCCGTCACCCAGTTGAACGGCAGGCGGCCGGATCGGCGGAGCTTAACCATGCGATCCTGAACATGCCGATAGCCTCGGTCGGACTTCTCCACCGGCTCGGGGAGGCGCGGGTTTGTCATCCGGTAGAAGACATGCCGCACCGATTGCGGATGGTCTTCGCGCAGCACGTCGAGAATCTGGCCGTCCAGTTGCTCGACCTTGGCCGATGTACGGCGTTCGCGTTTTATCGTGCGCGCACCATAAACCGTCATAGCCGCGCCCCCTGCTGATAGATCACGATGGGCGCGGCCCGTGCCGGCAAATCCTTTCCGCCGCTGCCGACAATCTCCCGCCTGCTGGTGTATGCCCCGCCCATCTCCTTCGCTGCTTGTTCCAGCAGCATGAGGAGAAGCTTCGTATTGCCTTGCGCCTCGGCTTTGTCGGCCATGCGCTGGAGCATTCGCAGGCGCACGGCGCGATGGGTGATGCCGATCCGGCCCACTTCCGCGATGAAGGCGGCCCGAGTAGCGAAAAAGATTGCCCTCCATTTCGGGCACAGACGCTCACCAGCGGCTTTCGTGGGGTCGTAGGCTTCGATGGACTGCCGAGCGATAGAAACGCCGTGTGTGGCCCGCAGAGAGGCCGCCACGTCGCTTGGGGTGTCGAAACAAGCGAGACTTTGCACGATGAACTTCTTCGCGGCGCTTGAAATGGTTGGTTTTCTCATGGGCTGTTGCCTCGGGTGGGCTCTCGCGTGATGACCCCAGATAAATCGGGTCGGCCTTGCTTGACGGGCAAAAACTGGCCGTTCGGCGCAACTGCCTGCGCGGCAGCGGCTGCGACCACATAGAAGCCGTTCGAAAGGGCCGATTTCGTCAGGAAGGGATCAGGATAGGACGGGTGATCAAGCATGGCGCTCTCCATCCGCTGGCGGCGTACTGCGGGCGAGCGCGATTGCTTCGCATGCCTGGAGGGCATTGAGGCCGAACCTCTCTCGCAGGGTCGGCACGACATGGGCGGCCGGTGCCGGCTGATCTGCAAGCCAGCGCGCGGCGCGGCGAATGATTTCCGCTCTCGGGTCGGGAAGGGGCGAGGTCACGCGGCCACCTCCATCTCCTGCCAGCCTTCACCGTCGCCGCTTTCCAGCAGCGAAGGCGGGACGAGGGTTCCGGGCTCACCGGGGCGCGGCCCCCATGATGCGGTTGACCACTTTCCTTGCGCTCGACCATAGCGAAGGCGCTTCAGCCATTTCTCGTCATCGACGGCGGCCGGATGCTCGCCCGGTGCCGGGGCATATCCCTCGAAGCGCCGCTTGCTGATGAACCTGCAAGCATGGATCGTCTCAAGGTCGGGCTTGGTTTTGAGGTAGGCGACATAGCCGGGAATGGCACGGATGCACTGTTTCCGCTCTTCGTCGGTCAGCCTCTTCCATGCGTCGAAGGCTTCCTTTTTCGCCATGTTGGGGGTCTTCGGATAGGTGGCCCAGAAGGCATCGAATGCCTCGGGATAGCTCGTCTTGCCCTTTTTCCCGCCTGCATGGTCCGTGTCGTTCGCGACCGGACTATATACTTTCCCTTCCTTTCCTTTCCCTTCCTCTTTCCCGGCGTGCCCCACGCGTGGCTCACGCGTGCCCGACGCGTCAGATACCTCCACGATTTCAGCCGGTTCAGGCAATTCGCTGGCCTTTTCCCGATTGTTGACGACTTGGTGCCGATGCCACGACGGGATGGCCCCGAATTCACGCCCGCCCGACGCGTACTTCACGACAAAGCCACGCGTGGCCAACGCGTCGAGCACGCGTGAAAAATCCACGTCGTCGTAAGGAAGGATGTCCACTTTGAGCTGCCGCGGTCGCCATGCAAACCGGCCCTCACGGTCGCATTGCGTCCACAACCCGGCAAAGGCCAATCGCAGAGGCAGGCCGGTTTCCTGCTCCGCATCGAAGATGCCTTCATGCTTGAAGAATTCCGGCTTTATGGTGCGGATACGGGCCATTACATCCTCACTGCGTTTCTCACCGAGGAGCTGGCGACGTCTATGAACAAGTCGATTGTTCGGGTGGCACCCATGCGCTGCTTGGCGATGATGAATTCAAGCTTGGTCTGGCACTCGGCCAGTTTCGCAACCCGGTCGGCCTCGGCGTCTGGGTCTTTGCCCTTCGTCTTCCCGAGGTAGTAGGCTTCCCGGTAGAGGAAAATTACCACGTCGGCATCCTGCTCGATGGACCCCGATTCGCGCAGGTCGGAGAGCATGGGACGCTTGTCGTCGCGGCTCTCGACCTGCCGGGAGAGCTGCGAGAGCGCAAGGACGGCGATGCCGTGCTCTCGGGCGAGATTGCGCAGGCCGGCGGATATTTCGCTGATTTCGGCCGTCCGGTTGCCCTGGTATCGCGTGGATGCGGCGATGAGCTGGAGATAGTCGACCACAAGCACCCGGAGCGGCGTCCCGTTGCGCTCTGCACTCTCGGCCATCCGCTCAAACTTCGTGCGAATGTCCAACATGGACAGGCCCGATGCGTCTTCGATCAGGAGAGGGAGGGCGTCGAACCTGCGCTGCGCCAGGACGATGCGTTCGTAATCGGCTTCCGACACGCGGCCGGTGAGCAAGTCGCTATAGGCGATGGTGCCGTGGTCATCGAACGCGATATCGGTGAGGGCGCGCATGGCGAGGCTCCTCGCCCCCATCTCAAGGGAGATGACGCCGACGCCGGCACCGGCCCGCGCCGCCTGAATGCCGATCGATAGGGCGACGGCTGTTTTCCCCATGGAGGGGCGCGCGCCGAGTATGATCATCTCGCCCGGCTGCATCCCGCCCGTCGCGCGGTTCACGTCGGCCAAGCCCCATGTGGTGCCGGTGAGCCCGCTGCCGCGCTGCATCGCCTCTGCGACGGCGCTCAAGGCGTCCTCTGATGCCTCGGCTATGGTGTGAAGGGTCTTGCGGTGCCGGCCGCTGCGAAGCGTCGATGAAACATCGTCGAAGGCAGTCGCCGCGGTGCGGATAAGTTCGGTCGGGCTGGTGCCGGGATCGGCGGCAGCGATAAGCAGGCGCTCGGCCTCGCGTCCGATGGAGAACCGGCCCCATTGATGGAGGAGGGCCGGCACGCTGTCCTTGAGCCCCGCAACGCCGCGCACGGTGCCGCCGACGAGCCGGGAAAGGTATTCCGGCACCGAAATGCCAAGAGGCTTGCCGAAGGCCTCCATATCGCCCGTCGCGGCTAGGACGTTGCGCACAAGATCCATTCGCACCGATTTGTACTGCGCGGCGGCCTGCTGGATGCTGGCGAAGATATCGCCGTGAAATGGCTCAATGAAATGCCCCGGATCCAGCAAGCGCGGGACGAGCCGGGCATCACCCGAGAGGAGAAGAGCGCCAAGCACCTCCTGCTCTAGCTCGGGGATATAGCTCGCGTCGAGGGGTGTACTCATCGGCCGCTCTCCACCTCATGGAACGCGAGCGCGGAGGAGGTGCTTGCCTCGTAGTAGAGGGCACCGATGCCGAAAAACTGCTGATACATGGACTGGCGAAGCGCAGGATCATTGATGAACCGGACATTCAATTCGGACATCGCGGCGAGCACGTCGGGAGTGTTTCGGCAGACGGCACCGAGCATCGAGAAGGCCAGTTCGCCTTTCCAATTGCCGCTATTGCGGATGATGCTCACCGTCAGGCCAGCATCCTCGAGAAAGTCGATAAGCCTATCTATCTCGGGATCGGAGGTCGGGCCGGGGAAAGAGATGATATCGGCCATCACGCGGCCTCCCGTCCATCGGACTCGCGCAGAATTTCCACGTTGGAGCGGAGCACATAGCGGGCATGGGTGCCTGCGAACTGGCCGCCGTGGTTCTCGTTCACGGTCTCGATGAGGAAGCCGAAGCCGCGCAGCTTGAAGACATAGTGGCTCCAGCGCGGGCCGGGATGGTCAATCGGGGTACATCCCGCCTCGCCGGCTTTGACGAGGTTGCGCAGCGCCCAGGCATCGCGGCCGACGACGGTCATGGGCTTGCCGTCGGGAACGATGCGGGCTGTAATGGTGAGTTTCTTCGTCATGCTGCACCTCCGAGACCGGAAAGGCGGCCGATGACGAGGGCGTGCCAGTAGGACACGCGAAACCTACGCATGACGGATCGAGCCGCCAGCAATTCCGATTGAGTTTTTGGGGCGGATTCAGTAGGGTTCCAGATATCGAGCGGTTTGGCGATTGCTGCGATTTCAGGAACCCGGTTAGCGCTTGCCCGCGCTGCCGGGTTTTCCATTGGAGCTGTCATGGGAAGGCCTCACGCGGCCATCTGCGCGTTGGCGGCGCGTTCGGAAAGCCATTTAGCAATGGCGCTTTCCGGCCAGGCGACGAGGCGCTTTCCGAGGTTCACAGGGCGCGGGAACTTGCCTGCGCTCATCATGTCGTAAATCGTGCTGCGGCTCATGCCTGTCGCATCGATTACAGCGGGAAGTCTCAGATGTTTTTCTAACATGTCGGTTCCTGTCGGAAGTCATTGGAAGACCCGAGCAGGAATGACGCCGGAACGGCGGCATGGACAGACGAGCAAAAAGGGCAAAACCCGGACGTGGGATTTTGCCCTTTTTGCGGTGATTGTTGCGGAGGGTTTTGCGGTTTTGCGGTGAGGTTTTGCGGCGTCAGCCGGATTTCAACGCACGCTGGATAGTGTCCTCAGAAACGGACTCGCCCAGGCGCTCCGAAACCTTCCGTGCAACATCCTTCCACCCATCGCCCGTAACGCGATGGCCCTGCGGATAGATTGCGTCATATGCCGCCACTGCCGAATCCGCTTTTTGCGGCCGCCCTACCCGTGGCGCGATTGAGGCCCCCTGATCGGACGGCGCACTCAATACCGCTTCGATTGCCCCTTCCTTGAAGAATATCTGTCCGTTCGGTTTATTGTCTCGATAGGATTGGTTGACGCCGAACGGCCAGTATCGCCCGCTCGCCAGCGTTCCGTCGGCATCGTCGCTGAGCCAAAAGCTACTCGATATGCTTGTGAGCCCGCCGCCAAAGGGTGACGGATAAAAGGCTGCGAGTTTTTCTGCGTAAAGCATTGAGCGGAGACGATGCAGCACTTCAAAAATCTGCTTTTCCTCTTCCGCAGTCAAAACCTCGGCTTGGGGCTTGTATGCCGAAAACAGCGGTGCGGCTCGTGGGGGCGATTTCAATCCATCCTTTACGACCGCTGCAAAAGGATCCGAATCGCGGTGAGTATCGGTCGATGGCGGTTGCGATTTGGGTTCAGTGTCGCGTTGTGTCGTCTCCTCATCAGTCTGAGGAAAGAGATGGTTCGCCACAACCTCGATAACTTGGAACGAGGTGACGTAGCCCGGCGGCACGAATTGTCTGCTCATCCGATCCTCACCACGTTATCCCTGCGGGCTTCCGCCACGAACGCCGCCCAAGCATCCATCATCTTGCGCCTCTTCTGGAATACGTCCGACCGGGCGTAGGCGCGCTCGACCGCATCGCCGGAAAGGTGCGCAAGCGCGGCCTCTGCCACCTCTCGGGGGAAGTTGGTGCGTTCCTGCGCCCATGTGCGGAACGAGGTGCGGAAGCCATGCACATCGACCGGGAAGCCTTGTTCCTTCACCAGTTTGCTGAGCGTCATATCGCTGAGCGGCCGGCCTTCCTTGGTGCCGGGGAAGACAAGGCCGCTGCCGTCGTCCAGCTTCTTCGCCTCCTCAAGGATTTCGAGCGCTCGCTTGCAGAGCGGCACGCGGTGAAGCTTCTTCATCTTCATCCGCTCCTCGGGGATCGTCCAAACCTTGGCCGCGGTATCGAATTCATCCCATCGCGCGCCGCGCACTTCACCCGATCGGCAGGCGGTCAGAACCACCATTTCGAGGGCGAGCTTGGTCGAGAGGCTTGCGCCGCTCGATGCGATAGCGGCAATGCATGCGTTCACATCCTCATAGGGCAGGGCCTTGCGCTGCCCTGCGCCCTTTTCCTGCCGAGGCAGGGCGAGCGCGCCGGTAAGGGCTGGATTATCCCCCCGCATGCCTTCCGCAATAGCCCACTTGAAGACGGCCGAGATGCGGAAGGTCAGCTTGCGCGCGACTTCCGGTGCCGTCTTCCTCGCACTGAGGATGGCTTGGCGAATGTCGGCGCTCGTCACCTCGGAGATAAGCACCTTGCCGAAGCGACCGAAGACATGCTTCTCCAAGGTGGAGAGGAAGGCCGCCTGGTCCTTCGGGTTCTTCCACGTTGGTGAAAGCTCAGCATGGGCGCGCTTTGCCGCCTCCTCAAAGGTGAGGATGGCCTTCGCCTGCCGCTTGTCCGCGATAGGATCTCCGCCAGCCCGAGCGGCCTTGCGGTTCTCTATGGCAACCGCGCGTGCCTCTGCCAGAGTGATGAGTGAGGCCGGCCCTAAGCCTATCTCCCTGCGCTTGCCGCGAATAACGATCCGCTGCACCCAATACCGGCCGCCGCCATCATCAACGCGGAGATAGAGGCCATGCCCGTCGAAGTATTTTCCCGGCTTTGAAGCGTTCTTGACGAGCTGCGCCGTCAGGGCCTTCTCGGGGCGGCGATTAAGCGTGCTCATCTTCCCCCGTCCATTCCCCCAATGCGTTTCGGAACGCTTGGAACGTTACCGGAACACCTCGGACAATGAAAGGGGGAGCTTTGTTGATTTCTCAGGACTTAGGGAGAATTCGCCGGAATTCCTCGGAAAACCGAATGGCGAACTTCGGGTGCGCCATTTCTTCCTCGCTTCATGAATGCCGGTTCCGTCTTCGACGGGGCGCCTTGCCGTGGCCGATCTGCCACGCGGGACGGCCTCTCGCTGGTCGCGTTCTTCCTAGTCCGCATCGCCTCTCTTCAAAACCGCCCGCCGCTCGGCTAAGCAGGTGCGAACGGTGCGTGCACGGCGCCGGCGAAAACAGGAAAGCGGAAGGAAGCGGGACATGACGAGCCGCGTTATGCCGCGCGTATTGCGTCGCGTGATCTTCGCCGGGTTGCTGGTGCTGGCGGGCTGCGCCGGCCGGCCGGAAGGCGTGCTGGTGCCGAGCGGCGAGACGCCGCCGGGCGTTTCCAAGGTCGACCTGCTGGTCGCGACCACCCGCGCGCCGTCGAGCCAGCCGGGCGTCCTCTTCTCCGGCGAGCGCGGCTCCCAGCTGGAACTGCGCGACATCGCCATCTCCATACCGCCGGACGCCAACCGCAAGATCGGCCAGGTGCAATGGCCGAAGAAGCTGCCGGCCGATCCGATGAAGGATTTCTCGACCGTCAGCGTGAAGCCCGTCGAAAGCGCGAAAGCCGCCCGCGCCTGGCTCGACCATAACCTGCCGAAGAGCCGGCGCGTACTCGTCTTCGTGCACGGCTTCAACAACCGCTACGAGGATGCCGTCTACCGCTTTGCGCAGATCGTGCACGATTCGAAGACGGATGCCGCCCCGGTGATCTTCACCTGGCCCTCGCGCGCCAGCATCTTCGATTATTCCTACGACAAGGAAAGCACCAACTATTCGCGCGACGCGCTGGAGGAGCTGCTGCGGGCGGCGGTCGATACGCCCGAGGTCGGCGAGATCACCATCATGGCGCATTCCATGGGCACGTGGCTTGCCGTCGAGACGTTGCGCCAGATGGCGATCCGCGACGGGCGCGTGCCGAAGAAGATTCAGCAGGTCATCCTCGCCTCGCCCGACCTCGACGTCGACGTCTTCGGCCAGCAGCTTCGCGCCATCGGGCCGGACAGGCCCCAGTTCACGCTCTTCGTCTCGCGCGACGACCGGGCGCTGACGCTCTCGCGCCGCATCTCCGGCAATGTCGACCGCCTCGGCCAGATCAACCCCGCCGCCGAGCCCTACCGTTCCATGCTGGAAAAGCAGGGCATCACGGTGATCGACCTCACGGCGCTGAAATCCGGCGACCGGCTCAATCATGGCAAGTTTGCCGAGAGCCCCGAGGTGGTTCGCCTCATCGGCAATCGCCTGATCGATGGCCAGTCCGTCACGGATTCGCAGGTCGGTCTCGGCGAGCGGCTCGGCGCCGTGGCGCTCGGCACGGCCCAGACGGTCGGCAGCGCGGCGAGCATCGTTGTTTCGACCCCCATCGCCGTCTTCGATCCGGTGACGCGCAGGAACTACGACGACCAATGGCGCCGCCTCGGCAATTCCGTCGAGGATACGACGGTGACCGCCGTCGGGCAGTGAAAAGGCGACCCCGCCGGGACCGCCTCCATCTTTAGCGGGATGCTTTAGCGCACCCAGATCACCTGGCGCGAGCCGCGGTCCACCAGGACCGGCCGCTGGTCGACATAGATATAGCCGTAGTTCGGGTTTTCCGGCACGTCGACGATCTGCACCGTATCGGGTACCACCATGCCGGCCTCGACTGGCCCTTCCAGGATGACGGGATCGACCGGGTGCCGCTCGACATAGGTGATCGTCGTCTCGGGAATGTCGGGCGAGATGCTGCCGGTGGCCTGGACGTCCGGCGCATAGATCACCTGGCGGCTATCGGTGCGCACGATGACCGGGCGGTTGTCGACATAGACATAGGCAAGGTCGGGATGCTCGGGGATCGGCGCCAGCGTCACGCTGTCGTCGAAGCGCGTGTCGGCCGTCACCGGACCTTCGAGGATGACGGGCGGCGTCGGATTTTCCATGACATAGACCCGGGCGTCGTCCGGAACGGCGGCATCCGCGCCGATGGCGAAGCCGGCCACGCCGCCGACGACGGCGCCGATCGGGCCGCCGACCACGGCGCCCGCCGCAGCCCCCGCGGCCCCGCCGGCAGCACCGCCGAGAACCTCCTTGTCGCGGTCGTCCGCATGGGCGGCGGTGGCGCCGAGAAGTGCCAGGGCGGCACCGGCCATGAGAATCTTGCGCATGTTCTTCTCCTTCGAAAATCGGGTTTCCCACCCCTTCGGCGGAGACAACGTCGCTTGGCCGGACCGGTTCCTGCGGAAGGCGGCCGGGGCATCACGATGTGTAACGCGCGTTAATCGGCGGCCTCAGGCGATTTCCGGGTCGCGCCGCGCGATTTCATAGTCCTCGTTGTGCACCTGCAGGCCCTCCTCGGTCACCACGACGATGCCGTAGGCGCCGGGCTCGTCGACCGAGAGCGAGGCGTTCGGCATGTCGAAGGGCATCGGCTGCTGGTGCACCGGGCTCTTGAAGATCGAGAAGGGAATGCCGCGATGCGAGCCGCCGATCGTGCGGTGGACATGGCCGGCGAAGATGTGCCGGACATTGCCGTGGCGGAGCACCAGCTCGTAGAAGGCATCCTCGTTGCCGAGGCGGATGGCATCCATGCCGGTAAAGCCTGTCTTGTGCGGCGGGTGATGCATGAAGAGGAGAACGGGACGCCCGTCCGCGCCGGAAAGCGCCCGGTCGAGCCAGGCGAGGCGCCTTTCGCACAGATAGCCGGCATGGCTCATCGGATAGTCGTAGGGCGGTGCGAAGAGCGTGTCGAGCAGCACCACCCGGCAGTCGGAAAAATCGATGGACTGCTGCACGAAGCCGTTCTCGTCCGGCCGGACATGGGTGAAGGTCTCGAGGAAGCGGTCGCGATAGTCGTGGTTGCCGATGGTGATGGCGACGGGCGGCACGACCCGCGCGAGAAGGCCGTGCAGGCGCTCGTAGGACAGCGTGTCGGCCCGGTGCGTGAGATCGCCGGTGATGATCACGCGGTCGGCGTCGGGATGGTAGCGGTTGACATGCTCGATGCCGGCCAAGAGCCGCTGGTAGGGATCGAGGCCGATGATGGTCGCGCCCTCGGGCACCATGTGCAGGTCGGTGAAGACGATGAGCTTGGTCATGAAGAGTTCCTGGCGGGACGGTCGTGGTCCCATCTTCGTAGCGCGCGAACCTGTCGCATGAAAAGCTGTTGGAACGCGAGGCGATCTGATATATCAGAGGGAAAGCAGCCGGGCGGCCGGCGAGAACGGAGCATATCGACATGAGATGGAAGCGCACGATCCAGTTGCTGGACGTTCATTGCGAGGGCGAGATCGGCAAGGTGGCGATCGGCGGCGTGCCGAAGATCCCCGGTAACTCGATCGCCGAGCAGCTCAACTATATCAACACGGTCGACGATAGCCTGCGCCGCTTCCTGTGCCTCGAGCCGCGCGCGGCCGCGACCGGCTCGGTCAACCTTCTGGTGCCGGCCAAGCGCCCGGAGGCCGACGCCGGCTTCATCATCCTGCAGGCCGACCAGGCGCATGCCTCCTCGGGCTCCAACTCGATCTGCGTCACCACGGCGCTGCTCGAATCGGGCATCGTCGAGATGAAGGAACCGGAAACCGTCGTCGTGCTCGACACGGCCGCCGGCCTCGTCAAGGCGACGGCGACCTGCCGCGACGGGCGCTGCGAGAAGGTGAAGCTCACCATGGTGCCGTCCTTCGTCCAGGAACTGGACGTCGAGATCGACACGCCGCACTGGGGCCGCGTGCGCTTCGACATTTCCTATGGCGGCATCTTCTATGCGCTGGTGGATGTCGACCAGATCGGCACGAAGATCGAGAAGGCCAATGCCCGCGCGCTCGTCGATACCGGCATGGCGCTGAAGGATCTCATCAACAAGTCGATGAAGATCGTGCATCCGGAAATCCCCGAGATCAACGGCGTCGCCTATGTCATGTTCCGCGACCGGGACCCGGACGGCCTCGTGCGCACCGCCACGACCATGTGGCCGGGCCGCGTCGACCGCTCGCCCTGCGGCACCGGCAATTCCGCCAACCTCGCCACGCTCCATGCCCGCGGCCTTGCCAAGGTGGGCGACACGTTCCGCTCGCGCTCGATCATCGGTTCGGAGTTCGAAGTCGGATTGCAGGCCGAGACCGAGGTCGCCGGCCGCAAGGCCATCATCCCCACCATCACCGGCCGCGGCTGGACCTTCGGCCTGCACCAGATCGCGCTCGATCCGACCGATCCGCTGGCGGAAGGTTTCGCCATGACGGATACCTGGGGCCCGCAGGCCGGCGAGATCCGCTAAGGCCTCTGGCCCCGCCCTGTTTCCCCGGGAACAGAGGCGGCGGCAGCGAAAGCGCATAAGAGTGTCCGGGAGGGCGGCGTGCGATTGACGCGCCGGCCTCCGTGAGGTCCAATCCGTTTCCGGCCCGTCCGCGAAAGGCACCCCGATGCGAACGCTCAACGCCCTGAGCCCCATTCTTGTCAGCCGAAGGCTCTTCATCGCCGGCGGCGCGCTGGCGCTGACGGGCATCGGCATCCGTGCCACGCAGGCCAATGCGATCATCGGCAAGGCCGTCGAGATCACCGGCAATGTCAGCCGCCGTCAGGCGAACCGTCTGGAGGGCCTGAAGGCCGGCGCGAGCCTGATGGACCGCGACTTCGTCTCGACGGGCAAGGAGAGCTTCGCGGAACTCGCCCTCGGCGAGGATACCAGCCTCCTGCTCGGCAGTGAGACGGAACTCCTGATCGACACCTTCATCGCCGGCCAGGGCGGCACCATCGAGCTCGGCACCGGGCAGATGGTCTTCGACCGGCCGGAAGGCCTCGCCAAGATCGACCTCACCATGCGCACCGCCTTCGGCATGATCGGCGTGCGCGGCACGAAATTCTTCGCCGGCCCCAATCGCGGCGTCTTCGCCGTCTTCGTCGAGCACGGCCGCGTCGAGGTGACGGGCGGCGGCGTGATGAAGGCGGTCGGCCGCGGCGAGGGCGTCGAAATCCGGGCGCCGGGCGAGGCACCCGGCGCGGTCACGCAATGGGGCAAGGCCCGCATCCGCGAGGCCTATGCGAGTGTCGGCATCCGTTAATCCAGCGTGAAAAGCGCCATCGTGCCGAAGCCGCGGATCTCGTGGCTGCCGATGGCGCGCAGCGTGCGGCCGGTCTCGCCGGCCGCGCGCGGGCCGACGCAGATCTGCGTGCCGAGGAACTTGTTGGCATCCTGCAGCCGCGCGGCGAGGTTCACCGCATCGCCATGGGCTGTATAGTCGAGCTTGCCGCCGGTCCCCACTTCCCCCAGCACCGCCATGCCCGTCTCGACGCCGATGCGCGTGCGGCCGAAATCCTTGTCGAGGAAGGCGGGGCGGCGGCGCATCTCCTCCGTCAGGGTGCGGATCTCGTCGGCGCAGGCGAGCGCCTTGTCGACATGCCGGTCGAGATCGTCCGGCGCGTTGAAGAGCGCATGCACCGCATCGCCCACCACCTTGTCCACCATGCCGCCATGGCGCGCGACGAGGGCGTTCACCTCGGAGAAGTAGATGTCGAGCAGCCTGACGAGGTCGTGCGGCCCGATCTTCTGGGCGAGCGCGGAAAAGCCCTCGATATCGGTGAAGAGCGCCGTCACCTGCCGTTCCTCGCCCGCCACGCGCCCGAGGTCGGGATTGTCGATATAGCGCGAGACGACGGATTGCGGCAGGTATTGCGCAAAGCGCAGGCGGGCCGTCGCCTCGGCGCGGCGCACATGGGCATATTGCAGGAGGCCGGTGACGAGCGCCGCCGTCGCCACGATCAGCGAGATGCCAACCGCATCCGAAAGCAGCGCCGTGCGCGCATAGAGCAGCACGGAAGCGCCGAAGACGAGGCCGATGAGGCCGATGCCGGCCACCGCCGCGCCGACCGGCCGCAGCCGCGCCGCCGCGAGCGCCGCCGCCGCCCCGGCAAGGAAGGCAAAGCCGGCTTCCAGCGGCAGGAGGCCGAGGTCCCGCGTCGGGATGCGGTCGGTGAGGATGGCGTTCGCCACGTCCGCATGGATCTGCACGGAGGGTTCGAGGGTCATGGAGGCGCTGGTGCGAAGTCCGCCGAGATTGGGCAGGCTGCTGCCGATCAGCACCACCTTGCCGGCGATCCGCTCGGCCGGCACGCGCCCGGCAACCACGTCGCCGGCTGAGAAGGTGCGCGCGGCGATAGCTGCGGGGCCGCTCGCCACGAAGCGCAGGCTGCCGTCCTCGTCGAGCCGCAGGATGCGCGAATCCTGCCGCAGCCAGGCGGGATTGCCGCCGAGGACGGGCGTATGCGCGCCCGCCGCAAGCCGGGCGGCCTCCACGCCGAGCGCCGGATAGGCCGCATTGCCGACGATGGCATAGGCCTGCACGCGGCGCACCACGGCATCCTCATCGCCGACGAGGAAGGCGGCGGCCGCCGCCGTGGACCTGTCCTGCAGGAAGACGCAGGAGCTCTCCGTCCCCTCGATGAACCAGAGGTCCGGCACGCCGACCGGCCGCTGCAGGGCGAGCTTGGGAACGGGATGCGGCGCGCCGTCCGGCGTCTCGCCGATGAGGAAGCCGAGCACGGTCGGCACCCGGCCGATGGCGCCGGCAAGGGCGGCATTGGCCGGCTCTTCCGCCGCGCAATCCGTGCTGAAGATGAAATCGAAGGCGACGGCCGCCGGCCTTGCCGCCGCGAGCCGGTCGACCAAAGCGGCCGTTTCGGCCCGCGTCCAGTCCTTGTTCGGCGCGCCCTGGAAGGCCTTGCGGTCGATGTCGACGACGAGGATCCGGTCGCTCTGCGCCGTCGGCATCGCCTGCGTGAGTGCATCGAAATAGGATTCGCGCTGGCGCTCCAGCGCCGTCTCGCCGAGGGCGAAGAGGGCGAGCGCGCCGGCAAGGCTGGCGGCGACGCCGGCGGCAAGGGGCCTGTATTTCTTGGCGATCATCTGGCCGGTGGCCTATGCATCATCCGGCTCGGCGATGCCGTAGAGCCGGCCGACATGGCAATGGATGATGCCGTCGCTGCGGCGGATGGCGCCGGCCTCTTCCAGCATCAGGATGGAGCGGTTGATCTTCGGCCGGCTGGCGCCGAGGATGCCGGCGATCTCCGTCTGGCTCAGCGAAAGCTGGAGATTGGCGCTGTCCGGCAGTTCCTCGCCGTGGATGGTGCGCAGCGTCGCCAGGAAGAAGCGGGCGACGCGGGCGTCGAGATCGTAGAGCGCGATGGTCTCGAGCTGCTCCGTCGTCTCGCGCAGCTTGGTGCAGAGATAGTGGATGATGGCCTGCGCGGCGGCCGGATGGCGCGCGATGAGGTCGAGGAAGTCGCGCTTGGAGATCACATAGCCTTCCGTGGCGACGGCCGCCGTGGCATCGGCCGAGCGCGGCTGGCCGTCGAGGATCGCCAATTCGCCGAGCACCGCGCCGGGCTCCAACTGGCGCAGCGACAGTTCCTTGCCCTGCGGCGTGATCAGCGAGAGCTTGATGCGGCCGGAAACGAGCGCGATGAGATAGGTGCCCTCGTCGCCGCGCTGGAAGATGACGGTGCCGGCCGGCCATTTGCGGTAGGTTGCGATGGCCGCGACCTCGCCGATCGTTTCCTTGCCGAACCCCTCGAAAATCGGAAAGGAACGCCAGAACGCAGCACTCCTGTTGATCTCGTTCATAACCGCTTTCCCCCGGCCGCTGACGGAGCGGGCGCCTCGTGGGGAAATCTTCGCCCAGCCGCCTGGCGCTTGCAACAGAAAAGAGCGACGCCCTGCGGTTGGTGGCGGGCGGCGCGCTACTGGCAGATGCGCACCCGCTTGGTGACGATCCGGCCATAGGCATCGGCCGTGCGGATGCGCTTGGTGATGCAGTTCTGCTGGTAGTGGCCGTAATAGCCCTCGCCGGGATTGCCGGCCTTCCCCGGATCGGTGAGGGCGAAGGTGGCGGCGGCAAGGACGAGGGCGGAAAGCAAGGGGCGCATGGCGTCTCCGAGAGGGAGGGGGCAGGTGGGGTGCCTCCTTCTCGCATGAAGCGCGGTGCGCTTCTGTTCCGCCGGGAACAGGAGATCGTTCACAAAAAGAGAACGATCTGTCTCCCAGGTGCCCGACTAGTTTGACGCGGGAAAGCTGGTATCTCTCTCGCCAACGCAAACACCGAAGCCTCAGGAGCTTTCCATGCCGCAGAACGCCGTCGTCCTCGTCGGACGCATCCTCCTCGCCCTCATGTTCATCACGTCGGGCTATCCCAAGCTGATCGATCCGTCGGGCACCGCCGGCATGATCGCCGGGGCGGGCCTCCCGGCCGCCACCGCGCTCGCCTACATCGCCGGCCTCTTCGAGCTGGTCGCCGGCCTCTTCATCCTCGTTGGCTTCCAGACGAAGATCACCGCCTACCTTCTCGCCGTCTTCTGCGTCTTCACCGCCCTCGTCTTCCACAGCGGCACGATCAACGTTCCGGATTTTCCGGAAGGCGCAAACGGCCTGCTGACCGTCTTCAACGGCCTGATGATGTGGAAGAACATCACGATCGCCGGCGGCTTCCTCGTGCTTGCCGCCTTCGGCCCGGGCTCCATCTCGCTCGACGCTCGCCGCGCCGCGGCCTGAACGACAGCCATATTCTGATCCTCCAGAACCCTTCCCGGCCCGCCGGGGAGGGTTTTTCCGTCCTGGGGGCCGTGCATCCGCTGGAAAGCCGCCGCTCTTGCTGCTATGCGCAGGCAAAGACAGTCATGCGGGAGATGCCGATGTTTTCCAATTCCTTTCCGGACCGAGACGTGATGGCGGAGCTGATGGCCCGCATGCTGTGGGAGATCAAGGCGGTGCACTTCCGCCCGCAAGAGCCCTACAAGCTCGCCTCCGGCATGGCCTCGCCAGTCTACATGGACTGCCGCAAGCTGCTCTCCTATCCGCGCATCCGCTCGGCCATCATGGATTTCGCCGCTGCGACCGTCACCCGCAATGCCGGCTTCGAGCGCTTCGACGTGATTGCCGGCGGCGAGACGGCGGGCATTCCCTTCGCCGCGCTTCTGGCCGACCGCCTCGGCCTGCCGATGATCTACGTGCGCAAGAAGCCGAAGGGCCATGGCCGCAACGCCCAGATCGAGGGCGTGATGGCGGAGGGCGCGCGCGTCCTCGTCATCGAGGACCTCGTGACGGTCGGCGGCTCCATGTTCACCTTCATCGACGCCATCCGCGCGGCCGGCGGCGTGGTCGAGCACGGCATGTCGCTCTTCTACTACGGCATCTTCAGGGAAGCCGAGGCACGCTATGCCAATGGCGGCGTCAAGCTGCACCACATCGCCACCTGGCGCGACGTGCTCGCCGTCGCCCGCAAGGAAAAGCTCTTCGACGACGCGACGCTCGCCTCCGTCGAGGCCTTCTTCGATGCGCCGCTCGCCTGGTCGGCCAGGCATGGCGGCGTCGCGGAACTGCCGACCGCGTAAAAATCGCTGGCGCTTTCGGTGGCGATCGTTTAAATCGATTGAAATTCCGATTGGAGGATACCGGATGATCCTGTGTTGTGGTGAAGCGCTGATCGACATGCTGCCGCGGACGACGACGCTCGGCGAGGATGCCTATGCGCCCTACGCGGGCGGCGCGATCTTCAACACTGCGATCGCGCTCGGCCGCCTCGGCGTTCCGGCCGGCTTCTTCACCGGCCTTTCCGACGACATGATGGGCGATATCCTGCGCCGGACGCTGGGCGAGAGCGGCGTCGACTACAGCTATTGCGCCACGCTGTCGCGCCCGACCACCGTCGCCTTCGTCAAGCTGGTCGACGGCCACGCGACCTATGCCTTCTACGACGAGAACACCGCCGGCCGCATGATCACCGAGGCCGAACTCCCGGTTCTCGGCGAGGATTGCGAGGCGCTGCATTTCGGCGCCATCAGCCTCATTCCCGAGCCCTGCGGCTCTACCTACGAGGCGCTGCTGGCGCGCGAGCACGAAAAGCGCGTCATCTCGCTCGACCCGAACATCCGCCCCGGCTTCATCAAGGACAAGGACGCCCATATGGGGCGCATCCGCCGCATGGCGGCCATGTCCGACATCGTGAAGTTCTCCGACGAGGACCTCGCCTGGTTCGGCCTCGAAGGCGACGAGGATGCGCTCGCCCGCCACTGGCTGCACCACGGCGCGAAGCTCGTCGTCGTGACGCGCGGCGCGGAAGGCGCGGTCGGCTATACGGCGGACTACAAGGTCACGGTGCCGAGCGAGCGCGTGACGGTGGTCGACACGGTCGGCGCCGGCGACACTTTCGATGCGGGCGTGCTCGCCTCGCTGAAGATGCAGAACCTGCTCACCAAGCAACAGGTGGCAAGGCTCTCCGAAGACCAGATTGCAAAGGCGCTGGCGCTCGGCGCCAAGGCCGCCGCCGTCACCGTCTCCAGAGCCGGTGCCAACCCGCCCTGGGCAAAGGAAATCGGCCTTGCCTGAGAGGGCAAAGCCTCTACAGCCTTCCCGCGAACAAAAAGGCCGGATCATCTGACGATGATCCGGCCTTCGATCTATCGGCCCGGCAATGCCAGGCCCCGCTTCGCATCCGCGCGATCAGCGCATCCGGCGGCGCTCGGCCGAGGGCTGGTAGGCGAGGCGCTGGTGGTAGGTGCAGTAGGGCGAATTGTCCGGGGACTCGTTGCCGCAGAAGTGGAAGTCGTCGTTCAGCGGGTCGCCGATCGGCCACTTGCAGGTGCGCTCGGTGAGCTGCGTCAGTTCCAGGCGGCGCGACATCGGCACGACGACGCCGTTGTTGCCGTTGGCCGGAACCGGAAGCTGTGCGCTCTGCATGTCGAAATCGGCGTCGAGCTCTTCCTTGGTCAGCGCGTTGCCGGCGGGACGGGCGGCCGGGCGGGCAGCGACGGGGCGGGCGGCGAAGTTCGACGGACGCGGGGTCGCCGCTGCCGGACGCTTCGGGCGCGAGGCGGTCTGCGTTCCGCCGGCCTTGGCGCGGCCCGGCAGGTTCAGCCGGTGCACCTTGCCGATGACGGCGTTGCGGCTCACGCCGCCGAGCTGGGCTGCGATCTGGCTCGCGCTCAGGCCTTCGCTCCAGAGCTTCTTGAGTTTCTCGACGCGCTCGTCTGTCCAGTTCATCTCTCGTCTCCGTTCGGCGCACGCAATGCGCGAATCCGTCATCGCGCCCCGGACGGGTCCGGGACCTGAACGCCTTGACTCTTTTGGTGACTAGTTCCGCCGCATGCAGTCTAGTAATTGGTCTTTAACCTAGAGACCGGGCGACTCCGTGACAAGAGTCGCGGGAATCGGCGCGAATCGATTTCTAAGTTTTCCCCAACTTGCTGGTCGGGTGTGACTCGATAGCGACACCTTCCGCGCGTGCCGTGAATCCTCACCTTGCGGCAGGTTCAGCGGCATTTCGGCCCCGCGATTTTGTTGACAGGCCGGGGGGAAATGCCGATAGTGCGGCATGCCGCCGAAAGGCGGCTTTTGATTTTTCTGGTGACCGGAAAAGTCAAGACTGAGACCCGTTTTTCCGCATCTCTTTTCGGAGGATCCGCCCCATGGCCGATGCCGCGCCGCTCTATGAAACCTATATGCGTGCACCGCTCCGGTTTGCGCGCGGGGAGGGCGTGTGGCTCGTCACCGAGGATGGCGAGCGATATCTCGATTTCGCCGCCGGCGTCGCCGTCAATTCGCTGGGCCACGCCCATCCGCATCTCGTCGCCGCGCTGAAGGATCAGGCCGACAAGGTCTGGCACCTGTCGAACCTCTACGAGATCCCGGGTCAGGAAAGCCTCGGCCGCCGGCTGACGGAGGTGACCTTCGCCGACAAGGTGTTCTTCACCAATTCGGGCGCCGAGGCGCTGGAATGCGCCATCAAGACGGCGCGGCGCTACCACTTCGCCAAGGGCCATCCCGGCAAGTACCATATCCTCACCTTCGAGGGCGCCTTCCACGGCCGCACCATCGCCACCATCGCGGCCGGCGGGCAGGAGAAATATATCGAGGGCTTCGGCCCCAAGGCCCCGGGCTTCCTGAAGCTGCCCTTCGGCGACATCGCGGCCGTCAGGGATGCGATCACCGAGGAGACGGCGGCGATCCTCATCGAGCCCGTGCAGGGCGAGGGGGGCCTTCGCCCCGTGCCGAAGGAATTCATGCAGGAGCTGCGCCGGCTCTGCGACGAATACGGCCTGCTGCTCATCCTCGACGAGGTGCAGACGGGCGTCGGCCGCACCGGCCGCCTCTTCGCCCATGAGAGCGCGGGCGTCGCGCCCGACATCATGGCCATCGCCAAGGGCATCGGCGGTGGTTTCCCGCTCGGCGCCTGCCTTGCCACGAACGAGGCTGCCGCCGGCATGGTCGCCGGCACGCATGGCTCGACCTATGGCGGCAACCCGCTCGCCATGGCGGTCGGCAATGCGGTGCTCGACGTCGTCCTCGAGGACGGCTTCCTCCAGCATGTGCGCGACGTCGCGCTGGTCTTCCGCCAGGGGCTCGCGGCGCTGAAGGACCGCTTCCCCGAGGTCATCGAGGATATCCGCGGCGAGGGCCTGATGCTCGGCATCAAGGCGAAGGTTCCGGTCGCCGACCTGCTCAAGGCCGTGCGGGCGGAAAACCTGCTCGCCGTGCCGGCCGGCGACAACGTGCTGCGCCTGCTGCCGCCGCTGGTCGTCACGGCGGACGAGGCGCGCGAGGGGCTCGCCCGCATCGAGCGGGCGGCAGAAAAGCTGACGGCGGCCGTGAAGGCCGCTTAAGGGACTGGGACAGACAGGACACATCATGGCCAAGCATTTTCTCGATCTTTCCGCCGTTTCGGAAAGCGATCTCCGCGTCATCATGGACGACGCGCACAGCCGCAAGGCCGCCAGCAAGGCCGGCACGGAGGCAAAGCCGCTCGCCGGCAAGATGCTGGCGATGATCTTCGAGAAGCCCTCCACCCGAACCCGCGTCTCCTTCGACGTCGGCATGCGCCAGCTCGGCGGCGAGACGCTGTTCCTGTCGGGCACGGAAATGCAGCTCGGTCGCGCCGAGACCATCGGCGACACGGCCAAGGTCCTGTCGCGCTATGTCGACGCCATCATGATCCGCACGACCGATCATGCGCGCCTGCTGGAGCTTGCCGAGCACGCCACCGTGCCAGTCATCAACGCCCTGACGGACCTCACCCATCCCTGCCAGATCATGGCCGACATCATGACCTTCGAGGAGCATCGAGGCCCGGCCAAGGGCAAGACCTTCTCCTGGATGGGCGACGGCAACAACGTGCTGCACTCCTTCGTCGAGGGCTCCGCCCGCTTCGGCTACACGATGAAGATGGCCGTGCCGATGGGCTCCGAGCCGGATGACAAGATCCTCAACTGGGCGCGCGACAATGGCGGCAATATCCTACTCGGCCATGACCCGGAAGCCATCGCCGATGGCTCCGATCTCATCGTCACCGATTGCTGGGTCTCGATGAACCAGGAGCATCGCGCCCGCGGCCACAACATCTTCCAGCCCTACCAGGTCAACAAGCAGCTCATGGCGCGCGCCGACAAGGATGCGCTCTTCATGCACTGCCTGCCCGCCCATCGCGGCGAGGAAGTGACCGACGAGGTGATCGACGGCCCGCAGTCCGTGGTCTTCGACGAGGCGGAGAACCGCCTGCATGCGCAGAAGTCGATCCTTGCCTGGTGCTTCGGCGCCGTCTGACGCGGCCTTGAAATATGTGAGGGCACGCACGATCTAGGTGCCGACACCCGGCGCCGGAAGGCGTCGTCTCTGGCGCTTGCCCGCCCGGTATGGAATGATCGGGCGGCAGGAGCGCGAAATCACGATAGACGCTGTCGGACGTGGCGGGGCGCAAGGCCCGCGGCGCGGCGGCGTGCAAGGAGCAGAACGATGATGGCTGAAAACGCCCTGAAACTCGGTGAGCCCGGCTTTGCCGGCGACGATCATGTCCTGCCGTTCCAGGTGGAAGGCCTCGATGTGCGCGGCAGGGCCGTGCAGCTCGGCCCGATGCTCGACGGCATTCTCGGGCGGCACGATTACCCCGCGCCCGTCGCCCGCCTTCTGGCCGAGGCGATCACGCTCACCGTGCTGCTCGGCACCTCGCTGAAATTCGAAGGCAAGCTGATCGTCCAGACCAAGGGCGACGGCCCCGTCGACCTGCTCGTCGCCGACTTCTCCGCGCCGGAGAACGTGCGCGCCTATGCCCGCTTCGACGAGGCCGCGCTGGAGGCCGCCGTCGCCGAAGGCCGAACGGAGCCGCACGAGCTGCTCGGCAAGGGCATCCTCGCCTTCACCATCGATCAGGGCGCGCATACTCAGCGCTACCAGGGCATCGTTCCGCTCGACGGCCACACGCTGGAAGAGATCGCCGGCGTCTATTTCCGCCAGTCGGAACAGATTCCGACCAAGGTGCGCCTCGGCGTCGCGGAGCTCTACGACCGCGACGAGGCCGGCAAGGCCCGCCATCGCTGGCGCGCGGGCGGCATGGTCGCGCAGTTCCTGCCGTCCTCGCCGGAGCGCATGCGCCAGGCCGATCTTCCCGGCGGCGACGGCGACGAGGCCGGCGACAGGATCGACGACGACGACAACTGGGCGGAAGCCAAGACCATGGTCGAGACGATCGACGCCGACGAGCTGACCGATCCCAATGTCGGCACCGAGCGGCTGCTCTACCGCCTCTTCCACGAGCGCGGCGTGCGCGTCTACCAGCCGCAGCAGGTCTTCGACCGCTGCTCCTGCTCGCGCGAGAAGCTGAAAGGGGTCCTTGCCGGCCTCAGCGCCGAGGAGATCGCCCATACGGCGGACGACAAGGGCGAGATCGCGGTGACCTGCGAGTTCTGCTCGACGACCTATCGCTTCGAGGCGGCGGAAGTCCTGCCGCAGTAGGGAAGACCCCTCCCTAAATCCCTCCCCGCAAGGGGGAGGGACTTAACCTGCCGCACCCTTTGCATTCCATTTTGAACGATGAGCAAGCCGCCTGCCTTCTCCCCCCCCTTGTGGGGGAGAAGGCAGGCAGAGGGGGCCTTTAATTCAGCGTGCGCACCTGCCCCGGCGTATCCAGCGAGAATGCCGGGATGGCGACGTCGAAAGCCTCGCCCGTCTCAGCCTCCATGCGATATCGCCCGAACATGATGCCCGACGGCGTCTCCAGCGGGCAGCCGGAGGAATACTCGTAGGTATCGCCCGGCCGCAGCACCGGCTGCTCGCCGATGACGCCCGGCCCGTTGACCTCGTCCACCTGTCCGTTCTGGTCGGTGATGTGCCAGTAGCGCGTCATCAGCCGCACCGCGACGTCGGAATGGTTGGAGATGACGACGCGGTATCCCCAGACATAGCGGCTGTCGTCGGGATCGGACTGATCGGCCAGATAATATGGCTCTACGGTCACTTCGATGTCGCGGGTCAGCGCACGATACATGGGAATGCCTTGGAATTTATTAGGTTCAGCTATTCTACAGGAATGTGGCTTCGTCAAGAACATGCGAGGGGGGCGCGGAGCGCCTCGATGCGTTCGAAGCGTGGGGAACTGAACCCTCTCCGTGACGGAGGAGAGGGGAGCCACACCCACCACGGTCATCTCAGGGCTCGCCCCGGGAATCCACGCCCCATGCACGCCATGTCTTTTGGCATGGATGGTCGGTTCAGGTCCGACCATGGCGGAGGAGAGGCTGTCGCTTCCCCCGGCATGAAGAAGGCGCCGCGCGCATGCCGGTGCCTCCTGTCGTTCTGATGTGCGTGTGGGTTTTTACGCCCCGACCCTGGAAAGCGCCCGCGCGAAATCCTCCAGCAGGTCCTCGCTGTCCTCGATGCCGGCGGAGAAGCGCACGGTGCCGGGCGAGATGCCGAGTTCGGCGCGGGCCTCGTCCGTCAGGTTCTTGTGCGTCGTCGTGGCGGGATGGGTGATGAGGCTCTTGGCGTCGCCGAGATTGTTGGAGATCTTCACCACCTCCAGTGCATCCTGCAGCGCGAAGGCCGCGTCCTTGCCGCCCTTCAGCTCGAAGCAGACGAGCGTCGAGCCGCCCGACATCTGCCGGGCGATGATGTCCGCCTGCGGATGGTCCTTGCGGCCGGGGTAGATCACGCGGGCGACTTGGCTCTGGTCGGCGAGGAAATCGGCGAGGCGGCTCGCATTCTCCGTCTGCTGCCTGACGCGCAGCGGCAGCGTCTCGATGCCTTTCAGCAGCGTCCAGGCATTGAACGGCGACATGGCGGGGCCGGTGTGGCGGAAATAATCCTGCAGGTGCTCGGCGATCCACTCCTTGTCGGAGAGCACGACGCCGCCAAGGCACCGGCCCTGCCCGTCGATATGCTTGGTGGCCGAATAGACGACGATATGCGCGCCGAGTTCCAGCGGCTTCTGGAAGAGCGGGGTCGCGAAGACATTGTCGACCACGACCTTCGCGCCGATCTGGTTGGCGAGCTTCGCCACGCCGGCAATGTCGACCACTTCCAGCGTCGGGTTGGTCGGGCTTTCGAGGAAGAACACCTTGGTATTCTTCCGGATCGCCTTTTCCCAGTTGGCAAGGTCGCGGCCGTCGACCAGCGTGCATTCGATGCCGTATTTCGGCGCCAGCGTCTCGACCACCCAGCGGCAGGAGCCGAAGAGCGCGCGGGCCGCGACGATATGGTCGCCGGCTTTCAGCTGGCAGAGGATGGCGGCGGTGACGGCGGCCATGCCGGAGGCGGTGGCACGGGCGTCTTCCGCGCCTTCCAAGAGGCACATGCGCTTTTCGAACATGTCGTTGGTGGGGCTCGCATAGCGGGCGTAGATGAAGCCGTCCGTCTCTCCCTTGAAGCGGGCTTCGGCCGCCGCCGAGGTGTCGTAGACGAAGCCTTGCGTCAGGAAGATCGCTTCCGCGGTTTCGCCATGCTGGGAGCGGGTGGTTCCGCCGTGAACGAGTTGGGTGGCCGGGCGCCAGGACTTGCTCATGTGATCGTCGCCTTCAAACAAAAAAACCGGCCGCGAAAGCAGGCCGGTTTGAATACCCGGCCTTTTTAGCTACTTGTTTTACGTGGCTGCAAGCCGGCCGGCCAAATCACCACGGGATAATCTGCTAATACTGCGGCCCCGCGCTTGCGTCAATTGCCGGCATTTGGTTTTGTGCGAGCCCTCTGAGAGGGACGGTACGACCATGGCTTCTGCGACGCGCAGCACGGGCATTCTGGCGGACAACGCCATTCGCGGCTTGTTCGAAAGCGGCAGGCTGAAGAGCGAGGCGGCGCTGGACGACGACCAGATCCAGCCGGCAAGCCTCGACCTTCGCCTCGGCGCGAAGGCCTTTCGCGTGCGCGCCAGCTTCCTGCCGGGCCCCTCCCATCTCGTCGCCGACAAGCTCGACCGGCTGCAACTGCACGTCATCGACCTTTCCGAGGGCGCGGTGCTGGAAACCGGCTGCGTCTACATCGTCCCGCTGATGGAAAGCCTCGACCTGCCGGCGGACCTCGCCGCCTCAGCGAACCCCAAGAGCTCCACCGGACGCCTCGATATCTTCACCCGTGTCATCACCGACCGCGCGCAGGAATTCGACAAGATCCCCGCCGGCTATTCCGGCCCGCTCTATCTGGAAATCTCGCCGCGCACCTTCCCCATCGTCGTGCGCCGCGGCTCGCGCCTGTCGCAGATCCGCTTCCGCAGCGGCAATGCCCTGCTCGGCGAAAGCGAGCTGCTGGCGCTGCATGCCTCGGACACGCTCGTCGCCAGCGAGACGCCGAACGTTTCCGGCGGCGGCATCGCGCTTTCCATCGACCTCAAGGGCACCGGCCCGGACGGCCTCATCGGCTATCGCGGCAAGCACCACACCTCGGTCGTCGATGTCGACCGCAAGAACCAGCACGATATCTTCGATTTCTGGGAGCCGCTGTTCAGCCGCGGCCGCAACGAGCTGATCCTCGATCCGGACGAGTTCTACATCCTCGTCTCGCGCGAGGCCGTGCATGTCCCGCCGCTCTACGCCGCCGAGATGACGCCCTTCGACCCGCTCGTCGGCGAGTTCCGCGTGCACTATGCCGGCTTCTTCGATCCCGGCTTCGGCCACGCCCCCGCCGGCGGCTCCGGCAGCCGCGCGGTGCTGGAGGTGCGCAGCCACGAGGTGCCCTTCATCCTGGAGCATGGCCAGATCGTCGGCCGCCTCGTCTACGAGCATATGCTGGAGGCGCCGGCAGGGCTCTACGGCTCCGGCCTCGGCTCCAACTACCAGGCGCAGGGCCTCAAGCTCTCCAAGCATTTCCGCGCCGGTTGAGGCCGGTCTTTTCGCCCTTTACAATAAAGTTAAACGTTTTTATCGTGCGATAGACGTTTAATGGCCTTCGCGCGAGGCGAGGGAAGACGAGCCAGGCGGGACGCGATGCCAAGACCTACGATCAAGACCATCGCGCAGGAGACGGGCCTTTCGATCGCCACCGTGTCGAAGGCGCTGAACGACAGCCCGCAGGTGCGGCCGGAAACGCGCGCCATCGTGGTGGCCGTCGCAAAGCGCGTCGGCTACCAGCTCAACATGCATGGCGTGCAGCTTCGCACCGGCAGGACCTACCAGGTCGCCGCCATCATGACCGCGCCCGGCCCCAAGCAGAACGAATGGGAGGGCGTCGAATACGCCCAGCTTCTCAGCGGCATCTCCTGGGCGCTGGAGGATAGCCCCTACCGCGTCTCGCTCTATGCCGTGCGCAATTTCGAGGAGAGCCTCGCCACCATCCGCCAGATCGTCTCCTTGAAGAAGGCCGACGGCATCATCGTCTCCGGCACCCGCGCGGACGATCCGCGCGTGCGCATCATGCAGGAGGCGGACTTCCCCTTCGTCACCTACGGCATCACGCTGCACAATGCCCCGCACGCCTTCGTCGACGCCGACAACGCGCGGATGATCCGCCACTCCGTCGCCCGCCTCGCCGAACGCGGCCACCGCCGCATCGCCCTCGTCAACCCCATGGCCGAACTCAGCTACGCCATCACCCGCCTTGCCGCCTACCGCGAGGCTCTCAAAGCCGCCGGGCTCCCCTTCGACCCCGCCCTCGTCGCCCACGGCCACCTGACGCCCGCCTTCGGCCGCGAGAACGTCCTTGCCATGTCCGCCCTGCCGAACTCGCCGACCGCCTATATCTGCGCCAACGAAGCCTCGGCCCTCGGCGCCTTCTCCGGCTTCCACGAGCGCGGCCTCGTCCACGGCCGCGACGCCGTGATCAACGCGACCGACGACCTCAATGTCAGCCAATACTTCGCCCCGCCGATCACCACCTACTACCTGCCGATCCACGAGCCGAGCGAACTGCTCGGCCGATACATCCTGCGCCGCATGGAAGGCGAGCCCCCCGAGGCGCTA
>NZ_JBVAPC010000012.1:0-88060 GCF_055330205.1 Shinella sp. R2-11 | reverse complement strand
GCCTGTGACAGTTTTTTGAAATTTTCTTCGAAAAAATGCGTTTGGCTTTCATTTACCCGCAGAATGCCCTGGATTTCCTGGCATTCTGCCCTTCATCCCCTCTCTAACGGCCCGATTGCCCTCAGAATTTCACATTCCCCGCCTCTAGAGGAGTGACTGAACTTGCGTGATTTGACTCGCGGGCACTCCTGCGTGCATCTTCCCGCGCTGAAAATGAAATCGGCGACACAGGGCGAAGCATATCGGCATGACCACATCCCGGAACATGATCCGATCTCTCGGCAACGAGCCGCCGATACTCGCCGACGGGCGCAAGGCGCCCGACCGCCGCGAAATCTCCCTGCGCTGGCTTTCTGGCACCTTCCTGACGGGCATCACCTCGTCGATCCTGATGGGCGTCGCTCTCTTCGCGGCACTCGACGGGCGCCAGCAGCTTGCCATTCCGGCCGAAGCCTTCGCCGCCCTCATCACCCCGAAGCAGACGAACAAGACCGGCGAGACGGCACGGCGCGGCGAGCGCGTGCTGGAACCGGCCATCGTCGCCAAGCCGTCCGACAAGAAGATCATGGAAATCTCCACCATGATCCATGACGGCGAGAAGGAAGTGGTGCGCCGGCAGCCCTTCGCCCATGTGAAGATGGCGCTCGCCGCGAACCACGCGACGAGCGAGGACTATCCGCGCTTCGATCCTCTCGCGATCTTCTCCACCAACGGCAAGGATGCCGCGCCCGCCTCGCGCATGGGCACGATCTACGGTTCGGACGTCGAATCGGAAGTCGCGCTCCAGACGGACGCCTTCCCGACCGGCGGCTCGGCGCTCGACTTCGCCGACCAGATGTCGATCGAAGAGGTCGAGGAGAACGTGCGCACCAACGGTTCGGTGCTCACCGACGGCAGCACGCAGGTCGCCTCGCTTTATTATGTCGACCCGCAGCGCTTTGCCTCCGACAGTTCCGATATCGACCTGATGGGCCTGACCGCCCGCATCGTCGAGGAGAACATGAGCGTGTCGACCTTCGATACGCTGACGCCGGACGACACCGAATATGCCGACGACGTGATCCCGGTGCGGCGGACCGCCGATATCGACGAGATCATGACGGCGGCGGGCTATACCAAGGCCCAGGCCGACGACCTTGCCTCCTATCTGGCGGACCAGCTCGGCAGCAGGCAGCTCGCCGAAGGCGACGTGCTGCGCATCTGCGTTTCCCAGAAGGCCAAGGAAGCGAACATCGTGCGCGCCAGCGTCTATTCGCGCGGCCGCCATGTCGTGACCGCCGCGATCGACGACAATGGCCGCTTCGTCAGCGGGGCCGAGCCGCCGGCGCTCGACGCCGTGGCGACGGCTTTCGACGACGACGGCCGGCCGACGATCATCGCCGGCCGCGACCTGCCCCGCGTCTATGACGGCATCTACCGGGCCGCCCTCTCCTACGGCATGGGCCAGGACATGACGGCGGAAATCATCCGCGTCCTCGCCAGCAATGTCGATTTCCAGGCCCAGCTCCGCCCGACGGATTCGCTGGAGGCCTTCTTCTCCGTCACCGACGAGAGCGGCGCAGCGACGGAGGATTCCGAAATCCTCTTCCTCGACGCCAGGTTCGGCGACACGGAAACGCGGGTCTACCGCTTCCAGGACCCGGAAGACGGCTCGGTCGATTATTATGACGAGGACGGCAAGAGCATCCGACAGTTCCTGCTGCGCAATCCGGTTCCGAACGGCGTGTTCCGCTCCGGCTTCGGCATGCGGCGCCACCCGATCCTCGGCTTCTCGCGCATGCATACCGGCGTCGACTGGGCGGCACCGCGCGGCACGCCGATCATCGCGGCGGGCAACGGCGTCGTCGAGAAGGCGGGCTGGGATTCCGGCGGCTACGGCAACCAGACGCTGATCCGCCACGCCAACGGCTACGTCTCCTCCTACAATCACCAGAGCGCGATCGCCAAGGGCATCAAGCCGGGCGTGAAGGTGCGGCAGGGTCAGGTGATCGGCTTCGTCGGCACGACCGGCCTCTCCACCGGCCCGCACCTCCATTACGAGCTGATCGTCAACGGCAACAAGGTCGACGCGCTGAAGATCCGCCTACCGGGCGGCAAGTCGCTGGAGGGCAAGGCCCTCGCCCAGTTCAGGACCGAGCGCAAGCGCATCGACGATCTCCTTGGCCACGGAAACGCGACGGAAGTGGCCGAAACGCACTGATATTCGGGATTGTACCCCCCCTCATCTCCCTGGCCTCGGCTTGTGGAGAATGGTGAGGCAGGAATGCAAAAAGCGCGGGCCGGGACCCGCGCTTCTTTTTTTATCGATGGCCTTCCGTCAGGCGGCCTTGCTCACCGCACTTTGGCGCGGCGAGAAGAGCAGCCGGTCGGAACCGGCCGTCACCTTGACGATCGAGCCGTCCGGGATTTCGCCGGCAAGGATCTTCTCCGCCAGCGGATCCTGAAGATGCTTCTGGATCGCCCGCTTCAGGGGACGCGCGCCGTAGACCGGATCGTATCCCTTCTCGGCCAGCCAGTGCACGGCTTCCTCGTCGAGGTCGAGAACGATCTTGCGATCCACCAGCAGCTTGCGCAGGCGCTCCAGCTGGATATCGACGATCGCGCCCATTTCCGACCGCCTCAGGCGATGGAACAGGATGATCTCGTCGATCCGGTTCAGGAATTCGGGCCGGAACGCCGTCTTCACGACATCCATCACCTGGTCGCGCGCGACATCGCTGTCCTCGTTCTCCCCGAGCGCCGTCAGGTATTCGGCACCGAGGTTCGAGGTCATGATGATCATCGTGTTGCGGAAGTCCACGGTGCGGCCCTGGCCATCGGTCAGGCGGCCGTCGTCGAGGACCTGCAGGAGCACGTTGAAGACATCCGGGTGCGCCTTCTCTATCTCGTCGAACAGCACGACCTGGTAGGGCCGGCGGCGGACGGATTCGGTGAGCGCACCGCCTTCCTCATAGCCGACATAGCCGGGAGGCGCGCCGATCAGCCGGGCCACGGAGTGCTTCTCCATATATTCCGACATGTCCATGCGCTGGATCGCCGTCTCGTCGTCGAAGAGGAAGCGGGCGAGCGCCTTGGTCAGCTCCGTCTTGCCGACGCCGGTGGGCCCGAGGAAGATGAACGAGCCGATCGGCCGGTTCGGATCCTGCAGGCCGGCGCGGGCGCGGCGGACGGCGCGGGAGACCGCCTGGACGGCATCGCCTTGCCCGACGACCCACTTGCCGAGTTCGTCTTCCATGCGCAGCAGCTTGTCGCGCTCGCCTTCCAGCATCTTGTCCACGGGAATGCCCGTCCAGCGGGAGACCACATGGGCGATGTTGTCGGGGGTCACGACCTCCTGCACCATCGGATCGATATCGCTCGCATCACGGCCTTCGGCCTCCTCTAGCTCCTTTTCGAGCTTCGGGATGATGCCGTAGGCAAGCTCGCCGGCGCGCTGGAACTCACCCTTGCGCTGGGCAATGGCCAGTTCGTTGCGCAGCTCGTCGAGCTGGCGCTTGAGATCCGCGGCGCGGCCGAGCTTGGATTTTTCCGCCTGCCAGCGCGCGGTCAGCGCATCGGCTTCCTCTTCCAGCGCCGCCAGGTCGATCTCTAGCTTTTCGAGCCGGTCCTGCGACGAGCGGTCGGTCTCCTTCTTCAGGGCCTCGCGCTCGATCTTGAGCTGGATGATGCGGCGGTCGAGCTCGTCGAGCTCTTCCGGCTTGGAATCGACCTGCATGCGCAGCCGCGAGGCGGCTTCGTCCATCAGGTCGATCGCCTTGTCCGGCAGGAAGCGATCCGTGATGTAGCGGTTGGAAAGCGTCGCGGCGGCGACGAGGGCCGAATCGGAGATGCGGACCTTGTGGTGCTGCTCGTACTTTTCCTTGAGGCCGCGCAGGATCGAGATCGTGTCCTCGACGGTCGGCTCGTCCACCATGACGGGCTGAAACCGGCGAGCAAGCGCCGCATCCTTCTCGACATGCTTGCGGTACTCGTCGAGCGTGGTCGCGCCGACGCAGTGCAGTTCACCGCGGGCAAGCGCGGGCTTCAGGAGGTTCGAGGCGTCCATCGCCCCATCCGCCTTGCCGGCGCCGACCAGCGTGTGCATCTCGTCGATGAAGAGGATGATCTCGCCGTCTTCCGCCTGCACTTCGGCAAGCACGGCCTTCAGGCGCTCCTCGAACTCGCCGCGATATTTCGCACCGGCGATCAGCGCGCCCATGTCGAGCGCCATCAGCTTCTTGTCCTTCAGGCTCTCCGGCACGTCGCCATTGACGATGCGCAGCGCAAGGCCTTCGGCGATGGCGGTCTTGCCGACGCCGGGCTCGCCGATGAGGACGGGGTTGTTCTTCGTGCGGCGCGACAGAACCTGGATCGTGCGGCGGATTTCGTCGTCGCGGCCGATCACGGGATCGAGCCGGCCTTCCCGCGCATCGGCGGTGAGGTCGCGGGCGAACTTCTTCAGCGAATCGAAGCCCTGCTCGGCGCTCGCCGTATCGGCGGTGCGGCCCTTGCGGATGTCGTTGATCACCTGGTTGAGCGACGTCGGCGTCACGCCGGCCTTGGCGAGGATTTCAGAGGTCGCGGCGGACTTCTCGATGGCAAGCGCCAGCAGCAGGCGTTCAACGGTGACGAAGCTGTCACCGGCCTTTTTGGCGGCTTCTTCCGCGGTGGAAAAGACTTTTGCGAGCGGCTGCGCGAGATAGACTTGCCCGTTGCCGCCGGAAACCTTCGGCAGCTTGGCAAGCGCGGCGTCGTTGGCGATCCGCGCTTCGCGCGCATTGCCGCCGGCCCGCTCGATCAGCGAGGTCGCCATGCCCTGCTCGTCATCGAGCAGAACTTTCAGAACGTGTTCGGGCGTGAACTGCGGATTGCCATCCGCAAGCGCCTTGGTCTGGGCGGATTGCAGGAACCCGCGAACGCGTTCGGAGTATTTTTCGATATTCATCATCTGCCTCCATAACTCGGCCGGCCCATCAGGCACCGGTCGACGATTCAGGATAGGGCTCCCGTCAAGGCGAGCCCTTCATGATGCGGTCGCCGGCTCGGGCCGGGCAACCGCCTGAAGCGAATATGGTGGAGGGATTTTCGGAATTAAAGGGAGCGGCCTGCCGGCGGAAACAGATTTTTCGGAACGCCGGTTGCGCAAACGCAAGAACCCGGCGCAAGGCCGGGTTCTTCAATGGATCGATGGAACGGAAGCTTATTCCGAAGCCGCTTCCAGTGCCGGGGCATCGCCACCGGCCGGCTGATCGCCTTCGGCCGCCTGGCCTTCGCCGCGGCGCGGACGACGCGGGCGGGCCGCATTGCGGCGGCGCGGCGCGCGGCCGCCTGCCGGAGCGGCAGCGTCCTCGTCGAGGGCGACCTCGGCGGGCGTGCCCTCGATCACCGGCTGCGGGCCGGAACCGTCGACGACGACCGGCTGCTCCGCCGGAGCGGCGGCAACGGGTGCCGGCTCGTCGACGGGGGTCGAATCGATTTCGTCGGGATCGCGGTCGAAGCCGTCACGGTCGTTGTAATCGCCGCGGTCGGCATTGTCGGAACGCTCGTCACGCGGGAAGCGATCCTGCATCTGCGCCTGCGCGGCTGCGATGATGCGGTTATAGTGTTCGGCATGCTGGAGATAGTTCTCCGCCATGACGCGGTCGCCGGCGCTCTGGGCGTCCCGGGCAAGCGCAGAGTATTTCTCGGCAATGTGCTGGGCCGTGCCCCTGATCTTCACGTCCGGACCCGAGCTGTCGTAGGTCCGCGTCAGGGGATTGCCGCCCTTGCGGTGGTTGTTGTTGTTATTGTTGTTATTATTGTTGTTGTTACGCCCGCGGCCGCGCTTGTTTTGCTGTCCTGGCCTCATATGTCACTCACCTAACGTATCGTGTATCGATGATTCATGTGTCTGCACGCTTGATCGGGACACGCCAGATCAAGCATCCTTACCCGCGGGCAAACCACGCCGGTCGGTGGTCCTGTCGCCGTAAGACGTCAAATTAACAGGTACCCGCACAGGGCAGTCTCAACCCTAGCAACTCTTCGAGAGAGCAATCCTCGCGATCGGGTCATACAGGATCAAATCCCTTACGCATGACCTCTTGCCCAGTGCGTGGCCGCAAACTATCCCGCTTCCTTCACAATTCCAAGCCTTTTCTTTGCGGCTGCGAAATTTGCTGCACTTGCGCAGCGAAAATCACACAGTCCCTGCTCGTGTGAAGACGAGAACGCGGTCGTTGCCGCCAAGATCCTGCACCGCCTCGATGCGCACGAAACCCTGTTTGCGCATGATCGCGGTGACCTGATCCTTCTGGTCGTAGCCGATCTCGTAAGCCACCAGGCCGTTTTCCCGAAGATGAGCATCTGCCCCCGCCGCGATGGCCCGATAGGCATCCAGCCCGTCGTCTCCGCCATCCAGCGCAAGGATCGGATCATGGAGCCGGACGTCCTCGTCCAGCGTTCCGACCACGGAGCGGACGATATAGGGCGGATTTGACACGATGATGTCGAATGCCCCGGTCACGGCTGCAAACCAGTCACTCTCGACCGTCTCGAAGCGGCCGGCGACCCCATTGATGTCGGCATTGCGCCGCGCCGTTTCAAGGGCCCCCGCCGAAAGATCGGCGCCGATCCCGGTCGCGCCGGGCACGAGGTCGAGCAAGGCAAGGCAGATCGCGCCGGTTCCCGTGCCGAGATCGAGGATCCGGCAGCCGCCACCCGCGACCATTCTCAACGCATGGGGCACCAGCGCATCGACGAGGACTTCCGTATCCGGCCTCGGCTCCAGCGTTTCGGGGGAAAGCATGAGGTCGAGCCGCGAAAAGGCCCGGTGGCCGAGGATGCGGTGCACCGGCTCGCGCGCCACGCGCCGCGCCAATGCATTCTCGATCATCGCTCTTTCGGACGCATCCAGCAGGCGCGCGCCATCGGTGACAAAGGCGGTGGAGGAAAGCTTGAGAAGGCCGGCGATCAGCAGCCGCGCATCCTGCGCGCCGTCCGCAATGCCCGCCGCGCAAAGCCGGCGCCGCGCCGCCGCCAGCATTTCGGCGAGCGTCGCGCCGCTCATCGGCCCTGTTCACCGAGCTGCGCCAGCTGGCCGGCCTGATAGTCCGCCAGCAGCGCATCGACCACTTCGTCGATTTCGCCGATCATCATCCGGTCGAGCTTGTAGAGCGTCAGGTTGATGCGGTGGTCCGTGACGCGGCCCTGCGGGAAATTATAGGTGCGGATGCGCTCCGAACGGTCGCCGGAGCCGACCTGGCTCTTGCGGTCGGCCGAACGCTCGCTGTCGGCGCGCTGGCGCTCCATGTCGTAGAGCCGCGAACGCAGGATCTGCATGGCCTTGGCGCGGTTCTGGTGCTGCGACTTTTCCGAGCTCGTCACGACGAGGCCGGTCGGCAGGTGGGTGATGCGCACCGCCGAGTCCGTCGTGTTGACGTGCTGGCCGCCGGCACCGGAAGAGCGCATCGTGTCGATGCGGATATCCTCGGCTCGGATCTCGATGTCGATTTCCTCGGCTTCCGGCAGAACGGCAACCGTTGCGGCGGAGGTGTGGATACGCCCGCTCGCCTCCGTCTCCGGCACGCGCTGGACACGGTGAACGCCCGATTCGAACTTCAGCTTGGCGAAGACGCCACGCCCGGTGATCGTCGCGATGATTTCCTTGAAGCCGCCCGCTTCCCCCTCGCTGGAGGAGATGACCTCCACCTTCCAGCCATGCGCGGCGGCGTAGCGCTCGTACATGCGGAAGAGGTCGCCGGCAAACAGCGCCGCCTCGGAGCCGCCCGTGCCGGCGCGGATTTCGAGGATCGCGCTCTTCTCGTCGGCGGCGTCCTTCGGGAGAAGCAGTATCTGCATCTCCTTTTCGAGGCCCTCGAGACGCTCCTTCAGGTCCGGCAGCTCCATTTCCGCAAGGTCGCGCATCTCGCGGTCCGTCGCCTTGTCGGCGAGCAATACTTCGAGGTCGGCGATCTCAGCATTGACCTTCTCGTATTCGCGCACCTTCGCGACGACGGGCTGAAGCTCGGAATATTCCGAGGCAAGACGCACATAGGTCTCCGAATCCGGCCCCGCCGACATGCGCGCCTCGATCTCGCCGAAACGGCGTTCGAGTTCGCGCATCTTTTCAACGGGAAGCTTCGCCACCGTTCAACTCCAGTCCAGGTCTTTAAAGCGGAATGCCGTTCTCGGCCGCAAAGTCGGTGAGAATCTGGCGAATGGACGCCGTCGGCTTCAAGTCGTCGATGGCCGGCGTCAGCACCGCTTCCAGCTTGCCCGCATCGAGCGCCAGCAGCATCGACTTCACCGGCCCGATCGCCGCCGGCGACATGGAGACCGAACGGAAGCCGATGCCGAGCAGCGCCATCGCCGAGATCGGCTTGCTCGCCATCTCGCCGCAAAGCGTCACGGACGTGTCGTTGCGGATGCCGGCGCGCACGATGTCGCGCAGGATGCGCAGGAACGGCCTGCCGAGCGTGTCGAAACGGTCAGAGACGCGGGCATTGCCCCGGTCCACCGCCATGGCGAACTGGAAGAGGTCGTTCGAGCCGACCGAGACGAAATCGACCTCGGCCATCAGCTCGTCGAGCTGCCAGAGCAGCGACGGCACTTCCAGCATGGCGCCGAACTGCAGCTTCTTCGGCAACTGCTCGCCGAGCTTGGACTGGCGCTGGATCTCCTTCTGCAGGAGATCGCGGACCTCCCGGAGCTCCGAAACCTCCGTCACCATCGGCAGCATCAGCCGCAGATCGGCCCCGGCCGTCGCCCGCAGCATGGCGCGAAGCTGGGTGCGCAGAAGACCCGGCCGGTCGAGCGACAGGCGGATGGCGCGCCAGCCGAGCGCCGGGTTCTCCTCCTCCGCCGCGCGGAAATAGGGCACGACCTTGTCGCCGCCGATATCCAGCGTGCGGAACGTCACGGGGCGGCCGCCCGCATGCTTCAGCACGTTGCGGTAAAAGGCTTCCTGCTCCTCCGCCTTCGGCATGGTCGAGGCGATCATGAACTGGAGCTCGGTGCGGAAGAGGCCGATGCCGGACGCGCCCGATTCGTTGAGATGCGGCAGGTCGACCAGAAGGCCGGCATTCATCTGGAGATTGATCTCGCAGCCGTCCTTCGTGACCGGCTCGACGGCCCGCAGCGCCCGGTACTGCTCCTGCCGGCGGGCGCGGAACCGCACCTTCTCCTCGTAGGAGCGCTGGAGATCGGGCAGCGGCCGCAGATGCACGCGCGCGTCGTCACCATCGACGATGATCGGATCGCCGTTTTCCGCCAGCGCCACCGCGCCGGCGGCCTGGCCGACGACCGGAATGCCCATGGCCCGCGCGACGATCACCACATGGCTCGTCACCGCGCCTTCTTCCAGCACGAGGCCGCGCACGTTCTCGCGCGGATAGTCGAGCAGCTCGGCCGCACCCATGGCGCGCGCAACGACGATCGCGTCGTTGGGGAAGCTGCTCGCCGAAAGCTTGGCGCCATAGCCGGTAAGCTGGCGCAGGAGGCGGTTCGCAAGATCGTCGAAATCGTGCATGCGCTCGCGCAGGTAAGGATCCGTCAGGCGGATCATCCGCGCCTTGGTCTCGCTCTGCACCCGCTCGACCGCCGCTTCCGCCGTCAGGCCGTTGCGGATCGCCTCTTCGAGCTTCCGCACCCAGCCGCGGTCATGGGCGAACATGCGGTAGGTCTCCAGCACCTCGCGATGCTCGCCCTCCATGGAAATCTCGCGGCGCGAGAGCATGTCGTCGATGGAGATGCGCAGCGAACCGAGCGCCTCGGCGAGACGGCCGAGCTCGTGCTCGGAATCCTCGTTGAGCAGGTTCGTGACGACGATGCGCGGCTCGTGCAGCACGACATAGCCGAGACCGATGCCTTCGCCGAAGCTCGAACCCTCGATGCCGACGGGACGGGAAAGATCGAGTTCCAGGCCGGGCTTGGTGAGCTTCTTCAGCTCGCCGGTCGCCACCATCTCGGCAATGACCATCGCCGTCGTTTCAAGCGCCTCGACCTCGTCTTCGCGGTAGGTGCGGCTTGCCTTGTTCTGCACGACGAGAACGCCGAGCGCCCGGCCGGTGCGCAGGATCGGAACGCCGAGGAAGGAGTGATAGATCTCCTCGCCCGTTTCCGGCAGATAGGTGAAGGCGGGGTGCGACTGGGCGTCGGAAAGGTTCAGCGGCCGCGCGGAGGCCGCGATGGTGCCGACGAGGCCCTGGCCCATCTTGAGCTGGGCAAGGTGCACGGCGCCGGGATTGAGGCCTTCGGTGGCATAGAGTTCGAGAACGCCGTCGGAGCGCAGCACATAGACGGAACACACCTCCGCGACCATGTTCTGCGCGATCTGGCGCACGATCTGGTCAAGGCGCTCCTGCGGCTCGAGCGGCTCCGCCATCAGTTCGCGCAGCCGCTTGAGAAGAACGCGCGGACCCGCGGAGAGGTCTCTCATCGCGTGGCGTCTCCCGAAAATGTCGTTACCCGCCGGCGCTCACCCGCGCCGGCGATCAAAAGATCGGCGCCGAGTCGGCCGGTCCTTACTTCTTATCGAGACCGTAGACGGAATGCAAAGTCCGAACGGCCAGTTCCGCATAGGGGCCGTCGATCAGGATGGAAATCTTGATCTCGGAGGTGGTGATGGCCTTGATGTTGATGCCCTTGTCGGCAAGCGCGCGGAAGGCGGAGGCGGCGACGCCCGCATGACTGCGCATGCCGATGCCGATGACCGAGACCTTCACGAGGCCCGTCTCGTGCTGGATCACGTCGAAGCCGACCTGTTCCTTGGCAGCTTCGAGAACCTTGATCGCCTTCTCCATGTCGCCCGAGGGAACGGTGAAGGTCATGTCGGTCTTCGAGCCGTCCTCGGAAATGTTCTGGACGATCATGTCGACATTGATATGGGATTCGGCCAGCGGGCCGAAGATCGCGGCCGAAACGCCCGGCCGGTCGGCGACGCGGCGGAGCGAGATCTGCGCTTCATCCTTGGCATAGGCAATGCCCGTTACGACTTCCTGTTCCACGATCTCTTCCTCATCACAAATCAGCGTACCGGGCGGGTTCAGAAGATCGCCCATGCCCGGTGCATCGGGATCCTCGAAAGAGGAGCGAACGAAGGTGCGCACCTTGTGCACCATGGCAAGCTCGACCGAGCGCACCTGAAGGACCTTGGCGCCGAGCGAGGCCATTTCGAGCATTTCCTCGAAGGCGATCTTCTTGAGGCGGCGGGCCTTCGGCTCGATGCGCGGGTCGGTCGTGTAGACGCCGTCGACATCGGTATAGATGTCGCAGCGGTCTGCCTTGACGGCGGCGGCGATGGCGACGGCGGAGGTGTCCGAGCCGCCGCGGCCAAGCGTCGCGACGCGGTTGTCCGGGCCGAGGCCCTGGAAACCGGCGACGACGGCGACCTGGCCCTCGCCCATCCGGCGGATCATTTCCGCACCGTCGATGTCGAGGATGCGGGCGGCGCCGTGGGCGTTGTCGGTGCGGATCGGGATCTGCCAGCCCTGCCAGGAGCGGGCGTTGATGCCCATCGACTGAAGCGCGATGGCAAGAAGGCCGGCGGTGACGAGTTCGCCCGAGGCGACGATGGCGTCGTATTCGCGCGCATCGTAGAAGGGCGAGTTCGCGCCCGTGACCTTCGGCATGTTCTGCACCCAGGCGACGAGCTCGTTGGTCTTTCCGGACATGGCCGACACGACGACGGCGACCTCGTGGCCGGCTTCGACCTCGCGTTTCACATGGCGGGCCACATTGTGGATACGGTCGAGGTCAGCGACGGACGTTCCGCCGAATTTCATCACGATGCGTGCCATGGGTGTGTACCGCTATTCCAGATAGTCGCGCGAGCGCGCGGGAGAAACCGCGGGGTCTCTTAGCGGAAGACCCCGCACAGCGCAATGCATGGTTTCCGCAAACTGTACCAATCGGTACGGCTTCGCGTACGAAAAGGCCCGCGCACCTTGCGGCACGCGGGCAAAGGGGATCGGATGACGGTGGCTGCGGGCGGCAGGCCGCCCACGAGCCTTGTTACTTCTGCCAGCTCTTGACGAGTTCGTCGTAGTTGACGGTCTGGGGCTGTTCCTTCTCGTTCTCGATCTTGAGCTGCGGAGCGAGGTTGCCCTTGGCGACGGCATCCTTGTTCCAGTATTCGAGATCGTGCTCCTCGGCGAGCTTCGGCCCCATGTCGCCCTGGACGCCGGCGCGTTCGAGGCGACCCAGAACCTTCTCCTGTTCGGCGCACAGCGAGTCCATGGCTTCCTGCGCGGTCTTGGCGCCGGATGCCGCGTCGCCGATCGCCTGCCACCAGAGCTGGGCGAGCTTCGGATAGTCAGGAATGTTCGTGCCGGTCGGCGACCACTGCAGGCGGGCCGGCGAACGGTAGAACTCGACCAGGCCGCCGAGCTTCGGCGCGCGATCGGTGAAGGACTGGTGATCGAGCGTGGACTGGCGGATGAAGGTGAGGCCGACATGGCTCTTCTTCACGTCGACGGTCTTGGACGTCACGAACTGCGCATAGAGCCAGGCGGCCTTCGCGCGGTCGTCCGGGGTGGACTTCATCAGCGTCCAGGAACCGGCGTCCTGGTAGCCGAGTTTCATGCCGTCCTTCCAGTAGACGCCATGCGGCGACGGAGCGAAGCGCCATTTCGGCGTGCCGTCCGCGTTCACGACTGGCAGGCCTTCCTTCACGAAGTCGGCGGTGAAGGCCGTATAGGTGAACATCTGCTGGGCGACCTCGCCCTGCGAGGGAACGGGGCCGGATTCGGAGAAGTTCATGCCGCCTGCCGACGGCGGAGCATAGGCCTTGATCCAGTCGAGATACTTCTGGATGGCATAGACCGAGGCAGGGCCGTTGGTGTCGCCGCCGCGCGCGACGCAGGAGCCGACCGGACGCGAGTTCTCGTCGACCTTGATGCCCCATTCGTCGACCGGCAGGCCGTTCGGAATGCCCTTGTCGCCGTTGCCGGCCATGGAGAGCCAGGCGTCGGTGAAGCGCCAGCCGAGCGACGGGTCCTTCTTGCCGTAGTCCATGTGGCCGAAGACCTTCTTGCCGTCGATCTCGCGGCCGGTGAAGAATTCGGCGATGTCCTCGTAAGCCGACCAGTTGACCGGAACGCCGAGGTCGTAGCCGTACTTCGCCTTGAAGTCCGCCTTGTTCTTCTCGTCGTTGAACCAGTCGTAGCGGAACCAGTAGAGGTTCGCGAACTGCTGGTCGGGAAGCTGGTAGAGCTTGCCATCAGGTGCGGTCGTGAAGGACTTGCCGATGAAGTCGTCGACATCGAGGCCCGGATTGGTGACGTCCTTGCCTTCATTCGCCATGAAGTCGGTCAGCGCGCGGGCCTGCTTGTAGCGCCAGTGCGTGCCGATGAGGTCCGAGTCGTTGACATAGGCGTCGTAGATGTTCTCGCCCGACTGCATCTGCGTCTGCAGCTTCTCGATGACGTCGCCCTCGCCGATGAGGTCGTGCGTGATCTTGATGCCGGTGATGGCGGTGAAGGCCGGCGCAAGGACCTTCGATTCGTATTCATGCGTGGTCAGCGTTTCGGAAACGACCTTGATGTCCATGCCGGCGAAGGGCTTGGCGGCATCGACGAACCATTGCATTTCCTTTTCCTGGTCGGCGCGCGACAGCGACGAGAGATCGCCGATCTCCGAATCCAGGAACTTCTTGGCAGCATCCATGTCCGCGAATGCGGAGCCGGTGAACGCCAGCAGCAGGACTGCCGTCGTCGTGAGAAGTTGCTTTCGCATTTTAGTCCTCCCTTGGGGTTTGCGATTGCAGTGCGAAGGCCCCCTCGTTTCTCCCCGGGGCCTCCATTCCGGGTGCCTAGACGAAGCGGAAAACGCCGATGGCGTAGACCACGGACAAGGCAAGAGCCCACCACAGGCTGGAGCCGACGAGGCCCAGCCATGCGAGTTGAATGAACGCCGAGCCGAGCAGCGACACGAACAGTCGGTCGCCGCGCGTCGTCTCGAAGCGCAGGATGCCGACGCGCGGGGCACCGCCCGGCCGGGCATATTCCCAGACCGCCATCAGCGCGATCAGCAGGAAGATGGTGAGGAAGAACATGGCCGTCGGGAACGACCAGGCCATCCAGCCGCCCGGAACGAGCGGGGCGAACCAGTCGCGCGCGCCGTCCTTGACCGGCAGCACCGTGACGAGCAGGCCCGCGGCGGCGGCATAGATGGCGAGCACCACGGCGAGCGCCACGGGCCAGCGATTGTTGCGGTTGGCGACGGCAGCCATCGGCCCCTCCCCTTCAGACGCGGCCAAGGGCAAAGCCCTTGGCGATGTAGTTGCGGACGAAATAGATCACGAGCGCGCCGGGGATGATGGTCAGCACGCCGGCCGCAGCCAGCACGCCCCAGTCCATGCCGGAGGCCGAGACCGTGCGCGTCATCGTGGCGGCGATGGGCTTGGCGTCCGTCGTCGTCAGCGTGCGGGCGATCAGGAGCTCGACCCAGGAGAACATGAAGCAGAAGAAGGCGGCCACCCCGATGCCCGAGGCGATCAGCGGCACGAAGATCTTCGTGAAGAAGCGCGGGAAGGAATAGCCGTCGATATAGGCGGTCTCGTCGATCTCCTTCGGCACGCCCGACATGAAGCCTTCCAGGATCCAGACGGCGAGCGGCACGTTGAACAGGCAATGCGCGATGGCGACGGCGATATGCGTGTCGATCAGGCCAAAGGCCGAATAGAGCTGGAAGAACGGCAGCGCGAAGACGGCCGGCGGCGCCATGCGGTTGGTCAGCAGCCAGAAGAACAGGTGCTTGTCGCCGAGGAAGCGGTAGCGCGAGAAGGCATAGGCCGCCGGCAGCGCCACCGCGATCGAGATGATCGTGTTCAGGACCACATAGATGATCGAGTTGATATAGCCGGAATACCAGGCCGGATCGGTGAAGATGACGGCATAGTTGCGCAGCGTCGGGTTCGCCGGCCACAGCGAGAAGACGCCGGTGATCTCGGTGTTCGTCTTGAAGCTCATGTTGACGAGCCAGTAGATCGGCAGCATCAGGAAGACGATGTAGATGGTGGGCACGATCCAGGAGAAGCTGCGCTTGCTGCCGGCGCCGGCTCTTGCGCCGGCGCTGCTCGCAACGCTCGTTCCGATGGTGCTTGCGGTGGTTGCCTGTGAGGTCATGGTTTCCTCCCTCACGCCTGTTCGTCGCTGCTGGTCATGACCGTGTAGAAGATCCACGACAGCAGCAGGATGATCAGGAAGTAGATGATGGACATGGCCGCGGCCGGGCCAAGGTCGAACTGGCCGATCGCCATCTTGACGAGGTCGATCGAAAGGAACGTGGTCGAGTTGCCCGGGCCGCCGCCGGTGACGACGAAGGGCTCGGTATAGATCATGAAGCTGTCCATGAAGCGCAGCAGGAAGGCGATGAGCAGCACGCGCTTCATCTTCGGAAGCTGGATGTAGCGGAACACCGCCCAGCGCGAGGCGCCATCGATCTTGGCGGCCTGGTAATAGGCCTCCGGGATCGAGACGAGGCCGGCATAGCACAGCAGCACGACGAGGCTCGTCCAGTGCCAGACGTCCATGACGATCAGCGTGACCCAGGCGTCGAAGACGTTGTTCACGTAATTGTAGTTGAAGCCGAGCCCGTCGAGCACGCGGCCGAGCAGGCCGATGTCGACGCGGCCGAAGACCTGCCAGATCGTGCCGACGACGTTCCACGGAATGAGCAGCGGCAGCGCCATCAGCACGAGGCAGACCGGCACGCCGAGGCCCTTCTTCGGCATGTTGAGCGCGATCAGGATGCCGAGCGGGATCTCGAGGGCGAGGATGATCGCGGAAAAGAGCAGGTTGCGGCCGAGCGCCTCCCAGAAGCGGTCGGATTCAAGGACGTCCGTGAACCAGCCGACGCCGTTCCAGAAGAACTCGTTGTTGCCGAACGTGTCCTGCACCGAATAGTTCACGACGGTCATCAGCGGCACGATGGCCGAGAAGGCCACCAGCAGCAGCATCGGCAGCACCATGAACCAGGCCTTGTTGTTCCAGGTCTTGTTCATCGTCAGCCCTCCCTGCCGACACG
Source organism: Shinella sp. R2-11 (assembly GCF_055330205.1). Lineage (NCBI taxonomy): Bacteria > Pseudomonadati > Pseudomonadota > Alphaproteobacteria > Hyphomicrobiales > Rhizobiaceae > Shinella > Shinella sp. R2-11. Next base: position 72,076 of record NZ_JBVAPC010000012.1, on the reverse strand, counting down.
CCAGCTATCGGCGTAGATATTGATGGCGGCGGGGTCGAAGGTGACGCGCGGATCGGCCGGGATCTCGCCGTCCTCCGGCACGACGATGGCGATCGGCTTGCCGGCGAATTCCGCCCGCACGATCTTCTGACGGCCGATATCCTCGACCTTGCTGATCGAGACGGGCATGCCGTCGCGGGAAAGCGAGATGAATTCCGGGCGGATGCCGAGCTCCGTCTTCGCGCCGGCGGCGATCTCCGGCGAATAGCCGAGCGTGATCGTCTCCTCGCCGACTCGGACGCTGCCGCCGTCGATGGCGGCCGGCAGGACGTTCATGCCCGGCGAACCGATGAAATAGCCGACGAAGGTGTGGCTCGGCTTTTCGAAGAGCTCGGCGGGCGTGCCGATCTGCACGATCTGGCCGTCATACATCACGACGACCTTGTCGGCGAAGGTCAGCGCCTCGGTCTGGTCGTGCGTGACATAGACCATGGTGAAGCCGAACTGGCGGTGCAGCTTCTTGAGCTGCGAGCGCAGCACCCATTTCATATGCGGGTCGATGACCGTCAGCGGCTCGTCGAAGAGGATGGCGTTGACGTCGTTGCGCACGAGGCCGCGGCCGAGCGAGATCTTCTGCTTCTGGTCGGCGGTAAGGCCGCGCGCCGTCTTCTTCGCCCAGCCGGCAAGGTCGATCATTTCCAGGATCTCGCGCACGCGCCGGTCGACGTCCGGCTCGGCGACGCCGCGGTTGCGCAGCGGGAAGGCGAGATTGTCGTAGACCGTCATCGTGTCGTAGATCACTGGGAACTGGAAGACCTGCGCGATGTTGCGCTCCTGCGTCGACAGGTACGTCACGTCCTTTCCGTCGAAAAGGATGCGACCTTCGGATGGCTGCAGCAGGCCCGAGATGATGTTGAGCAGCGTGGTCTTGCCGCAGCCCGAGGGGCCGAGCAGCGCATAGGCGCCGCCGTCGTTCCACTCGTGATGCACTTCCTTCAGCGCATAGTCGGCTTCGGACTTCGGCTTCTCGCCGTAGGAATGGCGGATGTGGTCGAGGTTGATGCGTGCCATGGTGTTCTCCTCACGCCGCCGCGGCGGCCGGCTCGGCCATCGCCCTGCCATCCGCGCCGAACGCCATCAGGTGGCGCGTGTCGACATGGACGGTGACGACCGCGTCGGGCTCGATGTCGTGGATGCCGGGCGCGAGCATGACCCAGCGGGTGCCCTCGAATTCGATATGGATGAAGCTCTCCGAGCCCGCGATTTCCGAAATCGCCGTGCGCGCCTGGAGGCTCGCGGAGGCCGGGCTCTGGCTGGAAAGCGAAAGATGATGCGGCTGGAAGGCGATGGTGCAGGGACCGTCCGGCAGCGCGGAAAGATGCGCCGGCACCGGCAGCACCGGCTTGCCGCCGAGCTCGAAGTGACCGCCGGTCTTCAGCACCTGCATCGTGTTGAGCGGCGGGTCGGCGAAGGTGCGGGCGGTCAGAAGGTCGTTCGGACGGCGATAGACGTCGATGGTGCGGCCGAACTGGGTGATGCGCCCTTCCGACAGCGTCGCCGTGTTGCCGCCGAGAAGCAGCGCTTCGGAAGGCTCGGTCGTCGCATAGACGAAGATCGCGCCTGATGCGGAAAAGATCTTCGGAAGCTCCAGCCGCAGTTCCTCGCGCAGCTTGTAGTCGAGATTGGCGAGCGGCTCGTCGAGCAGCACGAGGCTGGCATTCTTGACGATGGCGCGGGCGAGCGCCGTGCGCTGCTGCTGGCCGCCGGAAAGGTTGAGCGGCGTGCGGTCGAGATAGGGCGTCAGCTTCAGGAGCTCCGCCGCCTTGCGCACCTCGCGGTCGATGGTCGCCGCGTCGGCGCCCTTGATGCGCATCGGCGAGGCGATGTTCTCGTAGACGGTCATCGCCGGGTAGTTGATGAACTGCTGGTAGACCATGGCGACGCCGCGATCCTGCACGCGCACGCCCGTCACGTCCTTGCCGTCGAACCAGACGGAGCCGGAGGTCGGCTTGTCGAGCCCGGCCATCAGGCGCATCAGCGAGGTCTTGCCCGACAGCGTCGGGCCGAGCAGCACGTTGAGCGAGCCGCGCTCGAGCACGAGGTTGGTCGGGTGGATATGCGTGTCCGCCCCCGCCACCTTCGCGATGTTTCTCAGTTCCAGCATTCCTGTCTCCGTCGTTCCTCCCAGCCACCGGATCGGGTGTGCTAGTGGGGCGCCGCCCTTGCGGCCGCCATGTAGTCTTCCAGCGCGGCCGCTTCCGCGGCCGTCAGATGCAATCCTCGTTTGGTCCGCCGCCACAGCACGTCCTCGGCGTGCCGGGCCCATTCTTCCTTCATCAGCCAGCGCACCTCGCGCTCGTAGAGATCGCTGCCGAAGTGCCGGCCGAGATCGTCCACCGTCTTCGCCCCCTCCAGCATCGCCTTCGCCCGCGTGCCGTAGAGGCGCACGAGCCGGCGGGCATGGGCGGGCGCGAGAAAGGGAAATTGCGCGACAAGCCCCTTCACCTCGGCATCGAAGCCGTCGACCGCAAAATCGCCGCCCGGCAGGCGGGACCGGGCCGTCCAGCACTCCCCCTTCTCGCCGATCGCATCGCCGATCTTCTCCAGCGCCGATTCGGCAAGACGCCGGTAGGTGGTGAGCTTGCCGCCGAAGATGTTGAGTAGCGGGGCCTGCCCGTCGCCGCCCTCGACCTTCAGCACGTAGTCGCGCGTGGCTTCCTGCGCCTTGCTGGCGCCGTCGTCGAAGAGCGGACGCACGCCGGAATAGGTCCAGACGATGTCCTCGCGCTTCACCGGATCGGCGAAATACTCGCTCGCCGAGGCGCACAGATAGCCGATTTCCTCGTCGCTGATGCGCGCATCGCGCGGATCGCCCTGGTAGTCGCGATCGGTCGTGCCGATCAGCGTGAACTCTTCCTGGTAGGGAATGGCGAACATGATACGCCCGTCCGGGTTCTGGAAGAAGTAGGCACGCGGATCGGAGAATTTCTTCTTCACGACGATATGGCTGCCCTGCACCAGGCGGACATTGTGCACGTCGTTGCGGCCGAAGGCCGAGGACAGGACCTTGTCCACCCAGGGCCCGGCGGCGTTGACAAGCATGCGGGCGCGGACCGTCTCGCGGTCGCCCGTCGCGACATTCTCCGTCTCGACGTTCCAGTGGCCGTTCTCGCGCCGGGCGGTGACGACCTTGGTGCCGGTGCGGATATCCGCGCCGCGGTCGGCCGCGTCGCGCGCGTTCAGCACCACGAGGCGCGCATCGTCCACCCAGCCGTCGGAATATTCGAAGGCCTTGCGAAAGAGCTTCTTCAGCGGCCTGCCCGCTGGATCCTTCGCAAGGTCGAGCGTCGCGGTCGCCGGCAGCAGCTTGCGCCCGCCGATATAATCGTAGAGGAAAAGGCCGAGACGGATGAGCCAGGCCGGGCGCAGGCCGCCCTTCTGGAACGGCAGCACGAAGCGCATCGGCCAGATGACATGCGGCGCCATGGCCCAGAGCACTTCGCGCTCCATCAGCGCCTCGCGCACGAGGCGGAATTCGTAATGCTCCAGATAGCGCAAGCCGCCATGGATGAGCTTGGTCGAGGCGGAAGAGGTGCCGGAGGCGAAATCCTTCATCTCGGCAAGCACGACCGAATAGCCGCGTCCCGCCGCGTCGCGCGCGATGCCGCAGCCGTTGATGCCGCCACCGATGACGAAAATATCGCGGATCACGTCGCCGTCCAAATTCCCCTCCCATTTCGCATTGCACAAATTTGCGCAGTTGCGAAAGCATGGAGAGTTAAAACGAAAACATTTCGAATGTCAAACGAATGTGATCGGAAATACGATCAGGTTGAGTCAGGCCTGCGGCGCGGTCTCCACGAGACGCACGTCATGCTCCTGGCAAATGCTGCGAATCCCCTCGAAAGGACAGGTATCCGTGATGAATGTATGGACCTGCGAGAGGTGCCCGATGCGCACCGGCGCGGTCCTTTCGAATTTCGTGGAATCCGAAACCAGGATGACATGGCGCGCATTCGCGATGATCGCCTGCGCCACCTTCACCTCGCGGTAGTCGAAATCGAGCAGCGCGCCGTCCTCGTCGATGGCCGAAACGCCGATGACGGCATAGTCCACCTTGAACTGGCGGATGAAATCCACCGCCGCCTCGCCGACGATGCCGCCGTCCGAACCGCGCACCACGCCGCCGGCAATCACCACCTCGATCGAGGGATAGACGCGCAACCGGTTGGCGACATTGATGTTATTGGTGATGACCATCAGCTCCCTGTGCTCAAGCAGCGCATCGCCGACGGCCTCCGTCGTCGTGCCGATATTGATGAAGAGCGAGGAATTGTCGGGGATCATGCCCGCGGCGGCGCGGCCGATCGCCTGTTTTTCCGGCGCGGCGATGGAGCGGCGGGCCTCGTATTTCACATTCTCGTTGCCGCTCGGGAACAGCGCGCCGCCATGAATGCGCGTCAGCACCTTGTTGTCGCAGAGATCGTTGAGGTCCTTGCGGATGGTCTGGGGCGTCACGGAGAAGCGCGCCGCGAGGTCCTCCACGAGCACGCGGCCCTCGACCTTGGCGAGATCGACGATCTCCGCCTGGCGACCTGTCAGAAACATGGGCTCCTCCATTGCTTTCGTTTGTTTTCATAATATGCAAAAACGAAACCACATCAATTCACCCGCTCTGCCTTCTTGGAGTGCGGGCGTCTTTTTGGGATACTGCGTGGACGGCAAGTGACCGGGGAGGAAGACACATGTTTCATCCAGCCTTGTTCAAGGGCGCGAATGTCGTGGTGACCGGCGCGGGACGCGGCATCGGGCTGGAGATCGCCCGGCAGTTCCTCGATTGCGGCGCGCATGTGCTGCTGCACGGCGGCCGCGCGGCGCATGGACCGCTTCCCGATTTCCTCGAAAACGCCGTCGCCGATGCGCGCGCCCACATGGTCTATTCGGACTTCCTTGTCGAAGGCGGCGTCGGTACGCTGCTGCAGCGGGTGGACAGCCTCTTCCCGCATGTCGACGTGCTGATCAACAATGCCGGCACCATGGTCGGCCGCTTTCCCGCCGCCGACCTCACCGACGAGGAATACGAGACCGTCGTGCGCCTCAACCAGACCTCCGTCGTCGAGGTGACGCGCGGCCTGCTGCGCTCGCTCCGCCGCGCGCCGCGCGCGGCCATCGTCAACACGGTGTCGATTTCGGCACTGACCGGCGGCAGTCCCGGCTCGGCGATCTATTCCGCCACCAAGGCCTTCGTCGCCACCTATTCGAAGGGCCTTGCCCGCGAGCTCGCCCCCGACGGCATCCGCGTCAACTGCGTCTCGCCCGGCACGATCACCACGGATTTCCATTCGCGCTATTCCTCCGCCGAAAAGCTGGAGGCGACGCGCAGGACCATTCCCCTGCAACGGCTCGGAACGGCGGAGGACTGCGCCCCCGCCTACCTCTTCCTCGCCTCCGATGCGCTCTCGGGCTACATCACCGGCCAGGTGCTGGAGGTGAACGGCGGCCAGCTCATCTGCTGACCGCCTGCGTCCTTACGCGTTGACGTCGATGACGACGCGCCCCTTCACCTTGCCGTCCAGAATGCGGTTCGCCAGCTCCGGCAGGTCGGAAAGACGGTGCTCGACCACCATCGCCTCCAGCTTCTCCATCGGCAGGTCGGCGGCGATGCGGTTCCAGGCGTCGACCCGCTGGTCGTAAGGCCGCATCACCGAATCGATACCGAGCAGGCTGACGCCGCGCAGCAGGAACGGAATGACGGTGAAGGACGGAACGGCGGCCCCGGCGGCAAGGCCGACCGCGGCGACGGCCCCGCTATATTTCGTCTGCTTGAGCACCCGCGCCAGCATGTCGCCGCCGACGGCATCAATGGCGCCCGCCCAGCGCTCGGATTCGAGCGGCCGGCTGTTCGCCTCGGAAAGCTCGGAACGATCGACGATCGTCTCCGCGCCGAGCTGCTTGAGATACCCCGCCGCGTCCGGCCGCCCCGTGACCGCGGCGACGGAATAGCCGAGCCGGGCGAGAAGCGCGACGCCGACGGAGCCGACGCCGCCCGCCGCGCCCGTCACCAGGACCTCGCCCTTCAGCGGCGAAAGCCCGGCCTTCTCCAGCGCGATGACCGACAGCATGGAGGTGAGCCCCGCCGTGCCGATCGCCATGGCCTGGCGCGTCGAAAGCTCATCCGGCAGCGGCACCAGCCAGTCGGCCTTCACCTTGGCGCGCGTCGCAAAGCCACCCCACCAGATCTCGCCGACCCGCCAGCCCGTCAGCACCACCCGGTCGCCGGGCCGGTAGCGCGGATCCTCGGACGCCTCGACCGTACCGGCGAAATCGACGCCCGGCACATGCGGGAAGCTGCGCACCAGCCCGCCCTTGCCGTTGATGCAGAGCCCGTCCTTGTAGTTGAGCGTCGAATATTCCACCGCGACGGTCACGTCGCCGTCGGGCAGCCGCGCGTCGTCGATTTCCTGGACCGAGGCGGAGACCGCCCCGTCCCCGCCCTTTTCGACCAGCAATGCCTGAAACGTCATGGCGTCCTCCTCGTGATCCTCTTGCCGTAAGACGATATAGGGCGCGGGGCATTGGTGCCGCCACTGTTCTTTTGTATCAAGAGCATGGAGGCGCCGTTCCGGATGATAGACAAGCTCGAATATTTCATTGCCCTAGCCCGCGAGAAGCATTTCGCCCGCGCGGCGGAGGAGCTCGGCATTTCGCAGCCGACGCTCTCGGCGGCGATCCGCCAGCTGGAGGACCAGCTCGGCGTGATGCTCGTGGTGCGCGGCTCGCGCTTCCAGGGGCTGACGCCGGAAGGCCAGCGCGTGCTGGAATGGGCCCGCCGCATCGTCGGCGACACGCGCACCATGCGCGAGGAGATGCGCGCCGCCCGCAAGGGCCTGTCCGGCCATATCCGGCTCGCCGCCATTCCGACGACGCTCGCCATGGTGCCGCGCATAACCGCGCCCTTCCAGGAAAAGCACCCGGACGTCACCTTCTCCATCGTCTCGACCACCTCGATCCAGATCCTCGGCCTTCTGGAGAACCTCGAGATCGACGCCGGCCTCACCTATCTCGAAAACGAGCCGCTCGGCCGCGTGACGAGCGTGCCGCTGCTGCACGAGCACTATTGCCTCATCACCGCCAAGGGCGGCCCCTTCTCGGATCGCGAAAGCGTGACCTGGCAGGAGGCCGGCAGCGTTAGGCTTTGCCTATTGACCGCAGACATGCAGAACCGCCGGATCATCAACCGCCATTTCGCCGAAGCGGGCATTTCCGCCGAGCCGTCCCTCGAATCGAATTCGATGATCGTGCTTCTTTCCCATGTGCGGACCGGGCGCTGGTGCAGCATCATGCCGCGAAATGTCGCGAAATCCTTCGGATTTCATGAGGAAATAAGTATAGTTTCCCTGGCCGAGCCCAATCCCTGTCACACGGTCGGTCTCGTCGCGACACATCGTGAGCCATTCACGCCACTCGTCTCCGCCCTTCTACACGAGGCGCGGATTCTGGCCGAAACGGGCATGGATTGATAGGAATTTCCTATTGATCAACGGGACAGCTTTATTGACCCGTCGTGTCATGACTGAGAAGCTGTTAGAATAATCTGCGGAGATCGACCGGGTTCCGGTTTTCGTCGAACAGTTTCAACGGCATCGGCGCATCGAACCCGTGATTTCCAGCGGTTCGTTCGTGTCGGTTGGGAGGCCTGATCATGAATGTGCGCGTCGCCGGCAGTGACGTCGGAGCCAGAACGCTGGCCATTGTCAGCGAACTGAAGGGGCTAGAAGGGCCGCTTCTGCCCATCCTGCACGAGATCCAGGCCGAGTTCGGTTACGTGCCGCAGGAGAGCCTGCCGGTCATCGCGCGCGAGCTGAACCTGTCGCGCGCCGAGGTGCACGGCGTCGTCACCTTCTATCATGACTATCGCGACCACCCGACCGGGCGGCATGTCCTCAAGCTCTGTCGCGCCGAAGCCTGCCAGTCGATGGGCGGGGACGCTGTCGCCGAGCGCATCAAGGCGCTGCTCGGCATCGATTTTCACCAGACCACCCTCGACGGCGCGGTGACGCTCGAACCCGTTTACTGTCTCGGCCTCTGTTCCTGCGCACCCGCCGCCATGCTCGACGGCGAGGTGCACGGCAGGATCGATGCGGCGCTCGCGCAGGAACTCGTCGCGGAGGCACGCCGATGACCGCACGCATCTACATCCCCCGCGATGCCGCCGCCCTTGCGCTCGGCGCCGACCGCGTCGCCAAGGCGTTCTCCGCTGAGATCGCGGCCCGCGGGCTCGACGTGACCATCGTGCGCAACGGTTCGCGCGGCATGCACTGGCTGGAGCCGCTGGTCGAGGTCGAGACCGCCGGGGGCCGCATCGCCTACGGCCCGGTCAAGCCCTCCGACATTGCCGGCCTCATCGATGCCGGCCTCCTGCAAGGCGCAAGCCACCCGCTCTGTCTCGGCAGGACGGAGGACATTCCTTTCCTGAAGAACCAGACCCGCCTCACCTTCGCCCGCTGCGGCGTCATCGATCCCGTCTCGCTGGACGACTACAGGGCCCATGGCGGCCTGAAGGGCCTCGAAACGGCCATCGCCATGGTCCCGGCCGATGTGGTCAAGCAGGTCACCGACAGCGGCCTTCGCGGCCGTGGCGGTGCGGGCTTCCCGACCGGCATCAAGTGGAAGACCGTGCTCGACGCGCAGGCCCCGCAGAAATACATCGTCTGCAATGCCGACGAGGGCGACAGCGGCACCTTCGCCGACCGCATGATCATGGAAGGCGATCCCTTCGTGCTGATCGAGGGCATGGCGATCGCCGGCCTCGCGACGGGCGCGACGAAGGGCTACGTCTACACCCGCTCGGAATATCCGCACGCCATCGCCGTCATGAACACGGCGGTCGCGGTGGCGCGCGCCGCCGGCGTACTCGGCCCGTCCGTGCTCGGCTCCGGCAGGGCCTTCGACATGGAGATCCGCACCGGCGCGGGCGCCTATGTCTGCGGCGAGGAGACGGCCCTCCTCAACAGCCTCGAAGGCAAGCGCGGCGTGGTGCGCGCCAAGCCCCCTCTCCCGGCCCTGCAAGGCTTCCTCGGCCGTCCGACGGTCGTCAACAACGTCATCTCGCTCGCCTCCGTGCCGATCATCATGGACAAGGGCGCGGACTATTACCGCGACTTCGGCATGGGCCGCTCGCGCGGCACGATCCCGATCCAGATCGCCGGCAACGTCAGGCACGGCGGCCTCTACGAGACCGCCTTCGGCCTGACGCTCGGCGAGATCGTCGACGTCATCGGCGGCGGCACCGCTTCCGGCCGCCCGGTCCGCGCCGTGCAGGTCGGCGGCCCGCTCGGCGCCTATTTCCCGCGTGCGCTCTTCGACACGCCCTTCGACTACGAGGCCTTCGCGGCGAAGGACGGCCTCATCGGCCATGCCGGCATCACCGTCTTCGACGACACGGTCGACATGCTGAAACAGGCGCGCTTCGCCATGGAATTCTGCGCCGTCGAAAGCTGCGGCAAGTGCACGCCCTGCCGCATCGGCTCGACGCGCGGCGTCGAGACCGCCGACAACATCGCCCGCGGCATCGAGCCGGAGAAGAACCGCGCGCTTCTGGCCGACCTCTGCAACACGATGAAATTCGGCTCGCTCTGCGCATTGGGCGGTTTCACGCCCTATCCGGTCATGAGCGCCATGACCCATTTCCCGGAAGATTTTTCGCCGGCGCCGATAGTGGAGGCTGCGGAATGAGCGAGACGGAAAAGGTCAAGGGCCCGGCCTCCTACTTCCCCTCCATCGAGAAGACGTACGGCCAGCCGATAGAGCACTGGAAAGACATCATCCGCGCGCAGGATGGCAAGGCGCATATGCAGATCGTCGCGTTCCTCAAGGAAACGCACGGTCTCGGCCATGGCCATGCCAATGCGCTCGTCGCGGCGACGCTCGCCGAGACGAAACCTTAAGAATTGAACCCAAGTCGCCGCTAGAAGCGGTGCAGAATTGTCCGGAGGTTCCCATGCCCCTCGTTCCAGAAATCGACTACGGCACCCCCGCCTCCCGTTCGGAGAAGATGGTGACGCTCACCATCGACGGCAGCGAGATCACCGTTCCCGAGGGCACCTCCATCATGCGCGCCTCGATGGAGGCCGGCATAAAGGTGCCGAAGCTCTGCGCCACCGACATGATCGACGCCTTCGGCTCCTGCCGCCTCTGTCTCGTCGAGATCGAGGGCCGCAACGGCACCCCCGCCTCCTGCACCACGCCCGTCGCGCCCGGCCTTGTCGTCCACACGCAGACGAGCCGCCTCAAGCAGATCCGCAAGGGCGTGATGGAGCTCTACATCTCCGACCACCCGCTCGACTGCCTGACCTGCGCGGCGAACGGCGACTGCGAATTGCAGGACATGGCCGGCGCCGTCGGCCTTCGCGACGTGCGCTACGGCTATGAGGGCGACAACCACGTCAAGGCTCGCAACAACGGCGAGGCGAACGCCCGCTGGATGCCGAAGGACGAATCGAACCCCTATTTCACCTACGACCCCTCCAAGTGCATCGTCTGCTCGCGCTGCGTGCGCGCCTGCGAGGAAGTGCAGGGCACCTTCGCGCTCACCATCGAGGGCCGCGGCTTCGACAGCCGCGTCTCGCCCGGCATGCACGAGCATTTCCTCGATTCCGAATGCGTCTCCTGCGGCGCCTGCGTGCAGGCCTGCCCGACCGCGACGCTGACGGAAAAGTCGGTGATCGAGATCGGCCAGCCGGAACATTCCGTCGTCACCACCTGCGCCTATTGCGGCGTCGGCTGCTCCTTCAAGGCGGAGATGCGCGGCGAGGAGTTGGTGCGCATGGTGCCGTGGAAGGACGGGCAGGCCAACCGCGGCCATTCCTGCGTCAAGGGCCGCTTCGCCTATGGCTACTCGACCCACCGCGAGCGCATCCTGAACCCGATGATCCGCGAGAAGATCTCCGATCCGTGGCGGGAAGTGACCTGGGAAGGGGCCTATGCCCATGTGGCATCGGAATTCCGCCGCATCCAGTACCAGTACGGCCGCGATTCCATCGGCGGCATCACCTCCTCGCGCTGCACCAACGAGGAGACCTACCTCGTCCAGAAGCTGATCCGCGCCGGCTTCGGCAACAACAATGTCGATACCTGCGCCCGCGTCTGCCATTCGCCGACCGGCTACGGCCTCGGCCAGGCCTTCGGCACCTCCGCCGGCACGCAGGATTTCGACAGCGTCGAGCACACGGATGTCGTGATGATCATCGGCGCCAACCCGACCGACGCCCACCCCGTCTTCGGCTCGCGCCTCAAGAAGCGCCTGCGCCAGGGGGCGAAGCTCATCGTCGTCGACCCGCGCCGCATCGACCTCGTCTCCTCGCCGCACGTCAAGGCGTCCTATCACCTGCCGCTTCGGCCCGGCACGAACGTTGCCGTCGTCACCGCGCTCGCCCATGTCATCGTGACGGAAGGCCTCTACGACGAGAGATTCATCCGCGAACGCTGCGACTGGTCGGAATTCGAGGACTGGGCCGCCTTCGTCGCCGAGCCGCGCCACAGCCCGGAAGAGACCGAGGCCCTGACCGGCGTGCCGGCCGAGACGCTGCGCGGCGCCGCCCGCCTCTTCGCCACCGGCGGCAACGGCTCGATCTATTACGGCCTCGGCGTCACCGAGCACAGCCAGGGCTCGACCACCGTCATGGCCATCGCCAACCTCGCCATGGCGACAGGCAATATCGGCCGCAAGGGCGTCGGCGTGAACCCGCTGCGCGGCCAGAACAACGTGCAGGGCTCCTGCGACATGGGCTCCTTCCCGCACGAATTGCCGGGCTACCGCCACATCTCGGACGACGCCACCCGCGACGTCTTCGAGAAGATGTGGGGCGTGAAGCTCAACAACGAGCCGGGCCTTCGCATCAACAACATGCTCGACGCCGCCGTCGAAGGCACCTTCATGGGCCTCTACATCCAGGGCGAGGACATCCTCCAGTCCGACCCGGACACGCGGCATGTCTCCGCCGGCCTTGCCGCCATGGAATGCGTCGTCGTGCAGGACCTCTTCCTCAACGAGACGGCGAACTACGCCCATGTCTTCCTACCCGGCTCGACCTTCCTGGAAAAGGACGGCACCTTCACCAATGCCGAGCGCCGCATCAATCGCGTTCGCCGCGTCATGACGCCGAAGAACGGCTATGCCGACTGGGAGGTCACGCAGAACCTCGCCAAGGCCATGGGCCTCGACTGGCACTACACGCACCCCTCCGAGATCATGGACGAGATCGCCGCGACGACGCCGAGCTTCGCCCTCGTCTCCTACGACTATCTCGACAAGATCGGCTCGGTGCAGTGGCCCTGCAACGAGCAGCATCCGCTCGGCTCGCCGATCATGCACACAGATGGCTTCGTGCGCGGCAAAGGTAAGTTCATACGAACGGAATATGTCGCGACCGACGAGAAGACCGGCCCGCGCTTCCCGCTGCTGCTCACCACCGGCCGCATCCTCAGCCAGTACAACGTCGGCGCACAGACAAGGCGCACCGACAATGTCGTCTGGCACGAGGAGGACCGGCTGGAGATCCACCCGCACGACGCTGACAACCGCGGCATCCGCGACGGCGACTGGGTGCGCCTGACGAGCCGCGCCGGCGAGACCACGCTGCGCGCTCTCGTCACCGACCGCGTCGCGACGGGCGTCGTCTACACGACCTTCCATCATCCCGGCACGCAGGCCAACGTCATCACCACGGATTTCTCCGACTGGGCGACGAACTGCCCGGAATACAAGGTGACCGCTGTGCAGATCTCACCCTCCAACGGCCCGTCCGACTGGCAGGTCGAATATGACGAGCTGTCGAAGCGCTCGCGCCGCATCGCCGGCAAGCTGGAGGCAGCAGAATAGGAACGCCCGTGCCCGGTTTCCCCACCACGACCAAGGTCTCCGAGACCGCCCGCCGCAGCGGGCGGCTGACGGCGGGCGAGCGCATCGTCCCCGAGGAAACGCCCGTCGCCTTCTCCTATGCCGGCTCGACCCATGCCGTGATGATGGCAACGCCCGCCGACCTTACGGATTTCGCCGTCGGCTTCAGCCTGACGGAAGGTATCATCGCCGATCCGGCCGAGATCGAAACCGTCGAAGCGGTGGCGGAAGACAAGGGCATCGACCTCCAGATCCGCCTTGCGGATGCGCAGAACGACGCCCTGACCGCCCGCCGCCGCCATATGGCCGGGCCGGTCGGCTGCGGCCTGTGCGGTATCGAATCCATCGAGCAGGCCGTGCGCGTGACACCCTCCGTTCGTTCGTCATCTCTTACATTGAGTGAGGAGGACGTGGTCGAGGCGGTTCGCCTGCTGAACGGCCAGCAGCCGCTGCACATGACGACGCGCGCCGTGCATGGCGCCGGCTTCTACGTGCCGGGCAGGGGCCTCGTCGCCGTGCGCGAGGATGTCGGCCGGCACAATGCGCTCGACAAGCTGGTCGGGGCCGCAAGGCGCGCGGGCCATGCGGGAGACGCGGGCGCGGTGGTCGTGACGAGCCGCGTCTCGGTGGAGATGGTGCAGAAGACGGCGGTCATCGGCAGCCCCTTCATCATTGCCATTTCCGCGCCGACCGCGCTTGCCATCCGCACGGCGGAAGAGGCGGGCATGACGCTGATCGCGCTGGTGCGCGGCGACGAATTCGAGATTTTCACCGGCGCGGAGCGCGTCGCCGACGCCGCCCGCCGGTCGGGTAGAGGTTAGAGCATTTCCGCTTTCCTCGAATCGCGAAAACGCTCCAACTCTTTGTTTTAACGCAATTCCGGACGCAAAACCGCTTCGCACTTTTGCTGGAATTGCTCTTGGAGGCAGGCATGTCGGACGACAACAAGATCATCAGGATGGCAAACCAGATCGCCATCTTCTTCCACTCCCAGCCTGCGGATGAACGGCCGGGCGGCGTCGCCACCCACATCAACAAGTTCTGGGAGCCCCGCATGCGCCGGCAGCTCTTCGACCTTGTCGACAATCACGGCGGCGAAGGACTTGATCGCCTCGTTCTAGAGGCCGTGCCGCTGATTCACCGTCCCGTGCCCCAGGCGGATGCGCCGGCCGGCCTTGCCGGCAGCCCCCCGGCCGTCACCTGATCCTCAACGGCCGGCATGCCTGCCAGCCGTTGGAACAGTCCGCTCAGAACTCTTCCCAGCTCTCCGCCACCGCCGCCGAGCCGCGCGATGACCGCATGCTGCGCGCCGCGGCATGAAGCTGCGCGACATGGGCGGGCACCGCCGTGTACTGGACGGGCGGCACGCTGCCGGCAAGGCGGAAGCGCCGGATGAGGGCATGCAGCGCATCGGCCTCGCGGGCCATCGCGTGGCTCGCCGCTGTGCTTTCCTCCACCATCGCCGCATTCTGCTGCGTCGCCTGATCCATCGCGTTGACCGACTGGTTGATCTCGCGAAGGCCGGTCGACTGCTCGCGCGAGGCCTCCACGATGGCCGCGACGTTGGCATGGACCTCCTGCACCTGGGCAAGGATTTCCTGCAAGGCCCGCCCGGTCTCGTCGACGAGGGCGACGCCGCTCTTCACCTGCTCGCCGGAGGTGGTGATCAGCGCCTTGATGTCCTTGGCCGCGCTTGCCGAGCGTTGCGCGAGCTCGCGCACCTCCTGCGCCACGACGGCGAAGCCCTTGCCGGCCTCGCCCGCCCGCGCCGCCTCGACCCCGGCATTGAGGGCGAGCAGATTGGTCTGGAAGGCGATGTCGTCGATCACGCCGATGATGTTGGAGATCTCGCGCGACGACTGCTCGATCTGCCCCATGGCGTCGATCGCCTTCTTCACCACCGTACCGGATTTTTCCGCCCCCACCTTCGTCCTGGAAACGAGCGTGCCGGCCTCGTCCGCCCGCCGGCTCGAATCGGCGACCGTCGTGGTGATCTCGTCGAGGGCGGCGGCCGTCTCCTCGACGGAGGCCGCCTGCTGTTCGGTGCGCTTGGCAAGATCGTCCGCCGCCGAGCGGATTTCCTGCGCGCCGGAGGCGATCGCATTGGCATTGGTCTCGACCGTCCGCATCGCCTCGTGCAGGCCGGCGACGGCCTCGTTGAAATCCTTGCGGACGATTTCCATCGAGGGCACGAAGGCGGTCGAAAGCTCCTGCGTGAGGTCGCCCTCGGCCAGCGCCTTCAGCGCCCCGCCGAGCGCGTTGATCGCCGACATGCGCTCCGTCACGTCGGTCGCGAATTTCACGACCTTGTAGATACGGCCGTTGAGGTCCCGGATGGGATTGTATGCGGCCTGGATCCAGATTTCCTTGCCGCCCTTGCCGTAGCGCACGAATTCGTTGGAGATGAACCGGCCCTCGGCCAGGCTCTTCCAGAATTCCGCATAGTCCGGCGTCTGCGCATAGGCGGGATCGCAGAAGATGCGGTGATGCTTGCCGCGGATCTCGGAAAGGTCGTAGCCGAGCGCCGCGCAGAAATTCTCGTTGGCATGCAGGATTTCGCCCGCCGGCGTGAACTCGATCACCGCCTGGGAGCGCGAGATCGCATCGAGCTTGCTGGCATCCTCCGACGCCTGCTTCTTCGCCTCGGTGATGTCGCTGGCGAACTTCACCACCTTGTAGGGCTTGCCGCCACGCAAGACCGGATTGTAGGTCGCCTGGATCCAGATCTCACCGCCATCCTTGCGCAGGCGCTTGTAGCTGTTGGAATCGTATTCCCCGCGGCCGAGCCGCGCCCAGAACTGCCGGTAGTCCTCGCTTGCCGTATAGGCGGCATCGCAGAAGATGCGGTGGTGCTTGCCGACGATTTCCTTCAGTTCGTAGCCGAGCGCGCGGCAGAAGTTTTCGTTGGCTTCGAGAATGGTGCCGTCGAGGTCGAAATGGATCACGGCCTGCGAACGCGACAGCGCGTCGATGATGCGGGCCGCATCCGTAGACTTTGCAAATGAAAGCATGGCCTGTCCCTTTGTGCGACAGCCACGCTCTCAGTGCTGGACGACGTGGCGGCCGTCGATTGTTGTCATATGGAGCGGCCGCCTCGGCGGCTCACTATTAGGGTTCACGAATTCAATCTTCGCGGGAATGGCCCTGCCCGCAACCCAATGCGCATCTGCAATCAAAGATAGAAGAACATGTTTAAAAATTGATGAAAGGCAAACGGTGAAATCTGGGCGCGCCCGAATAACAGGGGCTTGCGGGAAATCCCGGTTTTCCAAGCCTGACGCTACGGGAAGAGGCGCGCAGCCTGTCCACACCAGACTTATCGCAAAGGTTGTATTTTATCCAAGGCAAGAAAAAACCGCCCTGCTTGCGCGGGGCGGTTTCGGCTTTTCGAAAGATGATGCGGTTCGCTCAGGCGGCCATGTCTTCCATGTCGCGTTCCTTGAACATGCGCGCCAGGTTCAGGAAGCAGATCATGCCGTTCTCATGGGCGATGATGCCTTCCGCATAGGCCTTGTCGAAGGATGTCGTCACTTCCGGCACCGGCTGGATCTGCTCGCTGCGGATCGTCAGGATGTCCGACACGCGGTCGACCACGAGGCCGACGACCATGTTGTGGACTTCGGCGACCACGATGGCGCTGCGTTCGTTGGCTTCCGTGCTCTTCATGCCGAGCTTGTGCGCGAGATCGATGATCGGGATCACCGTGCCGCGCAGGTTCATCACGCCGATGACGTCCGGCGGCGAATGCGGGATCGGCGTGGACGGCGCCCAGCCGCGGATTTCGCGGATCGTGGTCGTCTTCACGCAGAATTCCTGATCGTGCAGGCGGAATGCGATGATTTCGAGCGTGTCGCCGGCAAAGCCGGCCGTCTTGATGGAGGTCATCGAGGATCTTCCCAGTTGGTCTGCGTCTCCCGGCGATCCTATGCACGCTCTGGTTAAAATCTTTCAAACGCGTCGCGGATTGCCACGCGCGGCATCAATATTCCTTCTCGTAGAAGATGCCCGCGCCCGCGCTGCCGGCGCTGCCGGCCTCGCCGCGCAGCTTCAGCCCGCGCCCGACATCGAGGTTGATCACGGCCTTCGCTCCGTTCGTCTCCGGGTCCTGCTTCAGCTCGATATAGGTCCGCTCGTTGAGATATTTGCCGGCCGACACCGCCGCCCGGCCCTCGGCATCCGTCGTGATGTCGAGGTCGTCGACGCCGAGCTTGCTGCGCAGGCTGTCGAGCAGGCCGGTGGAGTTGCCGCCGGCAAGCTGGCTGGCCGCCGAGGCAAGCTGCGCGATCTGCACCGCCGAAAGGTTCGACATGGAGCGGTTGAAGATGAGCTGCGCCAGGATTTCATCCTGCGGCAGCGAGGGCGAGGAGGCGAAGGTCACCGTCGGGTTGCTGGCAAGGCCCGCGACGGTCACGGTGATTTCCGTCGTGCCGGCCGTGCTGGAGGCGACGAGATCGACCGTCGGCACCAGACCGCCCGCAAAGCCGATATGGGCGCTGGTGAAGTCGAGGCGGCGCGTCAGGATCTCCATGCGCCCGCGCTCCAGCTCGAAACCGCCCGAAACGACCGGCGAGGCGGACGTGCCGGTGATCTTCAGATTGCCGCCCATCTCGGCATTGATGCCGCGGCCGCGCACGAAGAGCTGGCCCGGCGATTCGATGGTGAGGTCGAGCGCGATGCCGCGCGAGGCGCCGCTGGAGCCCTGCTGGCGCTGGACGTCCGCGGTCATGCGCTTGACGTCCGCCGGCGCGTTGCGGTGCTTGATGTCGATTTCCGAAAGCGATGCCGGCAGCTTCTGCGGAATGGTGATGTTCGCCTTGTTGATGCGCACCTTGCCGGCAAGCGCCAGGTCCGCGACGGGGCCCTTCAGCGTCAGGTCGCCGGCAACGTTCGCGTTCACCAGCGTGCCGTCGACATAGACGATGTCGCCGAGCTTGATCGCCACGTCGACGGGAAAGCCGCTCGCAGGATCGATCCCCACCGTGCCGCTCGCCGAAAGCTGCCCGCCGCTCGCCAGCTTGCCGGAGACGGTCTCGATCACCGCCTGGCGCCCGTTCATGTTGACGCGGATCGTGAGGTTCTCGACGGCAAGGTTGCGGCGCACGTCGACGAGGCGCGCCCCGCTCGCCGTTATGCTGCCGGTGACGGAAGGCGCCGCCGCCGTGCCGCCGATGGTAAGGTCGACATTGGCATTGCCCGTCAGCACGAAGCCCTGCGCCGAAAGCTGGCCCTGCAGGATGCCGAACGGCACCGTGCCGTTGAACTTCAGCCCGAGCGGCGTCGCCCCGCCGATACCGACCGTGCCGCCGCCGCGGAAGGAAAGCCCGCCATCGCCGGAAAGAACCGTGTCGAGGCGCACCTGGTTGTTGGCGAATTCACCCTTGGCATTGATGTCGAGCGCGCCGATGCCGGCACCGCGCGTCTGGCTCGTCACCGCGCCCTTCCAGTCGAGCGCATAGTTGACGACGGGAGCCGCCGCCTTGCCCTTCACCGTCACCGTGCCGCCGATCGCGCCGTCCGCATCGAGCCCGGCGGCGAAATTGTTGACGAGCGCGGCCGGCAGGGCATTGAGCCGCAGCGACAGGTCGAGCGTCTCGCCCGCCTTGCCGGAAACGGCAACCGAACCGCTGCCCGCCTGGATGGTGAGCCCGTCGAGCGTCGCGACGCCATCGGTCACGCCGATCGTCGTCGGCTTGGCGAGCTTGACGGCAATGCGGCGCGGCGCGGCCTCGAAGGCCTGCAGGGCAATATCGAGCCCGCCCTCCCGCTGCAGCACCTTGCCCCTGGTGAGGAGCGGCGCACCGTCGAGGCGGCCGGTCAGATCGAAATTCGTCGCCTGTCCCTCACGGGTGAAGGCAAGCTTCAGCGCCTCCAGCTTGTTCTCGCCCGAGGCGACCTGCTCGGCGCGCACCGTGCCGGTGATCGCCGCCGTCGCAAGGTCGGTGATGGAAAGGTCGACGGCGGGCTTTGTAATGCTCACGGCATCGCGGCGGATCGAGGCGCCGGACGCCTGCACGGTGGCCGAGGTCTTGCCGTTGCCCGTCGCGATCTCGACCTGTCCGGACAGGTCGCCCGCCGCCTGCTGGCCGGCCATGGCGGCAAGCAGGCCGAGATCGGGGAAATCGAAGCGGATCGTGCCGTCGGGCATGAAGTTCGGCGCCAGCGCCAGCGAACCCTTCAGCGTGTTCGGGCCGATCTCGGCCTCCAGAACCGGCACGGAGATGCGCCCGCCCTCCGAGGTGATGCTGGAACGCACGTTGATCGCCTGCCCGTCGAGCGCGCCGGTCGCCGTCAGTTCGCCGGAGGGACTGTCGGCAACCGCCTTGCCCTTGAGCGTCACCACGAGGTCGCTGAGCGTTCGGCCGGAAAGCGTCGCTCCGCTGGAGGTGATCTTCGCGGAAACGTCGGGCCCGGCAAGGGGCCCCGTCGCGGAAAGCTCGAACGCGGCCTCGCCCGCCGCATCCGCCAGCAGCTTGCCGAGATTCAGCACCTTGCCGGTGAGCGCGGCCTCCACATTGCCCCTGGCGAACGAGACATCGCCCGCCGTCTCCAGCGTGCCGGACTTCACCGTCAGGCCGGAAACCTGAAGCCCGCCATCGCTAGCGAGCCGAACCCG
Organism: Shinella sp. R2-11; assembly: GCF_055330205.1. Lineage (NCBI taxonomy): Bacteria > Pseudomonadati > Pseudomonadota > Alphaproteobacteria > Hyphomicrobiales > Rhizobiaceae > Shinella > Shinella sp. R2-11. Next base: position 52,586 of record NZ_JBVAPC010000012.1, on the reverse strand, counting down.
GCCCTCCATCGCGATCGTCGTGTCGAATTTGCCGGCAAGGGCCGGCGGCAGCACGGCCGGCAGGGCGAAGAGACGGAAATTGACGTCCGCCTCGCGGCTTTCCAGCCCGTAGCGGCCGGAAAGCGTGCCGCCGATGCTGGCGCTTTCGAGCGTCGCCGGATCGAAGGCGATCTCGCCGGGCGAGACATTCAGTGTCGCGGTGAGTTTCGCAGGCCCCTTCACCATCCGGTCGACATCAGGATTGGCGAAGACCATGGCGCCGGTTTCGAGCGTCACGTCGATGCGGCCGGACTGGTTCGCCACATCGAAGGCCTCGCTTCGGGCGGCAAGGCGGATATCCTGGATGCGCCCGGCGGGCAGCTCGGCGGCGGCGATGGTCGCATTGGCCTCGAGCCTTGCCGCGCTCGCCTCGCCGGTCAGCGAAAGGTCGGCGTCGTGGATCACCACCTGGGCGTCGCCATCGGCGAGCGGCCAGCGGAAATCGATGGGACCGTCCTTGCCGGAAAGCTTGACGTCGAGGTCGTTGCTGCCCTTGGCGCTCAGCGTGCCAGAGGCGGCAAGCGTCATCGCGCCCGTCGAGATCGCGCCCTTTTCGATACGCAGCATGTCCGAGCCGTCGAAGGCGGCGACCACGTCGATGCCGGTCTCGCCGGCAAAGAGCGGACGAAGCTGCGGCGGCATCAGGGCATCGAACGTGCCGCCGCCATTGAGCGCGATGTTGTGCAGGCCGCCCTGCGCGAGATCATGGCGGCCGTCAACCCGCAGCATTTCCGTGCCGTCGAGCGCGGCGGAAAGCCGTCCCTTCCATTGCGAGAGCGGGCCGTCGCCCGTCAGGCGGATCGCCACGGCCGGCTCGTCCGGCAGCTTGAGCAGCCCCGCCAGGATGCCGCCCTTCGGCTCGGCGACATCGGCTTCGAGCCGCAATTCGTTGGCCGCCGGATTGAAGACGATATCCGCCGCGATGCGCGCATCGGGCCGCGCCTTTTCGGAGGCCGAAAGCTTGATCGCCACGCTGTCCGCCGTCGCATCGCCCCGTCCCGACACGACGATGCGCTGGCCGCGGCCGGCAACGGTTCCCGAAACGAAGAGCTCGGGAATGGCGAGCGAATCCACATGCACCTCGACCGGCAGGCTGAACGGCTTGCTTTCCGTGGTTTCCGCATCGGCCTTCGCTTCCGGCAGGCGGAGCAGCGACACCGACGAAGCGGAAACCCGCGATGCATCGAAGCTGAAGAACAGGAGCTGCAGCGGCGACCAATCGACGGCAAGGTCCCGGATTTCCGCGTAGGTCCCCTTCTCGTCGCCGAGCGTGATCGTGCCGGCCCGCAGCTTGCCCGTCAGGAGGCCCGAGGGCTCGCTGATCGAGACGACCTGCCCGTTCGCCGCCGCGATCTTCTGCGCATAGGAAACCGCCAGGCGCGCGCCGGTGTCCGAAAACCCGACGAAGCCCAGCAGCGCGATGGCGAGCACGACGAGGACGGCAAGGCCGTAGCCGACATAGCGGAGCGTTGCGCGGAGAATTCGGGAAAGCCTGTTCATGCTTCATCCATTTCGCGTGCGGGGAGCGCGGAATCGCTCCTCAACGTCTAGAATCCCAATCGCGCATGCGATCAAGAGCCTAGATGAAAATTGGGGCGACAGTCAGAAGGACTGGCCGATGCCGGCATAGACCCCGAAGGAGGTTCCGCCGGGATATTTCTTCAGCGGCACCGCGACATCGAGGCGGAGCGGCCCGAACGGCGTCGCATAGCGCAGGCCGAGGCCGGCGCCGGCCCGTATATCCTTGAAATCCGGGACCTCGTCGGTCGAGACCGTGCCCGCATCGATGAAGGGCACCAGGCCGATCGTCTCGGTGATCCCGATGCGGACTTCCGCCGACGCCGCCATGTAGGAACGCCCGCCGAGGAGCTGGTTCGCCCCGTTGCGCGGCGAGATCTCCTGGTAGCCGTAGCCGCGCACCGTGCCGCCGCCGCCGAGATAGAAGCGGCGCGTCGCCGGAATGTCGGAAAGCTGGTCGCCGCCGATGATGGTGCCACCCGCAAGCTTGCCCGCGAGCACGAAGCGATCCTCCGCGCCGAGCGCCTTGTAACCGGTGATCGCGCCTTCGAAGCTGGAGAAGAACGTGCCGCGCTGCGTCTCGTAGCTCGGCTTCGCGTTGATCAGGAAGCGGTAGCCTTCCGTCGGGTTCAGCTTGTCGTCGCGGGTGTCGCGCACATATTCGATCGGGATGCTCGCCGTCAGGTACTTGTTCTTGCCGAACGCATCCTCGACATCGGCCCAGCTCAGCTCGGCGCCCGCACTCACCGTGTCCTTGTCGGAAAGCTCGACGCTGACGCCCGCGGCCGCCGTGGTGGTGAACGCCTTGTAGGCATCCGGGTCAACGATCGAGGCCTTGAGGCTGGCATTGAACGTCGAGGCCGGGCCGAAAGCGCCGGGCTTGGAGAAGAGGATGGCGGTCGAATAGTCGAGATCGCCGATATCCGATTCCCCGATCCGGTTGACCGACCCTTCGATGCGCAGCGATTCGGCCTGGCCGAAGAGGTTGCGATGCCCCCAGTATCCCTGCAGGCCGAAGCCGTCCGTGTTCGAATATTGCGCGCCGACGCCGAAATAGCGGTGCTTGCCCTCGGAGACCTCGATGGTCATCGGCAGCGAACCGTCGGGCGCGAGCTTGGAGGCCTCGCGGATCGTCACGCTGGAAAAGACGCCGAGCGCGCGCAGCCGCTCCGACGCCTTGGTCAGCGCTTCCGGCGAATAGGGCTGGCCGGCATTGATGCGCGAATAGCGCTGCACGAAATCGGGATCAACGGTCTTGGTGCCGTTGACGCCGACCTCGCCGACGGGCGCGACCGGCCCGCCCTCGGCGGCGATCACCACGTCGACGGTCTGCGTCTTGTGGTCGGCGGTGGCGTTGCGCTCGGTCAGCCTGGCCAGCGGCCGGCCTTCCGCCTTGAGATCGACGACGACCTTCTCGCCGGCCTTGAGGATGATGGTGGAATCGGCGCGCGCACCGGGCACCAGCCCGTAATCGGCCGGATTGCGCCCCTCGGCATCGCCCGAAAAGGCTACCTCGCCGAAGGTGAAGACCGGGCCGGGCTCCACGCTGATCGTCACCGGGATCGCGCCGCGATGGTTGAATTCCGGATTGGGCGGCAGGGAATCGAGGTCCTGCCCGTTGACCGTCACGTTCACCACGCCGCCATAGCGGCCGTTCTCGTAGAGCGCGGCAAGGATGCGATCGCGGTCGTCACGCGCCTTGATGACGAGGCCGAGGTCGCCGGAGACCGGTTTGCCCTCGTCCTGCTTCAGATAGGCGGCATTCTCGACGGCCTTCTTGAGGTCGCCGTCCTCCGTGCCCGGATCGAGCGTCAGCGAATAGTCGACGGGATCGATGACCTCGGTAGTGTCCTTCTCCTTCTCGAAGAACTTCATGCCGAAGAGTTCGAAGGCAAGGGCCGGATTCGCGGTCAGCGGACCACAGGCAAGCGCCGCGGCGACCGCGAGGGCGGTGCCAGCCTTCAGAAACGCAAAACTCTTTTCCGGCCGGTTCACTTTATCCCGCATCCGCAGCTATCCGTCGCCTTTCTCCTTAAGGTGCGGTGAGCGAATGGCTTCCGACACGGACTTCAGGCGCTCCGATCCATCCGGAGCTCTCAGGCAGGAAAAGACCCTAACGTGTTAGGTTTTCCGTAATGTTAACGGCGGTTTTACACGCAGGCGCGCGATATTTGAAGCACCGAAGGCGATTTTATGCCGACGGCGGGCAAGCAAAAGCCCCGGAGGACATCCGGGGCTTCGCATAGGTTGCAGCCGTGGGCGATCAATAATAGTCGCGCGGGCAACGGTCGATATAACGGCGGCCGTGGCGGTCGCGGTAGTAGCACTGACCGGGCTGATCGGCGACGCTGCCGATCACGGCGCCGGAAACGCCGCCGATGGCGGCACCGACAGCCGCACCACGGACGTTACCGGTGACGGCACCGCCGATGATCGCGCCGGACACGGCGCCGATACCCGCACCCTTTTCCGTCTGCGTGCAGCTGGCAACGGCCATGCCGACCAGAACGAGCGCAATGACTTTCTTCATGAACCTTCTCCAAAGTTGAACGGCAGCCCGGTTTTCCGGGTCCACCCTGTCCCCTTCTACTCAGCAACATACCGGGGCCGTCCGCGACGGTCAGGTCTGTCCGACGATGAAAATATCGCCTGAAATAGGGAAGTCCATGGTTGGAAAGTATTTTTTTACGGCGCGAATAAACAGCGTTTCCGCTTCGTTTTGACTCGCCCGCCATGCGGCCGCTCACGAGAAATTTCATCCGCCGCCGAAAGTACCGGTTGATCGCCGGGTCAAAACGTCAAATGATATGACTGTTGGGGTGCACCGGGGAGGAGGAATTCCCGTCGCACCCGCAGTGCCGGAACAGATGCATGCAAGGACAATGCTGGCGTCATTAGATCCCGGGCCCGCGTCGTGAGGACGCCCGCTGCATGTCACGTCGGATCGAACGGCCCAGCGGTGCATGAACCGCCAGGGAGGAACGAATGGCGAAAGTGGCAATGACCGTCAACGGCAGGAAGGTGAGCAGGGAGTGCGAGGACCGCACCCTGCTCGTGCATTTCCTGCGCGACCAGCTCAGTCTAACCGGAACCCATGTCGGCTGCGACACGTCCCAGTGCGGGGCCTGCGTGGTGCACATGGACGGCAAGGCCGTGAAGAGCTGTTCCATCCTTGCGGCCCAGGCCGCCGGCTCCGAAATCCTCACCATCGAGGGCCTTGCGGCCAATGGCGAGCTGCATCCCGTGCAGGCCGCCTTCAAGGCCAATCACGGCCTGCAATGCGGCTTCTGTACGCCCGGAATGGTGATGACCGCCGTCGACATGATCAACCGCCATGGCGGAAAGCTCGACGAGCAGACGGTGCGCGAGAATCTCGAAGGCAATATCTGTCGATGCACCGGCTACCACAACATCGTGAAGGCCATCCTCGCCGCTGCGGAAGAAATGAGCGCGGCGGGCCGGCAGGCTGCGGAATAGGCGTCAGGCAACAGGCAGTAGCCGATAGGCGGCCAGTTGCGCGACGGTGAAATCCCGAACGCCCGTTGGCCGGCGCCTGCTGCCTCACTTCTCTGGAGGAGATGAAGATGGGTGTCGAAGGCATCGGCGCGCGCGTCGCGCGAAAGGAAGACAAGCGGTTCCTCATGGGCCAGGGGCGCTACACGGACGACATGTCCGTGCCGGGCATGCGCTACGCCGCATTCGTGCGCTCGCCCCACGCGCATGCGAGGATCAGGAGCATCGACACGTCGGCGGCTGAGGACATGCCGGGCGTCATCGCCGTGCTCAACGGCAGGCAGATGCTCGACGACGGCATCGGCAACCTGATCTGCGGCTGGATGATCCATTCCAAGGACGGCACGCCCATGAAGATGGGCGCCTGGCGGCCCCTCGCCCATGACACGGTGCGCTATGTCGGCGACGCCGTCGCCGTGGTGGTCGCCGACAGCCTCGGCGAGGCGCGCGACACGGCCGAGGCCGTTATCGTCGACTACGAGGTCCTGCCCGCCGTCACCGACGCGGTGAAGGCGCTGGAGCCCGGCCGGCCGCAGCTCCACCCGGAAGCTCCCGGCAACCTCATCTTTGACTGGGAGATCGGCGACAGCGCCGCGACGGATGCAGCCATCGCCGCCGCCGTCCATGTCACCGAGATGAAGATCGTCAACAACCGCCTCGCGCCCAACGCGATGGAGCCGCGCGCCGCGCTCGGCATCTACGATTCCGCCGAGGACCACTACACCTGCTACACGACGAGCCAGAACCCGCATGTCGCGCGCCTCGTCATGAGCGCCTTCTACAATGTCGCGCCGGAAAACAAGTTGCGCGTCATCGCCCCCGATGTCGGCGGCGGCTTCGGCTCGAAGATCTTCATCTATCCCGAGGAGATCGTTTGCCTGTGGGCCTCGAAGCGGGCCGGCGTTCCGGTGAAATGGACGGCGGACCGCACCGAGGCGTTCCTCACCGACGCCCATGGCCGCGATCACGTCTCGACCGTCAAGATGGCCTTCGACGCCGACAACCGCATCACGGGGCTCAAGGTCGACACCGTCGCCAATTTCGGCGCCTACATGTCGCTTTTCTCCTCCTCGGTGCCAACCTATCTCTACGCCACGCTGCTCTCCGGCCAATATGCGATCCCGGCCATCCACGCCAATGTGCGGGCCGTCTACACCAACACCGTCGCCGTCGACGCCTATCGCGGCGCCGGCCGGCCGGAGGCGACGTATCTGCTGGAACGCACGATGGAGACCGCGGCGCGCGAGCTCGGCGTCTCGCCGGCCGAGCTTCGCCGCATCAACTTCATCCGCTCCTTCCCGCACCAGACGCCTGTGATCATGAACTACGACGCCGGCGACTACGAAGCCTCGCTGGAGGCGGCCATGGCGGCCGCCGACTGGAACGGCTTCCCCGCCCGCAAGGCGGAGGCCGCGAGCCGCGGCATGAAGCGCGGCATCGGCATGAGCTGCTATATCGAGGCCTGCGGCATCGCGCCGTCGGCGGCGGTCGGCTCGCTCGGCGCGGGCGTCGGCCTGTGGGAATCGGCGGAAGTGCGCGTCAACGCCGTCGGCACGATCGAAGTGCTGACCGGCTCGCACAGCCACGGCCAGGGCCACGAGACGACCTTCGCCCAGCTCGTCGCCGACCGCTTCGGCGTGCCGATCGACAGCGTCTCCATCGTGCATGGCGACACCGACAAGGTGCAGATGGGCATGGGCACCTACGGCTCGCGCTCCGGCGCGGTCGGCATGTCCGCCGTCGTCAAGGCGCTCGACAAGGTCGAGGCCAAGGCCAAGAAGATCGCGGCGCACCTGATGGAAGCCGACGAGAGCGACATCGTCGTCGAGAACGGCGCGCTGAAGGTCGCCGGCACCGACAAGTCGGTGCCCTGGTTCCAGATGGCGCTCGCCGCCTACACCGCGCACAACCTGCCCTCCGGCATGGAGCCGGGCCTCAAGGAAGGCGCCTTCTACGACCCGGCCAACTTCACCTTCCCGGCCGGCTGCTACATCTGCGAGGTCGAGGTCGACCCGGAAACGGGCAAGACGAAGATCGTCCAGTTCGTCGCCGCCGACGACTTCGGCAACATCATCAACCCGATGATCGTCGAGGGGCAGGTGCATGGCGGCATCGCGCAGGGCATCGGCCAGGCGCTGCTGGAGGGCGTGCACTACGACCCGGAAACCGGCCAGCTCCTGACGGCGAGCTACATGGACTACACCATGGCGCGCGCCGACGACCTGCCCTCCTTCCAGGTCTCGCACCAGGTCACGCCCTGCCCGAACAATCCGCTCGGCATCAAGGGCTGCGGCGAGGCGGGCGCCATCGGCTCGCCGCCGGCGCTGATGAACGCCATCACCGACGCCATCGGCAACAATGACCTCACCATGCCCGCGACGCCCCAGAAGGTCTGGGCGGCGCTGGCGGCAAGCAACTGACGGGAGGACGCCATGTACGCAACCAATTACCATCGCGCCTCCTCCGTCGCCGACGCGGCCAAGCTGCAATCGTCCTCCGACGAGGCGAAATATGTCTCCGGCGGCATGACGCTGATCCCGACCATGAAGCAGCGGCTCGCCGCCCCTTCGGACCTCGTGGACCTGCGTCACGTCGCCGAGCTCAAGGGCATATCGGTGAGCGGCAACCGCGTGCGCATCGGCGCAGGCACGACCCACTACGAGGTCTCGACCTCGGCGGAGCTGAAGGCCGCCTGCCCGGCGATCTGCCATCTCGCCTCCCATATCGGCGACCCGCATGTCCGCCATATGGGCACCATCGGCGGCTCCATCGCCAACAACGACCCGGCCGCCGACTACCCCTCCGCCATGCTGGCGCTGGGGGCGACCATCGTCACCGACAGGCACGAGATCCCCGCCGACGCCTTCTTCACCGGCCTCTTCGAGACGGCGCTGGAGGATGGCGAAATCGTCGTGGCAGTTACATTCGAGGCCCCCGCGAAGGCGGGCTATTCCAAGTTCCCCAACCCGGCCTCGCGCTATGCCATGGCCGGCGTCTTCGTGGCGAAGGCGGGGGATGGCGGCGTGCGGGTGGCCGTGACGGGAGCGGGAGCGGACGGCGTCTTCCGCCATGCCGGGCTGGAGGCGGCGCTTGCCGCCGACTGGTCGGCGGATGCGGCGGCCGGCGTTACCGTGGATGCGGCCGACCTCCTGTCGGATATCCATGGCAGCGCCGAATACCGCGCGAACCTCGTGAAGGTCATGGCCAAGCGCGCCGTCGCCGCCACCGCCGCCGGATAGCGTCGCAAAAGCTGAAACTGTTCGATGAAAAGGACGGTTGAGGCCGTCCTTTTTTCATGCAGACTTGACATGCATCAACATGAAATGGCCTTTGGGGCCTTAGGATACATTGGAATGGTTCAAAGGTGGCGCCGATTTGCCGCAGCGCTTCGCATTGCGGCGAAGCCGGGCCGGGTGTAGCCGATTGAACGACAGCCAATGACGATGATGCCCGGGATTTCGCCGGACTGGAGACTCTGGATGGACTTCGAGACTTTCTTCAAGAACGAGCTGGACGGCCTGCATCAGGAAGGCCGCTATCGCGTCTTTGCCGACCTCGCGCGCCACAAGGGCAGCTTCCCCAGGGCGACGCGCCACACGGCGGAAGGCCCAAAGGACGTCACGGTCTGGTGTTCCAACGACTATCTCGGCATGGGCCAGCACCCGAAGGTCGTCGAGGCGATGAAGCTCGCCATCGACCAGTGTGGCGCCGGTGCCGGCGGCACCCGCAACATCTCCGGCACCAACCATTATCACGTGCTCCTCGAAGAAGAGCTCGCCGACCTGCACGGCAAGGAATCGGCCCTGCTCTTCACCTCGGGCTACGTCTCGAACTGGGCCGCGCTCGGCACGCTCTGTTCCAAGATCCCCGGCATCATCTGTTTCTCCGATGCCGGGAACCACGCTTCGATGATCGAGGGCATCCGCCACTCGAAATGCGAGCGCGTCATCTGGAAGCACAATGACCTCAAGGACCTCGAAGCCAAGCTCGCCGCCGCCGATCCCAGGGCGCCGAAGCTGATCGCCTTCGAATCGGTCTATTCGATGGATGGCGACATCGCCCCCATCAAGGAAATCTGCGACCTCGCCGACAAGTATGGCGCGATGACCTATCTCGATGAAGTGCATGCCGTCGGCATGTACGGCCCGCGCGGCGGCGGCATCGCCGAGCACGAGGGCCTGATGCACCGGCTGACGGTCATCGAGGGCACGCTCGGCAAGGCTTTCGGCGTCATGGGCGGCTATATCGCCGGTTCCGCTGCGCTCTGCGACTTCGTCCGCTCCTTCGCATCGGGCTTCATCTTCACGACGGCCCTGCCGCCGACGCTCGCAGCCGGCGCCCTCGCCTCGATCCGCCACCTCAAGGAAAGCCAGGTGGAGCGCCTCGCCCACCAGGCGCGCGTGCGCAGGCTGCGCGCGACGCTCGACCGCAACGGCATCCCGCACATGCCGAACCCGAGCCATATCGTGCCGGTGATGGTGGGCGACGCTTCCAAATGCAAGTGGATCTCGGACCTGCTGCTCGACAATTTCGGCGTCTACGTCCAGCCGATCAACTACCCGACCGTGCCGAAGAAGACCGAGCGCCTGCGCATCACGCCGACGCCGCTGCACACCGATGCCGATATCGAGCATCTGGTCGGCGCGCTGCATGCGCTGTGGTCGCGCTGTGCGCTGGCCCGCGCCGTCGCCTGATACGGAAAGACGAAGCGGTTACCCGACAAGCCCGGCGGCCACCCGCCGGGCTTCTTCGTCTGCGGCGAAGACGTCGTCCATGGAGGAGGCCGGCGGCAGGTGGCTGAGCCTGTCCATCACCGCTTCGGCGATATCCGCCATGGCGAGGAAGCCGATGCGCCCCGCGACGAAGGCATGGAACGCCACTTCCTCGGCGGCATTCATCACCGCGCCCTGCAGGCCGCCGCGCGTGAGCGCCGTGCGGGCAAGCCGGAGCGCCGGGAAGCGCGCCTCGTCCGGCGCCTCGAAATCGAGCCGCGCGAGCTTTGCGAAATCCAGCCGGTCGACATTGAGCGGCGAGCGTTCGGGATAGGTCAGCGCATAGGCGATGGCCGTGCGCATGTCCGGTGCGCCGAGCTGCGCCAGCACCGAGCCGTCGACATAGCCGACCATGGAATGGATGATCGACTGCGGATGCACGATCACCTCGATCTGGTCCGGTCTGACGTCGAAGAGATGCTTCGCCTCGATCATCTCCAGCGCCTTGTTGAACATGGAGGCGCTGCCGATGGAGATCTTGAGGCCCATCGACCAGTTGGGATGCGCCCGCGCGATATCGGCCGTCACGCCCGCCATCTGCTCGCGGCTCCAGGTGCGGAAGGGACCGCCGGATGCCGTCAGCACGATGCGCTCGACGGCGTGGCGCTGGTCGTCCTCCAGCGCCTGGAAGATCGCGCTGTGCTCGCTGTCGACGGGAATGAGCCGCCCGCCGCCTTCCGCCACCGCCTTGACGAAGAGATCGCCGGCCGAGACGAGGCATTCCTTGTTGGCAAGCGCGATATCCGCGCCTTTCCTGGCCGCCGCCAGCGTCGGCGCAAGGCCGGCCGTGCCGACGATCGCCGCCATCACCCAGTCGGCATCCGCGGAACCCGCTTCAAGCAGCGCCTCGCGCCCGGCCGCCGCCTCGATGCTGCTGCCGGAAAGCGCATCCTTGAGTGCGCCGTAGCGGCTCTCGTCCGCCGTCACCGCCAGCCGCGCGCCGCAGTCCTTCGCCTGCGCGGCGAGAAGGTCGACATTGCCGTTGCCGGTCAGCGCCAGCACCTCGTAGCGCTCGCGCCCGCCGAGCTGGCGCACCACGTCGAGCGTGCTGGTGCCGATGGAGCCTGTCGAGCCGAGAATGGTGATGCGGCGCTTCGGCCGCGTATCGGGAGCCATGGTGATTTCCGCGGTTTTCTTGTTATCGAGCAAAAGGCTCTACAGGCGAAAGACGCCTGCAACAAGTCATGGAAATGCTGTAAAGCAAGGGCACGGCTACTCTTCTGGAACCCATGGCTTGACCTTTTCGCCCGGACGGCCATAACGTCCCGGCAAAGCGGCATTCCGCGCTGACGCGATTGGAGAAATTCGTGCACCGACGCCTGAGAGTATGGACCCTCGCCTGCCTTGCCTTTCTGGCGGCAGTTCCGGCCTATGCCGACGAGCCGGTCCCGGGCGGTCTCGGCGGCACCTGGCTGGCCGAGGATATCGGCGGCAACGGTGTCATCGACAACCTGCAGACGACGCTCGAGATCAAGCCGGATGGCTCCTATGGCGGCAATGGCGGCTGCAACACCTATCGCGGCAAGCTGAAGGTGCAGAACGGCAACATCGCCTTCGCCCCCGCCGCCGCCACGCGCAAGATGTGCGCCCCGGCCATCATGGACCAGGAGCAGAAGTTCTTCGACGCGCTCGGCACCGTCACCTCCTGGAAGCTCGAAAACGGCATCCTGCACCTGACGGGCAAGGAGGGCGCCCCGGCGATCCGCCTCGCCGGCCTCAAGAACAACACCGATATCGTCATCCGCCTGCCGGGACCGGAACAGAGCGTGGTGCGCGAGACGCTGAACTACCAGTGCGACGCCGATGAGCGCATCAGCGTCGAATATATCAATGTCGGCGCCAATTCGCTGGCCGTCCTGCGCATCGGCGAAGAGACGGTCATCGCCGCCAACGTCATGGCCGCCTCCGGCGCGAAATATGCCGGCGGCCATTACGAATGGTGGACCAAGGGCGACGAGGCGACGCTCTACGACCTCACCCGCGGCGAGAACGCGCCGGGCGTCACCTGCCACAAGTCCGGCTGAGGCAGCACCCGGGGGGAGAGAAGCGCATGCCCACATTCCGCGTCGGCCAGAAGGTGGTCTGCATCAACGACCGCTTCAAGAACGTCTCGATCGACCAGGGCATCCGCAAGGGCCAGATCTATACGGTCCGCTGGGCCGGCCACTACCGCCATTATGTCGACGGCGACTTCTACGGCATCAAGCTGATGGAGCTCTACCGCGGCAACGACGACGGCCCGGAAGGCTACGGCGCCGTCGACATGCCCTTCCGCGCCAGCCGCTTCCGCCCGCTGGTCTCGGATCGCATCCGCAACATGCTCGGCATGAAGGCTCCGCAGCCGAAGGTCGTCGCAAAGCCCTCCATCGTCCCCGCCGTGCGCGCGAAGCCCCGCGTCGTCACGCCCGAGCGCGAGACGGAAGACGTCTGATAATCCTCTTCGGAAAAAATGGTGATCCCGCCGCGATTCGAACGCGGGACCCCCAGATTAGGAATCTGGTGCTCTATCCTGCTGAGCTACGGGACCACTGACTGCACCCATACAAAAGCCGCGCGCCTAAGCCAAGCGATTTTCGGTGCCCTTTTGCCGAGTTCCCTGCGGAACAGCCCGGCGGGCGGGATCGTGGGACATTCGGGTCATCGGATGGAGATGGCTCCATCCCCTGAACCCAGAGGAGAATGTCCCATGCGCAAGTTCATCCTGTCCGCTGCCGTCGCAACCCTCGCAGCGCTTTCCTTCGCCGCCCCCTCGCAGGCCGGCGGCCTTTCCATCGGTTTCGGCTTCGGTCATGGCCATGGCCACGGCTGGGGACACGGCCACGGTCATGGCTGGGGCAATGGCGGCTATGTCACCGTCTATGACGACTACGGCTACGACTGCTACTGGAAGAAGGTGAAGCACTACGACAAGTGGGGCAACCTCGTCGTCAAGAAGGTCAAGGTCTGCGGCTGATCGCCGGCGACGATCCCCCCAAGGTACCCGGCTGCCGCTTCGGCAGCCGGGCCTTCGCGTCAGGCGGCAAGCCGGCTTTCGGCGAGCTTGACCCAGTAGGTCACGCCATGCGGGATGGCGTCGTCGTTGAAGTCGTAGGCGGGGTGGTGCAGGCCGGCGGTATCGCCGTTGCCGACGAAGATGAAGGCGCCCGGCCGGGCGAGCAGCATGTAGGAAAAGTCCTCCCCGCCCATCATCGGGTCGAGCGAGGCATGGACCGCCGCCTCGCCGGCGATCCCGCGCGCCACGTCGACCGCGTGGCCGGTCTCTTCCGGATGGTTGACGGTGACGGGATAGTTGCGGTGATAGGCGACGGTGATCTCCGCGCCGTGGGCGGCGGCAAGGCCGGCGCAGATCTGGCGGATGCGGGCCTCCGCCTCCTCGCGCATCTCCGGGCTCAGCGTGCGCACCGTGCCGGCAAGCTGCGCTTCCTCGGGAATGACATTATGGGCAAAGCCTGCATTGAACTTGGTGACGGAGACGACGAGCGAGGCGATGGGGTCGGCGACGCGCGAGACGATGGTCTGCAGCGCCGTCACGACCTGCGCGCCGATGACGATGGGATCGACCGTCTTGTGCGGCAGCGCCGCATGGCCGCCGCGGCCCTTCACCTTGATGTTGAACTCGTCCGTCGCCGCCATGATCGCGCCGGGGCGCGTGCCGAAGGCGCCGACCGGCAGGCCGGGCAGGTTGTGCATGCCGTAGACCTCGGCAATCCCGAAGCGCTCCATCATGCCGTCCTTGACCATCTCGTTGCCGCCGCCGCCGCCCTCTTCGGCCGGCTGGAAGATGACCGCGACATTGCCCGAGAAATTCCGCGTCTCGGCAAGGTACTTCGCCGCGCCGAGCAGCATCGCCGTGTGGCCGTCATGGCCGCAGGCATGCATCTTGCCCTTGACGGCGGAGGACCAGGGCTTGCCGCTCGTCTCGTCGATCGGCAGCGCATCCATGTCGGCGCGAAGGCCGATGGTGCGCCCCTCGCCCCTCCCGCGGATGATGCCGACGACGCCGGTGCGGCCGATGCCCGTCACCACCTCGTCGACGCCGAATTCGCGCAGCTTCTCCGCGACGAAGGCGGCGGTCTTCTCCACGGCGAAGAGCAATTCCGGCTCCCGGTGCAGGTGCCTGCGCCACCCGGCGATTTCATCCTGCAATTCTGCGGCGCGGTTCAGAACGGGCATGCAACACTTCCTGTGATTTCGGCCTGAAAGTCGGCCACCGGTGTTCGATGGCTTTGCCATCTCGATGCCATATAGGTTAAATAGGGCGACGGTTCGAGACAACTCCCGATTTCGAGGACAGGCCTTTGCAGATGAACGGACGAACGACGCGCCGGAGCGCATGGTTTCTGGGCTCCGCCCTGTTGCTCACCACGTCCCTTGCGGCAGGTAGCGCCGCGGCCAATCCCCGCATGCTGGTGGACGTCAACACGCTGAAGGTCATCGAGCACGAGGATGCGTTCCAGCGCTGGTATCCGGCCTCGCTCACCAAGCTGATGACGGCCTATACGGTCTTCCGCGCCATCAAGGCCGGCGAGAAGACGCTGGAAAGCCCCGTCGTCATGAGCAAGAACGCGGCTTCCGAACCGCCGAGCAAGATGTATTTCAAGCCCGGCCAGAAGATGACGCTCGACAGCGCGATGAAGATCATCCTCGTCAAGTCGGCCAACGACGTCGCGGTCGCCCTTGCCGAATCGGTCGGCGGCTCGGAACAGGGCTTCGTCGACCGCATGAACGCGGAAGCCGCCCGCATCGGCATGAGCTCCTCGCACTTCATCAATCCGCACGGCCTGCCCGGCAAGGGCCAGTACACGACGGCGCGCGACCTTGCCGTGCTCGCCGTGACGCTGAAGCGCGAGTTCCCGCAATATGCCCACTATTTCGCGCTCGAAGGCTTCACCACCGGCAAGAAGCAATATCCGAACTACAACATGCTGATCGGCCGCTTCGACGGCGCCGACGGCATGAAGACCGGGTTCATCTGCGCGTCGGGCTTCAACCAGGTCTCCTCGGCGACCCGCAACGGCCGCAGCGTCGTCTCCGTGGTGCTCGGCTCCGACAGCCTCGGCGCCCGCGCCGACATCTCCGCCGGCATGCTGCAGAAGGGCCTGACGACGCGCACCGGCAACGTGCCGACGCTCGGTCAGCTCCGCCCCTATGGCGAGACGCGCGACATCGTCGCCGACATCTCCGCCGATATCTGCTCCAAGCATGCCGCCAAGATACGCAGCGAGGGCCGCGACGAGGCCGGCCGCCAGAAGCTGACCTCTCCCTATATCCACGAGGTGAGTCGGCCCCTGAGGCTCGTCTATGCCGGGCTGATGGCCGGCGAGGAAGAAAAGCCGGTAGCCGGCGAACAGGTTGCCGCCGGCGACATCGGCGATATGGTCAACGTGCCGATCCCGATCCCGCGGCCGACTTTCTGACAGGACGGATGATCATGACCCTTGCCGAGCGGCGTGTGCCGGTTTCCGTGTTGACCGGCTTTCTCGGGGCCGGCAAGACGACCCTGCTCAATCGCCTCCTGAAGGACCCGACGCTCACCGACACGGCCGTCATCATCAACGAGTTCGGCGAAGTCGGCATCGACCACCTGCTCGTCGAGCAGTCGGGCGACGGCATCATCGAGCTTTCCGACGGGTGCCTCTGCTGCACGATCCGCGGCGAGCTCGTCGATACGCTCGCCGACCTGATGGATCGCATGCAGACCGGCAGGATCCAGCCGCTGAAGCGCATCGTGATCGAGACGACCGGCCTTGCCGATCCCGCCCCGGTGCTCCAGGCCGTCATGGGCAATCCCGTCCTCTCCCAGTCCTTCAGCCTCGACGGCGTGATCACCGTGGTCGATGCCGTCAACGGCCTCTCGACGCTCGCCAACCATCCCGAGGCGGTCAAGCAGGTCGCCGTCGCCGACCGCGTGCTGATCAGCAAGACCTCGCTTGCCGACGCCGAAACGCTCGCCGCCGTCAGGCGGGAGATCGCCGCGCTCAACCCGCGCGCCGCGGTCGCGGATGTCGACACGCCCGGCCTTGCCGGCCCGGACCTTCTTGCCAACGGCCTCTACGATCCTGGCAGCAAGATCCCGGACGTCCGCCGCTGGCTGCACGAGGAGGCGCACGGCCACCATCATGAGCATGGGCACGATCACGGGCATCACCATCACGGGCATCACCATCACGACCATGACCATGGGCATGACCACCACCAGCACGCTCATGACGTGACGCGGCACGATGCGACGATCCGCTCCTTCAGCATCGTCCACGACCGCCCCGTCGACCCGATGGCGCTGGAAATGTTCATCGACCTCCTGCGCTCGGCCCATGGCGAAAAGCTGCTGCGCATGAAGGGCATCGTGCTGATGAGCAACAGCCCGGAGCGTCCGCTGGTGCTGCAGGGCGTGCAAAGCGTCTTCCATCCGCCGGAGCGGCTTGCCGCATGGCCGGACCCGGACGACCGCCGCACGCGGCTGGTGCTGATCACCAGGGATTTGCCGGAAGCCTTCGTGCGCGACCTATTCGACACCTTCACCGGCACGCCGAAGATCGACCGCCCGGACCGCGCGGCGCTCACCGACAACCCGCTCGCCATACCCGGACTGAAACTCTAGCTCAGGCCTTCTTGCGGATCAGGAAACGGTGCCCGGCCTCGACGCGCTCGCTCGCTTCGAGCAGATGGCCGTCCTCCTGGCAGAAATGGGGAATGTCGATGACGGCGAGCGGATCGGTCGTCTCGACCCAGAGGCCGGCGCCCGCCGCCATGGTGGAAAGTCGCTTGCGCGCCTTCATCACCGGCAACGGGCATTTCAGGCCGCGCAGATCGTAGACCTCGACATCGCCCGCCGGGGAACTCATTTCTGCCAGAACTTCCAGAAGGGCTTCTTCGGCGCCTGCTCCACGACCTCGACGGCCGGGTTCTCTTCCGGCACCGGCTGCGTGCCGGCCGCATCCGCCGGCTTCTTCGCCTTTTCGGCGCTTGCGGCCGTGGCCGGGTTGCGCGCTTCCTTCTGCGCCTGCTGCCCGGCATCGACCTTCGTCTCGCCGGCCTGCTGCGAGGCCTCCGCGACGGGCGCGACCTTGGCCGGCTGCTCTTCCTTAGCGGTCCAGAGCTTCCAGAACGGCTTCTTCTCCGGCTTTTCGACGACCGTCACGCCGGGGTTTTCTTCAGGAACGGGGAGAGCGCCTGCGCCGTGCGCCTGCTTCTGCGCCTTCTCGGCGGCAACGTCCGCCGCAAGGTCTTCCGCTTCCTTGACCTTCTTCTGCTCGGCATCGAGCCTGGCCTGCTCGACCGCCTGCTTCGCGCGCTCTTCCGCTTCGAGCTTGCGCTTTTCGGCCTCCTCGGCCTTACGCTTCTGTGCCTCGATCTCCTGCTGCGTCATCAGCTTGCCGGCATCGAGCGAATTGCCCGTCGGCGCATAGGCAAGCTCGCGGCCCTTGCGCTGGTCGGCGACGATCGCCTTGCGCTGGGCTTCCGACGGCTCGATCCAGACGGTGCCCTGGTACTTGCTCATCGCCTTGGCATAGGCCGTGGCATAAGTCTTGTTGTAGCTCGAAAGCGCGACGTCGAGCGAAGACGGCGTCGTCATCGCCGGACAGGCGCCGACCGGCGAGAAGGGCTTGTCGGCCTGCTGGTTGAAGACATACTTGCCTTCGCAGACATTGACCTCCGGCGGCCGCTTGGTGATCTCGAAGTGATCCCAGCCGACCTTCAGCATCTTCCAGAATTCGATGTTCGGATTGTCGCGGTGGCGCGCCATGTTCTCCGCGGTCATGCGGAAGGGGAACGCCTGGAGCTGGACCGTCTTCTGCCCGCCGTCGAAGGCGTCGCGCGCGAAGGCGAAGATTTCGAGCATCTGCTCGTCGGTCATCGAATAGCAGCCCGACGAGGAGCAGGCGCCATGGATCATCAGGTTGGTGCCGCTCGCCTTGTTGGCGCGGTCATACGTATTGGGAAAGCCGGTGTTGATCGCGAGATAGTAGCTCGAATTCGGGTTCATCTGGCCGCGCGAGAGCGGATAGAAGCCTTCCGGCGCCTGGCGGTCGCCTTCCTTCGTCTTCGGGCCGAGCTTGCCGGACCAGGCGCAGATCTTGTAGTTGCGCACCATCTGGAACCGGTTGGACCGGTCGGCCTTCCACACTTCCAGCCGCCCCTCCTCCTTCAGGATGCGCAGCATGATCGGCGAGGACCGGTCGATGTTCATCTTGGAGAACTTGCTCAGCACCGCCGGCGAGAGCTGGTAGCCGGTCTTGCTGGACACCCTGGAAATGTCGACGTCGACCTTGTCGAACGAGTCGAGCGTCTCATTGGTGCATCCCGCGGTAACCACGGCGAGAAGCGAAACGGCGGCAAGAACGGTGAGGCGCATGCAAGGGTCCGTGAACTATCGTCAGATCGCGAGCCGTCGCGCCGGCAGGGCGGGACGCGCAGTCGTAACCGGCTTATACTTCATAAACTCTTAACCGGGAATTCTTTCGCGAGACTGCCGGACGACCGCAGCCCCCTTCACACACAAGGATTGTGGCCGAGATGGGGCGAAAGGGTGCGGACCCGGCCGGCAGGTCAGAGCTGGCGGCCGATATTCAGGTAGCGCTGGCGGCGATCCTTGCGAAGCTGGTCGCCGGGCTTGGCCGAAAGGTCCTTCAGCGCGGCGGCGATGACGTCGCCCGTGCGGCCGATGACGGCGGCCGGATCGCGATGCGCGCCGCCCACCGGCTCGGGAATGATGCCGTCGATGACGCCGAGGGCCTTCAGGTCCTCCGACGTGATCTTCATGTTGCTCGCCGCTTCCTTGGCGCGGGTGGAATCGCGCCAGAGGATGGAGGCCGCACCTTCCGGCGAGATCACGGAATAGATCGCATGTTCCAGCATGTAGACTCGGTCGCCCGTGGCGATCGCGATCGCGCCGCCCGAGCCGCCCTCGCCGAGAACGACGGAAACGATCGGCACGCGGACATTGAGACACATCTCGGTGGAGCGGGCGATGGCTTCCGCCTGGCCGCGCTCTTCCGCGCCGATGCCCGGATAGGCGCCGGCCGTGTCGATCAGCGTGATGACGGGCAGGCCGAAGCGGTCGGCCATTTCCATGACGCGGATCGCCTTGCGGTAGCCTTCCGGCCGGGCGCTGCCGAAATTGTGCTTGAGGCGCGACTTGGTGTCGTTGCCCTTTTCCTGGCCGATGATGGCGACTGCCTCGCCGCGGAACCGGCCGAGGCCGGCCTGGATCGCCTCGTCTTCGGCGAACTTGCGGTCGCCGGCGAGCGGGGTGAATTCCTCGAAGAGCTGCGCGGCATAGTCGACGAAATGCGGACGCTGCGGATGGCGCGCGACCTGCGTCTTCTGCCAGGGCGTCAGCTTGGAATAGATATCCGCCATGGCCTCGCGGGCGCGGACTTCCAGCCTGCCGACCTCGTCGCTCGTGTCGATGCTCTCATCTTCTTCCGCAAGCTTTCTCAGCTCGTGGATCTTGCCTTCGAGATCCGAGATGGGCTTTTCGAAATCGAGGTAGTTGTGCATGAGATGCGTTTCCGATCGTTTGCTCAAACCGCGCCAGGCTGCGCTCGGCCGAAAGGCCAGTCGCAAGCGGAGGGGTCCTAATCCGGTTTTTTTGCCTGTTTGGCAAGAGGGTGATGGGTTTGAACGAGCTGGTGCAGCCGTTCTTCCAGCACATGCGTATAGATTTGTGTCGTGGAAATGTCCGAGTGACCCAGCAGTTCCTGCACCGCGCGAAGGTCCGCGCCGTTCTGCAGGAGGTGGCTGGCGAAGGCATGGCGAAGGACATGCGGCGAGAGCGTCGCGGCCCTGATGCCCGCCCTGCCGGCCAGCGCCTTGAGGTCGCGGGCGAAGACCTGGCGGGGCAGGTGCCCCTCCTTGCTCTCAGCCGGAAAGAGGAAGCTGCCCGTCGCCGGATCGTCGCCGATCGCGGCCGCCAACGTCTCGCCATAGGCCTCCAGCGCCGAAACGGCGGCGCGCGACAGCGGCACCAGCCGCTCCTTGTTGCCCTTGCCCTTCACGATGAGGAAGCGTCCCGTCTGCGCCAGCACGCTTGCCGGCAGCGAGACCAGCTCGCTGACCCGCAGGCCCGTCGCATAGAGCAGCTCGACCAGCAGATGCATGCGCCGCTTGAGGAGAAGGTTGCCGCCCGGCTCCGCCGCTTCCGCCTCCGCCCGGCCGATCAGGCGCGTGACGTCGTCGACGCTCAGCGTCTTGGGCAGCGAGCGCCCCTTCTTCGGTGCATCGAGGATCCCGGTCGGATCGTCGCCCCGCAGGCCCTCGCCATAGAGGAACTTGAAGAACTGCCGCAGCGCCGAAAGTCGCCGCGCCTGCGAGGACGCGGCAAATCCCTGCCGTGCGAGATGGCCGAGATAGGCCCTGAGATCGTCCGGCGCCGCCTCGGCAAGGCGCACGCCGCGTTCGTTGAGGAAGGACCGCACATCCTCGAGGTCGCGTTCGTAGGATTGCAGCGTGTTCGCCGCCGCGCCCCGCTCAGCGCTCATCATCTCGAGGAAGGACTCGACCTGGAGTGCGGATGGGTCCCTCATTGCGGCGGGTTCACCCGTTCGGAGGGGATACGGATCGTCACCTCCCGCTCGGTCGGCTCGACGAAGGTCACCAGCGCCACCATCACGCCATAGACCGATCCGACGATCACGGCGCAGAAGAACAGGAAGCGGAAAAGGGTGGGCATGGCTGTCTCCGGGGCGATGCCCCCTATATCGCCCCGCCATCCGCCAAGCGCAAGGGCGGCAGGCCCGGGATCGGCCTCGAAGCGCCGGCCATCCGAAGCCTCCGACACCGCGCAGGCTTGACGCTTCCGGCGCTTTTGTCGATACGGAAAGGAGCGAAACCCCGGAAAACGCCATGACCGAGCTGATCGACCAGGCCCCTCTCACGCTCGCCGCCGAGGCCCGCGCCGCACTCGGCAAGCGAAACCTCGTCCTGATCGGCCTGATGGGCGCCGGTAAATCGGCCATCGGCCGCATGACGGCGCAGGCGCTCGGCATTCCCTTCGTCGATTCCGACCACGAGATCGAGCGCGTCTCGCGCATGTCGATCACCGACCTCTTCGCCGCCTATGGCGAGGCCGAGTTCCGCGCGCTGGAAACCCGCGTCATCAAACGGCTGCTGCGCTCCGGCCCGCGCGTCGTCTCCACCGGCGGCGGCGCCTATATCAACGAGAACACCCGCCGCAACATCAAGCGCGGCGGGCTCACCGTCTGGCTGAAAGCCGATCTCGACGTGCTGTGGGAGCGCGTCAGCAAGCGCGACACCCGCCCGCTGCTCAAGACGGAGAACCCGCGCCAGACGCTCGAAAACCTCATGAATGCCCGTTACCCGATCTATGCGGAAGCCGATCTGACCGTGATGTCGCGCGACGTGAAGAAGGAAACCATGGTGGAGGAGGTGCTCACCGCGATCACCGCCGCCGCCCGCAAACCCTGACGAGATGACCATGACTGCCACTGCCACCGCGCGCCGCACCGTGCGCGTCGACCTCGGCGACCGCTCCTACGATATCCTGATCGGCCCCGGCCTCATCGCTGCCGCCGGTCGCGAGATCGCAAGCCGCCTCAAGGGCCGCAAGGTCGCCGTCATCACCGACGCGCATGTCGCGCCGATCTATCTCGACGGCTTCATGGCCGCCCTCAAGACGGAAGGCATCGAGGCCGTCTCGCTCGTGCTGCCGGCCGGCGAGAAGACCAAGAGCTTCGAGCACCTGATCAGCGTCTGCGACAGCGTGCTTGCCGCCCGCATCGAGCGCAACGATGCGGTGGTGGCGCTCGGCGGCGGCGTCATCGGCGACCTCACCGGCTTTGCCGCCGGCATCGTGCGCCGCGGCTCGCGCTTCATCCAGGTGCCGACCTCGCTTCTGGCGCAGGTCGATTCCTCCGTCGGCGGCAAGACCGGCATCAACTCGCCGCACGGCAAGAACCTCATCGGCGTCTTCCACCAGCCCGATCTCGTTCTCGCCGATACCGACGTGCTCGACACGCTCTCCCCGCGCGAATTCCGCGCCGGCTACGCCGAAGTCGCCAAATACGGCCTCATCGACAAGCCGGATTTCTTCGCCTGGCTGGAGAAGAACTGGCGCGACGTCTTTGCCGGCGGCGAGGCGCGTATTACGGCCATCGCCACGAGCTGCCAGGCGAAAGCGGACGTCGTCGCCGCCGACGAGCGGGAGAACGGCCAGCGCGCCCTCCTCAATCTCGGCCACACCTTCGGCCATGCGCTGGAGGCCGCGACGCAATATGACAGCGCCCGCCTCGTCCACGGCGAGGGTGTCTCCATCGGCATGGTGCTCGCCCATCAGTTCTCCGCCCGGATGAACCTTTGCAGCCCCGACGACGGCAAGCGCGTCGAGGCGCATCTGCGCGAGGTCGGCCTGCCGACCAC
This sequence comes from Shinella sp. R2-11, assembly GCF_055330205.1. NCBI lineage: Bacteria > Pseudomonadati > Pseudomonadota > Alphaproteobacteria > Hyphomicrobiales > Rhizobiaceae > Shinella > Shinella sp. R2-11. Next base: position 30,363 of record NZ_JBVAPC010000012.1, on the reverse strand, counting down.
GATGGGCGAGATTCCGGGCGGCCTGCCGCCGGCCGAGAAGCTGATGGACGCCATCGCGCAGGACAAGAAGGTCAAGGCGGGCAAGCTCACCTTCATCCTGACGCGCGGCATCGGCCAGTCCTTCGTCGCCGACGACGTGCCGCAATCCGAAGTCGTCGCCTTCCTCAAGGAAAAGCTGCCGAAATGACCGGCGAAACGTCCGCCGCGCTCGCGTCTCCCGTCTGGCCGTGGGTCGTTCTCGTCCTCGGCCTGGTCGCCGCCGCCCTCATCTTCCGGCAGCGCTCGTCGATTGCCGCCCTCTGGCGCTCGCATCAGGAAACACGCGAGGCGGACGGCGAGCGCTCCCGGGACGGGGGCGCTGCAAAATCCGACCGCGACAGGATTACGAGCGGGCTCGATCTCGACGCGCTGGAAGTCTCCGACATCATGGTCCACCGCACCGCCATGCGGGCGCTCAATGCCGGCGACCCACCGGAGGAGATCGTCAAGGCCGTGCTGGAAAGCCCCTATACGCGCATGCCGCTCTGGGCCGGTTCAGTGGACAACATCGTCGGCGTCGTCCACGCCAAGGACCTTCTGCGCGCGCTCGCCGAACCCGGCGTGGAGCCGAGGAACCTCGACATCACCAGGGTCGCGCAGAAACCCTGGTTCGTGCCCGACACGACGACGCTGAAGGAGCAGCTCGCCGCGTTCCTGCGCCGCCAGGAGCATTTCGCCACCGTGGTGGACGAATACGGCGAGGTGCAGGGCGTGGTGACGCTTCAGGACATCCTGAAGGAGATCGTCGGCGATATCTCCGACGAGACCGCCGTCGACATGCAGGGCGTGCGGCAGGAGGCTGACGGCTCGCTCGTCGTCGACGGCGGCGTCTCGATCCGCGACCTCAACCGCGCCTTCACCTGGAACCTGCCCGACGAGGAGGCGACGACCATCGCCGGCCTCGTCATCCACGAATCGAAATCGATCCCGGAGGAGCGGCAGGCCTTCACCTTCTACGGCAAGCGCTTCATCGTCATGAAGCGGGTGAAGAACCGCATCACCAAGCTGCGCATCCGCCCGGTCGAGCCCGGGCCGGCCGGCACGTAGCGACTACCAGCGCGTCGGCTCGCCGGGTGCGGCCGCCTCGACGGCGAGCGCATGCAAACCCGCGTCGAGCTCCGCCTTCACCACCTCGTTGATCGCCCGGTGGCGCGCCACGCGGCTCATGCCGGCGAAGGCCGAAGAGACGATGCGGATACGCATATGCGTCTCGCCCTCGCCGTCGAACCCCGGCTGGTGGCCGGCATGCAGGTGGCTTTCGTTGAGGACTTCGAGGCGCTCGGGCGAGAAGGCCGCTTCGAGCTTGCCGGTCATGCTGGATTTCATGGACATTGCGGAACCTTCGGCGGCCGGGAATGCGAGGCCGCGACGCAGAAAAATAGTCCCACAAAGCCAGCAACAATCCGCTTTGTCAATTCTTGTTGCGGGCCTTCCGGAGCCCCATAATTAGCGCCATGAAACTCGATTCCAAATACTTCGACCGCATCCGCACGAAGCGGCGCGTGGAGCGTCCCGAACGTTCCGCGCCGACCTGTCAGTGGGACGGCTGCGAGGAGAATGCCGTGCATCGCGCACCCGTCGGCCGCAATGCCGAGGGGCAGTATTTCATGTTCTGCTTCGAGCACGTCAAGGAATACAACAAGGGCTACAACTACTTCTCGGGCCTGTCCGACGGCGAGATCGCGCGCTACCAGAAGGAGGCCATCACCGGCCACCGCCCCACCTGGACCATCGGCGTCAACAAGGCCGCCAAGAACGGCCCGGCGCAGGGCACGGCGCGCTCCGGCACGGCCGGGGCAAATCAGCGCATCCGCGATCCCTTCGGCCTCTTCAACGAAGGCAAGGGCCGCAGGCCCCAGATGGAGCCCCGCGCGCGAAAACTGAAGACGCTGGAGGCCAAGGCCTTCGACACGCTCGGCCTTTCCGCCAATGCGACGACGGAGGACATCAAGTCCGCCTATAAAACGCTTGTCAAAAAGCATCACCCGGATGCAAATGGCGGAGACAGGGGCTCGGAAGAGCGTTTTCGCGCGGTCATCCAAGCATATCAATTGTTAAAGCAGGCCGGCTTCTGCTAGAGCATTTGCGAAGTCGGGCGGAATCGCCCGGCCGCGTATAATGCGGTCAAGCAAAAGGCATAGTTGGCGTGCAATAAATTTGGGGTGGAGGTAAGGCCGCCGCCCGCGGAGACGTGATGAGCAAGATGGATCTCGATATTTCCAACCTCCCGGACACCACTGTTTCCGTACGGGAGGTTTTCGGCATTGATACGGACCTTCGGGTTCCGGCCTATTCCAAGGCGGACGCCTATGTTCCGGACCTCGATCCGGACTACCTGTTCGACCGCGAAACGACCCTCGCCATCCTCGCCGGCTTTGCCCATAACCGCCGCGTCATGGTCTCCGGCTACCACGGCACCGGCAAGTCGACCCATATCGAGCAGGTCGCCGCCCGCCTCAACTGGCCCTGCGTTCGCGTCAACCTCGACAGCCATGTCAGCCGTATCGACCTCGTCGGCAAGGACGCCATCGTCGTCAAGGACGGCCTTCAGGTCACCGAATTCAAGGACGGCATCCTGCCCTGGGCCTACCAGCACAATGTCGCGCTCGTCTTCGACGAATACGATGCCGGCCGCCCGGACGTGATGTTCGTCATCCAGCGCGTGCTGGAATCCTCCGGCCGCCTGACCCTGCTCGACCAGAGCCGCGTCATCCGCCCGCATCCCGCCTTCCGCCTGTTCGCCACGGCCAACACGGTCGGCCTCGGCGATACGACCGGCCTCTACCACGGCACGCAACAGATCAACCAGGCGCAGATGGACCGCTGGTCCATCGTCACCACGCTCAACTACCTGCCGCACGACAACGAGGTGAACATCGTCGCCGCCAAGGTGAAGCGCCTCGCTTCCGGCAAGGACGGCCGCGAGACGATCTCGCGCATGGTGCGCGTCGCCGACCTCACCCGCGCCGCCTTCATCAACGGCGATCTTTCGACCGTGATGAGCCCGCGCACGGTCATCACCTGGGCGGAGAATGCGGAGATCTTCGGCGACGTCGCCTTCGCCTTCCGCGTCACCTTCCTCAACAAGTGCGACGAACTGGAGCGCACGCTGGTGGCCGAGCTCTACCAGCGCGCCTTCGGCATCGAGCTGAAGGAAAGCGCCGCCAACATCGTCCTGGAAGCGACCGCCTGACGGCAGGGTGAAGCGCATGGCAGCTCGCGGAGACAATTCGAAGCCGAGACCCGGCGGCGTTGTGGACATGGAACCGTTCCGCCGCGCGGTGACGGGTTGCGTGCGCGCCGTCTCGGGCGATGCGGAGGTGGAGGTCACCTTCGCCAACGAGCGCCCCGGCATGACCGGCGAGCGCATCCGCCTGCCCGAGCTGTCCAAGCGCCCTTCGCCGGCGGAAGTCGCGCTCACCCGCGGCCTCGGCGATAGTATGGCGCTGCGCAAGGCCTGCCATGACGCCCGCATCCACGCGACCATGTCGCCGCAGGGCGCGGATGCCCGCGCGATCTTCGACGCCGTCGAGCAGGCGCGCGTCGAGGCGATCGGCTCCAACCGCATGCACGGCATGGCCCAGAACCTCAACGTCATGCTGACGGAGAAATACGCCAAGGCCAATTTCGGCGCGATCACCCGCCAGGCCGATGCCCCGCTGGAAGAGGCCGTCGCGCTCATCGTGCGCGAGAAGCTGACGGGCCAGGCCCCGCCGGCCTCGGCCGGCAAGGTGCTCGACCTCTGGCGCGATTTCATCGTGGACAAGGCCGGCAAGGACATGGAGGGCCTTTCCTCCGCCATCAACGACCAGCAGGCCTTCTCCCGCGTCGTGCGCAACATGCTCGCCTCCATGAACGTCGCCGAGCAATACGGCGAGGACGAGAACGAACCGGACGATTCGGAAACGCCCGAGGACGAGAACCAGCCGCGCAGCGACGAGCAGGAAGACAATAACAGCCAGGAAGATGCCGGCGACGATTCTGCGCCTGCCGACGAGAACGAGACGTCCGACGAGCAGATGGACGAAGGCGAGATGGACGGCGCGGAAATCTCCGACGACGATCTCGTCGAGGACGATGGCGACGAGACGGAAAAGCCCGGCGAGGTCCGCCGCCCGAACCAGCCCTTCACCGATTTCAACGAGAAGGTCGACTACGGCGTCTTCACGCAGGAATTCGACGAGACGATCACCGCCGAGGAACTCTGCGACGAGGCGGAGCTCGATCGCCTGCGCGCCTTCCTCGACAAGCAGCTCGCCCACCTTCAAGGGGCCGTCGGCCGCCTCGCCAACCGGCTTCAGCGCCGCCTGATGGCGCAGCAGAACCGCGCCTGGGAATTCGACCTCGAAGAGGGCTATCTCGACAGCGCCCGCCTGCAGCGCATCATCATCGACCCGATGCAGCCGCTCTCCTTCAAGCGCGAGAAGGACACCACCTTCCGCGATACGGTCGTGACGCTGCTGATCGACAATTCCGGCTCCATGCGCGGCCGCCCGATCACCGTCGCCGCCACCTGCGCCGATATCCTTGCCCGCACGCTGGAGCGCTGCGGCGTGAAGGTCGAGATCCTCGGCTTCACCACCAAGGCGTGGAAAGGCGGCCAGTCGCGCGAGAAGTGGCTCGCCAGCGGCAAGCCGCAATCGCCCGGCCGCCTCAACGACCTGCGCCACATCGTCTACAAGGGCGCCGACGCCCCGTGGCGGCGCGCAAGGCGCAATCTCGGCCTGATGATGCGCGAGGGCCTCCTGAAGGAGAACATCGACGGCGAGGCGCTGATCTGGGCGCATGACCGCCTGCTCGCCCGCCCGGAGCAGCGCCGCATCCTGATGATGATCTCGGACGGCGCGCCCGTCGACGATTCGACGCTTTCGGTGAACCCCGGCAACTATCTGGAACGGCACCTGCGCGCGGTCATCGAACAAATCGAGACGCGTTCGCCCGTCGAGCTTCTCGCCATCGGCATCGGCCATGACGTGACGCGCTACTATCGCCGCGCCGTCACCATCGTCGATGCGGACGAATTGGCCGGCGCCATGACCGAACAGCTCGCCTCGCTCTTCGCCGACGAATCGACCGCTCGCCGCCCGGCGGGGCGCCGTGCCGGCTAGGGCGCGGCTCCGGGAACGGCCAGCCCTTCCCGCAATCGCCCTTTGCGCCCTGCTCTGCCTGCCGCTCGCGCGGCCGGTATTTGCCGCGGACATTCCCGTCTCCAGCCGCACCATCACGCAATTTACGCCGGGCTCCGACCGGCGCATCTTCGGCAAGCTCGAATTCCTCGGGGGCATCGCCTATTCGTCGTCAAGCCCCCTGCTCGGCGCCGTCTCGGCGATCCGCTTCCGCGACGACCATGAACATTTCGTCTCGGTGCTCGATACCGGCCACTGGCTGACCGGCCGCATCGAGCGCGACGGCGAAGGCCGGTTGAGCGGCCTCGCGGATATCGAGATCCGCTCGATGATCGACCGCGACGGCCGCGACGGGAACCCCAAGGAGAAGATGGATGCCGAGGGCCTCGCCATCGGCAGGGGCGAACTCCTCGTCAGCTTCGAGGGGCTTCACCGGATCGACGCCTATCCCGATCCCGGCTTCATGGACGCCAGGCCGAAGCGCCGCCTGCCGCTGCCCATAGAGCGGCGGGAAATCCGCAGGAACCGCGGCATGGAGACGCTTGCCATGTCGCCGGCAGCAGGCCCGCTCGGCGCCGTGCCGGTCGCCGTGACGGAGCGCAGCCTCGATACCGACGGCAATGTCTTCGCCGCCGTGCTCGCCGGCCCGCGCGCCGGCCTCTTCGCGGTGAAGCGCAGCGACCCCTGGGACATCACCGACGGCGCTTTCCTGCCGAACGGCGATCTCCTCCTCCTGGAGCGCCGCTTCCGCCTGTCGGACGGCATGGGCATGCGCATTCGCCGGATTGCCGGCGACACGATCCGCCCCGGCGCGGTCGTCGACGGCGAGGTGCTGATCGACGCCGACCTTCGCCAGCAGATCGACAATATGGAAGGGCTGGACGTGGTGGCGATGGCAAAGGACGATATCCGTATCATCGTCGTTTCCGACGACAACCACTCCATCCTCCAGCGCAACCTGATGCTGGAATTCCGCCTGCTTTCGGAAAAATAGGCGTTACGTCGCCTCAGGCCGCCTTCTCGACACCCGGCATCGGCATCAGCCGGCTCATCAGCGCACCGTAGGGCAGCAGCATGACGAGGCCGACCAGCACCTTCACGGAGAAGTCGCCCATCGCCCAGGAAATCCAGCGCGGCGCTTCCGAGGTGAAGACGCCGAGCACCGGCGCCCATTCGATCGCGAAGGCGTCGTTGGGGCCGAAGACCGAGAAGGCCGGCGCGAAGGCGAAGGAGAAGAAGATCATCGTGTCGAGCACCGAGCCGATCAGCGAGGCGATCAGCGGCGCGCGCCACCAGGTCTGCCGCCGCAGCCGGTTGAAGACCGAGATGTCGAGCAGCTGGCCGGCAAGGAAGGCCGAGCCGGAGGCGATGGCGATGCGCGGCGTGGATGCGCCGATCGAGAACAGCACCGCCACGAGGAAGCCGGCCGCCACGACGCGGCGCGCGACGCGCGGGCCGAACTGGCGGTTGGTGAGGTCGGTGATGAGGAAGGCGACGGGGTAGGTGAATGCGCCATAGGTCAGGAGATCGCCGAGCGCGATGCCGAACAGCTCGCCCGAAAGCGGGTACTGCACCAGCACGTTGGAGGCGACGACCACGGCCGTCATCAGGAGGACATAGATAAGGGTAACGCGGTTCGCGAGCATTTTTTTATCCTGGGTGATGCCACCAGTTGGAGTAGCGATGTGTGCGCAAAGCATTGAGGCCTGCCCGCAGAGCGGTCAAGCCTCAATGAGAATGCTTCGGCCTGTTGCCTGGATCAGGCGGCAGCGGCAGCCGTCTTCTTGGCGATCTGGCGGCGCAGCAGACGGGCGCGCATCGACAGTTCGTTCTCTTCGGCCTTCAGGAGGAAGGCATCGAGGCCGCCGCGGTGCTCGACCGAGCGGAGAGCGGCTGCGGAAACGCGAAGACGGAAACGCTGGCCGAGGGCATCGGAAATCAGCGTGACATTGCACAGGTTCGGCAGGAACTTGCGCTTCGTCTTGTTGTTCGCGTGGCTCACATTGTTGCCCGACTGGACGCCCTTGCCGGTCAATTCGCAACTACGGGACATGGTACACCTATTTTTCTTGTTCAGGACAATACGTTTCCGGCACCGAAACCGGCCGCAGTCCGTCTGGCCTTTTTGGAAAGTTGCGGTTCTATAGTCACACTGGCCGGCGACGTCAAGCCAAACCTGCCGTTCAGCGGGAATTCAGTTGCCAAGTGTCATGATTTGCAGGCAATAGCAGGCAAAGGCGCGATTTTCCACGGCGTAGAATCGCCGCAATGGCGGGCTAGGCGGGCGTCTGCTAGACGATTTCTTTGTCGGAAGAGATGGAAACGAGACGATGAACGGGCGAGGTTGGATTGCTGGCGCAGCGGTGTCGCTTGCGCTTCTGGGCGGCGCAGGCCCCCTGTCGGCCGCGGAAGTCCAGCACCAGACGGACTACAGCATCCGCCTTTCCGGCCTGCCGGTCGCCACCGCCAGCTTCCGCTCGGCGTTTTCCGGCAACCGCTACACCATTTCCGGCAGCCTGCATTCGGCCGGCCTTGCCGACATCTTCTCCCGCACGCAGGGCACGACCTCCGTTTCCGGCACCATCGGGCGCGACAACCTGCACGCCACCTCCTATTCGGTGACCTACCGCAGCGGCAAGCGCGGCCGCGCCATCGACGTGACCTTCCGCAACGGCAACGTCATCCACGCCAGCATGGTGCCGGCGCGCCGGAAGCCGGACAACTGGGTGCCCGTCTCCAGCGCCGACATGCGCGCGGTGCTCGACCCGATCTCCGGCCTCATCATCCCCGCCGGCAAGCGCATCTGCCCCAAGACGCTGCCGATCTTCGACGGTGAATCCCGCATGGATCTCCAGCTGACGTCGAAGGGCACGAAACCCTATTCCACCAAGGGCTTCGAGGGCGAGGCCGTGGTCTGCGGCATCCGCTTCATCCCGAAGTCCGGCTACAAGAAGGGCCGCGACGACGTCGAATACCTGCGCAGGCTGAGCACGATGGAAATCTGGTTTGCCAAGGCCGAGGAAGCGAATGTATATGCTCCGGTCTATGTGAGGATTCCGACCAAGCTCGGCCCCGTCACCGTCTCGGCCACGCGCTTCGGCGGTTGATACGGCTGCCGGTCGGCAGACCGGCGGAGCGATCGCTTGAAGACACGTGCAACCCTGATCGGCTTTACAGCGATCCTGATGTGGGCGCTGCTGGCGCTCTTCACCGCGGCCTCCGGCAAGATGCCGCCCTTCCAGCTTTCCGCCGTCTGCTTCCTGATCGGCAGCCTGCCCGGCATCGCCGTGCTCGTCGCGCGGCCGCAGCGCGCGCGCCTGCTGAGGCAGCCGGCGAAGGTCTGGGTCACCGGCATCCTCGGCCTCTTCGGCTATCACTTCCTCTACTTCACGGCACTGCGCAACGCGCCGGCAGTCGAGGCGAGCCTGATCGCCTATCTATGGCCGCTCCTCATCGTCACCGGCTCGGCGCTGCTGCCGGGCGAGACGCTGCGCTGGAACCATGTGATAGGCACGCTGCTCGGCCTCGGCGGCACCGCGCTCATCGTCGGACGCAACGGCGTCGCCTTCGACAGCGCCTATCTCATCGGCTATGGCGCGGCCTTCCTCTGCGCCTTCACCTGGGCCGGCTATTCGCTGGCCACCCGCAGCTTCGAGGCCGTCTCGACGGACGTGGTGACCGGCTATTGCCTTGCCACCGCGATCCTGTCGCTCATCTGCCACCTGCTGCTGGAAACGACGATCTGGCCGCAGACGGGCTTCGAATGGCTCGCCGTCGCCGGCCTCGGCCTGCTGCCGGTGGGAGCCGCCTTCTATGTCTGGGATTTCGGGGTGAAGAACGGCGACATCCAGATCCTCGGCGCTGCGAGCTACGCCGCGCCGCTGCTCTCCACGCTGGTCCTCGTGCTTTCCGGCTTTGCCGAGCCGAGCTGGACCATCGCGCTTGCCTGCCTGCTGGTGACGGGCGGGGCGGTGCTGGCCGCCAAGGACATGATCTTCAGGCGGCAGGTCGCAAGCCCCGCCTGATCTCAGAACCGGTCCTTCCGCCCGCGGATTTCGGCGAAGACTTCTACATCGCTCGCCCCCTCCATGCCGAGATGGCGGCGGATCGCCGGGTCGGCGGCGCGCAGGAACGGATTGGTCGCCTTTTCGAGGCCGATGGTCGTCGGCGCGGTGAAGGCACCGGCGGCCCGCAGCGCCTCGATCTCCTCGACACGATGCGCGAGCGCCACGTTCTCCGGGTCCACAGTCTTCGCAAATCGGGCATTCGACAGCGTGTATTCATGGCCGAAATAGACGGTCGTCTCCTTCGGCAGCGCCGCGAGCTTCGATAAAGAATCCCACATCTGCGCGGGCGTGCCCTCGAAGAGCCGGCCGCAGCCGAGCGCGAAGAGCGTGTCGGCGGCAAAGAGCAGCTTCTCCTCCGGCAGGTGGAAACAGATGTGGCCGAGCGTATGGCCCGGCGTCGCGATGACCTCGACGCGCCGGCCGGCGAAATCGAAACTGTCGCCGCCATCCACCTTGCGGTCGATGCCCGGAATGGTCTCGCGCGCCGGGCCGATGATCGTCGCGCCGAAGCGGTCCTTCAGCGCAAGGTTGGCCTCCACGTGGTCGCCATGGTGATGGGTGGTGAAGATATGGCTGAGGCGCCAGCCGCGGCGCTCCAGCGCCTCGAGGATCGGCTTTTCCTCCGGCGCATCGATGCTCGCCGTCGCGCCCGTCGCCGGATCGTGCAGGAGCACGCCGAAATTATCGCTGCGGCAGGCAAACAGTTCGATTTCCAGCGGGGTCATGGTCCATTCCTCGTCACATCGGCAGGGCATCGCGGGCGAATGTAAGGCAATCGGCCTTGAAGTCCACCGGACCATCGCTAACATCTTGTCCATGCATGCAGATATCGTCGACCTCCGCGAATTCTACCACTCGCCCCTCGGCCGCCTTGCCGATCACTCGATCGCCATGGCGCTCGCCTCGCTCTGGGCGCGGCTGCCGGACGAGCGGCTGGTCGGGCTCGGCTATGCCGTGCCCTATCTCGACCGCTTCCGCGCCGATACGGAGCGCACCTTCGCCTTCATGCCCGCCGGCCAGGGCGCGGTGAACTGGCCGCCGGGCGAGCTTTCCTCGACGGCGCTGATCTTCGACGAGGAACTGCCCCTGCCGGACGCCTCGGTCGACCGGATATTGATGGTGCATTCGCTGGAATTCGCCGAGAACCCGCGCGAGACGATGAAGGAACTCTGGCGCGTGCTGGCTCCCGGCGGCCGCCTCGTCATCGTCGTGCCGAACCGACGTGGCGTCTGGGCGCGCATGGAGCATACGCCCTTCGGCTCCGGCCGGCCCTATTCCCGCGGCCAGCTCACCGCGCTGCTGCGCGAGACCAATTTCACCCCCGGCGCCTCCGCCGAGGCGCTGTTCTTCCCGCCCTCCAAGCTGCGCGGCGTGCAGAAGCTGCGCGGCGCCTTCGAGCGGCTCGGCCGCTCGCTCTGGCCGATGTTCTCGGGCGTCATCATCGTCGAGGCCCAGAAGCGGCTCTACCAGGGCCTGCCCGTCGCCGCCCGCGCCTCGCGCCGCGTCTTCGTTCCCGTGCTCGCCCCGCAGGGCATCCCCACCACGCGCGAGCGCACCCTCGACAAAAGCCGGCCCGCCCGCTAGAGCGGGCCCGAGCGGCAAAAAAGGGCAACGGGCATGACGGACGGACATTTCGACAAGATCGCGCTGATCGGCATCGGCCTCATCGGCTCCTCCATCGCCCGCGCCGTCAAGGCCAAGGGCCTTGCGAAGACCGTCACCATCTCCAGCCGCAGCATGGAGACGCTGGACCGCGCCCGCGCGCTGGAACTCGGCACCGACTATGTCCACGACGCCGGCAAGGCGGTCGAGGGCGCCGACCTCGTCATCGTCTCGGTGCCCGTCGGCGCCTCCGGCAAGGTGGCGGAAGAGATCGCCCCGCACCTCAAGCCCGGCGCCATCGTCACCGATGTCGGCTCCACCAAGGCATCGGTCGTCGCGCAGATGCTGCCGCACATGCCGAAGAACGTGCATTTCATCCCCGGCCACCCGCTGGCCGGCACCGAGCATTCCGGCCCCGATGCCGGCTTTGCCGAGCTGTTCCAGGGCCGCTGGTGCATCCTGACCCCGGTGCACGGCACCGACAAGGACGCCAAGCGCAAGCTCGCCGCCTTCTGGGAGGCGCTCGGCTCGAAGGTCGACGAGATGGACACGGAGCACCACGACAAGGTGCTCGCCATCGTCTCACACCTGCCGCACATCATCGCCTACAACATCGTCGGCACGGCCGACGACCTGGAAACGGTGACGGAATCGGAAGTCATCAAATATTCGGCCTCCGGCTTCCGCGACTTCACGCGCCTTGCCGCCTCGGACCCGACCATGTGGCGCGACGTCTGCCTGCACAACAAGGATGCGATCCTCGAAATGCTGGCGCGCTTTTCCGAGGACCTCGCCTATCTGCAGCGGGCGATCCGCTGGGGCGACGGGGACAAGCTGTTCGACCTCTTCACCCGCACCCGCGCCATCCGCCGCTCGATCATCGACGCCGGCCAGGACACCGCCGCGCCGAACTTCGGCCGCCCGGTCGACGACAAGAAGGGCTGATCAGAGGGGTGGGATTTCCGCGACGGGGAAGAGGCCGAGATAGACCGTCCCCTGCCGGATATTGACCTTCACGACGGCCCGCTCCTGCCCGCCCGAGAGAACCTTGACGGCCTCCGCGACACGCTTTGCCGTCTTTGCGGCCTGCGGAAACAGCTCCGAGACACGATCGCGCCAGGCCGTGATGCCCCCGATGGTGAGGTCGAGCGCGCCGGAGACGGTGCCGTCATCGCCCACCGTCACGGGACCGGAAAGCGCCAGCGTCTGGCCCGCGCCGAGATCGAACGACAAGGTTCGCAATTCCGTGCTCGTGCCGAGCGGCAGGTTCGGCGGCGGGCCTTCGGTGGTCAGCCATTTGGCGGCATCGGCGATCGTCAGGTCGGCCGCGACGTTCATCGGCGGCAGCGCCTTGCCGTCAATATCCAGCGAAAGCGCATCGAGCGAGGCGGCAATGTCGAGCGCTTCGCCGGACCGGCGGACATGCTTCTCGCCATGGGCCGCGGCAATGCCGACGGACAGCCCTTCCGAGGGCATGTTGAGCTTGCCCTTCAGCCCGTCATAGGCGGCGGAGAACCGGTCGAGCCCGTCCGTCCAGGCAACGGCGCTGGCATGCATCAGGTCCCAGTCGGCATCGAAGACAAGGTCGGGTGTCACGCGCACCTGCGCCGGCCCGTCCAGTTCGAACACCGCATGGCCGGGGCGATAGACCTGCGCCGCCGAGCGGAGCGCCCCGAAGGTCGCCGAAAGCCCGGAGGGACGGTCGTCGATCGCGACCGAATCGCAGAACACCCCGATGCGGAACGGATAGCCGCGGACGGAAAGATCGCTGCACGCAGCCGAATGCATGCCTCGGGCGGAGGCGGCAAGCTCGCGCTCCGCCCGGTCCTTGATCCAGCTTGCGGCATAGAACCAGCCGCCCGTATAGAGCGCCACGAAGAGAACGACGGCGATGGCGAGCAGGATCAGCTTGCGCGTAACCCCGGAAGCGTCGGCGGCGCGGCTTGACGATGCCATAGTGTTCTCCAATGGTGACGAAGATGATTTGCGCGACAATGCCGGCAATTGCGGCGGCTTTTTGAGAGACGATCCAGGTGACGGTGGATATGAACGAATTCTGGGTCTTTGGCTACGGATCGCTGATGTGGAATCCGGGCTTCGAGTTCGAGGAACGGCAGGCGGCCCACCTCTTCGGCTTCCGCCGGTCGCTCTGCGTGCGCTCCTGGGTGCATCGCGGGACGGAGGAAAGGCCCGGCCTCGTGCTCGGCCTCGACCGTGGCGGCTCCTGCCGCGGCGTCGCCTTCCGCGTTATTGCGGAAAAACGCGAGGCGGTGGTGGACTATCTGCGCGAGCGCGAGCTGGTGACCCACGTCTACAAGGAACGCACGCTGCCCGCGACGTTGAGCGACGGCCGCCGCGTCGCCACGCTCGCCTATATCTGCGACCGTGCCCACCACCAGTTCGCCGGCTCGCTGACGGTGGCGGAAGCGGCCAGTACCGTCAGCGCCGCCACCGGAAAATCCGGCCACAACATGGATTACGTCCGCAACACGTTGACGCATCTGCGCGAGATGGGCATCCGCGACCACTGGCTGGAGGATGTCGGCCGGGCGGCGGAAGGCCTTTACGCCCGCGCCTCGGCCTGATCGCGCGCTTCCGCCTTCAATTCCGCGAGGCGCCGCTCGGCGGTGGGCGGCAGGATGAGGCGCGGATTGGCCTCAACCGTTTCGACGAGCAGGCGGTCGCTCGCCGTCTCCATCACCTCGACGAGATGGGCGAGGAAGGCGTCGGGGTCCATGCCGGGCATGATCGCCGGCAGGATGCGCACCTTGAAATGGCCGGGCTGGCGGATGAACTTGCGCCGCGGCCAGAACAGGCCGGGATGCATGACGACCGGCACGACCGGCACCTGGAGGTCGCGGTAGAGGCGGGCGATGCCGTATTTGTATTCCGGCGGCGCGCCCGGCGGGCGGCGCGTGCCTTCCGGATAGATGATGAGCTCGCGGCCGGATTCCATCTCCGCCTTCGTGCGCTGCATGACGGCCGCCATGGCCTTGCCGCGCGCGCTGCGGTCCACCGGCACCATGCGCTGCTTCTTGATGTACCAGCCGAAGAGCGGGATCCAGGTCAATTCGCGCTTGAGGATGTAGAAGGGATCGTCGAGCCACGGCAGCAGCGCATAGGCATCCCAGAAGGACTGGTGCTTCGGCGCGAAGATGTAGCCGCCGCCCTTCGGAATGTTCTCCAGCCCCTCGATCTCGAAGGTGGTGCCGACGATCTTTTCGAAGAGCCAATGGTTGCTGCGCACCCAGTTCTTGGCGATGACATAGGCCTTCTTGCGCGGCAGCAGGAAGTAGACCGGCGTGAAGACGATCATCTGCACGATGAGGTTCACGTAGAAGACGGCATTGAAGAGCACGGAGCGGAAAGCGATCATCGGGCAGCCTGTAAGCGGGACGTGCTTTCGCCCTACACGATAATCCCCGGCGGGGAAACTCCCGTCACGGCGATCTCAACTGCCGGTCATGTCGGCCCGCAGCCCCGACCAGCTTCGCGCGCCGGCAAAGGCCCGCACATGCGCGAGGCAATATTTGAGATATTCGGAGAGCATGGCCTTCAGGATGCCCGGCTGGCGCAGCCAGTTGCCGTTCTTCAGGTCGGTGTTGACGACCGGATAGGCGATGAAGTCGGTCTCCGGATCGGCCGCCTTCAGCTCCAGCAGGCTGCGCGGCATATGGTAGTTGTTGGTGACGACCAGCACGCGGCGGAACTGGTTGTCGCGAATCCAGCGCGCCGTCTCGTTGGCATTGCCGATCGTGTCCACCGCCTCGTAGCCCATGTCGACGCAGCATTCGAAGAGCGCGGAGGAGCTTTGCGTGAGCTTGCGCAGCTGGTTGCCGCTCGTCGCGGGATTGACGCCCGAGATCAGCAGCCGCCCGCCTACCCCCTTCTTCAGGAGATCGATGGCGCGGTCGATGCGCTGGTAGCCGCCGGTCAGCACCACGATGGCGTCCGCCTTCGGCTCGGGCGGCGCTTCGAGCGCGGCGACGGTCTCGGCGAAATAGAGAAAGCCTCCGGCGCCGGCCATGGCGGCAAGCAGGATGAGCACCAGAAAGGCGCGCACGACCCGCCGGGCGGGCCGCCGGCGGCGGCGCCGCCGTGCCTCGCCACGCGAGATGCCCTCCGGCAATCCCTGCTTTGCCCGTTCCAGCGTGTTCATGATTCGACCCATAGAACCGGATTGCGGCAACGGATAGTCCGTTTCGGGGCGATGATCCACCCCGCAAGAGGTCATGAATCGGGCAATTGATCGGTGCGCGAGGGATCGGAGCGGATGAGATCGATTTCGTGAATCGTGCGCATGACGGTGAAGCGCGCCGTCAGCGTCGTCAGGAGCGCGATCACGACGATGGTGGCCGCGATGCCGAGATAGCCGGTCAGGCCCATGGAGAAGGAGCCGAAAAGCGCCGTCGCCTGGTCGCTCTGGGGCGTGGCGATGGACCGGCCCTGCCAGAAGCCCGCAATGGCGAAGAAGAGCGCCGCCAGGAACCCGCCGGCAAAGGAACCCTTGAGGCTGATCATCAGGAAATGCTTCTGGAATTCCGAGGCGACGAAGCTCGCCTCGGCGCCGACGAAATGCAGCACCTCGACGATATGGCGGTTGCCGGAAAGCGCCCCGCGCGTGGCGAAGACCACGGTCAGCACCATGGCCGAGAAGACGAGGACGAGCACGCCCGTGCCGATGAAGGCCGTGGTGCGGGCCATGGCGACGAGACGGTCGACCCAGGTGCGGTGATCGTCGAGCGAGGCTTGCGGGATCGCCTCCGACAGGGCCTTGCGCATCGCCGCGAAATCGGGCGGGCTCTGCTCGTCGATGGTGATGATGACGAGGCGCGGCACCGGCAATTCGTCGATGTCCAGCCCCTCGCCGAGCCAGGGCTCGAGAAGGCGGGCGGTCGCCGTCTTGTCGACGATGGTACCGCCGCGCGTGCCGGAGAAGGTGAGCGCGAGGTCGCGCGCATCCTTGAGCGCGGTCTCCATGTCGAGATTGTCGTCCGGCTTGATCTGGATGGTGATCTCGCGGGAGATCTGGCTCTGCCAGCTTGCCGCCGTCGCCCGCACCATGGTGACGGCCCCGAAGGTGAGGCAGGCGAGGAAGGCCATGATGGCGATGACGAACATCAGCGCCCGGCCGGAAACGTTCGCCGGCGGCACGATGGGCGCGGTCGGGCGCACGCGCATTTCCGGCCGGCGGGCGGCTGCGGCATTCTCGCTGGCTTCGCGGGGCGCGTCAGTCATAGATGTCGAGCCTGCCTTGCGAGAGGATCATGCGCCGCGCCTCCACCTGGTCCATCAGGGAAAGGTCGTGCGTAGCGATCACCACTGCGGTGCCGAGCCGGTTGAGCTCGAGGAAGAGGCTGAGCAGCCGGCGCGCCATCGGCGGATCGACATTACCGGTCGGCTCGTCGGCGAGCAGCAGCTCCGGCCGGTCGATGAGCGCGCGGGCGATCGCCGCGCGCTGCTTCTCCCCGCCCGAAAGCACCGGCGGCAGCACGTTGATTCGCTCGCCGAGACCGACCCATTTCAGGAGTTCGAGCACGTCGGCGCGATAGCTGGATTCGTCCTTGCCGCGCACGCGCAGCGGCAGCGCCACGTTCTCGTAGGTCGTCAGGTGGTCGAGCAGGCGGAAATCCTGGAAGACGATGCCGATGCGCCGGCGCAGCATCGGCAATTCGTCGCGCGGAATGGTCGAGATTTCCCGGTCGAAGGTGCGGATGATGCCGCGCGTCGGCTGGAGCGACAGGAAAAGCAGGCGCAGAAGCGTCGTCTTGCCCGCGCCCGACGGACCCGTCAGGAACTGGAAGGACCGGCGCGGGATATCGAAGGTGAGGTCCCGGAGGATTTCCGGCCCCATTCCATAGCGCAGTCCGACATTCTCGAAGTGAATCAATGGCCAATCCGGTTCTAGAAACGGTCACCCCATCGGTACCGCGGCTGACGTCGCACAGGAAAGCGGCTCTTTCACGGTCGGGTTTCCGAAGCATTAACCAGTATGGTTTACGTTTCGTAAGGATTTCATTCAATGCCCGACTTTTCGCCATGGATTTTGCGAAGGGCGGCCAGCGGAGGTGGCGATGAACGCCTTCAGAGCGAAGCAGCAGGCAAGGGGCCGGATCGACCTCCTGCCCCCCGAGCCGAAGGCGCCGGCTGCAAGGCAGCGCTTTACCAGGCGGCTCGAAGTGGTGGATGCCGATTTCGTGGTGATCCGCGCGTCCGGCGCGCGCACCTCGAACGACAACCACCATCCCGCCCGTCCTGCAAGGACTCAGCCGCTTTCCCAACACCTCCTCTTCCGGATCGCCACCGCCTGCGCGCGGCTCGCGGAAACGGGACTGCAACGCCTGCCGGGCCGCGCCTTCGCCGGCCTCGTCACGGCGGCGTTCCTCTTCGTCTTCGCCTATGCCGGCGGGCTCTCGGCGCTGAAGGCCGCCATGCCCGGCGCGGATGTGGCCGAGCCCTTGCGTGTCGCCGGGCTCAGCGCCACGCTCGACGACCGCAACGGCATGAAGGTGCTCTCCGTCTACGGCCGTGTGGACAATGCCGGCGGCAAGCTGGAGACCCTGCCGCCGCTCGAAATCCGCGTCGACGGCGGCGGTGCCGCGCTCCAGCGGCGCGTCGCGCTCGATGCCGCGACCATCGCCCCCGGCGGCAGCGAGCACTTCGCCCTGCGCATCCCGCACGGCGGCGGAAAAGTGCCGAAAGTCTCGGTTTCCTTCGTCCGCGAGGGTGCGCCGGCCAACTGACTGTGCTAATCGGCTGCTTTGTTCCGGTGCGGTTCCGGGCGTGATTGCGCCTCGAATGGTGGCCGGAACTCTCTGTCACGACCCCAGGGAGCCGTCTCGCGATGCAGATTGTCCGCGGAAAGAAGATCGAAACGCTTTACGACGCCGCGCAGATCGCCAAGCGCAACGAAGAACTCGCGGCACAGATCGCCGCCGGCCCGACGAAGGACCTCCTCGTCATCGCCGTGCTCAAGGGCTCGTTCATCTTCGCCGCCGATCTCACCCGCGCGCTGCACGCCGCCGGCCTTGCGCCGGAAGTGGAATTCATCACCCTTTCCAGCTACGGCGCGGGCACCGTCTCGCAGGGCGTGAAGGTGATCAAGGACATCGACAGCGACGTGCATGGCCGCGATATCCTGCTCATCGACGATATCCTCGAATCCGGCCGCACGCTCAGCTACGCCAAGGAGCTGATGTACGAGCGCGGTGCACGCAACGTCACGATCGCCGTGCTGCTCGACAAGCGCGAGAAGCGCAGGACCGATCTGGAGGCCGATTATGTCGGCTTCGAATGCCCGGATCATTTCGTCGTCGGCTACGGCATGGACGTCGCCTATGCCTTCCGCGAGCTGCCCTTCGTCGGCGTCGTCACCGGCGACGCGGAATAGAGCAATTCCAGCAAAAGTGCGCAGCGGTTTTGCGTCCGGAATTGCGCAGGACCAAGGAGTTGGAGCGTTTTCGCGATTCAGAGAAAGCGGAAACGCTCCAGCCAACCCCACTTTCCTCCATCGCGCGTTTACGGATCGACAAGGAAAGTCTGGTCTTTTCGTTCTCATGCCGGGCCAATGAGCAGGCCCGAAGGGGAAGCGATGGCGAAGATCCTGATCACCGAAGACGAAGACTCCCTGCGCCGTTTCGTGGCGCGGGCGCTGCGGATGGATGGTCACGAGACCGTCGAGGCGCCGGACGGGGCCGCGGGCCTCGACGCGCTGACGGACGGGGGCTTCGACCTCCTGCTCTCCGATATCCGCATGCCCGTGATGGACGGCATCGAGCTCGCCCACAAGGCGTCGACCGCCCACCCGGCGCTGAAGATCCTGCTGATGACCGGCTATGCGGAGCAGCGCGAGCGCGCCGACGACCTGACGACGAAGATCGTCGACGTCGTCAGCAAGCCGTTCAGCTTGCCGGATATCCGCCGGGCCGTCGCCATGGCGCTTGCCGCCTGACTTTCCGCCGTTTCAGCGAATCCCGAGGAGCCGCTCCAGGTAATCCCGATCGAGGGCCGGCGAACCGCCGGTGCCGAGGCGGCGGCGGATCTCGTCGAGGATTTCACGAGCCCGCTGGATGTCGATTTCTTCCGGAACCCTGCCTCCGCCGATCTCGACGTTACCATTCTCGCCGCCGCGCTCGCGGCCAAGGGGATCGCGGCCGTTGCGCCCGGCCTGCGGCATGCCCTGCCCCTGTCCCTGGCCCATCGCCTGCATCTGGTTCATCATGTTCTGCGCACCCTGGCGCAGCGCCTCGAGCGCACGCCCCTGGCTGCCGACGGCTGCCTCTCCTTCACCTTCGCCGAGGGCCTTGCCGGCATCCTTCATCTCGCGGCCGGCCTGACCGAAGCCCTCGCCCGGCTCCATGCCCATGCCCTTGAGCGCCTGCTGCAATTCGCCGAGCTGCTTGCCGAGGCCGTCCTGCTGCTCGCGAAGCTTCTTCAGGGCATCGCGAAGCTGGTCCGCCGTCATCTTGTCGGACGGCTGTGGGTTGGCGCCGTCGTCGCCCGGCTGCGCCTCGTCCTCCTCGCCCGGCATCGGATCGCCGCGCTCCATGCGGTCGCGCAGCGCCTGATCGAGCTTGAAGGTCTCTTCCATCAGCTTCTGCTGCTTCAGCACGAGCTCGCCGAGCTTGTCCATCTGCTGGCGCATGGCGTCGTTCTGCTGGCCCTGCCCCTGCTGCGGCCGGCCGGCCTGAAGATTGTTCATCATGCGCTGCAATTCGGACAGCATCTGCTGCGCCTGGTCGCGCGCACCCGAGCGCGCCAGGTTCTCGATCTGGTCCATCATGCGCTGCAGATCCTGCTGGCGCAGGATGCGGCCCTGCTGCTGGGCATTCTGCTGCTGGCCGTTCTTGGCCGCCTGCCGCGCCAATTCCTCCATATAGGCCTGCATCGCATCGCGCAGCTCCTTCATGAGCCTGGCGATCTCCTCCTCGGAGGCATTGCGTTCAAGGGCCTCGGAAAGCGCCTTCTGCGCATCGCGCAGGCGCCGGTCGGCGAGCGACAGGTTGCCGTCCTCGATGCCAAGCGCGATCTCCCAGAGATAGTCCGCCGTATCGCGCATCTGGTCTTCGCTGCGGGCAAGCCGCATGCGCGCGCCGGCCGACTGGATCAGCAGGAAATGCGTGAGATTCGGGATCGTCTCCTCGGGACGGATCGTCAGCGCCTCGTTGAGCGTGATGGCAAGCGGCAACTGCCTTGCATCGAGCGCGAAGACCTGCCGCTCCTCGGCGACGGCGGCGGCGAGCGGCTCGAAGAAGTTCTTCGCCGGCAGCACGATCTCGACGGGCTGGCTGCGCCCCTCCTGCCCCGCGGCATCCTTGGCGACGAGCGTGATCTTCACGCGCTTGCCGGAAAGCGGATGTTCGGAAAGGTTGCGGCTCGTCGTGCCCTTGGCCTCGCGCGCGGCGCGGCGCGGCAGGTCGAGCCTATATTCCGGCAGCGGATAGAGCGGGCGGGCGTCCTTCGGCTGGTCGACCGGGACGATCTCCGCATGGGCCTCCTGCAGCCCGTAGTCGTCCCTCGCGATGAAGCTGATCTCCAGCGCCGAGGCGACCGTCGTCTTCGGAATGCCGTCGAAGGCGATTTCCGGCACGCGGTCCGGGATGACGGCGAAGGTCCAGCTGCGGCCGTCGACCGAGAGCGTGCCGTCCTTCAGGATCTTGTAATGCATGGTCCGAGCGCCGCCGACGGCCGGTGCCGGTGCCGTCCCGTCCTTCGGCTTTTCCGCCTCGGGACGGATGGCGGTAACGGTGTTTTCGCCGGCCACCTGATAGCCGACAGCCTCCTTGCCGCTGCCGCCGGTCACGCGCACCGTCAGGTCGCTGAATTGCGGAATGCGGATCCCGCCTTCCGCGGCCTCGGCCGGCTGACCCTGCGCGTTGCCGGTGAGGAACACCGGCGCCCGCGCGGTATGGGCCGGCGGCGTCACCCAGGCATCGATGCGCATGTCCGGCGCCGCCTCGGCGGGCGCCTGGAAGGAAACGACATCGGCCAGCAGGCCGCCGCGGTTGGAATAGGAGAAGGCAAAGGCGATGGCGACGAGAAGCAGCGGCACCGCACGCAGCGCATGGCGGTCGTGGCGGGCGATGTCGGGCTCGGGCGTGCCGGTGCGCAGCGCGCCGATCATGCGGGCCATGCGCGCCTGGTGCTCGCGCCACAGCGCCTCGCCGAAGGCGTCGCCGACCGCAGGCCTATCGTCCTGCACGCGGATCGCCTGGTGCGTCAGCGCGTTGCGCGCCTCCAGCATGCGGTCGGCGCTGTCGACCGACGGCCAAGAAATACCGCGCAGCCGGGCGAGCAGGATGGCGAACCCGATCGCGAAGGCTACGAGCGTTACGACATGCAGCCAGAACGGCGCATGGCGGAAATAACCGAACCAGGTGAGCGCAAGGAAGGCGGCGATGAGGAGCAGGACCGGCAGCAGGCGCGGCGCGAGCGCTTCGAGATAGAGCACGGCCCTTGCGGCAAGGCGTTTGGCCGCAAGCCGGCGCGCCAGCGGATTGCCGGTCGCCTTCTTCCCGCGCTGCCTGTCAGATGCCATCGATCAACGCACTCCGCCGCTCTTTGTCACCATTCGAAAATAGCATCCTTTGTGGCGAAGACGAGGGCATGCGCAAAATCGTGAACGCTATTCCCCGCCTGCGGCTCAGGCGAGCCAGTCCGGAAGCGAATCGAGGCCGATCAGGTCGTCATAGGAAAGCCGCGGACGGATGACGTGGAATTCGGACCCGTTGACCAGCACTTCCGGCACCAGCAGGCGGCTGTTGTAGGTGCCGGCCTGCACCGCGCCATAGGCGCCGGCGGAGCCGACGGCGATGAGGTCGCCGGGCTTCGGCTGTGCCATCTCGCGGTCCTGCGCCAGATAGTCGCCCGTCTCGCAGACCGGGCCGACGACATCGGCGCGGATGCGCGGCGCATTCGCCGCCGAGATGACGACCGGCTGGATCTCGTGCCAGGCCTCGTAGAGCGTCGGGCGGATGAGGTCGTTCATCGCCGCGTCGACGATGACGAAGGTCTTCTCACCGCCGTCCTTCACATAGATGACCTCGGTGACGAGGATGCCGGCATTGCCGACGATCAACCGGCCGGGCTCCGTGACGATCTTGCAGCCGAGGCCCTTGAGCTGGTTCTTGACGATCTCGGCATAGGCATCCGGCAGCGGCGGCGGCGCATTGTCCGTCTTGTAGGGAATGCCGAGGCCGCCGCCGACATCGACATGGTCGATGGTGTGGCCGTCGGCGCGCAGCGTCTCGACGAGTTCGCGCAGCAGCCGGAAGGCGTCGTCGAAGGGTTGCAGCTCGGTGATCTGGCTGCCGATATGCATGTCGATGCCGGTGACCTCGATGCCCGGCAGGCTCGCGGCGCGGGCATAGACGGCGCGCGCGCGCTCCCAGGAGATGCCGAACTTGTTCTCCTTCTTGCCCGTCGAGATCTTGGCATGGGTGCGGGCGTCGACATCCGGGTTGATGCGGAAGGAGACATGGGCGACCTTGCCGGCCTTCACGGCGCGGGCGTTCAGCACGTCTAGTTCCGGCTCGGATTCGACGTTGAAGCAGTAGATGCCGGCCTCAAGCGCAAGGTCCATCTCGCGCGGCGTCTTGCCGACGCCCGAGAACATGATGCGCGAGGCGGGAACGCCGGCGGCGAGCGCACGGCGGAGTTCCCCTTCCGAGACCACGTCGATGCCGGCGCCGAGCCGGGCGAGCGTCTTCAGCACCGCCTGGTTGGAATTCGCCTTCATGGCGTAGCAGACCAGCGCGTCGACGCCCTCGAAAGCCTTGGAGAACACCTTGTAGTGCCGCTCCAGCGTGGCCGTCGAATAGACGTAGAAGGGGGTGCCGACCGCCTTGGCGATCTCCGGAACCGGCACGTCCTCAGCGTAGAGAATGCCGTCGCGATGCTCGAAATGGTTCACTGCCTGATCCGTAGACTAGAGAAGGGGGTCGAGGACGAAGGGCCTGTCTTCGACCTGCTCGACCTTCTTGCCCTTGACGGTCTTCACGACCGGCTGTCCGCCGCCCGGCAGGTCGAGATCGCCCTTGCGGCCACAAGCGGTCAGAACCGCTGCGGAAAGGCAGAGCACGAAAGCCAGCCTGCCGATATCGATGCGTGTCATGAAGCGTTCCCTGGAATTGCCGGTGATCGGGTGGGCATCATCCTTAGCGAATTCGCCCGCCCTGTGCACCCCTAATCTCTTGATGATTCCTGCAAGCGGTTTGATCAGTTCCGCTGCCGCCACCAGGCGATCTGCCGGCGGACTTCCGAGGGCGCGGTGCCGCCGTAGCTCTTGCGGCTGGCGACCGAGGCTTCCACCGTCAGGACGTTGAAGATATCGGCCGTGATCGCGGCATGGATCGCCTGCAAGTCTTCGAGCGAGAGCTCGGCAAGGTCGCAGCCCTTGCTCTCGGCGAGTGCCACGGCGCGGCCGGTGACATGGTGGGCATCGCGGAAGGGCAGGCCCGCCTCGCGCACCAGCCAGTCGGCAAGGTCCGTCGCGGTGGAATAGCCGGAGCCCGCCGCCGCCTTCATCCGGTCCGCGCGGATCGTCATGTCGCGCACCATGCCCGTCATGGCGGCAATGGCGAGCTCCAGGCTCTCGGCTGCGTCGAAGACCTGTTCCTTGTCTTCCTGCATGTCCTTGGAATAGGCGAGCGGCAGGCCTTTCATCACCGTCAGCAGCGCGATCAGCGAGCCGTTGATGCGGCCGGTCTTTGCGCGTACCAGCTCGGCGGCGTCGGGATTCTTCTTCTGCGGCATGATCGAGGAGCCAGTCGAGAAGGCATCCGACAGGCGGATGAAGCCGAATTGCGGCGTCGACCAGATGACGATCTCCTCCGCAAGGCGCGAGAGATGCACCGAGGCGATGGCGGCGATGGAGAGGAACTCCAGCGCGAAGTCGCGGTCCGAGACCGTATCGATGGAATTGCGCGTCGGCTCGCGGAAGCCGAGGGCCTTGGCCGTCATGTAGCGGTCGATATTATAGCCGGTGCCGGCAAGCGCGGCGGCGCCGATCGGGCTCTCGTCGAGATGCTCGATGGCGTGGCGCACGCGCTGGCGGTCGCGGCCAAACATCTCCACATAGGCCATGCAATGGTGGCCGAAGGTCACCGGCTGGGCCGTCTGGAGATGGGTGAAGCCGGGCATGACGGTTTCGGCATGCTCTTCCGCGCGGTCGAGGAAGGCGGCGATGAGGCCCGTCAGCATCTTCTCGGTCTTCTGCAACTCTTCCTTGACCCAGAGGCGGAAATCGAGCGCCACCTGGTCGTTGCGCGAGCGGGCGGTGTGCAGGCGCCCGGCGGCGGGACCGATGAGCGTTGCCAGCCGCGCCTCGACATTCATGTGGATGTCTTCCAGCTTGCGCGAGAACGTGAAAGTGCCGGCCTCGATTTCTGACAGGATCGTGTCGAGACCGTGAACGATCTTTTCCTTATCGTCCGCCGAAATGATGCCCTGATGGGCGAGCATCTCTGCATGCGCCTTTGAGCCGCGGATGTCCTGGGCGTAAAGCTTCTTGTCGAAGCCGATGGAGGCATTTATCTCCTCCATGATCGCATCCGGTCCCGAGGCGAAACGGCCGCCCCACATCTGGTTCGAGGATTTCGTCTCGGAAGTGCCGTCAGCCATGGGTGCCTATCCTGGAGAATGAAATGTCAGTGAAGAAGAAACTCGGCCTGCCGGCAGGAAAGCTGATCGCCATTGCCGGGCTCGCCGGACTTCTCGCCGGTGGTGCAGCGATATACGTGAAGGAAAGCCTGTCTGGCAATGGCGCGGTCGCGTCCGCCGGTTCCGCCGCCTGCCCGCTCGCCGCCGAAAAGGCCGCCGCGATCACGCCCTTCTCGAAGGGCGAGGTCGCCGCCATGCGCACGGTCGACGAACATCGCCCTCTTCCCGACCTCGTCTTCGACGGCCGGGACGGCAAGAAGAAGACCATCGCGGACTTTGCCGGCAAGACGCTGCTGGTCAATCTCTGGGCGACCTGGTGCGTGCCCTGCCGCGAGGAGATGCCGGCGCTCAATGCGCTGCAGAAGGACCTCGGCAGCGACAGGTTCGAAGTGGTGGCGATCAACATCGACACCGGCGACGACGAGAAGCCGAAGACCTTCCTCGAAGAAACGAAGGTCCACGATCTCGGCTATTACCGAGACGCCTCGATGGGCGTCTTCAACACGCTGAAGAAGGAGGGCCTGGCCTTCGGCCTGCCCGTCACGCTGCTGATGGACGACAAGGGCTGCCTGATCTCCGCCATGAACGGCCCCGCCGCTTGGGACGGCGAGGATGCCAAGGCGCTGATCAACGCCGCGCTGGCCGCGCCGAAGAGCTGAAGCCTAGCCTTGCCAGAGATACCCCCCTCTGCCCTGCCGGGCAATCCCCCACAAGGGGAGATGTCCGGCAGGGCAGAGGGGGGTGAACCCGCCACCCGAACCCTTCAAGCCACCGCGTAGACCCGCGGCCGGCGGATCTCGATGAAGCCCGCCTCGCCCTTGCGATGCGGGAATTCCGGTGCGGTGTCGAATTCCACCGGCTGGCCGCTGCCGGTCATCGCCAGCACGCGGCGCGAATCAGGCCGGTCGATGACCCGGACGATCTTCGCCGCGATCCCCTCTCCGTCCTCGCGCCAGGTGACGTCCGCAGGACGGAAAAGAATCTGCCCGCCGCCATCGGCGACGCCCTCGGCCTCGAAGGCGACGTCCTCGACATAGGCCCTGCCGCCGCGGATATCCGCGTCGAGCCGGTTGGCATCGCCCAGAAAATTCATCACGAAGGCATCGGCGGGGTTGCGGCAGACGGCTTCGGGCGTGCCCTCCTGCACGATCCGCCCCTTGTTGAGGATGACCACGCGGTCGGCAAGGTCGAGCGCCTCTTCCTGGTCGTGCGTCACGAAGAGCGTGGTGATGCCGAGCTCGTCGTGGATCTTGCGCAGCCAGCGGCGCAGGTCCCGCCGTACATTGGCGTCGAGCGCACCGAAAGGCTCGTCGAGCAGCAGCACGCGCGGATCGACGGCGAGTGCCCGTGCCAGCGCCACGCGCTGGCGCTGGCCGCCGGAGATCTGGCCCGGGAAGCGGTCCTTCAGCCCGCCGAGCTGCACGAGGTCGAGCAGTTCCCTGACGCGCGCCTCGATCGCCTGCGGCGTGCGCTTCACCCTGGAGACCTTCATGCCGAAGGCGATGTTCTCGCCGACCGTCATATGCGGGAAGAGCGCGTAATGCTGGAAGACGAAGCCGACGCCGCGCTCGCGCACCGGAATGTCCGTCGCATTCTCCTCGCCGAAATAGATCGCCCCGGCATCGGCATATTCGAGGCCCGCGACCATGCGCAGGATCGTCGTCTTGCCGGACCCGGACGGGCCGAGCAGCGCGACCAGCTCGCCGCTTTCGATATCGAGCGCGACGCCGTGCACGGCGCGGAAGGTCTCGAATTCCTTGACCACATTTTCGAGACGGATCTTCAAGGCTTGACCTCCGGAGTGATGCTGTCTGCGCCCGCAAGGGCGGAGGGGCGCTGCACGCGGCCCGCGCCCTGCCGCTCCAGCGCCACCTTGGCAAGGAGCGTGACGATGGCAAGGCCGGCAAGGATGGATGCGGCGGCAAACGAGCCGGCCGCGTTATAGTCGTGATAGAGCAGTTCGATATGGAGCGGCAGCGTGTTGGTCTGGCCGCGGATATTGCCCGAGACGACGGAGACGGCGCCGAACTCGCCCATCACGCGCGAATTGCACAGCACCACGCCATAGAGCATCGCCCATTTGATATTGGGCAGCGTGACCGAGAAGAAGGTGCGCCAGCCGCTCGCCCCGAGCGACGTCGCCGCCTCCTCCAAATCGCGACCCTGCGCCTGCATGAGCGGGATCAGCTCGCGCGCCACGAAGGGCGCGGTCACGAACATGCTGGCGAGCACAATGCCGGGCAGTGCGAAGAGGATCTTGATCCCCGCCGCCTCCAGCACATGGCCGAAGAGCCCCTGCAAGCCGAAGACGAAGAGATAGGAAACACCCGCGACGATGGGCGAGACCGAGAAGGGAATCTCGATGACGACGGTTAGCAGCCGCTTGCCGGGAAAGTCGTGCTTGGTGACGGCCCAAGCGGCCGCGACCCCGAAGGCCGTGTTGATCGGCACGGCGATGAGCGCCGTGACCACCGTCAGCAGGATGGCGTGGCGCGTGTCGGGATCGGCGATGGATTTCGCGAAATAGTCGATCCCACGCGAGAAGGCTTCGACGGCGATGACGACGAGCGGCGCGATGATCATCAGCGCCACAAGCAGGAGGACCACCGTCAGCAGGACGCGGCGGAAGAGGGGATTGTCGCCGACGCGCGGCGGCTTGCCCTTTGCGTGATGTGCCATGATCAGCCCCTCACCGTGTAGCGCAGGGCGCGGGCCTGCATGAGATTGGTGATCGCCAGCATGACGAAGGCCGTCAGCAGCATGACGGAGGCGATGGCGGCGGAGGCGGGATAATCGTATTCCTCCAGCCGGATGAAGGCGAGGAGCGCGGTGATCTCCGTCGAGAACGGCTGGTTGCCGGCGATGAAGATGATGGCACCGAACTCGCCGAGACTGCGGGCGAAGGAGAGCGAGACGCCCGCCAGCAGCGCGGGCGCCAGAAGCGGCAGGATGACCTTGGCGAAGATGGAAAGATCGCTCGCCCCGAGCGTCTGCCCCGCCTCCTCCAGCGCCGGATCGAGTTCCTCCAGCACCGGCTGCACCGTGCGCACGATGAAGGGGATGCTGGTGAAGCTCATGGCGACGATGATGCCGAGCGGCGTATAGGCGACCTTGATGCCGAGATGGGAAAGCGGGCCGCCGAACCAGCCGTTGGCGGCGAAGAGCGTGGTGAGCGCAATGCCCGCGACGGCCGTCGGCAGCGCGAAGGGCAGGTCCACCAGCGCATCGACCAGCCGGCGGCCGGGAAAGCGGTAGCGCACCAGCACCCAGGCGAGCGCCATGCCGAAGAGGAGATTGAAGGCCGTCGCCGCCAGCGCGCAGAGCACCGTCACGCGGTAGCTCGCAAGGGCGCGGTCGGAGGAGACGATGCGCCAGTAGTCCGCCGGCCCGAGGCTCGCCGCCTTGAAGACGAGCGCCGCCAGCGGCAGCACCACGATGATGGCCACATAGACGAGGGTGATGCCGAGCGCGAGCGGCAGGCCGGGCAGTACACGCCGTTTCAAACGGACGTTCCTTTCTCATACCACAACCGGCGGGTTTTGCGCCCGCCGGCTGCCTTGAAGAATGAAGAGGGAGGGATCAGCGGCTGCCGTAGATCTTGTCCAGCGTGCCGCCTTCGGAGAAATGCTCCTTCGAGACCTTGTCCCAGCCGCCGAAGACGTCGTCGACATTGACGAGGCGGATGTCCGGGAACTGGTCCTTGAACTCGGCGGCGACCTTCTCGTCAAGGACGCGGTGGCCGAATTCGGCGGCGATCTTCTGGCCTTCCGGCGCATAGAGGAAGTCGAGATAGGATTTTGCCAGATCCCGGCTGCCATGGGCCTCGGCCACCTTGTCGACCACCGCGACCGGGAATTCGGCGAGCAGCGAGACGGAGGGCACGACGCTTTCGAACTTGTCCTCGCCATACTGCTTGGCGATCGACTTGGTCTCCGCCTCGAAGGTGATGATGACGTCGCCGATCTCGCGCTCGACGAAGGTCGTCGTCGCCGCGCGGCCGCCCGTGTCGAAGACCGGCACGTTGTCGAAGATCTTGGTGACGAATTCCTCGACCTTCGCCGGGTCGTCGTTGAAGGCTTCCTTCGCATAGGCCGTGGCGGCGAGATAGGTGTAGCGCGCATTGCCCGAGGTCTTCGGGTTCGGGAAGATGACCTTCACGTCGTCACGGGCAAGGTCGGACCAGTCCTTGATGTTCTTCGGATTGCCGGCGCGCACGAGGAAGGACGGGAAGGAGTAGAAGGGCGAAGCATTGTTCGGAAACGCCTTCTGCCAGTCCTCGGCGACGAAGCCGTTCTTCACGAGGAAGTCGATGTCCGTCACCTGGTTGAAGGTCACGACATCGGCCTCGAGGCCCTCGACGATGGCGCGCGCCTGCTTGGAGGTGCCGCCATGCGACTGGTCGATGGTGACGCCCGGATGCGCCTTCACGAAGGCCTCGTTCTCGGCGGCGAAAAGCTCGCGCGCCACGTCGTAGGAAGCGTTGAGCAGCTTGTCGGCGGCGTTGGCGGAGAGCGGAGCGGCAAGGCCGAGAAGGGCCACGCCGAGAAGGAGCAAACGTTTCATCTGAAAAACCCCGATGCGAGAGAATGGGGCAGACAATAACGAGCGGCCGGACAGTCTCCGAGGCACGGGCCTGTCGCGCACGCGGCGACAGGCGGAACATTTTTCCCTGAAAGGGAAGCTTCGCGGATTCTCCGCCCGTCAGCGGGTCGGGACCGGAACCTCGCCGCGATAGTCGTAGAAGCCGCGGCCGGACTTGCGGCCGAGCCAGCCGGCCTCGACATATTTCACCAGCAGCGGGCACGGGCGATACTTGGAATCGGCGAGCCCGTCATGCAGCACCTGCATGATCGAAAGGCAGGTATCGAGGCCGATGAAATCGGCAAGCTGAAGCGGCCCCATCGGATGGTTCGCACCGAGCTTCATGGCCGTGTCGATGGCCTCGACCGAGCCGACGCCCTCATAGAGCGTATAGATCGCCTCGTTGATCATCGGCAGCAGGATGCGGTTGACGATGAAGGCCGGGAAATCCTCCGCGACCGTGATCGTCTTGTCGAGCCTGGTGACGAATTCCTTGGCGGCGGCAAAGGTGCCTTCCTCGGTCGCGATGCCGCGCACGAGCTCCACCAGCTTCATCACCGGCACCGGGTTCATGAAGTGGATGCCCATGAAGCGTTCCGGCCGGTCGGTGGCCGAGGCGAGGCGGGTGATCGACAGCGAGGACGTGTTGGTGGCGAGGATCGCCTCCGGCTTCAGCACGGAACAGACCTGGCCGTAGATCTTGCGCTTGACGGTCTCGTCCTCGGTCGCCGCCTCGATGACGAGATCGGCGTCGGAAAGGTCGTTGATGTCCGAGGAGCCCTTGATCAGCGCGAGCGCCTTCTTGCGGTCCTCGTCGCTCATCTTGCCGGAGGAGACCTGGCGGGCGAGGTTGCCGTTGATCGTGGCAAGCCCTGCCTCGATACGCTCGGGCGACAGGTCGTAGATATGGACCTTGTAGCCGGCAAGGGCCGCGACATGCGCGATCCCGCACCCCATCTGGCCCGCACCCACAATACCGACGTTCTTGATCATAGCGCCAATCGCCCCGTCACTTCAGTCCGCGCCCTCGGCGCAGGCAAAAAAATACCGGGCCGGTCGAGCCGGCCCGGTGGAAGTGATAAAGCCCCGCGACGCATTTTTCCAGTGAAATCATCGTCGCGAAAGGAGGCATGAAACCGGCTCAGAGCGCCTTTTCGAGCTCCGGGAGGATTTCGAAGAGGTCTCCGACGAGGCCGTAGTCGGCGACCTGGAAGATCGGCGCTTCCTCGTCCTTGTTGATCGCCACGATGACCTTCGAGTCCTTCATGCCGGCAAGGTGCTGGATGGCG
>NZ_JBVAPC010000011.1:0-128995 GCF_055330205.1 Shinella sp. R2-11 | reverse complement strand
GGGTCTGCATCCCTCGTGGGTTCGTATTCGCTCGCGGAAGGGCCCCGCGAAATTCGTCAGCTTTCGCCGGCCTTGGTCATCAGGCCGGAAAGGTCGCGCGCGGCGAGATCGAGAATGTTGCGCGAGCAGCTTTCCGCCCGCGCCGCATCGCGCAGGCGTAGCGCGTCGACCAGTTCCCGGTGCACGTCGAGCGCCTCGTCCCGCCGCGCCGCCGCCCGGTTGGAGGCATGCAACGCATAGGAAAGCGCGGCGTGGATGATGGAGGAGAGCTGGTGGAAGACCTTGTTGTGGCTCGCCTTCAGCAGCGTCTCGTGGAAGCGGGCATCGGCGGCGGTGAAGGCTTCGAGATCGCCCTCGGTATCGCGCATCTCGTCGCAGGCCCGTTCGAGGTCCGCGATCTCCTGCGCGCTCGCGCGCGATGCGGCGAGGAAGGCCGCGGCCGGCTCGACGGTGCGGCGCGCTTCGAGGATCGAGCCGAGCAGCTCGGCCGAAAGCACGTCCGGCCCCATCCATTCGAGGATCTGCGCGTCGAGGACGTTCCATTCCGAGCGGTCGCAGACGATCGTGCCGACGCGCGGGCGACCGCGCACGAGGCCCTTGGTTTCCAGCACTTTCAGGGATTCGCGGATGACGGTGCGGCTGACGCCGTAGGTCTCGCAGAGATCGCTCTCGCGCGGTAGCACCGCCCCCGGCGGAAAGCGCCCGCCGCAGATATCCGTGCCGATGGCGGCCGTCACGTTATGGCGCACGCGCGGGCGGCGCGACAGCGGCCGCTGGGCCTGCCTCTTCGATCTCTCCGCCACCTTGCCTCCATCCCATGCTAAATCATCGTACAAATCTTCTGAATTATACGACAAATTGAAGGCAAAGACCACGCCTCCGCCTTTTCCCGCCAAGATATTTTCCGAATATTGACTTCTGCCGACAGAGTGCATAATGCGCCGGTCCCACTTTCAGGAGCCGCCATGCTTGCCGATCTGCCCGCCGTGCTCGTCCTCAACCCGAAAGACAATGTCGGCGTGGTGCCGGCCAATGTCGATGCCGGCCGTGCGCTGGTAAACGGCGTTGCCGCCGCCGAGCGCATTCCGCGCGGCCACAAGGTCGCCATCGCGCCCATCGCGGAAGGCGCGCCGGTTCTGAAATATGGTCAGATCATCGGCTATGCGACACGGGCGATCCGCCCCGGCGAGCACGTACACCTGCAGAACCTCGCCATCCTCGACGTCGCGCTGAAGCATGAATTCTGCGTCGACAACGCCCCGCCCGTCATGGTGCCGGAGGCCGAGCGCCGCACCTTCGAGGGCTACGATCGCGGCAACGGGCGCATCGGCACCCGCAACTATATCGGCATCCTTTCGACGGTGAACTGTTCCGCCACCGTCTCGCGCTACGTGGCGGAGCACTATGCCCGCCGGTTCCGCGAGGCGGGCCACGACAATATCGACGGCGTCGTGGCGCTGACCTATGGCGGCGGCTGCGCGCTGAACCTGAAATCCGAGGGCGGGCGCATCCTTACCCGCACCTTCAAGGGCTATGCCCGCAACCCCAATTTCGGCGGCATCCTGATGATCGGCCTCGGCTGCGAGACCTTTCAATACGGCCCGCTCGTCGAGGAGGCGGGACTGGAGGAAGGCAGGACCTTCCGCACCATGATGATCCAGAACCAGGGCGGCACGCGCAGGACCATCGAGGCGGCCTGCGAGATGATCGACGACATGCTGCCGGATGTCGGCCGCATCCGCCGCACCGTGCTGCCGCTTTCCGGCATCAAGCTGGCGCTCGAATGCGGCGGCTCGGACGGCTATTCCGGCATCTCCGCCAACCCCGCCCTCGGCATCGCCTCCGACCTTCTGGTCAAGGAAGGCGCGACGACCGTGCTCTCCGAGACGCCGGAGATCTACGGCGCCGAACATCTCCTCACCCGCAGGGCCGCCCGGCCTGAGGTCGCTGAAAAGCTGCTGTCGCGCATCGACTGGTGGCGGGACTATACGGCGAAGAACGACGCCGAGCTCAACAACAACCCCTCGCATGGCAACAAGGCGGGGGGCCTGACGACCATCCTCGAAAAGTCGCTCGGCGCGGTCGCCAAGGGCGGCTCCATGCCGCTCAACGCCGTCTACGAATATGCCGAACAGGTGACGGAGCCCGGCTTCGTCTTCATGGACACGCCCGGCTACGACCCCGCCGCCGTGACCGGCCAGATCGCCGGCGGCTGCAACCTCGTCGCCTTCACCACGGGCCGCGGCTCGGTCTCCGGCTACAAGCCCGCGCCCTGCATCAAGATCGCCACCAACACGCCGATGTACGAGCACATCCGGGAGGACATGGACATCAACTGCGGCACCATCGTCGACGGCACAGAGACCATCGAGGAGGCCGGCCGCCGCATCTTCGAATTCGTCATCGAGACCGCCTCCGGCCGCAAGACGGCGAGCGAGGCCTTCGATTACGGCGACAACGAATTCGTGCCCTGGCAGGTCGGTGCGATCACCTGATCAGCCCGTGTGCATGAGGATATTGACCAGCGTGCCGGCCGGATCGCGCACGAAGAAGCGCCGCACGCCCCATGGCTCGTCGGCGGGCCCGTATTCGATCGGATAGCCGCCCTTCACGACGGCCGCATGGACCGTCTCCAGATCGTCCACCTCGATGGAGAGGCCGGGCACCGGCGTGCCCGAGCCACCCTCGGTGGCGAAGCTCACCTGAAGCGGCATGATGCCATCGGTGCCGTAGGTGGCGATCCAGCCGTGGTCCATCAGGAGCCTCAGCCCGAGCACCTCCTCATAGAAGCGGGCGACCGCCGCAGGATCTGCCGTCTCGATATTGGCGACGATGCGGTTGACCTTCATGGCACTCTCCTCAGCGGGTGGCGGGCGTCGCATAGGCCGGCATCTCCGGCCGGTGCGCCTCCCGCAGTTCCGCGACGCGCCCGATAACCTTGGGGAGCGAGACGGCGATATGATGGCGCAGCGTCTCGGCCGCCCGCGCGCTGTCGTCGACATCGAGCGCCCGGAACACCGCCAGATGCTCGGCGATGAAGGGTTCGTCGGCCGGCATGCGGTGCGAGACGCCGATGATGTGCTTGCTGACATTCAGCATGAAACGCGCGCGGCGCAGCGCGATCAGCAGCTCCCGGTTCGGGCAGTAGCCGAGGCAGGTGATGTGGAGGTCCGTCTCGAGATCGTCCATCGCCTCGACGGACAGGTCCGGATAGACCGCCAGCGCCTCCTCCAGCCGCTCCGTCATCGCCCTGCGCCCGGCGGGCGGAAGGAAAGGCGCGGCGCGCACCAGCGCCAGCGGCTCCAGCGAGACGCGGATATCGTGCAGGTCGCGCATGCGCTGCTCGTCGAGCGGCACCAGCGTCCAGCGCATGCGCTCGTCCTTCTCGACGATGCCGAGCGCCTCCAGCCGGGTCAGCGCATCGCGCGCCACCTGCCGGCCGACGCCGCGCGCCCGCGCCAGCTCCACCTCGTTGATCCGGTGGCGGCCGAAGACGGAAAGATGCACCATCTCCCGCTCAAGGCTCTCGTAGATCGCCTCCCAGCCCGGCGCCTTGCGCAGGGCCGGCGCCTCCTCGCCGAGGCCGAGCATCTCCGCCGTCAGCGCCACGCGCTTCGGTCCGCTGCGCCCCTGCCCCACGAGGAAGCCGCGCCCGTCGAAGCGGCGGATCGCCCCCGCCTCCTCCAGCAGCGCGAAGGCCTGGCGAACCGGCGTTCGCGTCGAGGCGAAGAGGCCGGCGACCGGCCCCTCCAGCAAAAGCGCGCCTTTCGGCAGGCGCCCGGAGGCGATGGCATCCGCCAGCACGTCGCGGATGCGCAGGTAGAGCGGGCTCCTGTCGAGCCCGGCCTCCGCCTCTTCCGCCAAAACCTGTGCCATGCCGTTCATGGCGCGGACCATGGCACGAATGCACTGTGCCGACAACGGTCATGTCCGCCCCTGCATGGCAGGCAAGGAAATTGCGCCGCACCGCCAAAAAATCTCCATTCCTTTCGTGACGCGCGGGGCGTTTTGCGTTAGGGAACCTTGCTGAGGCTCGCAATCCGGCCCCTTTCGGCCCATATGCAAGCCGCGTCCATCTCGAGGAATTGACCATGCCCGCATATCGCTCCCGAACCACCACCCACGGCCGCAACATGGCCGGTGCCCGCGGCCTCTGGCGCGCGACCGGCATGAAGGACTCGGATTTCGGAAAGCCGATTATCGCGGTGGTGAACTCCTTCACCCAGTTCGTGCCCGGCCACGTCCATCTCAAGGACCTCGGCCAGCTCGTCGCGCGCGAGATCGAGGCTGCCGGCGGCGTCGCCAAGGAATTCAACACGATCGCCGTCGACGACGGCATCGCCATGGGCCATGACGGCATGCTCTATTCGCTGCCGAGCCGCGAGATCATCGCCGACTCGGTCGAATACATGGTCAACGCCCATTGCGCCGACGCCATGGTCTGCATCTCCAACTGCGACAAGATCACGCCCGGCATGCTGAATGCCGCCATGCGCCTCAACATCCCCGCCGTCTTCGTGTCCGGCGGCCCGATGGAGGCCGGCAAGGTCGTCCTCCACGGCAAGACCCACGCGCTAGACCTCGTCGACGCCATGGTCGCCGCCGCCGACGACAAGATCTCCGACGACGACGTCAAGGTCATCGAGCGCTCCGCCTGCCCGACCTGCGGCTCCTGCTCCGGCATGTTCACGGCCAATTCGATGAACTGTCTGACCGAAGCCCTCGGCCTGTCGCTGCCGGGCAACGGCTCGACGCTGGCCACCCATGCCGACCGCAAGCGCCTCTTCGTCGAGGCCGGCCACCTGATCGTCGATCTCGCCCGCCGCTACTACGAGCAGAACGACGAGAGCATCCTGCCGCGCTCGGTCGCCAACAAGAAGGCCTTCGAGAACGCCATGTCGCTCGACATCGCCATGGGCGGCTCGACCAACACGGTCCTGCACATCCTCGCCGCCGCCTATGAAGGCGGCATCGATTTCGACCTCGACGACATCGACCAGCTGTCGCGCAGGGTGCCGTGCCTCTCCAAGGTCGCGCCCGCCAAGCAGGACGTGCACATGGAAGACGTGCACCGGGCCGGCGGCATCATGCGCATCCTCGGCGAGCTCGACCGCGGGGGCCTGCTCCACCGCGACACGCCGACCGTGCATGCCGAGACGCTGGGCGACGCCATCGACCGCTGGGACATCACCCGCACGAGCAGCGAGACGGTCCGCACCTTCTTCCGCGCGGCGCCGGGCGGCATCCCCACCCAGGTCGCCTTCAGCCAGGAAGCGCGCTGGGACGAGCTCGACACCGACGGCGAGAAGGGCGTCATCCGCTCCGTCGAGCATCCCTTCTCCAAGGACGGCGGCCTTGCCGTCCTCTCGGGCAACATCGCGCTGGACGGCTGCATCGTGAAGACGGCCGGCGTCGATGAATCGATCCTGAAATTCTCCGGCCCCGCCGTTGTCTTCGAAAGCCAGGACGCGGCCGTGAAGGGCATTCTCGGCGGCGAGGTGAAGGCCGGCGACGTCGTCGTCATCCGCTACGAAGGCCCGAAGGGCGGCCCGGGCATGCAGGAAATGCTCTATCCGACGAGCTACCTGAAGTCGAAGGGCCTCGGAAAGGCCTGCGCGCTCATCACCGATGGCCGCTTCTCCGGCGGCACCTCGGGCCTGTCCATCGGCCACGCCTCGCCGGAAGCCGCGCAGGGCGGCGCCATCGGCCTCGTGCGCCAGGGCGACCGGATCGAGATCGACATCCCGAACCGCACGATCAACCTTGCGGTTTCGCAAGAGGAACTGGCCGTCCGCCGCGCCGAGCAGGACAAGCTCGGCTGGAAGCCGGCCGCTCCCCGCAGGCGCAACGTCACGACGGCGCTCAAGGCCTATGCCGCCTTCGCCGCCAGCGCCGACAAGGGCGCCGTTCGCATCCTGCCGGAATAGGTAATCCGCCGGGCGCGGCCAGGAGGCTGCGCCCGCGCCTGTTTCCGAAAGCCCGCCGATGCGGGCTTTTCCTTCCCCCTCCTCCATCGTCTGCCCCCCATCCGATAAGCGCCGCTTTGACATCCACGATAAATGTTGATACCAACTCATTTGTCGAAAGCCCGTGAAGGAGGAGTTCCGAGCATGAGACCGAACCACGATATCGTATCCCGGGAGGCATGGCTGAACGCCCGCAAGACCCTGCTGGCCCTGGAGAAGGAGGAAACCAGGCTGCGCGACAAGGTGCGCGCCGAACGCCTCGCCCTTCCCTGGGTCAAGGTCGACAAGACCTATACCTTCGAGACGCCGCAAGGCCGCAAAACGTTGGCGGACCTCTTCGACGGCCGCAGCCAGCTCATCGTCTACCACTTCATGTATGGCCCGGATTGGGACGCCGGCTGCCCCGGCTGCTCCTTCATGGCGGATCATATCGACGGCATGCTGCCGCATCTCAACAACCATGACGTCACGATGGTCGCCGTCTCCCGCGCACCGCTGGAAAAGCTGGAGGCCTACAGGAAGCGCATGGGCTGGAAATTCCCGTGGGTCTCCTCCCATGGCAGCGATTTCAACTTCGACTACCACGTTTCCTTCACGAAGGAGGAACTGGCCAGCGGCAAGGTCATGTACAATTACCGCGAGACAGACGCGGCGGATGCCCATGACGAGCTTCCCGGCCTCAGCGCTTTCTTCAAGGACGAGGACGGCACGGTCTACCACACCTATTCCGACTACGCCCGTGGCGGCGAGGAGGCGCTCGGCACGCTGATGATCCTCGACCGCGCGCCCAAGGGGCGCAACGAGACCGGCACCCTCAGTTTCGTCAAACGGAAGGACGAATATGCCGGCGCGCAAAAGGCGCAATCCTGCTGTGACTGACCAACCCGCGACCACGGACAAGAGGAAAGACCGATGCACAAGGACTATGGCAGGTTCTGCTGGTACGAACTGATAACCCCGGACGTGTCCGCCGCCGAACGCTTCTATGCGTCGGTCGTCGGCTGGACGACGAAGGATTCCGGCATGCCGGGCATGAACTACACCCTCGCCTATGCCGGCGAAAGCCAGGTGGCCGGCCTGATGGATATTCCCGCCGAGGCGAAGGGCATGCCGCCG
Organism: Shinella sp. R2-11; assembly: GCF_055330205.1. Classification (NCBI taxonomy): domain Bacteria; kingdom Pseudomonadati; phylum Pseudomonadota; class Alphaproteobacteria; order Hyphomicrobiales; family Rhizobiaceae; genus Shinella; species Shinella sp. R2-11. The sequence goes on along the minus strand of NZ_JBVAPC010000011.1, from coordinate 121,913 downwards.
CTCTGGATGGGCTACATCTTCTCCGACGATCTCGAAAAGACGCTGAAGGACATCGCGGCCAACGGCGGCCAGGTCCACCGCCAGCCGCAGGACATTCCCGGCGTCGGCCGCTTCGCAGTCGCCGCCGACCCGCACGGCGCGGTTTTCTCGCTCTTCAGCACCGAGGACGAAGGCCCCGAACAGCCCGGCATGATGACGCCCGGCCATATCGGCTGGAACGAGCTGATGGCCGGCGACCTCGACAGCGACTGGGACTTCTACGCAAAGACCTTCGGCTGGACGAAGGACAGGGCCGTGGACATGTCGGAAGGCGGCATGGGCATCTACCAGACCTTCGCGGTGCGCGGCGGCAACGCCATCGGCGGCATGATGACCAAGCCCGCGGACCTGCCCGCCCCGCCCTTCTGGGGCTACTATTTCGTGGTCGAGGGACTGGATGCCGCGATAAGGCGGGTGACGGACGGTGGCGGGCGTATCCTGATGGACCCGATGGAAGTGCCCGGCGGCGCCTGGATCGTCAATTGCCTCGATCCGCAGGGCGCGCATTTCTCGCTGGTCGCGGCGACCCGCTGAGCCCGAGGCGACGCGGGCACTCCGCCCCATCGGAGCCGGCCGGCGCGATGGCGCTTGCAATCTGTCTTCGCATTGCACAAACTCCCTTCGATGACGGCACAAGACCGTCACCGAGGGGAATAAGCACGTATGTCGATCAAGGCCGGTATCTACCACCTTACCCACTACAAATACGACAATCCGGTCCGCCTCGGACCCCAGATCATCCGGCTGAAGCCGGCGGCGCATTCCAAGACCAAGGTGATCAGCCATTCGCTGAAGGTCTCGCCGGAAAATCATTTCGTGAACCTCCAGCAGGACCCCTACGGCAACTATCTCGCCCGCTACGTCTTCCCCGATCCGGTGACGGAGCTGAAGATCGAGATCGACCTCGTCGCCGACATGACGGTCTACAATCCCTTCGACTTCTTCGTGGAGGAACAGGCCGAGCACTGGCCCTTCGACTATCCGGCCGATCTCGTCGAGGACCTGAAGATCTACCGCACGCCCGAGCCGCTGACGCCGGCGCTCGACGCCTTCATGGCGACGGTCGACCGCACGCCCGGGCAGCGCACGGTGGACATGGTGGTCGGCCTCAATGCCCGCCTCCAGCAGGAGATCGGCTACGTCATCCGCATGGAGCCCGGCGTGCAGTCGCCGGAGGAAACGCTGACCATCGCGAGAGGGTCGTGCCGCGATTCCAGCTGGCTGCTCGTGCAGATCCTGCGCAATCTCGGCCTCGCCGCCCGCTTCGTCTCCGGCTACCTCATCCAGCTGACGCCGGACCTCAAGGCGCTCGACGGCCCCTCCGGCACCGAGGTCGATTTCACGGACCTCCATGCCTGGTGCGAGGTCTACATTCCCGGCGCCGGCTGGATCGGCCTCGACCCGACTTCGGGCCTCCTCACCGGTGAAAGCCACATCCCGCTCGCCGCCACCCCGCACTATCGCAACGCCGCGCCGATCAGCGGCGGCTATTTCGGCGAGGCGAACACCGAATTCGACTTCGCGATGACGGTCACCCGCGTCGCCGAGCACCCGCGCATCACCAAACCCTTCTCCGACGAGAGCTGGGAGGCGCTGAACGCGCTCGGCCGCGACGTGGACAACGTCCTCGCCGCCAATGACGTGCGCCTCACCATGGGCGGCGAGCCGACCTTCGTCTCCATCGACGATTTCGAATCGGAGGAATGGAACACCGCCGCCGTCAGCCCCACCAAGCGCGAGAAGGCCGACACCCTCATCCGGCGCCTGCGCGAACGCTTCGCGCCCGGCGGCTTCCTGCATTACGGGCAGGGCAAATGGTATCCCGGCGAGAGCCTGCCGCGCTGGACCTTCTCGCTCTACTGGCGGCGCGACGGCAAGCCGATCTGGCGGAACCCGGACCTCATCGCCGAGGAGGGCAGCGATGCCGGCGTCGGTGAAACCGATGCGAAGGCCATCCTCACCGGCATCGCCGAGGAGCTCGGCGTCGAACCGGACATGGTGCAGCCGGCCTACGAGGACCCCGCCGAATGGATCGTCAAGGAAGGCAACCTGCCGGAAAATGTCGATCCCTCCAATTCGAAGCTGGAGGACCCGGAGGAGCGCAGCCGCATCGCCCGCGTCTTCGAGCGCGGCCTGACCGAGCCGACCGGTCATATCCTGCCCATCCAGGCCTGGAACGCCCGCGCCACGGACCGGCGCTGGATCAGCGAGAAATGGCGCACCCGCCGCGGCAGGATCTTCCTCGTGCCGGGCGACAGCCCCGTCGGCTACCGCCTGCCGCTCGGCGCCCTGCCCCACCTTTCGCCCTCTGCCTATCCCTATATCAACCCCGCCGACCCTTCCGAGGACAGGCCCCCGCTGCCGGACTTCGCGGTCACCGGCCGCACGATGGCCGAGGCCTCGTTCCAGCCGGGCGAGGCCGGGCAGGACCGCGTCGAGCAGGTCCGCAGCGATATCGTCGGCGCCGTGCGCACGGCCATGAGCGTCGAGGCCCGCGACGGGCGCCTGTGCATCTTCATGCCGCCCGTCGAGCGAATCGAGGACTATCTGGAACTGGTGACCGCCGCGGAGCGCGCCGCCGACCGGCTCGGCCTGCCCGTCCATATCGAGGGCTATGCCCCGCCGCACGACGAGCGCCTCAACGTCATCCGCGTCGCGCCCGATCCCGGCGTCATCGAGGTCAACATCCACCCGGCCTCGACCTGGGACGACTGCGTCGGCATCACCACGGCGATCTACGAGGAGGCGCGCCAGTCCCGCCTCGGCGCCGACAAGTTCATGATCGACGGCCGCCACACCGGCACCGGCGGCGGCAACCATGTGGTCGTCGGCGGCGCGAACCCGAACGACAGCCCGTTCCTGCGCCGCCCGGACCTCCTGAAGAGCCTCGTGCTGCACTGGCAGCGCCACCCCTCGCTCTCCTATCTCTTCTCCGGCCTCTTCATCGGCCCGACCAGCCAGGCCCCGCGCATCGACGAGGCCCGGCACGATTCGCTCTACGAGCTGGAAATCGCGCTCTCGCAGGTGCCGCCGCCCGGCGAGGGCGCGCCGCCGCTGCCCTGGCTCGTCGACCGCCTGTTCCGCAACCTCCTGACGGACGTCACCGGCAACACGCACCGCTCGGAAATCTGCATCGACAAGCTCTTCTCGCCGGATGGCCCGACCGGCCGGCTCGGCCTCGTCGAGTTCCGCGGCTTCGAGATGCCGCCGAACGCCCGCATGAGCCTTGCCCAGCAGCTCCTCATCCGCGCCCTCATCGCCCGCTTCTGGCTGAACCCGGCCGAGGGCCGCTTCGTGCGCTGGGGCACCACGCTGCACGACCGCTTCATGCTGCCGCATTATGTCTGGCAGGATTTCCTCGACGTCCTCGCGGACCTCAAGGCGAACGGCTTCGAGCTGCGCCCGGAATGGTTTTCCGCCCAGCTCGAATTCCGCTTCCCCTTCTGCGGCGAGGTGGAATACGAGGGCGCCAACCTCGAACTGCGGCAGGCGCTGGAGCCATGGCATGTCATGGGCGAGCAGGGCGCCATCGGCGGCACGGTGCGCTATGTCGACTCATCCGTCGAGCGCCTCCAGGTGAAGCTGGAGACCGCCAATCCCGAGCGCTACGCCGTCGCCTGCAACGGCCGGCCGATGCCGCTGAAATCGACGGCCACGAAGGGCATCTCGGTCGCCGGCGTGCGCTTCAAGGCATGGCAGCCCGCCTCGGGCCTCCATCCGGTTCTGCCCGTCAACACACCGCTTACCTTCGACATTTATGATACATGGTCGCGCAGAGCGATCGGGGGCTGCATTTACCACGTTGCCCATCCGGGCGGACGCAACTATGACACCTTCCCGGTAAACGGCAACGAGGCCGAGGCGCGCCGGCTGGCGCGGTTCGAGCCCTGGGGGCACAGGGCGGGCGGCTATACGCTGTGGCCGGAAACACCGCCGGCGGATTTCCCGCTGACGCTGGATCTGCGCCGGCCGCCGGGCATCTAGCCCCTGGAGCATTTCCAGCAAAAGTGCGAAGCGGTTTTGCGTTCGGAAATGCGACAGAACAAAAAGCAAGAGCGTTTTCGCGATTCGAAGAAGAGCGGAAATGCTCCGGGAGACATTGAGTGAAGACCACGAATGCGGAAGCGGAGCGCATCGAGGCCGCGGCGGCGGAATCCTCCGCGCGCGCCTATGCGCCCCTTCCGGGCGTCGCCGACGAGATGGTGGACACGGAGGGCGAGGTCCGCCCCGTCTGGCGTCCCCTCCTCTGCGCGCTGGAGCGCATGGACGAGAGCGAGCTTGCCGGCCGCTTCGCCCGCGCCGACCGCTATCTGCGCGATGCCGGCGTCTTCTACCGCGCCTATGGCAAGGAAGCCGGCACCGAGCGCGCCTGGCCGCTCTCCCACGTCCCCGTCGTCATCGACGAGGAGGAATGGGAGAATCTTTCGCGCGGCCTCGTCCAGCGCGCCGAACTGCTGGAAGCCGTCATCGCCGATATCTACGGCCGGAACGAGCTGGTCGCGAAGGGCCTGCTGCCTCCTGCCCTCGTCGCCTCCAACGAGGAATTCCTGCGCCCGCTCGTCGGCGTGCAGCCGGCCGGCAGGCATTTCCTCCACTTCGTCTCCTTCGAGATCGGCCGCGGGCCTGACGGCAACTGGTGGGTGCTCTCCGACCGCACGCAGGCCCCTTCCGGCGCCGGCTTCGCGCTGGAGAACCGCGTGGCGACGACCCGCGCCTTCTCCGACGTCTATGCCGAGATCCACGCCCACCGCCTCGCCGGCTTCTTCGGCGCCTTCCGCAGCGCCCTGCAAGCGGGCAAGGCGGCGGAGGACCGCATCGCCGTCCTCACCCCTGGCCTTGCCAACGAGACCTATTTCGAGCACGCCTATATCGCCCGCTATCTCGGCTTCATGCTCCTGGAGGGGGAAGACCTCACCGTCGTCGACGGCAAGGTCATGGTGCGCACCGTCGCGGGCCTCAAGCCCATCGGCGTGCTCTGGCGCCGCCTCGACGCCGCCTTCGCCGACCCGCTGGAACTGAACCAGAACTCCCATATCGGCACGCCCGGCATGGTCGAGGCGCTGCGCTCCGGCTCCGTCACCTTCGTCAACGCGCTCGGCGCGGGCATCGTCGAGACGCGCGCCTTCCTTGCCTTCCTGCCGAACATCTGTCGCCACCTGCTCGGCGAGGAGCAGCGCCTTCCCTCCATCGCGACCTGGTGGTGCGGCCAGAAGGGCGAGCGCGAGCACGTCACCGCCAATATCGAGCGCATGGTCATCGGCCCGGCCTATTCCACCCGACCCTTCTTCGACGACAACCAGCAATCCGTGCTCGGCTCCAGCCTGCGCGACACCGCCAAGCACTCCATCGCCGAATGGCTGGCGAGCGACGGCGCGAAACTCGTCGGCCAGGAGGCCGTCACGCTCTCCACCACGCCGGCCTTCGTGGACGGCAAGCTGGTGCCGCGGCCCATGTCGCTGCGCGTCTTCGCCGCCCGCACTCGCGACGGCTGGCAGATCATGCCGGGCGGCTTCGCCCGCATCGGCGCCGGCGACAATGTGGCGGCCATCGCCATGCAGGAGGGCGGCTCGGCCGCCGACGTCTGGATCGTCAGCCGCAAGCCCGTCGAGCGCACCTCGCTGCTGCCGGCGAAGGAGGAATTCACCCGCACCCTGCCCGGGAGCCTGCCGAGCCGCGCGGCCGACAACCTCTTCTGGCTCGGCCGCTATATCGAGCGGGCGGAAGGGGCGCTGCGCGTGTTGCGCGCCTGGCACGGCCGCTACGCAGAATATGCCGACCCGGAACAGCCGCTCCTCAAGGACGTCACCGACTATCTCGACGCGCTCGACATCGACACGGCCGAGGCCGTGCCGACCAGCCTCATCCGCAACATCGACAGCGCGGTCTTCTCCGCCAGCAACATCCGCGACCGCTTCTCACCGGACGGCTGGCTGGCGCTGAACGACCTATCGAAGACCGCCCGCCGCTTCCATGTCAGCATCGAGCCGGGCGACGACGCGACCCGCGCCATGACCGTGCTGCTGCGCAAGCTCGCGGGCTTCGCCGGCCTCGTCCACGAGAACATGTACCGCTTCACCGGCTGGCGGTTCCTGTCCATCGGCCGCTATCTGGAGCGCGGCCTGCACATGACGCGCCTGCTCGGGCACCTCTCCGGCGAGGACGCGCCCGACGGCGCGCTCGACATGCTGCTGGAGATCGGCGACAGCGTCATGACCCACCGCCGCCGCTACAACGTGGCGACCGCGCGCCTCACCGTCACCGACCTCCTGGCGCTCGACGCGCTCAATCCGCGCTCGATCCTCTACCAGCTCAACGAGATCAAGAACGAGATCGAGCAATTGCCGAACGCCTATTCGAACGGCCAGATGTCGCCCTTCTACCGCGAGGCCATGCGCCTTCACGCGGGGCTGGCTGTGATGACGCCGGAGACGATGACGGACGCGGTCTACAAGCGCCTCGAGACCGAGCTCGAAAAGCTCTCCGACATCCTCGCGCAAACCTATCTGAGCTGAGCGAAGGGGAGACGCCGAACCATGCTCTACGACGTCAACCTCCATATCAGCTATCTCTACGACACCCCCGTTTCCGGTGGCCGACATATCGTGCGCGTGCTGCCGCTCTCGATCAGCGGCCGCCAGCGGCTCGTCGCCGGCACGGTCGGCGTCTCGCCCGGCCCGGGCGAGCGCGTCGACCACCACGACTTCTTCGAAAACCCGATGAGCGCCATCCTCTTCCGCAGCCAGCACGAGCGGCTGGACATCCGCATGCAGGCCCGCGTGCAGGTCGATGCGCCGGAGGCCACCGCCGATTTCTCACCACGCCTTACCGAACTGCCGGAGGACCTTGCCGACTACTGGTCGCTCGACGCCAATTCGCCGCACCACTATACTGGCCCGAGCCCGCGGCTGACGGACTGCCCGGAGATCGCCGAATACGCCCGCGCGATCGCGAAGCCCGGCATGACGGTCCGCGCCATCGGCGCTGCCCTCTGCGCCCGCATCCACGAGGATTTCACCTACGACCCGAAGGCGACGAGCGTCGACACGACGCCGCGCGAGGCCTTCAGGCTGAAGCGCGGCGTCTGCCAGGACTTTTCCCATGTGATGATCGTGGCGCTGCGCAGCCTCGGCATTCCGGCCGGCTATGTCAGCGGGTTCCTGCGCACCATCCCTCCGCCGGGCAAGGAGCGGCTGGAGGGCGCGGACGCCATGCATGCCTGGGTGCGCTTCTGGGGCGGGCGGGTGAGCGGCTGGATGGAACTCGACCCGACCAACGACATTCCCGCCGGCACCGACCATATCGTCGTCGCCTACGGCCGCGACTATGCCGACGTCGCCCCCGTCATCGGCGTCCTGAAGGGCTACGGCCAGCACAAGACGAACCAGGCCGTCGACGTCATCCCGGTACGGCCGGCACCGTGAATTCCCGTTTGGAAACAGCGACAAGCGGCGGGATTTCGGGACCCGCGCAATTTTACGAAAACTATACCACGCGCTCGAACCGTTGAATAACACTTCGCTGGTAGCTTCACCCCACATTATGACGATGGTGGGTGAAGTCTCATGAAGAAGATGACGGAAGAACGCAGCCTGCTGGCCCGCTTGCGGGATGACCGCCGCGGCAATTTCGCGATGATGACAGCCTTCGCGCTCCCGGTCATCCTGGGCGCCGGGGGCTTTGCGATGGATATCAGCAACATGGTGCTGAAAAAGGCTGAGTTACAGGATGCGCTCGATAGCGCGGCGCTTGCCGCCGCCTCCGCCCTGACGAACGACAAGAAGAGCATCACCGAAGCCAAGGCTATCGCCCTTACCTTCTTCAAGACCCAGATGATCAACAAGAACGGCGACGCGGGAGCAGCTTCCGCCTTCAAGATCGACGTCGAGGAAAAGGCCCTCGCCGGCAGTGCCAAGTCGTTCAAGGTCAGCACGTCCAGCGGCCTTACGGTTGAGTTCAATCCCCTCAGCCGCCTGCTCGGCCAGAAATCGACCACAGTCTCCGCCAATGGCACGGCCGAAGGCGCGACCGGTTCGAAGAACGCATTGTCCATGTTCCTCGTGCTGGACAGGTCTGGCTCGATGTCGTTCCAGACAAACGAGATCGCCAGCAAGACCGTGGCCTGCCAGAACTGGACGAGCTCGAACTGGGGCGGCAGCCCGAAGGCGACGACACCATGCTACGTCAGGAAGATCGGCGCCCTGAAGACGGCGGTGGCAAGTCTCTTCGGCGTGCTGAACAAGATCGATCCCAACAACGAATATGTGCGTGCCGGCGCCGTCTCTTACAATGACGTCATGCAGCCGGAAACGCAGCTGACCTGGGGTACGAGCGGAGCCATGTCTTACGTCAACGCCCTGCCGGAAAAACCGGAAGGCGGCACGGATTCCCACAGCGCCTTTGCAAAGGCATTCGAGAAGCTGGCCCCGAGCGATCCCTCCAAGGAGACGGAAATCGGCGCGCACAAGCAGAAAAGCGGACTGGAGCCAGTCAAGTTCATCGTCTTCATGACGGACGGCGAGAACACCCATTATAATGGGAAGGATGGCACCGCGAATGCGAAGAAATCCGACGACGAAACGCTGAATTCCTGCACCGCCGCCAAGGCCGCAGGGGTGACAGTCTATACCGTCGCCTTCATGGCGCCGACCCGCGGCCAGACGCTACTGAAGGCCTGTGCCTCGAGCGCTGCGAACTACTATGCGGCGGAAGATATGTCGGGGCTCATTTCTGCTTTCGAAGAAATCGGAAAAAGCGCGGCGGCCATTGCCTCGCGCCTGACCCAGTAGTTTCCAGCAACAAGGCTACATCAGAAAGCCCGCCGCGCTCCGCGCAGCGGGCTTTTTCGCGTCTCGAAGCCGTTTCAGCCCTGCCGAAAATGCATGCGCCCTTTCTTGAAAAGGCATATTGCAAGCGCTTCGGATAGATGCATAAATTGATTTAAACGCGATTTTCGACTGATCGAACGCTGAGAATGCAAAGGGGCAAAGTTCGCCGATGATGAACAGGGTAACCAACAACGACCTTGCCCCCGCCCCTCGATCATCGGACCGTGAACAGCTCGCCACAGAACTTCTCGAACGTCTCAAGTACCGTATCGGCAAGGACCCGAAAGTCGCCAAGCCGCACGACTGGCTGACGGCCGCGATCCTCGTCGTGCGCGACCGCATCACCGACAAGTGGATGGACTCCACGCGCCGCACCTATTCCACCGGGTCGAAGCGCGTCTACTATCTCTCGCTGGAATTCCTCATCGGCCGCCTGATGCGCGACGCCATGACGAATATCGGCATCCTGGACGAGATGCGCCATGCGCTCGCCTCGCTCGGCGTCGATCTCGACGTCATCGCCGAGCTGGAGCCGGATGCCGCGCTCGGCAATGGCGGCCTCGGGCGCCTCGCCGCCTGCTTCATGGAGAGCATGGCGACGGTCGACGTGCCCGCCTATGGCTACGGCATCCGCTACGTGCACGGCCTCTTCCGCCAGCAGATGGCGGACGGCTGGCAGGTGGAGCTGCCGGAAACCTGGCTCGCCCACGGCAACCCCTGGGAATTCGAGCGCCGCGAAAGCTCCTACGAAATCGGCTTCGGCGGCGCCGTCGAGACGATCAATATCGGCGAGGACAAGCAGCGTTTCGTCTGGAAGCCCGCCGAGCGCGTCATCGCGACCGCCTATGACACGCCGGCCGTCGGCTGGCACGCCAAGCGCGTCAACACGCTGCGCCTGTGGTCGGCCAATCCCATCGACCCGATCCTGCTCGATGCCTTCAATGCCGGCGACCATATCGGCGCCCTTCGCGAGAGCAACAAGGCCGAAAGCCTAACGCGCGTACTCTATCCGGCCGATGCCACGCCGGCCGGCCAGGAACTGCGCCTGCGCCAGGAATTCTTCTTCTGTTCGGCCTCGCTGCAGGACATCCTGCGCCGCCATCTCCAGCAATATCCGGATTTCAGCTCCCTGCCGGACGCCGTCGCCATCCAGCTCAACGACACGCATCCCGCCGTTTCCGTCGCCGAGCTGGTGCGCCTGCTGACCGACGTGCACGGCCTCGATTTCGATGTCGCCTGGGATCTCGCCCGCCGCACCTTCTCCTATACGAACCACACGCTCCTGCCGGAGGCGCTGGAAAGCTGGCCGGTGCCGCTCTTCGAGCGCCTTCTGCCGCGCCACATGCAGATCGTCTATGCGATCAACGCCAAGATCCTCATCGAGGCCCGCAAGGAAAAGGGCATCGACGACCAGCGCATCCGCAACATCTCGCTGATCGAGGAATCGGGCGAGCGCCGCGTGCGCATGGGCAACCTCGCCTTCGTCGGCTCGCACTCGATCAACGGCGTGTCGGCGCTGCATACCGAGCTGATGAAGGAAACGGTCTTCGCCGACCTGCACAAGCTCTATCCCGACCGCATCAACAACAAGACGAACGGCATCACGCCTCGCCGCTGGCTGATGCAGTGCAATCCGGGCCTCTTCGAGCTGATCCGCGAATCCATCGGCGACGCCTTCATGGACGATGCCGAGGCGCTGACGGCGCTCGACGCCTTCGCCGACAACCGGGATTTCCAGGAGAAGTTCGCCGCGATCAAGCGGGAGAACAAGAATCGCCTCGCGAACCTCGTCGGCAGCCGCATGGGCGTGCGCATCGATCCCGCCGCGATGTTCGACATCCAGATCAAGCGCATCCACGAATACAAGCGCCAGCTCCTCAACATCATCGAGGCCGTCGCGCTCTACGACCAGATCCGCTCGCATCCGGAGCTGGACTGGGTGCCGCGTGTAAAACTCTTCGCGGGCAAGGCGGCGCCGAGCTATCACAATGCCAAGCTGATCATCAAGCTCGCCAACGACGTGGCCAAGGTGATCAACAACGACCCGGCCGTGCGCGGCCTCCTCAAGGTCGTCTTCGTGCCCAACTACAATGTCTCGCTCGCCGAGATCATGGTGCCCGCCGCCGACCTTTCCGAGCAAATCTCGACGGCCGGCATGGAAGCCTCGGGCACCGGCAACATGAAGTTCGCGCTGAACGGCGCGCTCACCATCGGCACACTCGACGGCGCCAATGTCGAGATGCGCGACCATGTCGGCGCGGAGAACATCGTCATCTTCGGCATGACCGCCGAAGAGGTGGCGAAGGTGCGCGCCGAGGGGCACAATCCCCGCGCCATCATCGAGCAGTCGCGGGAGCTTTCCCAGGCGCTCGCCGCCATCTCCTCCGGCGTCTTCTCGCCCGACGACCGCAACCGCTTCACCGGCCTCGTCGACGGCATCTACAATCACGACTGGTTCATGGTGGCAGCCGATTTCGACGCCTATGCGAAAGCCCAGCGCGAGGTCGACGCCATCTGGACCGACAAGCCCTCCTGGTACTCGAAGACGATAAGGAACACCGCCCGCATGGGCTGGTTCTCCTCCGACCGCACCATCCGCCAATACGCAACGGAAATCTGGAGAGCCTGATGACCGCACCGCCAAAAAAAGGCACGACGGAACAACCGTCAGAGCTTCTGGCGAAGGCGGACATCGACGCGATCTTGGAGGGAAGGCACTGGGACCCGTTCGCAGTGCTGGGCCTTCACGCGTCTGGCGACACGTTCGTCGCCCGCTGCTTCCTGCCCGGAGCGAGCGAGGTGGCGGTCGAGACGCTTTCCGGCAGGGAGATCGGCACGCTGACGCGGGTCGCCGAGGCCGGCATCTTCGCCGGCGAGGTCGCGGCGAAGAAGCTCCAGCCGGTCCGCTACCGCGCCCGCAATGCCGGCGGGGAATGGACCGTCGTCGATCCCTACAGCTTCGGCCCCGTGCTCGGGCCGATGGACGACTACTATATCCGCGAAGGCTCGCATCTTCGCCTCTTCGACAAGATGGGCGCCCATCCGATGACGCTGGAAGGCGTCGAGGGCTTCCACTTCGCCGTCTGGGCGCCGAATGCCAGGCGCGTCTCCGTCGTCGGCAATTTCAACGAATGGGACGGGCGGCGGAACCCGATGCGGCTTCGGCGCGACACCGGCATCTGGGAGATCTTCCTGCCGGGCATTACCGAAGGCCATGCCTACAAGTTCGAGATCGTCGGCATGAACGGCGAGGTCCTGCCGCTCAAGGCCGACCCCTTCGCCCGCCGCTCGGAACTGCGCCCCAACAATGCCTCCATGACGACCGGGCCGATTGCGCAGGAATGGGAAGACGAGGCGCATCTTGCCCATTGGGCCTCCGTCGATGCCCGCCGCCAGCCGATCTCGATCTACGAGGTCCATGCCGGCTCCTGGCAGCGCCATGGCGACGGGGCGTTCCTGACCTGGGACGAGCTGGCCGACCATCTCATCCCCTACTGCGTCGACATGGGCTTCACCCATATCGAGTTCCTGCCGATCTCCGAATATCCCTTCGACCCGTCCTGGGGCTACCAGACGACGGGCCTCTATTCGCCGACCGCCCGCTTCGGCGAGCCGGAAGGGCTTGCCCGCTTCGTCAACGGCTGCCACAAGGTCGGCATCGGCGTCATCCTCGACTGGGTGCCGGCGCATTTCCCGACCGACGCGCATGGCCTCGGCCATTTCGACGGTACCGCGCTCTACGAGCATGCCGATCCGCGCCAGGGCTTCCACCCGGACTGGAACACGGCGATCTACAATTTCGGCCGCGCCGAAGTCCTCTCCTACCTCATCAACAACGCGCTCTACTGGGCGGAGAAATTCCATCTCGACGGCCTGCGCGTCGATGCGGTCGCCTCGATGCTCTATCTCGACTATTCGCGCAAGCACGGCGAATGGGTGCCCAACGAATACGGCGGCAACGAGAACCTGGAAGCCGTGCGCTTCCTGCAATCCATGAACCGCCATGTCTATGGCGGCCATCCCGGCATCCTGACCATCGCGGAGGAATCCACCTCCTGGCCCAAGGTCTCGCACCCCGTTCACGAGGGCGGGCTCGGCTTCGGCTTCAAGTGGAACATGGGCTTCATGCACGACACGCTGCAATATCTCTCGCGCGAGCCAGTGCACCGCAAGTTCCACCACAACGACATGACCTTCGGCCTGCTCTATGCCTTCACGGAGAATTTCGTGCTGCCGCTCAGCCACGATGAAGTCGTGCACGGCAAGGGCTCGCTGATCGCCAAGATGACTGGCGACGACTGGCAGAAATTCGCCAATCTCAGGGCCTATTACGGCTTCATGTGGGGCTATCCCGGCAAGAAGCTGCTCTTCATGGGCCAGGAATTCGCCCAGTGGCAGGAATGGAGCGAGGCCCGCTCGCTCGACTGGAACCTTCTGGAATATCCGCTGCACGAAGGCATGCGCCGCCTCGTGCGCGACCTCAACGGTACCTACCGCCGCAAGGCCGCGCTCCATGCCCGCGACTGCGAGGGCGACGGCTTCGAATGGCTGATCGCCGACGACCGCGAGAACTCGGTCTTTGCCTGGCTGCGCAAGGCGCCGGGGGAAAAGCCGATCGCCGTCATTACCAACTTCACCCCCGTCTATCGCGAGAACTACGGGGTGCCGCTGCCGGTGGAGGGCCGGTGGAGGGAGATCCTCAACACCGATGCCGAGATCTACGGCGGCAGCGGCAAGGGGAACGGCGGCGCCGTCGAGGCCCGCAAGCACGCAAATGGAAGAATAGCCGCCGCCATCACCCTGCCGCCGCTGGCGACGGTGATGCTCGAGCTGGACGCATAACAGAAGCTGGGAGGACACAATGGAGCAGAAGCGCAATCAACCCCTCGCCCGTGACGCGATGGCCTATGTTCTCGCAGGCGGACGCGGCAGCCGCCTGAAGGAGCTGACCGACCGGCGCGCCAAGCCCGCCGTCCATTTCGGCGGCAAGGCGCGCATCATCGACTTCGCGCTCTCCAATGCGCTCAATTCCGGTATCCGCCGCATCGGCGTCGCCACCCAGTACAAGGCCCATTCGCTGATCCGCCACATGCAGCGCGGCTGGAACTTCTTCCGTCCCGAGCGAAACGAGAGCTTCGATATCCTGCCCGCCTCCCAGCGCGTCTCCGAGACCCAGTGGTACGAGGGCACCGCCGACGCGGTCTACCAGAACATTGACATCATCGAGGACTACGGCGTCGAATACATGGTCATCCTCGCCGGCGACCACATCTACAAGATGGACTACGAGCTGATGCTCCAGCAGCACGTGGATTCCGGCGCGCAGGTCACCATCGGCTGCCTCGAAGTGCCGCGCATGGAAGCGACCGGTTTCGGCGTCATGCATGTCGACGAGAAGGACCAGATCATCGCCTTCGTGGAAAAGCCGGCCGACCCGCCGGGCATTCCCGGCAACCCGGACATGGCGCTCGCCTCGATGGGCATCTACGTCTTCCACACGAAGTTCCTGATGGACCTCCTGCGCCGCGATGCCGCCGACCCGACGTCGAGCCGCGACTTCGGCAAGGACATCATCCCCTATATCGTCGAGCACGGCAAAGCCGTCGCCCACCGCTTCGCCGCCTCCTGCGTGCGCTCCGATTTCGAGCGCGAGGCCTACTGGCGCGACGTCGGCACCATCGACGCCTACTGGCAGGCCAATATCGACCTGACGCATATCACCCCGGAACTCGACATCTACGACGGCTCGTGGCCGATCTGGACCTTCGCCGAGATCAAGCCGCCGGCCAAGTTCGTGCATGACGACGAGAACCGCCGCGGCTCGGCGACCTCCTCGCTCATTTCGGGCGACTGCATCATCTCCGGCGCCTCGCTGAACCGCAGCCTGCTCTTCACCGGCGTGCGCGCCAACTCCTATTCCCGCCTCGAAGGCGCCGTCATCCTGCCGAACGTCATGATCGGCCGGCACGCGCAGCTGAGAAACGTCGTCATCGACAGCCGGGTCGTCATCCCGGAAGGCCTCGTTGTCGGCGAGGACCCGGAACTCGACGCACGCCGCTTCCGCCGCTCGGAGAACGGCATATGCCTCATCACCCAACCGATGATCGACAAGCTGGAGCTCTAGCCCGGACATGAACATCCTTTCGGTGGCATCCGAAGTATTCCCGCTGATCAAGACGGGAGGCCTTGCCGACGTCGCCGGCGCGCTGCCGATCGCACTCGCCGGGCATGGCATGCACATGCGCACGCTGATGCCTTGCTATCCCGCCGTCATGCAGCGGCTGGCGAAGACCGAGGTTGTGGCGACCTTCGAGGACCTCCTCGGCGAACCCGCCCGCATCCTCGCCGCGACGCACGAGGGCATCGACATCCTCGTGCTCGACGCGCCGGGCTTCTTCGACCGGCAGGGCGGGCCCTATACGGATGCCACCGGTAAGGATTTCGTCGACAACTGGCGGCGCTTCGCCGCCCTTTCGCTTGCGGGCGCCGAGATCGCCCGCGGCCTCATTCCCGGCTGGCAGCCGGATATCGTGCATGCCCATGACTGGCAGGCGGCGATGACGGCCGTCTACATGCGCTATACCGGCCTCCAGCACATCCCCACCGTCGTCACGGTGCACAACCTCGCCTTCCAGGGCCAGTTCGGCCCGGAGATCTTCGCCGGTCTCGGCCTGCCGCCGGAAGCCTTCTCGGTCGAAGGGCTCGAATATTACGGCGATGTCGGCTTCCTCAAGGGCGGGCTGCGCACCGCCTGGTCGATCACCACCGTCAGCCCCACCTATGCGCACGAGATCATGACGCCGGAATACGGCATGGGGCTCGAAGGCCTCATCAATGCGCGCGCCGGCGATCTCGTCGGCATCGTCAACGGCATCGACACCGCCGTCTGGAACCCGGAGACCGACCCGCATATCGCCCGCTCCTTCGCCGCCGGCTCGCTGAAGAAGCGCGCGATGAACCGCAAGGCCCTTGTCGAGCGCTTCAACCTCGTCGAGGACGACGGGCCGATCTTCTGCGTCGTCAGCCGCCTCACCTGGCAGAAGGGCATCGACATCATCGCCGAGGTCGCCGACTGGATCGTCGAGCGGGGCGGCAAGCTCGCCGTGCTCGGCTCGGGCGACCAGGGGCTGGAAGGCGCGCTGCTCGCCGCCGCCTCGCGCCATCGCGGCCATGTCGGCATCGTCATCGGCTACAACGAGCCGCTGTCTCATCTCATGCAGGCCGGCAGCGACGCCATCCTCATCCCGTCACGCTTCGAGCCCTGCGGCCTCACCCAGCTCTACGGCCTGCGCTACGGCTGCATTCCCATCGTCGCGCGCACCGGCGGCCTTGCCGATACGGTGATCGACGCCAACGAGGCCGCCCTTTCCGCCCGCGTCGCCACGGGCTTCCAGTTCACGCCGATCAATGCGGAGGGCCTGCGCCAGGCATTGCGCCGGGTCTTCAAGGCATGGCACGAACCGAAAGTCTGGGCCCGCATACAGAACCAGGGCATGAAGTCGGACGTTTCGTGGGAGAACAGCGCCGCGCGCTACGCCGACCTCTATTCCAGCCTCCTTTCGCGAGTATAGAAGATGACCATCAAGACCGTCCCGACCACGCCCTACAGCGACCAGAAGCCCGGCACCTCGGGCCTGCGCAAGAAGGTCCCCGTCTTCCAGCAGAAGAACTATGCGGAGAACTTCATCCAGTCGATCTTCGACAGCCTGGAAGGCTTTGCCGGCGAAACGCTGGTGATCGGCGGCGACGGCCGCTTCTACAACCGCGAAGTGATCCAGCTCGCCATCAAGATGGCCGCCGCCAACGGCTTCGGCCGCGTGCTGGTCGGACGCGGCGGCATCCTCTCGACGCCCGCCGCCTCCAACGTCATCCGCAAGAACAAGGCCTTCGGCGGCATCGTTCTGTCGGCCAGCCACAATCCGGGCGGCCCGACCGAGGACTTCGGCATCAAGTACAATATCGGCAATGGCGGCCCGGCGCCGGAGAAGATCACCGACGCCATCTTCGCCCGCACCAAATCCATCGATAGCTACAGGATCGCCGACGTCCCCGACGTCAATCTCGACCTCGAAGGCACCCACGAGATCGAGGGCATGACGGTCACGGTCATCGACCCCGTCACCGATTATGCCGAGCTGATGGAACAGCTCTTCGATTTCGACGCCATCCGTAGCCTGCTTGCCGGCGGCTTCCGCATCGTCTTCGACGCCATGAGCGCCGTCACCGGCCCCTATGCCAAGGAAATCCTCGAAAACCGCCTCGGCGCCACCAAGGGCTCGGTCCTCAACTTCATGCCGCTGCCGGACTTCGGCGGCCATCATCCGGACCCGAACCTCGTGCATGCCCGCGCGCTCTACGACACGATGATGGCCGACGATGCGCCGGACTTCGGCGCGGCCTCGGACGGCGACGGCGACCGCAACCTCATCATCGGCAAGGGCATCTTCGTCACGCCCTCCGACAGCCTCGCCATGCTCGCCGCCAATGCCCATCTCGCCCCCGGCTATGCCAAGGGCCTCGCCGGCATCGCCCGCTCCATGCCGACCTCCGGCGCGGCCGATCGCGTGGCGGAAAAGCTCGGTATCGGCATCTACGAGACGCCGACCGGCTGGAAGTTCTTCGGCAACCTGCTCGACGCGGGCCTTGCCACGATCTGCGGCGAGGAGAGCGCCGGCACCGGCTCCAACCATGTGCGCGAGAAGGACGGCCTCTGGGCGGTGCTGCTCTGGCTCAACATCCTCGCCGTGCGCAAGGAAAGCGTCATCGACATCGTCCGCCAGCACTGGGCGACCTACGGCCGCAACTACTATTCCCGCCACGACTACGAGGAGGTCGACAGCGATGCCGCGAACGGCCTGGTGGCCAACCTGCGCGACCAGCTCGCCACGCTTCCCGGCAGGAGCTTCGGCGCGCTCAGGGTCGAGACGGCGGACGATTTCGCCTATCACGACCCGGTCGACCAGTCCGTCAGCAAGAACCAGGGCATCCGCATCCTCTTCGAGGGCGGCTCGCGCGTCGTCTTCCGCCTTTCCGGCACCGGCACGTCGGGCGCGACGCTGCGCGTCTATATCGAGCGCTTCGAGCCCGACGCCGCCCGCCACGATATCGACACGCAGGAAGCCCTTGCCGACCTCATCGCCGTCGCCGACGAGATCGCCGGCATCAAGAGCCGCACCGGCCGCACCGAACCGAGCGTGATCACGTAAGATGGCCTTCACCGCCCCCTCCTTCGCACCGGGCGCCACGCTCTCCGGGGACGGGGTGGAGTTTGCCGTCTATTCGCGCGACGCCGCCCGCGTCGACCTCTGCCTGTTCGACAACGAGGGCGACAGGGAACTCGCCCGCCTCACCATGGGGCGGGACGAGAACGGCTTCCACCGCGTCTTCGTCGAGGGCGCGGTGGCCGGCACCCGCTACGGCTTTCGCGCCGACGGCGTCTATTCCCCCGACCACGGCCTCTGGTTCGATCCGGCGAAGCTGCTGGTCGATCCCTATGCCAGGGAACTCGACCGCCGCTTCGTGCATGACGGGCGGCTTGCCGTCTTCGGCGCGGACACGGCGGATATCGTGCCGAAGGCCATCGTCACCCGCGACCGCCCGGTCGCGGTAAAGCCCCCGCTCTTCCGCCCCGGCGGCTTCGTCTACGAAGTGGCCGTGCGCGCCTTCACCATGCTGCATCCCGACGTGCCGGAGACGATGCGCGGCACGGTCGGCGCGCTCGCCCATCCCGCCGTGCTCGCCCACCTTAAGCGCCTCGGCGTCGATGCCGTGGAGCTGATGCCGATCACCGCCTGGATCGACGAGCGCCACCTGCCGGCGCTCGGCCTTTCCAATAGCTGGGGCTACAACCCCATCGCCCTGATGGCGCTCGACCCACGCCTCGTGCCTGGCGGCATGAAAGAGCTGGCCGACACCGTCGCGGCGCTGCGCGCCGAGGGCATCGGCACCATCCTCGACCTCGTCTTCAACCATTCCGGCGAGAGCGATCGCCATGGCGCGACGCTCTCCATGCGCGGCCTCGACAACCTTACCTATTACCGCCACGTGCCGGACCGGCCGGGCGAATTGATCAACGACACCGGCTGCGGCAACACGATTGCCGGCGAACACCCCGTCGTGCGCCAGCTCGTGCTCGACAGCCTTTGCCATTTCGTCCGTCATGCCGGCGTCGACGGCTTCCGCTTCGACCTCGCCACCATCCTCGGCCGCGAGGCGGACGGCTTTTCCGCCCATGCGGCGCTGCTTGCGGAGATCTGCGCCGATCCGCTGCTCAAGGACCGCGTGCTGATTGCCGAGCCTTGGGACATCGGCCCCGGCGGCTACCAGCTCGGCAATTTCCCGGCACCCTTCCTCGA
This sequence comes from Shinella sp. R2-11, assembly GCF_055330205.1. Classification (NCBI taxonomy): domain Bacteria; kingdom Pseudomonadati; phylum Pseudomonadota; class Alphaproteobacteria; order Hyphomicrobiales; family Rhizobiaceae; genus Shinella; species Shinella sp. R2-11. The sequence goes on along the minus strand of NZ_JBVAPC010000011.1, from coordinate 102,694 downwards.
ATGGAACGACCGCTTCCGCGACGATGCCCGCATGTTCTGGCGCGGCGACAGCCACAGGCTCGGCCCCTTCGTCACCGCCTTTGCCGGCTCGGCCGACATCTTCTCCCGCCACGGCGGCACCGGGACCCGCAGCGTCAACTTCCTCGCCGCCCATGACGGCTTCACGCTGGCCGACCTCGTCTCCCATGCGGTGAAGCACAACGAGGCGAATGGCGAGGACAACCGCGACGGCCATAACGAGAACCATTCCTGGAACAACGGCGCGGAAGGCGCGACGACAGACGGCATGGTGCTCTCCGCAAGGCGGGCGGACGTGAAGGCCCTGCTCTCCAGCCTCTTCCTCTCCCGCGGCACGATCATGCTGACGGCGGGCGACGAGGGCGGGCGCAGCCAGGACGGCAACAACAACGCCTATTGCCAGGACAATGCCATCACCTGGATGCACTGGGACCGGCTGGACGAGGGCCTGATCGAGCACACCGCCATGCTCTCGGCGATCCGCAAGCGCTTCCCGGCGCTCGGCGAAACGGCTTTCCTCAACGGTGAGAACGATGTCGAATGGCTGACGCTGGCCGGCACGCCAATGACCGTGGCGGACTGGGAAGCCCCCTTCGCCGGCACGCTTCTCGTCCTTTTCAGGACGCCCGACCGCCAGCAGAAGCGCACCGTCCGCCTCGCAATCGCCCTCAATCGCACACACGGCGAACAGGCGCTCGCCCTGCCGCCGCCGCAAGGACGCGGTTGGGTGAGCCTGCTTGCCGCCAACCACCTGCCGACCGGCTCGCTCCCTGCGCGCACGGTGGAGATTTTTGTCGAAAACTATTGAAATTCATTGCCCCGACAAACCGCGTCTCTAAGAGCATTCTCAGCAAAAGCGCGAAGCGGTTGCGTTCGGAAATGCGGAAATGCTCTGTAAGAGACCCGAATCGATCGATGGAAGACCCGATGCCTGCCAATATTCATTTGAAAGATGTCGCCGCCCTCGTCGGAACGGAGCTGGGCGTGTCCCGCTGGTTCACTGTCGACCAGACCATGATCGACCGCTTCGCCGATGCGACGGAAGACCACCAGTTCATCCATACCGATCCCGAGCGCGCGGCGGCCGAAACCCCCTTCGGCGGCACCATCGCCCACGGCTTCCTCACCCTCTCGCTGCTTTCGGCGATGAATTTCGACTGCGTGCCGCGCATCATCGAGCAGACGATGGGCATCAACTACGGCTTCGAGAAGGTCCGCTTCATGACGCCGGTGAAGAGCGGCGCGCGCGTGCGCGGCCGCTTCGTGCTCGACGAGGCCCGCTTCCGCGGCGCCGGCATGGTGACGATCCGCTACAATGTCTCGGTCGAGATCGAGGACGAGCGCAAGCCGGCGCTGACGGCCGAATGGATCACCATCATCCAGTTCGATCCGAAGGACCGGCCGGAGGATGTGTAGGGGGTGAAGGAAGGCCCTCCCTAAATCCCTCCCCACAAGGGGGAGGGACTTAACCTGCCGCTCTTTCTGCATTCCATTTTGAATGGTGAGCAAGCCGCCTCCTTCTCCCCCCTTGTGGGGGAGATGCCGGCAGGCAGAGGGGTCTTAATCAACGCCCCTCACCGGGCCCAGATCACAGCCCGGCATCCTCCGCACCTTCCGCCAGAAGCCCGAAGGCATAGGGCGAGAACGAGCGCCAGCACTCGACCCGGTAATCCTCCTCGCCCGGACGGAACAGCACGATCTCGATCTTGCCGAGCACCGTGCGCGCCGCCGCGCCGACCGGGAAGACCGCGTTGCCGAGATCGAGCGGGCAGCCGCTGGCGATCGCGCCGGCCGCATCCGGGCCGGAGACGATGATCGCCGTGTTGCGGTGGGACACGTCCGTCGCCGAATGCAGCGCGGAAACGCTGGACGCGATGCCCATCAGGTCCGCGCCGTTCTCGTCGATCAGCAGCCACTCGTCCGGGCCGAGCCAGAGCGCGTGGCGGCCGTTCGCCGAAGCCGAGCCCTTCGGGCGCGTCGGCAGTTGCAGGCCGAAGGCCGCCGAGAGGGCGTCGAGGGCATCGGCGCCGGCGCGCAGCGACAGGCGGGTTGCGGGAGCGGCGGGCGTGACGCGCGCGCCGGCGGAGCCGCCGTGGCGGCCGGCAAGCGGCGCCTTGCGAAGAGCTTGATCAGCCATTGAGGCGTCCTCCTTCCTTGTCGATAAACACCATGTCGCTGACCTCGACCGCGATGGTGCGGTCGGGCATCGGCACGTAGAGCGTCTGGCCCATGCGGGCCTGGCCGCCGGCAACGAGCGCCATGGCGATCGACCGGCCGCAATTCTCCGACCAGTAGGACGACGTGACATGGCCGAGCATGGTCATCGGCTTCGGCTGGTTCGGATCGGCGACGATCTGCGCCCCCTCCTCCAGCACCACGCCGGGATCCTTCGTCAGCAGGCCGACGAGCTGCTTGCGGCCCTCCTTGACGAGGTCCGGTCGCTTCAGGCCGCGGATGCCGACGAAGTCCGTCTTCTTCTTCGAGACGGCCCAGCTGAGGCTCGCATCGTGCGGCGTGACCGTGCCGTCCGTATCCTGGCCGACGATGATGTAGCCCTTCTCGGCGCGCAGCACGTGCATGGTCTCCGTGCCGTAGGCGCAGGCGCCGAGCGGTTCGGCCCGCGCCCAGATGGCTTCCCAGACGGCCTGGCCGTAATCGGCCGGCACGTTGACTTCGTAGCCCGCCTCGCCCGTGAAGGACATGCGGAAGAGCCGGGTCGGCACGCCGCAGATCTTGCCTTCGCGCACGCTCATATGCGGGAAGGCCTCGTTGGAGATGTCGATGCCCTCGACCAGCGGCTCGAGGATTTCGCGCGCCTTCGGGCCCTGCACGGCGATCACCGCCCACTGTTCGGTGGTCGAGGTCAGCCAGACCTTGAGATGGGGGAATTCCGTCTGGAGATAGTCTTCCATGTGGTGCATGACGCGTGGCGCGCCGCCCGTCGTGGTGGTGACATGGAAGCGATCCTCCGAAAGACGCCCGACGACGCCGTCGTCATAGACGAAGCCGTCCTCGCGCAGCATGATGCCGTAGCGGCAGCGGCCGGGCTTCAGCGTGTCCCAGGCGTTGGTATACATGAGGTTCATGAAGGTGCCGGCATCCGGACCGACGACCTCGATCTTGCCGAGCGTCGAGGCGTCGAACAGGCCGGCGGCGCTGCGCACCGTGCGGCACTCGCGGTTGACCGCATCGTGCATCGTCTCGCCGGAGCGCGGATAGTACCAGGCGCGCTTCCAGTTGCCGACATCCTCGAAGACCGCGCCATGCGCTTCCTCCCAGTCATGCATCGGCGTCTTGCGCGCCGGGTCGAACAGTTCGCCTCGCGAATGGCTGATCAGCGCGCCGAAGGTGACGGGCGTATAGGGCGCGCGGAAGGTCGTGAGGCCGATCTTCGGAATCTCGCGGTTCAGCACCTCCGAAGCGATTGCCAAGCCATGGATGTTGGACAGCTTGCCCTGGTCCGTCGCCATGCCGTTGGTGGTGAAGCGCTTGATGTGCTCGATCGAGTGCATGCCCTCGCGCACGGCGAGGCGGATGTCCTTGGCGCAGACGTCGTTCTGGAAGTCGACGAAAGCCTTGACCGTCGTGTCGACGCCGGCTCCCTCGCCGGCGCCTGCCATGCCGCCGGTCCATTCGAAGGCGTTTTCGCCGGAAAGCTCGACCTTGCCGCCGCCCTCGTTGCCGGTGGCGCGGGCCATCAGCTCGCCGGCCGCCAGCCCCTCCTCGATGGTCGCCTGCAGGCCGTCCGTGCCGTTGCACGCGCCGACCGAAAGGCAATCCTGCGCATAGGTGCCCGGCAGGAAGCGGCCGGTGGCCGCGTCATAGGCGACCTTGCCGCGCGACTGCGAGAAGAGGTGGACGGACGGCGTCCAGCCCGCCGACATCAGCAGCGCATCGACCGGGATCGACCGCGCCGAGCCGCCGCCGTTGCGGGCGACCGACATGGAGGAGACGCGCAGCTTCCCCTTGGTGTCGACGACCGAATGGCCGGTGAGCACCTCGATGCCGAGCTTGCGGGCCTCGGCAAGAACGGCTTCGCCGGGCTTCTCGCGGTTGTCGACGATGGCGGCAATGGTGACGCCGGCCCGCTTCAGGTCGAAGGCGGCCTCATAGGCCGAATCGCTTGCCGTATAGACGCCGACCTTGCGGCCGACAGCGACGCCGAAATGGTTGAGATAGGTGCGCGCCGCCGAAGCGAGCATGATGCCCGGCCGGTCGTTGTTGGCGAACACCATGTGCCGCTCGATGGAGCCGGTGGCGAGGATGACGCGCTTGGCGCGGACCTGCCACAGCCGCTCGCGCGGCAGCGTCTTGTCGGGGCGGGCGAGATGGTCCGTCACGCGCTCCACGAGGCCGACGAAATTGTGGTTGTAGTAGCCGAAGGCCGTCGTGCGGGTGAGGACGGTGACGTTCTCCATCGCCTTGAGCTTCGCGGCCGCCGCCTGCGCCCAGTCGTAGCCGTTCTGGCCGTCGATCTTCACCGAGATATCGTAGTGCAGCGCACCGCCGACTTCCGGCTGCTCGTCGACCAGGATGACGCGCGCACCGGCCTCGGCGGCGGCAAGCGCGGCCGAAAGGCCGGCGATGCCGGCGCCCGCGACCAGGACGTCGCAATGGGCATAGCGGTTGGCGTAGTGGTCCGGGTCCTCTTCCGTCGGCGCGACGCCGAGGCCGGCGGCTCTACGGATGAAGGGCTCGTAGAGCTTTTCCCAGGCCGCCTTCGGCCACATGAAGGTCTTGTAGTAGAAGCCGGCCGCGAAGAACGGCGACATGAGGTTGTTGACGCCGCCGATATCGAAGGCGAGCGAGGGCCAGCGGTTCTGCGAGGCCACCTTCATGCCGTCGAAGACTTCCTGCACCGGCGCGCGCACGTTCGGCTGGCGTCGGGCGGCGTCGCGCGACACGTCGATCAGCGCGTTCGGCTCTTCGGGACCGGCCGAAAGGATGCCGCGCGGGCGATGATACTTGAACGAACGGCCGACGAGGTGAACGCCGTTGGCGAGCAGCGCGGAGGCGACGGTGTCGCCTTCCAGCGCGTCGAACGTCTTTCCGTCGAAGGTGAAACGCGCCGTCTTGGCGGGCGTCAGGCGGCCCTGGCCGGCAATGCGATTAGCACCGCTCATTTCGCGGTTCCTTCCGTGGCTTCATAGGTTTCGACGGTTTTCTCGGTGGCGGGCGAAACGCCCGGAATGACGGGCTTCGGCTCGCCGGCCTTGTAGCTCATGTAGAACTTGTCGCTGACGGTATCGCGCGCCGCATTGAAGAAGCGGCCGCAGCCATGGATATGGCGCCAGCGCTCGAAGATCAGGCCCTTCGGGTTGTCGCGCAGGAAGAAGTAATCCTCGAACGCCTCGTCGGAGATGTCAGCGATATCGGTCGGCCGGGCGATATGCGCATCGCCGCCGTGGCGGAATTCGAGCTCGGAGCGCTCTTCCTCGCAATAGGGGCAGTAGATCAGCAGCATTTTATCCTACCTGTTCAAAGCTCGGGCCCGGTCACGAACGTGCCGGGAGCCTGGTCGCAAAGTCGCTGGCCCATGGTGACGAAGGGAGCAATCCGGTGCACGAGCTGCTCGACATTGTCGTAAGGGGCCAGAATGTCGTTCATTCCCAAATTGACGATGCTCATCGCGAAGACGTTCATGTCGAGGTTGAAGGCGCGGCTCATGTCCGTTTCATCGGGGATGAAATAGACCGTCCGGTTGCCGAACACTTTCGTGCACCCCAGCATTCCGCCCCTGGCGACGAAGGGCCATTCCGCTTCGCCCGCCGCCCTCTGAATCTTCTGGAAACGAAAGTCCCCCGGCTTGGGGACCATGTCTCCGGCAGGAACGGCCCCGGCCGTCATGAGCAATCCAGCGAGCAGCGCGCCATTCATCAGTGCGCCACGGCCGCGGCCGCCGCCTCGTCGATGAGGCGGCCGGTGCGGAAGCGGTCGAGCGTCAGGCCGGCCGCCAGCTTGTGCGGCTCGCCCTTGGCGATGAGATGGGCGAAGAGATGGGCCGAACCCGGCGTCGCCTTGAAGCCGCCGGTGCCCCAGCCGCAATTGACGAAGAGGTTCGGAACCGGCGTCACGCCCTGGATCGCCGAGCGGTCCGGCGTGTTGTCGGTGATGCCGCCCCACTGGCGCATCATCTTGACGCGGCGGAACATCGGGAAGAGCTCGCAGATGGCATCCAGCGTATGCGTGATGATCTGGAGGCCGCCGGTCTGGGAGTAGGAATTGTACTGGTCCGTGCCCGCGCCGATGACGAGCTCGCCCTTGTCCGACTGCGAGATATAGGCATGCACCGAATTGGACATGACGACGCACGGGAAGATCGGCTTCATCGGCTCGGAAACCAGCGCCTGCAGCGGCACGGAATGCAGCGGCAGCTTCACGTCGGCCATCGACAGGATGACCGAGTTGTGGCCGGAGGCCGAGACCGCGATCTTCCTGGCGCCGATGAAGCCCTTGGAGGTCTCCACGCCCGTCACCGCGCCGTCCGGCCCGCGGCGGATGCCCTTGACCTCGCAGTTCTGGATGATGTGCACGCCGCGGTCCGACGCCGCGCGGGCATAGCCCCAGGCGACGGCGTCGTGGCGGGCCGTGCCGCCGCGGCGCTGGAGGGCCGCGCCGTTGATCGGGTAGCGGGCCGTGGCGGAGATGTCGAGAACCGGCACGAAGTCCTTCGCCTGCTGCGGCGTCAGCCATTCGTTGTCGATGCCGTAGAGACGGTTGGCGTGGACGTGCCGCTGGAAGGACTGCTTGTCGTGGACATTGTGCGACAGCATCATGACGCCGCGCGGCGAATACATGACGTTGTAGTTGAGGTCCTGGCTGAGGCCTTCCCAGAGCTTCAGCGAGTGCTCGTAGATGTCCATGCTCTCGTCATAGAGATAGTTCGAGCGGATGATGGTCGTGTTGCGGCCGGTATTGCCGCCGCCGAGCCAGCCCTTCTCGATGACCGCGACATTGGTGATGCCGTGCTCCTTGGCGAGATAGTAGGCGGCGCCGAGGCCATGGCCGCCGCCGCCGACGATGATCACGTCGTATTCCTTGCGCGGCTCGGGCGAGGTCCACTGTGCCTCCCATCCCTTGTGGCCGCGCATCGCCTCGCGGGCGACGGCGAAAACCGAATATTTGCGCATTACCCAGGTCCTCGATGTCTCGCCGGCCTCGCCGGCTGTTTCCTGTCCCGATAGAAAGCAAATCCTGGCGGCGGACGCCGTATCCTTTGCGACGCGTTCGGGCGTAGCTTGTACCACATGCGACATGACCCGGCGGGGACCATGAGAGGGTTTTCCCGGCCTTTCGCGCAAAATCCCTGATAACGCGATGCGCAAGACTGGACTTCTGCCGAGCGTTCTGGTATCCGACGCCCCAATCGTCAGCCTTCCGGGCTGCGCGAACGTCACTCATTTGCCTGACGACCCCTCCCTGAACAGGGAATCGCCGGGTTAACAACGAACCAAAGGAACGGGATTCTCGTGCAGGTACTTGTCCGCGACAACAACGTCGATCAGGCTCTCCGCGCTCTCAAGAAGAAGATGCAGCGCGAAGGCATTTTCCGTGAAATGAAGATGCGCGACTACTACGAAAAGCCGTCGCAGAAGCGTGCGCGTGAAAAGGCAGAAGCTGTTCGTCGCGTTCGCAAGCTGGCTCGCAAGCGCGCCCAGCGCGAAGGCCTCATCGGCGGCCGTCCTGGCGCCCGCTGATCGGTCGTCTTTTCGACGTTTTCGGATGCAAGACCGGGCGGGGGCGAAGGGTTTCGCCGCCGCCTTTTTTGACGTGATCGGAAGATTTTCACCATTGTGAAACCCTTCCCGTGCAATTCCCGGCATGCCCGCTGCGCACATTTGCCGGAATTGCGTTTCAGGCCGTAGCGTATTCTTCGCGCATGAGGCGCGATGAAGCCGACTTTGAGGATTCGCACTTGGACATGGCTGCATCTACCGGGCTCTCGACCGATCGTCTCTCTTCCTCCTCGTCCGTTCGCATTCGCCGCCCGCTGATGGCCGCCATCGGCGCCGTCTCGCTCGCCCTCGTGCTTGCGGGCTGCCAGTCGACCGCCACCTCGACGGACGTGCTGAAGGTCGAGCGCGCACAGGGCTCGCAGGAGAACATCTCGTCGCTCTCGGCCGTGATCGCCGCCAACCCGCAGGATCCGGAAGGCTACAACGTGCGCGGCTCAGCCTATGGCCGCGCCGGCCAGTACAGCCGCGCGCTCGACGACTTCAACCGCGCCATCGAGCTGAACCCGCGCTACTACCAGGCCTTCGCCAACCGCGCGCTCGTCCAGCGCAGCATGGGCCGGCAGGCGGAAGCGGCCGCCGACTACAACACGGCGCTCCAGCTCAACGCGAACTACGACGTCGCCTATATCGGCCGCGGCAATCTCTATCGCCAGGCCGGCCGGCTCGACGACGCGTTCCGCGACTTCAACCGCGCCATCCAGCTCGATACGACCGATCCGCGCGCCTACCACAATCGCGGCCTGATCTATCAGGCCCGCCGCCAGCACGACAAAGCCATCGAGGACTTCTCCAAGGCCATCTCGCTCTCGCCGAACTCGGCCGAGCCCTATAACGGCCGCGGCATTTCCTACGCGGCGCTCGGCGACGACGACAACGCGTTCTCGGACTTCAACACGGCGATCAACCTCGACGGCAAGCTGGCCGAATCCTGGGCCAACCAGGCGCTCATCTACGAGCGCCGCGGCGACATGGCCAAGGCCGCCCGCTCCTATTCGCAGGCGCTTCGCCTCGACCCGAACTACAAGCCGGCCAAGGACGGCCTCGCCCGCACCCGCGGCGCGGCCAATACCGCAAAGCCCGCCTGACCGGCACGCGCGTTTCCGCGTGACCGCACGCGGGCGCTACTGCGCCAGCACCCCCACCTTGAAGGGCTCCGATGTGAGATCGGGGCAGAGCACCGTCACCTTCCGCGTCTCGCCGCGCGGAAGATGGGCGATCGTGCCGCACACCTTCACGCCATCCTGCTCTATCCACACGCTGACGATCCCGCTGCGGCCCTCGGCCTTCAGCATCGTGTCCACATGGTAGCCGTCCAAGAAGGCGGCTTCGACGACCTGCACGGCATTCGTCGACTCGCCCGTATAGCGCAGGACGAGCGAAACGATCGGCAGGACGGCGAGGACGAGGAGCAGAAGCTCCACTTTCAGTTCGGCTATTTTCATTGGGGCAACGATAAGGAACGTTTTTGTTGATTGTTCCTTTTCGCTGACGCAAACTCGAATTCTACTTGTTGCCCATGCAATCAGACGCCCAGTTTCACAAATATATCCCCTCGAATATCCCCGCTCGAAAACGTTCGTTTATGTTGAAAAAAGCAACATGAAACGGAAGGCAGCGCATGGCGAAGAAGATCGGTTATCTGAGGGTGAGCACGGTCGACCAGAATCCCGACCGGCAGATCGAAGGGCTGAGGGACCTTTGCGACGAGCTTCACGTCGAGACGCTCTCGGCGGTGAGCCGCCGCCGGCCGGTCTACGAGGCGGTCACCGCCGGCCTCGAGGCCGGCGACCTCCTCGTCATCTGGGACCTCGATCGCGCCTACCGCTCGGCAAGGGACGCGCTGGCCGAGCTGGACGCCCTCCAGCAGCGGGGCATCCACTTCCATATCGCCAAGCTCAGCATCGACACGACGACGCCGACCGGCCGTTTCCTCTACACGGTCATGGGCGGGCTGGCGGAATTCGAGCGGCTGACCCTGTCGCAGCGCACCCGCGAGGGCCTTCTCGCCGCCCGCAAGCGCGGCTCCCGCCTCGGCCGCCCGCCCAAGCTCGACGACCGGCAGCTCCGCCTCGCCCGAGAGCGCCTCAGCCACGGCGAAACCATCACCGCCCTCGCCCGCACCTTCGGCGTCGCCCCGTGGACGATGACCCGCGCATTGCGGCGGGGGACGCTGGCGGGAAGCGCCAAGCCGTGAACGTGGTGTCGCCCCTCATCCCCCTGCCGGGACCTTCTCCCCGCAAGCGGGGAGAAGGCGGCAAGCGGCCAGGGTTTCCAGCCGCACGAACAGCGTGGCTTCCGGAAAGCGGGTTTCATTGCTTGGGGAGAACGGTGCCCCACCCCCTTCTCCCCGCCTGCGGGGAGAAGGTCCCGGCAGGGGGATGAGGGGCAAGGCCGCCGCGAAGGACGCGGCGGCGAGCGATCAGTGGTTCATCGCCTTGACGATGTCCTCGGTCATCTTCTTGGCATCCCCCAGCAGCATCATCGTGCCGTCCTTGTAGAACAGCGTGTTATCTATGCCGGCATAGCCGGAGCCGAGGGAGCGCTTGACGAAGAGGCAGGTCTTGGCCTTGTCGACGTCGAGGATCGGCATGCCGTAGATCGGCGAGGACTTGTCGTCGCGCGCCGCCGGGTTCGTCACGTCGTTGGCGCCGATGACATAGGCAACGTCCGCCTGGGCGAATTCCGAGTTGATGTCCTCCAGCTCGAACACCTCGTCATAGGGTACGTTCGCCTCGGCGAGGAGAACATTCATGTGACCGGGCATGCGGCCGGCGACCGGGTGGATCGCGTATTTCACCTCGACGCCCTGCTCCTTGAGCTTGTCGGCAAGCTCGCGCAGCGCGTGCTGCGCCTGCGCCACCGCCATGCCGTAGCCCGGCACGATGATGACCTTGGAGGCGTTCGCCATCAGGAAGGCCGCGTCGTCGGCAGAACCCTGCTTGACCGTGCGCTGGACGCCGTCGTCCGCCGCTGCCGCCGTCTCGCCGCCGAAGCCGCCGAGGATGACGGAGATGAACGAGCGGTTCATGCCCTTGCACATGATGTAGGAGAGGATCGCGCCCGAGGAGCCGACCAGCGCGCCGGTGATGATCAGCGCGAGGTTGCCGAGCGTGAAGCCGATGCCGGCCGCCGCCCAGCCCGAATAGGAGTTGAGCATGGACACGACGACGGGCATGTCCGCCCCGCCGATCGGCACGATGAGCAGCACGCCGAGAGCCAGCGACAGGATCACGATCAGCCAGAAGTCGAAATGGCTTTCCGACAGCGTCAGGCCGACGATGAAGAAGACGATCGCCGCGAGCAGCACGATGTTGATGACATGCCGGTAGGGCAGCATGATCGGCTTGCCGGACATGCGCCCGTCGAGCTTCAGGAAGGCGATGATCGAGCCGGTGAAGGTGATCGCGCCGATGGCCGCGCCGAGCGCCATTTCGACGAGCGCCTGGCCGTGGATTTCGCCGACCTGACCGATGCCGAAGGAGACCGGCGAATAGAGCGCGGCGGCGGCGACGAGCACGGCGGCAAGGCCGACGAGCGAATGGAAGCCGGCGACGAGCTGCGGCATCGACGTCATCGGGATGGAGCGGGCGATATAGGCGCCGGCGCCCCCGCCGATGGCAAGGCCGAGCACGATGAGCACGAGGCCGCCGAAGGAGGGCGTCGCGAGCAGCAGCGTCGTGCCGATGGCGATGCCCATGCCGACCATGCCCAGCATGTTGCCGCGGCGGCTGGTCGTCGGATGCGACAGGCCGCGCAGCGCCATGATGAAGAGCACGCCGGAGACGAGATAGAGGAAGGCTGCGAAGTTCGCGTTCATCGGGCCGGCCTCACTTCTCTTTTTTCTTGTACATCGCCAGCATGCGCTGGGTGACGAGGAAGCCGCCGAAGATGTTGACGGAGGCGAGGATCAGCGCGACAAAGCCGAAGCCAGTCGCAACGCCCGAGAGCGAGATGCCGACGGCGAGCAGCGCGCCGACGACGATGACCGAGGAGATCGCATTGGTGACGGCCATCAGCGGCGTGTGCAGCGCCGGCGTCACCGACCAGACGACATAGTAGCCGACGAAGATCGACAGCACGAAGATCGCGAGGCGGAAGACGAAGGGATCGATCGCCCCACCGGAAATGCCGTGCGCTGCCGCGGCGGCCGCGTCCGGCACATATTCGGAGGCGGTGCGGACGGCCTCCACGGCGCGTTCGAGATCGGTCAGCGCCTTGTCGAGAAGTTCATTCGCCATCACTTGCCCTCCCCTTCATGAACGGCGCCGCCGAAATTCGGATGCACCACGGCCCCGCCATGGGTCAGCATCGTCGCCTTGACGAGCTCGTCCTCGGCATTGACCGAGACCGTCTTCGTTTCCTTGTCGACCATGGTCTCGAGGAAGGTGAGGAGGTTCCTGGCATAGAGCGCCGAGGCGGAGGCCGGAATGCGGCCCGGCACGTTGAGATAGCCGATGACCCTGACGCCCTCGACTTCGACGACGTTGCCCGGTTCCGAGCCCTCGATATTGCCGCCGCGCTCGACCGCGAGGTCGACGGCGACGGAGCCCGTCTTCATGGCGGCCAGCATCTGGCGCGTCACGAGACGCGGCGCCGGCCGGCCGGGGATCAGCGCCGTCGTGATGACGATGTCCTGCTTGGCGATATGGTCGGCGACGAGCGCCGCCTGCTTGGCCTGGTATTCCTTCGACATTTCCTTGGCATAGCCGCCGGCGGTCTCGGCGGCCTTGAACTCGTCGTCCTCGACGGCGATGAACTTGGCGCCGAGCGAGGCGACCTGCTCCTTGGCGGCGGGGCGCACGTCCGTCGCGGAAACGGCGGCGCCGAGGCGGCGGGCCGTGGCGATGGCCTGCAGGCCCGCGACGCCCGCGCCCATGACGAAGACCTTGGCGGCCGGAACGGTGCCGGCGGCGGTCATCATCATCGGCATGGCGCGGTCGAATTCATGGGCGGCGTCGATGACGGCCTGGTAGCCGGCAAGGTTCGCCTGCGAGGAGAGGATGTCCATCGACTGGGCGCGCGTGATGCGCGGCATCAATTCCATGGCGAAGGCGGTGAGCCCGGCCCGCGCCATTTCGGCGATGGCGGCCTCGTTGCCGTAGGGATCCATGGTGGCGATGACGATGGCGCCGGGCTTGTAGCCGGCGATCTCCGAAGCGGTCGGCCGGCGCACCTTGAGCACGACATCGGCCGTCTTCGCCTCTTCCTTTCCGACGATGCGGGCACCGGCGGCTTCATAATCGGCATCGAGGATACGGGAGGCGAGCCCCGCATCGGCCTCGACCATGACGTCGAGCCCCAAAGCCTTCATTTTCTTGACGGTATCAACGGAACCTGCGACGCGGCCTTCGGCCGGGTCGCTCTCCCGCGCGACAAAAACACACTGACTCAAACCGTGGTCCTCCCCCCGAGACTGGCCGTGTTGGATCACGGCGCCGGATGGCGCCGCGGCAAACCGAAGATCCGGTTTTCAGATCAACGCAGCAGGAAGTAGCCGACGACGTTGAGAACGATGAGAAGCACGAGCGCGCTGAAGAAGCCGGCGCTGGTGAAGAAGCCGGCAGCCATGGCGACCAGCAGTGCGACGCAGAACATCGTGCCGTACTTGGCGGCATTGACGAAGAGATTGTAGGTCTTCTCGTGCTCGGGATAGTCCATCGGAGCGCCGAGCTCGACCGGTCCGTTATGATGTTCAGCCATTGTCACCTTCTCCTAAGCAGTCGCACCCGCCAGCCGGAAAGCTCCATCCGATGAGCGCCTAAAACAGGCCGCGCCCAGGACGGGCCGGCGATTCCCTCAAGCGCGAAAGCGCGCGTCTTTCTGGCCATACACAATGGATCGGCAAAGCGCAACGGCAAGCACGACCCCGCTTTCGGCCCTGTATCATTTGCGAAACAAAACGGGCCGGTTTCCTGCAAAACCGGCCGCGCTGCGACATTCCGGTACTGGATTCAGCCCGCGTAGGCGCTGCCGGAAAGCTGGATCCGCCGGTGGGATTCGGCGAGGCGCGCCGTCGGGCGCACGGTGAGCGGGCTGAAGGGCATTTCCTCGCCGCGGGCAAAGAGCATGCGTCGCTCGAAGGGCTCCGACTGGAAGAACGGGAAGCGCGCATAGAGCGAGGAGCGCACGTCCTTGCAGCGCGTCGCCATCAGCATCAGGTCGATGATGAACTTGCCCTGCCGGCTCTTCGGCGAGGCGACGAAATCGCCGTCGAAGACGCGCCGGTAGAAGGCCGCATGCGCCGGCTTGACCATCTGCAGCACGCGGTCGGCATCGAAATAGTCCGCCGCCATGGTGGCAAGGCGCAGCGTCAGATAGGGGATCGCCGGCATCTCGCTCCAGATTTCCGGGTCCGCGGCAAGGCGGACCGGATCGATCAGCGACATGCCCGCATCGAGGAAGGCCTTGACCTCGTCGGGAAACACCTTGCCCGACGAGGTGACGCGGTGGTCCGGCGTCACGTGGTGCAGGCGCACCGTCGAGATCAGCCGCTCGTCGTGATAGACGCCGAAGACATAGGCCTGGCTGTCGAAATCGACCTCGTCGATCAGCAGGTGGGAATCTTCCGCAAGGTGCATGACGCTGCCGGCCTTGTAGGCCTTGTAGCGGACCCGCGCGACGTCCTCCATGTCCTCACTCGTCTCGACCCGGCGGTATTCCACCCTGTCGAGCAGCCCAAGAAGCTTTTCGGAAAAGCGATTGGTCGCCATTTCCCCGTTGGCCATTTCCCGTATCCCCGATCGAAAAAGCCGACCGCACTTTGCCGCCGACTCCATAATCATGGATATAGGACAATTTGTGTAAAATACTATTCATTAACCTTACCATATGGTTAATACTAAATTTGAACAAACTGATAAATATGCTGGAATTAGAGCTTAGCGAAATATCGGGGATGGGGAAAAATCAGGCGACGCGGCGGCCGCGGCGGCGCGGCTCGTCCGGATTGCCGCCGAGGCTCTCGTAGCGGTCGCGCAGCGCCTCCAGCGACATGGGCGCGGCGAAGACATAGCCCTGCACCAGATCGGCGCAGTGATACTTGTTGATGAGCGCGAGCTGTTCCTCGGTCTCGACGCCCTCGATGACGATGCGCAGGCCGAGTTCCCGCGAGAGGTTCACGGTGCCGCGCAGCAGCTTGAAGCGGCGCGGGTCCTCGCCGATGTTGCGCACGAAGGACCGGTCGATCTTGATGACGTCGAGCGGAAGCTGGTCGAGATAGCTGAGGCTGGAATAGCCGGTGCCGAAATCGTCGATGGCGATGGTGATGCCGCGGGCGCGCAGTTCCTGCAGGATCGCCTGCACCTTCACCGGCTCTTCCATCAGGCAGCTTTCCGTGACCTCCAGATGCAGGCGGTGCGGCTCCAGCCCCGCCTTCTCCAGCGCCTCCGAAACCACGTCGATGATGCCGGTGCCGCGCAGGTCCTGGACGGAAAGGTTGACCGAGACCCCCATATGCGCCGGCCATGTCACGCAGTCCGTGCAGGCGCGGCCGACCATGAAGCGCGTGATCTCCGAGACGATGCCCATCTCCTCGGCGACCTGGATGAAGACGGTCGGCGGCACCGGGCCGCGCTCGGGATGCGTCCAGCGCGACAGCGCCTCGCAGCACTCGATGCGCGAGCCGTCCGGCACGAACATCGGCTGGTAGGCGACGGAGAGCGCGTCGCCGGCAAGCGCCTCGCGCAGGTCCTCCTTCAGCTTCTGGCGGTCGACATAGCGCGCGTCCATCTCCTGCTCGAAGACCGTCAGGCTGCCCTTGGCGCGCGACTTGGTCTCGAACAACGCAAGGTCGGCGCGGATCTGCATCTCCTCCAGCCGGAACTCGTCGCTCGCCACGGTCACGCAGCCCGCGCTGAACGAAACGAAGAGGGTCATGCCCTCCACTTCGTAGCTGCCGCGAAGCTGCTCGTGGAAGCGCCGCATCCGCACCTCGAGATCGCGCCGGTTCACCTCGTTCGGGAAGAAGAGCACGAACTCGTCGCCCATCAGGTGGCCGGCGATGACGCGGTCGCCGGTCAGCCGCCGCAGCCGGTCGGCGATGGCGCACAGCAGCCGGTCGCCGGTGACATGGCCCTTCATGTCGTTGACATGCTTGAAGTCGTCGACATCGAGGACCATGACGCCGACCGTGCCCGGCTTCTTGCGCTCGCCCAGCGCCTCCTGCACGAGGTCGGCGAAATAGCTGCGGTTCGGCAGGCCGGTGAGGCTGTCGTAGCGAACCATGTGCAGGATCTTCTTTTCCGCCCGCACCCGCGCCGTCACGTCCTCGAAGATCAGCACGGCGCCGCCCGTCTCGCGCGGGGCCGCGGTGAATTCCAGATAGAGCCCTTCCGTCACCTGCACGAGCGCCCGCGAGCGCTCGCCCTTCAGGAGTTCGTCGAGCTGGCGCAGAATGGTCTTGCTCTGCTCGGCGTTGAAGAAGGTGTTGCGCACGCCGAAGCGCAGCACGACGTCGAGATGGCAATCCTTCAGCCGGTCCTGGCTGCCGAGATGCAGCAGTTCGCAGGCCCGCCGGTTGGCGACAAGGATGCGGTGGTCCGCATCCAGCATGAAGAGACCGTGCGGCATGTTGTTGAGCGCGGTGTCGAAGCGGTCGGCGATGGTCGCAAGCTCGCGGGCGGCCAGCACGTTCTCGTAGAGGAAGGTGCGCACGCCATTCGCCATGCTGCGCGTCGTCATGGCAAAGGGGATGACGAGCGAGGCGAGGACCGCATGATAGAAGTCCTGCAGGCCGAGGAAGCCGACCGCGATGGGAAAGCAGGCGGAGAAGACCATGTAGTTGACGGTCCGCGGCGAGCCGTAGTTGCGCCCGACCACCGAAACCATGGTGCCGAAGGTCACCGCGATGGTAGCGATTTCCGCGAAGGCGTCACGGCTGACCAGCAGGCTGTAGCCGCAGGCCGTGCCGAGCGCCAGCGTCGTACCGACGGCGCCGAGATTGTACCAGTTTTCCCAGTAGCGGATGCCGTCCATGTCGAGCGCGGACTTGTCCACCCGGTCGAAGTACCGCATGCCGACCGCGCGCGTCCCCCAGATCAGGACGATGAGCGCGCTCCAGGCGAGAAAGAAGGGATCGGCGGTCTTGGCGAAAACGAAGGCGAGCGTGATGACATGGGAAATCATGCCCACGAAAAGGGTCTGGCGGTTCCCGTACAGCGAACTGACGAACGACAGGTAGACATCGGCCGGCAGTGTGTCTTGACCCTTATCCTTCATGGACTCGGCACTCCCTATGACGAGCGAGGGTTACCGGCCAAAATTTAATGAATGATTTCGGGAAATTACCCAATAAGATGGGGACGTTTGGACATTATTGCACCCTTCTTCAACCAAGGAAAGCCGTCTTCAACCCAATATTGCAAAATAACCTCTTTCGAGGAAAGCAACTCAACCTGCCATACCTGTCCGGCGCAACTTTCGGACCCGGCAACGACAAAGTATTGCGTGGAAGCGCCGCCGGGAATTTGTCGCCACAAACGTGGATTGCAATCTGGTGGTTAACAACTTGCGTCCGGTTTCCCCCTGAAAAGTGACGACGCGCGGCCCGATCGGAGCGCCGCGCATTGTCCGCGAGCCGCTGCCGCGTCGTCATTTCGCCAGAAAAGGGGAATTGACTGGCGCGGGATTTGATAGCAAATCCTCTTTTGGTATTTCTTTTCCCGGAGCCCATCATGTCGAAACCTGTCGTCGCCATTCCCGCCGATATCCGGGAAATCGAGGGCAACGTCTGGCAGGCCACCCCGAACCAGTATGTCCGCGCCGCCGTCAAGGGCGCGGGCGTCCAAGTCTTCCTCGTTCCGGCGCTCGAGGCCGACAACGATTTCGACGGCATCCTCGACCGGGTCGACGGGCTTCTGGTCAGCGGCTCGCGCACCAATGTCCATCCCTCGCTCTACGGCAGGCCGGCCACCGACGCGGAAGGTCCCTATGACACCGCCCGCGACGCGACGAGCCTGCCGCTCATTAAGCGCGCTCTCGAGCGCGGCATCCCGCTTCTCGCCATCTGCCGCGGCATCCAGGAACTCAACGTCGTTCTCGGCGGCACGCTCGCCAACGAGATCCAGGAACAGCCCGGCATGTGGGACCACCGCAAGCCCGATACGCCGGTGCTCGACGTCGCCTACGGCATCCGCCAGAAGGTGCTCGTCAAGGAAGGCAGCTGCCTCGCCTCGGTGATCGGCGCGGGCGAGGTGCAGGTGAATTCGCTGCACCGCCAGGCGATCTCCGAAATGGCCCCGCGCCTTGCCGTGGAAGCGGTCGCGGAGGACGGCACCGTCGAGGCCGTCTCCGTCATCGGCGCCAAGGCCTTCGCGGTCGGCGTCCAGTGGCACCCGGAATACTGGGTCGGCTCCGACCAGCCCTCCAACAAGCTCTTCGCCGCCTTCGGCCAAGCCGTCCGCGACTACGCCGCCGCGCGGCAGGGCCTCGTACACCGCACGGCGGCTGAGTAGGGCCAACGCGGCCATAAAACCTCACGACAGCTTCGCGCCGTCATTCCCGTCATTTTACGCGGCCTTGGCGAATAGCTAAAGCAGACCTTCTGCTTTGGTCGGCGATACGACCGAAATGGGGTGGGTTGCCGACAGTCTGTTTTTGGGCAGTGGACAAGATAAGCAGACGTCAGGCGACTGCCGGATTGGCCCGACAGCAGAAGGGCGGCTTTTCTAAAGCTGCCCTCCGATCGCATTCGTCACGTCGGTAGCCCCCTTCGCCTATCGCTTCGTCAGTTTCTCCCCGAAGTAGAGCACCTTGATGCAGCTTTGCCCCACGGGAACCGGCCATTGAAAGTGGAGCCGGAATTGGGGGGTTTTGACCTTGCCGTGCCAGGAGCAATAGAGACCGACCCCGTTGTTGCTGTTATCGCGGAAGATGAAGACATCGTCGTTCTGCGGTTTTTCGTCGGAGAACCAAGCCTTGCCGCCTTGGAAATGTTCTTCCAGCAATCTCAACGCAGTTAGGGACAAGGCGCCATCGCTCCCCATGCCTCCCGCGATCTCATCGAGCACCCTGAGTAGCGCGAACCCTCGACGAACGACATTTCCATTGAAGGGATGCTTCTTCAGGCCAGCGGCAAAATTCTGCTCATCAATCATCAGGTTGCCAAAGCGGCTGGTGCAGGCGGAAATGAAGTCGTCCCAGTTCTCGGGTTCGATCTCGAGCGAGCCATCGAGAGCTTCGAGCTCAGCGACGTCCCACAGGTTGACGACCTCAGCCATCCAAAGGGGCTCACCAGGGAGGCCTTGCATCACCGTCAAAGGCGATCGCTCGAATCTGGAAGACGATGCGTGGGCCAAGCTGAAGGAAGCAGCGTCCTCACCGACGAGAAGCTTCCGTGCGGCAGCGCCCAAGCCCTGATCGGTGACTTCGTCCTCATCGAACCACCAAAGATCGTTCGCCGTTTCCATCGGCTCGTCGTCGGAGAACGGACCGCTTTTTCCGAGCCAGTTGAGAAGCAGCGATCGTTCTGTTTGGCGCGCGGCAGCGATTATGCTGTGCAAGGACATCGCCCCCGCGGCCGGTCTGGAGAGTAGTCCCCTTGAGACCACCAGCCTGAACCTTCCCTTCTGAGCCTGTGCGAAGATCCGGAGAAGTACGCTCACCGCCTGCCCGCCGGTGTCGAATTGGCCGCCGAGCGATAGATCGTTCAGGTGGACGTCCATCTATTCCATCAGCCCCAGAAGGTGGCCGAGGTCGCTCTCGGCCTGATCGAAGAAGCCCTGCGGCCAGCGATCGATCTCGCCGCTATCGTCGATATTCAGCTTCTGGACACCATGGTCCTGCCGGGAAGAGCCGCCGAAGAAGTATATCGCAGCTTCGCTTGGAGATAATGTTCTCTGCTTGATGGCAAGACGCACTCCATTGAGGAAATGATCGCTGTGGGTCTCGACCAGTATGCGAACGCCTGCCGCTGCGAACCGTGAGACGATCTTCCCCAATTCCGATTGCGCGCGTGGGTGAAGATGCGCCTCCGGACTATCCACGATTACCAGTTGCCCGGGGCGGGCGGCCAGCATCGCGACGATCAACGGAAAGACGTAAGTTAATCCAAAGCCAATGTTTCCCGGCCTCACCCAACCAGAGGATCCGAGTCCGAGATCGAGTCTGAACAAATCGGACCCAACCAATTGGTCGGTATTGGCCACTGCCCCGGGGAAGAGCTGAGACAGATAGGCATCCACCTGGCCACGCACTGTGGTACGTTCTTCGTCAGGATGCCGGCGTTCCTCGGGGACTTCGTCATCCGCGATCTGGAAGTGCCAATAAGGGGCGAACTCCCCCGATTTCCCGACATCGCCGAACGGTGTGGTGATCGGAGGGGACGGCCACGCCGTGTTGGAGAAAAGCCGCGAGGCACCGAGGAACGTCAATCCACTGACCTTCTCGCACAAAATCGATGCAGCATGGCCAACGGGCGGCGCAACATCGGTGGTGTGGACGGCTTCACCGTCGGCGGAGAACGTGGCTTGCTCGACCTTGAGGTGGCGGACCCTGCGCTCTGCAGTCAGGCTCCAAATGGCTTGGACGCCGTCCTCCTCGAAAGCGAAAGCTATGCGTCCCTCGCCCTCCGATCTCGCGACGTCCAGCGCCGTCCCGAGATGCACCAAGGGCCCGTCCAGATCGATCCTGTTGCCATTGGGCGCCATGCGAAGCGATTGGCTCACCAAGAGCAGCGTCTGAATAGCAGTGGACTTTCCAGCACCGTTGAATCCGGTGAAAAGTGTCAGACCCGAAAGTTCGAGCTCCAAATGATCGAAGCACTTGAACCCCTTCACGGATACACGAAAGCTCATATCAAGTATTCCGCAAATTTTTCGAGTGCCTCTTCAAACCGGCCAGTCACTTGACTGCCACTGTTGGTCGAGTAGCTCACGTGGAACACGAATGTGTCGTCCCTCATGAGAGAGATCACCTTGCGTTTGAAACCCTCTTCGTCCGCCAATAAATGAGCTTCGCTGATCTTGGCGAAACAAACGGAAAAAACATCGAACATGGAGATGTTGAGCGGTGTACGCCATGCGTTGGCATTGTCTTCTTTCAGCGACTTCCGGAATGCCTGCAGACCGAAGAGACGATAATTCCATTTCATGGAGTGGCGGAAGCGGTCCTGCATGTCGGCAAGCTCCGAGGGAGGAGCTGAATTCATGTACGCGAGCGATCGCGCCAAGAATTCATCCATCTCACCGCTCACATAGGCCTTGTGCCCCAGCAGATAGAACGCTGCGAAACGATTGATGGCTTCTCTGTCTCGCATGGTCTTCGACTTCAAGGAACCAGCGTTGACCTTCTGGAACTCCGCCGAAGCAGCTTGGTCCCGCAACCATTGCGTTGCCTTCCCCGAATAAAGCGCATTGCGCATCTGCTGTCGGGTGAGCGGCGCTCCGCTGTTCACCCGGTCGAATATGTCGAGCCGAGCAGCCTCAGGCGCCTTCCTGTCGAGAATATAAAGGACCAGCTGAGTGTCCTCGATCCGCTCCTGGAGCCTCGGCTCGAGATCGTTGAAGAACTTGCCCTCCAAATAGTGCGGAGCGCCTTGCTTAGGGCTCAGTCCACTAAGCCTGAACTCGTTCTTGAGGAACCGTGAGAAGGTCGTCAGGCGCTGCAGACCGTCGACGACGATGATGCGGCCATCCGGCGCTTCCGCCACGTAGAAGACCGGGAGTGGGATGCGCATGACGCAGCTCTCAATGAGCTTTGACTGCTTTTCGACGTCCCAGACGAATGCCCTCTGGAATTCGGGGTCCATGATGTAGCGGCCCTTGCCGATGCGCTCTACCACCTCGCGAGCAGAACGCGTCTCGGTTCTGACCATTACGTCTTCCAGAGGATAATCCGCACGAGAGGTCTCCGGCTCCATGTCGAGACCCTCGACATCGTCCTTCTCCGAATCGGCATTCGAGCCGTCAACCATTCTGAACTCCCTTTCGTCTGCTCCATCGGTATCATATTTCGTCGCGAGGGGAAGACCGACGCGAACACGCTTTGCGAGCTCGCTGTGGCTGTCGGTGCAGCGGCACTTAACGCGATCACAAACCTGTCTAATGTCCGCTTAGCGGTGTCCGCGATTTAATTTCGAGCAACCGGAATGAAGTCGGCTGCAGAACGGCAGATATCTGCATGACTGCCGCCAAGACCTGATAGTCCGGTAACGGCCCCATAGCAGAACGCGCGAACACTACTCAGTCGGCGGAGATCATCGTGATCAGGGCGTCGGCGGGTTCGACGGCCTCGTAGGCAAGCCCGTCGCCGTCGACGACGGTCAGGATCGCCTCGCCTTGCGCATCCGCGACGACGACCGTGCCGTCGCCGTTGTTGGTCCAGGTCCGCGCCCTTGCAAGTCCCGGCCAGACGGCGTCGCAGTCGGCGGCCGGCTCGAAGCGCGCGCTGCGGCTGGAGATCGGGCCGCCGCGCTCGGCGAGGCAGGCCGTGTTCGCCGCGGCGTTGGAAATCGTGTAGCTGTGGCCAGCCGGCTTTGCAGGAATGGAGCCCGAGACGATAGGATCGACACCGGGGCGCTCCTGCCCCCAGTAGGTCCAGAGACCGAACGACACGGCAGCGGCCAGGATGGCGATCGTCAGCGTCTTCATGGGTCTCTCCTTCATCGCGACTCGACGGAAAAAGCATGCGCCTGCAAGCTTGCCGAATGGTTAACGAAGGCTTTCCCGCCTCTACCCGGTTTTTCGCGACAGGGGCGTTTCCGGCACCGGCGTCAGGGCCGCGCCCCGCTCGAACCAGGCGAGGAGATTGTCGGCGACGAGATCGGCCATCGCGTCGCGCGTCACGACGGAAGCCGAGGCGACATGCGGCAGCAGCGTGGTGTTGGGCGCGGAAAGCAGCGCCTCCGGCACGTTCGGCTCGTCATAGAAGACATCGAGCCCCGCCGCGGCGATGACGCCATCGTGGAGAGCGGCGGCAAGCGCCGCCTCGTCGACCGTCCAGCCGCGCCCGACATTGATCAGCACGCCATTCGGCCCGAGCGCGC
Organism: Shinella sp. R2-11; assembly: GCF_055330205.1. Lineage (NCBI taxonomy): Bacteria > Pseudomonadati > Pseudomonadota > Alphaproteobacteria > Hyphomicrobiales > Rhizobiaceae > Shinella > Shinella sp. R2-11. The sequence continues at coordinate 79,960 of NZ_JBVAPC010000011.1, read as the reverse complement.
GCAGCACCGCCGCATCGATCGTCCGGTGCGTCTCCGCCGTCTTCGGCACGATGGCGATCAGGATATCGACGGCCTCCGCCAGTTCCATCAGCGAGGGATGGTAGGCATAGGGCACGGCCTCGCGCGGCTTCCGCGTGTGATAGGCGATCTCGATGCCGAAGCCCTTCAGCCGCTCGGCGATGGCAAGGCCGATACGGCCGAGACCGTAGATGCCGGCCCGGCGCCCGCGCAGGCTGAGCGGCGTCAGCGGGAACGGGCCCTCCCGCGTCCAACGTCCCTCGCGCAGCCAGGTTTCGGCCTGCGGCAGGCGGCGCACCGTGTTTATGAGGAGCCCGACGGTGGTATCCGCCACCTCGTCGTTCAGCACGTCCGGCGTATTGGTGACGACAATGCCGCGCCCGGCGGCCGCCGACACGTCGACCCCGTCATAGCCGACGCCGAAGCTCGCGATGATCTCCAGCGAAGGCAGGTGCTCGATCATCGCGGCATCGAAGCTGCCGGAAACGGCGACGCCCGAGATGCTCGCCGCCTCGGAGCGGGCGAGAAGCGCGGGATCGGCCTTCTCGATGCGCACGATGTCGAACGTGTCCCTCAAACGGTCGAGCACCCGCTCGCGGATCGTTCCGGGCACGAGAATGCGTGTCTTGGCCGCCATGGCGAAAGCTCCTTCAGTCTGAAATGCCTCAGCCTTCCGGATGCGGCTTCAGCGGTCCGGTCGATTGCCGGATGCGCATTTCCGGCTTGATGAGGTGGATGCCGTCCGGCTCGTGGCTGCCGGAGAGCTTGTCGAGAAGCGCGCGGGCGGCGTTGCGCCCGACCTCCGATTGGCCGTTCCAGACGGTGGTGAGGGCGGGCGTGGCGATCGCCGCCTCCTCCAGGTCGTCATAGCCGGTGACGGAGACGTCGCGGCCGGGCACCAGGCCGGCGCGGGCGATGCCGTTCATCAGGCCGATGGCGACGAGGTCGTTCCAACAGACGGCCGCCGTCGGCTTCTGCGGCAGCGAGAGGAAATGCACCGCCGCCTCGAAGCCGCCCTGCTTGGTGCGCGGGCCCGGAATGCGAAGGCCGGGATCGACCTCGATATTGGCCTTGCGCAGCGCGTTGACGTAACCCTGGTAGCGGTCGCGGCCGGTGGACGTCTGGTCCGTGCCGCCCACCATGGCGATGGTGCGGTGGCCGAGACCGATCAGGTGATTGGTGGCGAGCGAGATGCCGTAGCTGTCGTCGCCGCGGAAGATCGGCACGTCCAGCCCCTCGATGGAGCGCGCGATCAGGATCGCCGGCATGCCGTTGTCCTCGGCGAGCTGGATATCCTCCGGCGGCGTGCCGATGGCCGGCGACATGATCACCCCGTCGCCGCCGAGTTGCAGCAGGGTCTCGACGAAATTGCGCTGCTTCTCCACCGAATCGTAGTGGTTGGAGAGGATGAAGGTCTGCCGGTCGCGGTCGAGCTCGCTCTCGATGGCCTTGAGGATTTCCGCATAGAACGGGTTCATGATGTCGTGCACGACGACGCCGATGATGCCGGAGCGGGAGGTGCGAAGGCTCGCCGCGCGGCGGTTGTAGATATAGCCGAGCGCGCGCGCCTGTTCCTTGATCCGGTCGCGCGTGGCGGCCGCGACGAGCGGGCTGTCCCTGAGCGCAAGCGATACCGTCGCCGTGGAAACGCCGAGCGTCTCCGCGATGGTGGAAAGCTTGATTTTCTGAGCCACGACCCCTCCCCAAGAACGCGCAGCAACGCGGCTTTAAAACCGTTTATTTAAACAGTTTAAATTTCGTCGGCAACAGGCTTTTCGCCGTTTCGGGTCACATCCGGCAGGCCCGCATGCAGGTTCTCGTCCATGGCGCGCAGGAGCTTGAGGAGATTGCGCACGTCCTTCTCGCTGAGCCCGTCGGCGGCCTGCCGCTCGCTGAGCCGGCCGGCCTCGGTGATGTGGTCGACGGAAGCGCGCCCGGCCTCGGTGAGATGCACGACGGTGAGGCGCCCGTCCATCTCGTCGGGCTTGCGCTCGACGAAACCCTGCGCCTCCAGCCGGCCGATGGTGCGCGTCATGGTCGGCGCCTTGACGCCGAGCCGCGTGGCGAGCGCCCCGGCCGTCAGCCCGCCCTCTTCGGCAAGCGCGAGGATCACGCCATCCTGCCCGGCATAAAGGCCCGTCGCCAGAAGATTGCGCGAAAGCACCGTGCGCATGGAGCGCGCCGCATTGACGACGGCGGCGGCAAGCCCGGCACCCGAGACCGCCTCGTGCGATTTCTTCTTCTTGACCTTCTTGCCGTCCTTGCCGTCCTTGTGCTTCTTGCCCATGCATCGCCTCCTGCACCGCCCTTGCATCGCAGGCGCGGCCTTGTATGACAGAGGACCGAGGCTGGCGGCAAGTAAGGATCGGAGAGACGCCATGGCGCATCCAAAGATGCGATGGACCGAAAACGACCCCATGCTGGCGCCGGAGGACCGCGCGGACTGGATCGCCGTCCTGCCGCTCGGCGCGCATGAGGGCCATGGCCCGCACCTGCCGCTGGAGACCGACACGCTGATCGCCGAGGGCATCGCCGCCCGGCTGATGGCCGTGCTGCCGCCGCACCTGCCCGTGACTTTCCTGCCCGCCGAGCCGGTCGGCTATTCGCCGGAGCATCTCGACGTGCCGGGCACCCGCTCGCTCGGCTATGGCGAGGCGATCGAGCGCTGGCTGAATATCGCGCAAGACCTTCACCGCTTCGGCATCCGCAAGCTCGTGCTGCTCAACGCTCATGGCGGCAATTCGCCCCTGATGACCATCGTCGCGACCGAGGCGCGCGTCCGGCTCAACATGCTGGTCGTCGCCACCGCCTGGACCCGCTTCGGCCAGCCGGAGGGCTGGATATCGCCGGAGGACAAGGCCATCGACATCCACGGCGGCGATATCGAGACCTCCGTCATGCTCGCCCTCCACCCCGAGCTTGTCCGCATGGAAAAGGCCGAGCGCTTCGGCTCGCGGCAGGCGGAGTTCGCCGCGCGCTTTTCGCATCTGCGCGCTTATGGCCCGCATGCCTTCGGCTGGAAGATGTCCGACCTCAATCCGAAGGGCGTTGCGGGCAATGCCGGCGCCGCGACGGCGGAGAAGGGCGAGGCTTTGCTCGCCCATGCCGTGCGCGGCCTCGTCGCGCTTCTGGAGGACGTCGCGGCCTTCGACGCCGGGTCGCTCCGTTAAAGTCGGATCATGGCGCCCGGGGATTTGCGCTGGCCCGTCCGATCTCCTATATCAATGCCAGCGACGGACCCTGGCGTCCGATCATCCTTCGAGGTTCCCATGACCGAAACAGCCCTTCCCAAGCCCATTCCCGTCACCGTGCTCACCGGCTATCTCGGCGCCGGCAAGACGACGCTGCTGAACCGCATCCTCACCGACAACCACGGCAAGAAATACGCCGTCATCGTCAACGAGTTCGGCGAGATCGGCATCGACAACGACCTGATCGTCGAGTCGGACGAGGAAATCTACGAGATGAACAACGGCTGCATCTGCTGCACCGTGCGCGGCGACCTGATCCGCGTGGTGGAAGGCCTGATGCGCCGCCCCGGCCGCTTCGACGCCATCATCGTCGAGACCACCGGCCTTGCCGATCCCGTGCCGGTCGCCCAGACCTTCTTCATGGACGACGACGTGCGCCAGAAGACCGAGCTCGACGCCGTTGTCGCGCTCGTCGACGCCAAGCACCTGCCGCTGCGCCTCAAGGACAGCCGCGAGGCCGAGGACCAGATCGCCTTCGCCGATGTCGTGCTCGTCAACAAGACCGACCTCGTGAGCCCGGAAGAGCTCGCCCGGGTCGAGGCCACGGTGCGTGCCATCAATCCGTCGGCCCGCATCCACCGCACGACCCGCTCGGAGATCGACCTCACCAAGGTTCTCGACCAGGGCGCCTTCAACCTGGAACGGGCGCTGGAAAACGATCCGCACTTCCTCGACCACGATCACCCGGACCATGTCTGCGGCCCCGATTGCGGCCATGACCATCATCATCACGATCACGATCACGACCACCACCATCATGATCATGATCACGGTCATCACCACCACGATCATGACCACCATCACCACGACCACGGCGTCTCGCCGATCCATGACGTGACGGTGCAGTCGATCTCGTTGCGCGGCGGCGAGATGAACCCCGAGCGTTTCTTCCCCTGGATCCAGAAGATCACCCAGACGGACGGCCCGAACATCCTGCGCCTCAAGGGCATCATCGCCTTTGCCGGCGACGACGAGCGTTATGTCGTGCAGGGCGTGCACATGATCGTCGAGGGCGACCACCAGCGCGCCTGGAAGGATGGCGAGACGCGCGAAAGCCGCCTCGTCTTCATCGGCCGCGATCTCGACCGCGAGAAGATCGAGCGCACGTTCAAGGCCTGCGAGGCGCAGAAAGCATGATGCCGGAAAGCGTGAAGGAAAAGACCCGATAATGCCGACAGTCGCGCCTCTCGATCTCGACGGCCACGTCATTGCGGCCGCCTTCCTCGGCGACGTGCCGTTCTTCGCCACCGCCTCCGGCGCCATCCACCGCCTCGACCAGGGCGAGAAGGTCACCGAGGCGCATGACGGCCTGCTCGCCTGCGTGCGCGACGAGGCGAACGACACGCTGATCACCGGCGGCGAGGACGGCAAGGTGCTGCGCATCGCCGCCGACGGCAGCGTGACGCTTCTGGCTGAAGTGCCGCGCAAGTGGATCTCCGTCGTCGCCGCCGGCCCGCAGGGCGCCGTCGGCTTCGCGGAAGGCCGCACCGCCCGCGTTCGCCTTGCCGACGGCACGATCAGGGAATTCACCGAGGCCCGCTCCGTCGAGGGCATCGCCTTTGCGCCGAAGGGCCTGCGCATCGGCGTCGCCCGCTACAACGGCGCGTCGCTGCACTGGGTCGCCATGGCCGCCCCGCCGGTCGATCTCGAATGGAAGGGCGCGCATACCGGCATCACCTTCTCGCCGGACGGCCGCTTTGTCGTCACCAGCATGCAGGAAAACGCCCTGCACGGCTGGAAGCTCGATGCCAAGCCCGGCGCCGAGACCCGTCACATGCGCATGACCGGCTATCCGGCCAAGGTGAAGTCGCTCTCCTGGTCCGCCAAGGGCAAGTGGCTCGCCTCCTCCGGCGCACCCGCCGCCATCGTCTGGCCCTTCTCGGCCAAGGACGGCCCGATGGGCAAGCCGCCGCTGGAACTCGGCACCCGCGCCGATGTCATGGTGACCGCCGTCGCCTGCCATCCGGGCGAGGATGTCGTCGCCATCGGCTATTCCGACGGCATGGTGCTGGCCGCCCGCTTCGCCGACAGCCGCGAGGTGCTGCTGCGCCGGCCCGGCAAGGGCGCCGTCACCTCCATGGCCTGGAGCCGCAACGGCAAGCTCCTCGCCTTCGCCAGCGAAGCGGGCGATTGCGGCGTCATCGATCTCGCCGGATAGGAAGAGCCATGCCCCAGGCGAGCCTCCATGCATTTCCGGCCAAGAGCTGGCCGGAAAGCCCCGTCTGGGCCGAGGTCCACGCGGCCGCCGAACGACGCGCGCTGGAGCAGCCCCATCTCGCCGAATTCATGATGCCGGTCCTCAAGGCCTCGACCGGCCGGCAGATGCTGATCGGCGCGCTGGCCGCGCGCCTTTCCCATTCCCCCGGCGACCGGGCGCTCGCCGCGCAGATCCTCGCCTCGGTCGGGGACGAAACGCTTCTCGGCGAGACCGAGGCCGACATTTCGGCGGTCGTCTCGCGCGACCCGGCAAGCCCCGATCCGCTCGTCGCCCTTCTCAATTTCAAGGGTTTCCAGGCCCTTCAGGTCCACCGCTTCTCCCATCGCCTGTGGCGGGACGGCAGGATCGAGGCGGCGCGCTGGCTCTCCTCGCAGGCCTCCCTCGTCTTCGGGCTGGATATCCATCCCGGCGCGCGGATCGGCCGCGGCATCATGCTCGACCATGGCCTGGGCATCGTGATCGGCGAAACGGCGGTCGTCGAGGACGACGTCTCCATGCTGCAGCAGGTCACGCTCGGCGGCTCCGGCCGCGCCAAGGGCGACCGCCATCCGAAGATCCGCCGCGGCGTCCTCATCGGCGCGGGCGCGAAGGTCCTCGGCAATATCGAGGTCGGCGCCTATAGCAAGGTGGCGGCGGGCAGCGTGGTGCTCGAGGCCGTTCCCCCCTACAGCACCGTCGCCGGCGTTCCGGCAAAGGTCGTGCGCACCCACGGCGCGGGCGAGATGCCGGCCGTGACGATGGACCAGCGGATCGACTGATCCCCTCCCGACAATCGAAAACCCGGGAGAGCGAGGCTCTCCCGGGCCCACTGGCCGCAGGGACAGGGCGGGGGGAGGTGCGGTCAGTGTTTACGGGACTTGCAGCCGCAGTCGCTGCCGCCGAGGATGCCGAGGGCATTGCCGTTCAGGATGCCAGACAGCGTGCCGTTGAGGCTGTTGTTGAGCACGCCGTTCAGCACCTTGTTGCCGTTGTTGTCGCTGAGGATATTGCCGACACCGACGCTGGGGGCGATGACGATGCCGCCCGCCTTGGTGTTGTTGCCGCTGAGAATGCCGAGGCCGAGCAGGCCGCCGGCGGAAGCCTGGCCGGCGCCGGCAAGGGCGATGACGGTTGCGATGGCGATGATGCGGGTCTTGTTCATGGTCTCTCTCCTTTGGTTGTGCACCTCGTCGATGCACAATCGAAGGTAATATAAGCGCCACTTTACTCAACCCGATTTGCCAATCATGGCAAAGAGTTAACCATAACGTCGACAAGTTTAACAATTCCTGACTTCATACAATTTATAGTATATAAAATTGCATTATACGGTTGAATTTCAACCATTGGAGGAATTTTTAACCATGCAACCCTAGGATTCCGTTCCAGAAACGGACAGGGGCAGAAACCGATGCGCTCTCTTCATGGCTTGCTCTATGCGGCATCGATCGCCGCCTTCTGCAACCCGGCGAACGCAGATTCAACCGCCGATTACAGCATCGGCGGCGGCCGGACCTCGAATGTCTTCAAGGATCCGACGCTGATTTCCTCTTCTTTCGGCGAGGCGAGGCTTGCCTTTCGCGGCAGCCTTTCGCTGGAGGACTCGCAGCTCGCCTATGGTCTGACGGCGAGCGTCCGGCGCATCGCGCGCTATCATTTCGCCGACGAGCGGCGGGCAGGCGTCGAAGTCGGCTATATGCGCGAGCTCGGCGAAGGCGTGAAGCTCACCCTCAAGGGCGGCATCGAGCACCGCCGGGACGGCGATCTCTTCCTCGCCCTGCCCGGCCTCCTGATCGGCTACAGCAAGGCCGATATCGCCGGCGCCGCAAGCGCCGGCATCACCGCCGAGCACGGCGGCGGCAAGAGCCATCTCACCGCCGCCCTTTCCAGCCTCGACCGGGGCAAGGCGGATTTCACGCTCGCCGGCCTGCCCCGCACACAGATGGAGGCCGACAACCGGCTCTTCGACCTCACCGCCGGCCATATCCGGCCGCTCCTCGGCGGCGAGATCGGCGCGACGCTGCAATATCGCACGAACCGCATCCCCGCCGGCCAGCAGGACCGGCTCGGCCGCTTTCCCGCCCATGCGCTGCGCGGCTCGCTGGCCTATGGCAGCACCTTCGGCGAGGCCGTCACGCTGATGGCGGAGGCCGGCGTCCTGCGCATCGGCAGCCCGGAACTCGGCAGGACGGTCGAGCGAAGCCGCCCCTTCCTGAAGGCGGAACTTGCCGTCCAGCTCCCGCGGGACACCGTCTTCAAGGCAAAGCTCGCGCGCGACATCCAGCTCGCCGACATCGACGACCCGCTCGGCGAGGACGTGCGCACGGTCGGCCTCTCGCTGGAAACGGCGCTGACGGAAAAGCTCAAGCTCGGCCTTGCCTTCGAGCATGCCTATAGCGACTGGCTCTACTACGACTACCGCACCCACACGACCGCGACGACCGCGACCCTCACCTACACGCTGGCGAAGGGCGCGGCCGTGGCGCTGGAATACAGCCACCTCGTCCACCGCGAAACGGACAAGGCCGCCGACTTCAAGGTCGACGGCCTCGCGATGCGGCTCTCGGGCTCGTTCTGAGGCTCACCATTCGAGTTCGAGATGCGGGCGGCCATTCGAGGTCTTCTCGATGGTCCGCCCCGTCTCGTCGATGGTGCAGCTGACGCGCTGGCGGAAGGCCGAGAAGCTTTCGAAGGTCACGACATCCACGGGCTCGTCGAAATGCAGCGTCATGCGGTAGCGGCCCGGCTGGCTGGTGATCGCCTGCACGCCGAGAACCTCCGCATCGAACGGCTGGCCGAGATAGTGGCCGCGCACCCGCGAGCCCAGCATCCACGGATCGAAGGGCGGCCGGTTGCCGACGGCGGCATGTAGCGTGTTCCAGTCGCGAAAGCCGTATTGCGCGGCGATCAGCTCCAGTGCGCGGGAATGGGAAATGTCCTGCCCCTCGGCGGAAAAGCGCGCGCGCAGCCGCTTCGCCTGATCCTTCAGGGCGTCGAGGGATGGTAGTGGCGTCGATGATGGACGCATGTCGTCTCTCCAGTCGGTGCATGCGTCGTTTCGGAGGGGTCCGCATTGCCGCCGGTTCGCATGCCTGATGCTGGAAGACCGATCGTTTCTGAGAGAGACTTCACCAAAGCTTGCGCTCGCGGACGGCAGGGGCTCTCACCCTGAACCGCACATAGTCATTCGCGCCGCCGATGTCAAATCAGGCACGCGTCGTCCAGCCGAACCAGAGCGCGACGCCCGCCAGCAGCAGCGCCATGACGCGCCGTGCCCGCCGCTCGCGCCCGGCATCGGTGAGCACCGGCTCCAGCGTCCCGGCCAGCGCCACGATGGCGGCATGGATAACCGTCGCGACGGCCACGTAGAGGATCACCAGAGCGATGTTCTGCGCCATCAGCGGCCGGCCCGGATCGACGAAGGTCGGCAGGACCGTCACATAGAAGAGGCCGGCCTTCGGGTTGAGCAGGTTGGTGACGAGGCCCCGGCGGAAATAGAAGAGGCTGGAGCGGTCGCGCGGCCCCGCCTCCGGCGCGCCGTCGCGCCAGGCGTCATAGGCAAGGTAAAGCAGGAACAGCACGCCCGCCCAGCGCAGCGCCTGGTAGAGCACGGGCGACCGGCCGATCAGCTCGGAGAGCCCGACGGCCGCCGCAAGGCCCAAGAGGGCAAGCCCGAGCGCCACGCCGACGACGGTCGCAAAGCCGGGCCTCCGCCCCTCCCCCGCCGCGACCATCGCCAGATAGGCCATGTTCGGCCCGGGCGTCAGCTCGATGATGAAGGAGGTCAGCGCGAAGGAAAGAAAGGTTGCGGACGGCGGAGAGCCGTCGAGAGCGGCTTGAAACATGGCGGGCGCGGAAAGCTCCATGCGGGGACACGCCATCCTCGCACAGGCGGGAGGGGCCGCGCAATGCGGCCCCCTCGACACTGCATCACGCCGCCTTGCGCAGCTGCGCAGAAAGGCGCCGGCCGCTCGCGACGAGCATGCCGGCCGCGCCGGCCAGCCAGCCGTCCTTCAGCTCCAGCGCCAGGAAGCGGCGGCGCTCGAAGGGGCCGGGCATGACGAGATGCCGTGCCCTGTCGGCGAAGAAGCCGAAGCGCCCGTAATATTCCGGATCGCCGACCAGCAGCACCGCGCCGTGCCCGCGGTCGCGCGCCTCGGTGATCGCCGCGCGCATCAGCGCACCGCCGATGCCCTTGCCCTCATGCGTGCAATCGACGGCGAGCGGGCCAAGCAGCAAAGCCGGCACGGCATTGCCATCGGCATCGACACCCGCCTCGACATCCCACAGGCGCACCGTCCCGATGACATGGCCATCCGCATCGCGCGCGACGAGGGCGAGGCCCTCGGCCGGCAGGCGGCCCCGGCGCAGCTTTTCCGAGGACTTGCGGAAGCGGGCTTCGCCCATGACGCGGTCGAGCAGACGCTCGCGCGCGACGACGTCGCCGGCATTTTCCCGGTCGATGGTGAAGGCGGCATGCGCGAAGAACGCGCGGACAGAATCAAGAACAGTGGCCATCTTGGCCTCCCGAACTCAAAACCGATTCAAACGGTATCCGGAATGAATTGTGAAGCTGGCGCTCCCGCAGGGACGGGAGCGCCCGGTCGTCAGATGACGTAGGCCTTGAGCGGCTCGAAGCCGTTGAAGGCGACGGCCGAATAGGTCGTCGTATAGGCGCCGGTGCCTTCGATCAGAACCTCGTCACCGATCGAAAGGGTGATCGGCAGCGGATACATGTTCTTCTCGTACATCACGTCGGCCGAATCGCAGGTCGGGCCGGCGAGCACGCAGGGCTCCATCTCGTCCGCGTCGCGCTCGGTGCGGATCGGGTAGCGGATCGCCTCGTCCATGGTTTCGGCGAGGCCGCCGAACTTGCCGATGTCGAGGAAGACCCAGCGGTGGTTGTCGTTGTCCGACTTCTTCGAGACGAGGACGACTTCCGCCTTGATCACACCCGCATTGCCGACCATGCCGCGGCCCGGCTCGATGATGGTTTCCGGGATCTGGTTGCCGAAGTGCTTCTTCAGCGCACCGAAGATCGCCTGGCCATAGGCTTCGGCCGAGGGCACGTCGCGCAGGTACTTCGTCGGGAAGCCGCCGCCCATATTGACCATCTTCAATTCGATGCCCTGCTTGGCAAGCTGCACGAAGACGCGCTTGGCATCGGCAAGGGCCGAATCCCAGGCGTCGAGCTTCGTCATCTGCGAGCCGACATGGAACGAGACGCCGTAGGACGTGAGGCCGAGCTGGTGCGCGTAGACGAGCACGTCGACGGCCATCTGCGGCACGCAGCCGAACTTGCGCGACAGCGGCCATTCGGCGCCTTCGCCATCCGTCAGGACACGGCAGAAGACGCGCGCGCCGGGGGCGGCACGCGAGATCTTCTCGACTTCCTCATGGCTGTCGACGGCGAAGAGCGAGACGCCGAGCGCATGCGCCTTGGCGACGTCGCGTTCCTTCTTGATCGTGTTGCCGAAGGAGATGCGCGAAGCGGTCGCACCGGCGTCGAGCGCCATTTCGATCTCGGCGACGGACGCGCAATCGAAGTTGGAGCCCATGGAGGCGAGGAGGCGCAGGATTTCCGGCGCCGGGTTGGCCTTCACGGCATAGTAGATGGCGCTGTCGGGCAGCGCATGGCGGAAGGCCTTGAAGTTGTCGCGCACGACATCGAGGTCGACCACGAGGCACGGGCCGTCGGGACGTCGGGTGTTCAGGAAGTCGATAATACGTGCAGAAGCCATCTCGGTATTCCCCATATCCAGGTTGCTCCGGGGAAACCCCAGAGGACAAAGGGCAGATGCGGCAACGCTCTGGAACCAGCCGGTGGAGACCCCGGAACCAAGCATGCGCAAATGCGCGAACGGTGAACCAAAGCCCGCCTAGGCTTCAATTCGGCTTTGTCTGCCATGGATTGGTGGGAAACCCGACCGCACTTCCGGCAATGAAGGTGTGCCTCTTCAGTAACCCCGGCTGATGGAAAGCCGGCAGACACCAGAAAGGCCCGCACCGTCGTTGCTTCAAGATGTCCTCGCATTTCCCGGTTGGCCGGAATAGCGACTGGAGCGGTTAGGTCCAGGTACCTTACCGATGATCCTCACCAAATCGAGGGTCGGCGGACACCCACAGGCACGTGCGACTTTGGGCAAGCGCGGAGATAAGAAGAATCGCTGTCGTAATCAAGAGGTTTTTTGCAGGCTGCTATTGAAAATATTGTGACAGCCACGACATTCGCCGGACTGGTTTTCGAAGATCGTTTATAACATGCCGGCCACCGCATTTCGGCCGGAGGCTCGCCGACCTCGCATCCCGCCGGGATGGGCGCGGGCAGCCAAGTGGGGATACATGGATACACTGACCCGAATCCGGGCCTTTATCGACGTCGTCGACGCCGAAGGCTTTTCCGCCGCCTCGCGCAAGACCGGCCGGTCCAAGGCGCTGCTATCGAAATATGTGCGCGAACTGGAGGACGAGCTGGGAACGCTCCTGCTCAACCGCACGACCCGCCAGTTCTCGATGACCGAGGCCGGCCATACCTATTACCGCACCGCCTCCGACATCCTGAAGGAGATCGACAACCTCGCCGATCTCGTGCGCGAGAAGAACACGGACCTGCGCGGCAAGCTGAAGGTCTCCGCCCCCCGCACCTTCGTCGATGCCGATATCGGCCAGTCGCTGATCGATTTCGGCCGCGAACATCCCGAGCTCTCGCTGGAGATCGTCTCGGACGACCGCTTCGTCGATCTCGTCGAGGAAGGCTTCGACGTGGCGATCCGCATCACGCGGCTGGAGGATTCCGCCCTCATCGCCCGCAAGCTCGGCGATTTCTACCTGAAGATCTGCGTGACCGAGGAATTCCTCGAACATGCCGGCCCGATCAACCATCCGAGCGACCTCACCCGCCTGCCCTGCATCATCGACACCAACGGCAAGTCGCACAGCAACTGGCGCTTCGTCGACGACAAGGGCGCGGGCTTTTCCGTGCCGGTCTCCGGCCATATCGAGGTGAACAGCCCGACGGCTGCCGTGCGCGCGGCGGCAAGCGGCCTCGGCGTCGCGCAGGTGCCGGCCTTCATCGCCCGCCCGTGCCTCGATTCGGGCCGCATCGTCTCGATCCTGGAGGATTACCTTCCGACGGACCGCGGCATCTATGCGATCTATCCGCACCGGCGCTACCTGCCGGCCAAGGTGCGCACCTTCGTCGATTTCCTGCATGCCTGGTTCCGCCGCAATCCGGGCGTGGAAGCATAGCAAGGTCCCAATTCCGACCCATTTCCGGTCCATTCATCCGGCCGATTCACGCCGCCCGGGAGGTTTGAAAAACCCATGCGATTCCTTCCTCTTCTCGTCGCCGGCACGGCCCTTCTCGCACCCGTCGTCGCGCTGGCGCATCCGCACATCTTCGCGGAAGCCCGGCTGGAGGTGGTGGCGGATGAAGGGGGCACGATCAGCGAACTGCGCAACGTCTGGCGCTTCGACGAGATGTTCTCGGCCAGCGTCGTCATGGATTTCGACAAGAACAGCAACGGCGAGCTCGATCCGGACGAACTGGCCGAGGTCGGCAAGACGGTGCTCGAATCGCTGGAGGAGTTCAACTACTACACGACGATCACCGAGGACGGCAGGACGCTGAAGGTCGCCAAGCCGGACGTGATCAATGTCGATTTCAAGGACGGCCAGCTCCTGATGTTCTTCACGGTCAAGCCCGGCGAGGTCATGCCGCTCAAGGGCAAGCTCACCTTCGGCGTCTACGATCCCACCATGTATGCCTCGATGGACTTCGCCTCCGACAGCGACCTCGTGACCGTCGGCGACAAGCTCGACGCCTGCAAGCACCAGGTGGTGCGGCCGGATCCCGACGAAGTGCTCTCGCAGAATCAGAGCAGCCTGACCGACGCCTTCTTCAACGACCCGACCGGCACCGACATGTCGAAACTCTTCGCCACCCGGCTGGAGGTCACATGCTGAGCGGCATCGGGCGTTGTTTCAGTGGAAGAGGGGGACGATTGCCTGCGGTCAAAGGCCCCTCCCCAACCCCTCCCCACAAGGGGGAGTGGCTTAACCTGCCGCGCCCTTGGCATTCCATTTTGACCGGTGAGCAAGCCTCCCGCTTTCTCCCCCCTTGTGGGGGAGATGCCGGCAGGCAGAGGGGGTTTTCGTATCCCCTCCATCTCGCCCTGCTTCTCGCACTCGCCTTCGTCTTCAGCGCAACCCTCGCCCACGCCCAGTCACCGCTCGGCATCGGCTCGGCGGAGCCCGGCTTCAACACGACCGGCGCCTTCGGCGGCCTCTTTGCCTGGATCAACGCGCAGCAGCAGGGCTTCTACCGGCTGATGACCGGCGCACTGAAGGACATGCGCCAGAACCCGTGGGCGGCTTCGACGCTCGTGACCCTTTCTTTCGCCTACGGCGTCTTCCATGCCGCCGGCCCCGGCCACGGCAAGGCGGTCATCTCCTCCTACATGCTGGCGAACGAGGTGGAGCTGAAGCGCGGCGTCGCGCTTTCCTTCCTCTCCTCCATCCTGCAGGGCGTCGTCGCCATCCTGCTGGTGGGCGCCGCCTATCTCTTCCTGCGCGGCACCACGGTCTCGATGACGGACGCGACGCGGGCGCTGGAAACCGGCAGCTATGCCCTCATCGCCCTCTTCGGCGCCTGGCTTCTCTTCCGCAAGCTCCGCCCCGCCCCCCGCGTCTCCAGGCTCGGCGTGCAGGCGGTCGAGGTGCGCGGCCATGCAGATCATCGCCATCATGCGGGCGAAGTCTGCTCGACCTGCGGCCACGCCCATGCGCCGGACCCGTCGCTGCTGAAAGGCGATCGCTTCGCACTGCGCGAGGCGTGGTCGGCCATCGTCGCCGTGGGACTGCGCCCCTGCTCGGGCGCGCTCATCGTGCTGAGCTTCGCGCTTTTGAACGGCCTCTATCTCGGCGGCGTGCTCGCCGTGCTCGCCATGTCGATCGGCACGGCCATCACCGTCTCGATCCTCGCCACCCTCGCCGTCACCGCCAAGGGCGCGGCCGTGCGCTTCGCCGGCAACGGCTCGGCGGCGCTGCGCGTCGGCACCGCCATCGAGATCGCCGGGGCGGCGCTGGTGATGATAATGGGCCTGCTCCTGCTCGGAGCCTCGCTGCAGGGCTAGAGCAACTCCAGCAAAAGTGCGAAGCGGTTTTGCGTCCGGAATTGCGTTGAAACAGACGTTCTAGTTGCCGCGCTTGCGCTGGTAGCGCGCCCTGAGCCAGAAGACGAGGAAGAAGCCGAGCACGAGCAGCGCGCCGAAGGCGCCCGCCAGCCACGGCGAGACATTGCCGAGCGCGACCATCATGCGCGGCAGGAAGTAGAACACCACGCCCGTTCCGAGCAGGATGAACAGCGCCGCAAGCGCCGCCGACTTTCCCTTGGCCTCGCCGCTCACGCTGCGTCCGCCTTGGCGATCTCGGCGCGGATATCCTCCAGCCTGCGCTTCTGCCGTCCCGCGGCATCGAAGTTCTCCGGCAGGAGCCAAGTGTCGAAGGCTTTTGCAACGACCGGCCATTCGCCGTCGATGATCGAGAACCAGGCGGTATCGCGGTTCTCGCCCTTGGAGAGCATATGCTGGCGGAAGACGCCTTCGAAGGTGAAGCCGAGACGGGCGGCGGTGCGCTTGCTGGCCGCGTTGTCGTTATGGCACTTCCACTCGTAGCGGCGGTAGCCGAGATCCTCGAATACATGCTTGGCGAGGAGATACTGCGCCTCGGTGGAAAGCGGCGAGCGCGACATGCCGCCGCCATGGGCGATGCCGCCGATCTCGACGACGCCGTTGGCCGGGTCGGGCCGCATGTAGTGCGCCATGCCGACCGGCTTGCCGCTGGCCTTGTCGACGATGACCTCGCGCACCCAGCCCGACCTGATCGCGCCTTCCGACCACGTGTCGAAACCCTCGATGCCCGAGAAGTCGGCCTGCGCGAAGTAGCGCAGCAGCGGGTTGATCGCCATGCCGCCGAAGGCATCCCAGAGCGGCTGGAGGTGCCTGGCGCGATCATAGGGCTCGATGCGCACATAGCGCCCTTCGAGCGTCACCGGCGCCGGCGGCGGGCAACCTTTCCAGTCCTTGAGATCGCGCATGAAAATCCTCCTTCGGTCTTGCCGAAGGGATAGAACAGCCGGCGGGCCGAAGCAATCGGCAAAGCAGGGAGCGGCGTTCGGCCGCTCCCCGTAAATGTCACACGGTCGCGGCCGAAACCGTCGCCTCGATATGGTCGACCAGCGCATCGGCAAGGCCGAGGCGCCCGGCGAGAAGATCGAGATAGCCGCGCTCGGCGCGCGTCTTCGACTCTATGGCAAGGCGCGAGGCGGTATAGAGCTCGACGCGCTGCTCCTCCGTCGTCGCGGCCGCGACGATCGCGTCGAGATCGACCGGATTGGCAAGCTCGTCCTCGAGGAACCGGGCGGCATCGGCGCCGAGCCCGGAGACCTTCAGCTTGTCCATGATGCGGGCGCGCTCGGCATCGTCGATATGGCCGTCAGCGCGCGAGGCGGCGATCATGGCACGCACGAGGACGAGGGCGAAATCCGTGCCGACCGCCTCGGGATGGAAACCGGAATCGACCGGCGGCGGCAGGAGCTCCGGCGTGCCGGCCTCGGCGGTATCCGCCGGATTCTGCCCGTCGCGATAATTCTTGTAGGCCTGGTAGCCGAGGCCGGCGATGGCGGCGAGGCTGCCGAGCTTCAGCGTCGAGCCCGCGACCTTGCGCCCGCCATCCGTGCCGAGCAGCACGCCGGCAATGGCGATGGTGGCGAGCGGATTGTCCTTGGCGAGCTGGGTGACCTGGCCGGCGCGGTCGCGCACGGTTCCGCCCGCACCCGGCACCTGCGAGCCGAGGAACTGGTCGAGCAACGTCTTGGGGTCGAACATGGGCGTCTCCGTTTCTCCTGTCGCGGCAAGAAGCCGGCTGCAAGGCAAGATAGGAGTGCCCCCTTCAAATTACAAATGCATGACGGGCGGCCGATGGCCGCCCGTCCGCAATTCCGTCGATCCTGCCTTCAGCCCTTGAGGGCGGCGGCTTCCGCGGCAAGCTTCTCGATGCCCGCCCAGTCGCCCCTGGCGACGAGATCCTTCGGCGCGACCCACGAGCCGCCGACGCACACGACATTCGGCAGCGAGAGATAATCGCGCGCATTGGAAAGCGAGATGCCGCCCGTCGGGCAGAACAGCGTGCCGGCGAGCGGCGAGGACAGCGACTTGAGATAGGCCGCGCCGCCGGCCTGTTCGGCCGGGAAGAACTTCATGACCTGGTAGCCCTCCTCGCGAAGGCCCATGACCTCGCTGGCGGTGGCCGCGCCCGGCAGCAGCGGGATTTCGGAATCCGCCGCCGCATCGATCAGCTCCTGCGTCGTGCCGGGGCTGACGATGAACTGCGAACCCGCCTCGACCGCCGCCTCGTACTGCGCGGCATTGAGGATCGTGCCGGCACCGGCGACGGCCCCCTCGACCTCGTTGGCGACCGCACGGATCGCCTCCAATGCGGCCGTCGTGCGCAGGGTGATCTCGATGGCCTTCAGCCCGCCGGCAACCAGCGCCCGCGCGAGCGGAACCGCCGTCTTGACGTCGTCGACGACCAGCACCGGCACCACCGGCTGCAGCTTCAGGACGGAAAGGAGCTTGGCGTTTTTCTCGCGCATGGCACCACCTTTTAAAACGATTGAATTGAGAGCGGCATACCGCGTCCGCGACGTCGTGTCGAGCCTAAAGCATGATTCATGGCCTTGTCATGACACACTTATCGTGTAGTGTTTGCCTCGCCCAAGCCCATCTCCAACAGCGAAAGCATGCCTATGGCAAAAGAGATCGAGCGGAAGTTCCTGGTATCCGGGCAACGATGGCGTAGCTCCGCGAACGAGGGCATCGCCATAAGGCAGGCCTATATCGTCGCGCAGGACGACCGGTCGCTGCGGGTTCGCCTCTATGGCGACGGACGGGCGCGCATCACGCTGAAGGTCGGCCATGCCGCGCTGGTGCGCGACGAATACGAATTCGACATCGATCGCGACGAGGCCGAGGATATGCTGCGCCATGCGGTCGGCAAGGTCATCGAGAAAGTGCGCTACAAGGTGCCCTATGAAGGCCATGTCTGGGAGGTCGACGTCTATGACGGCGCCCATCGCGGCTTGGTGATCGCCGAGGTCGAGCTCTCCTCGATCCACGACGAGCCGGAACTGCCCAACTGGGTGGGCCGCGAAGTGACCGGCGAGAGCCGCTATTCCAACCAGTCGATGGCGCTCGGCATCAGCAATGGCGCGAGCCTTCGCCAGCTCGCCTGATCCGTTACACCACGCCGCATTGCCTGAAATGCGCCAAAGCTGTATGTGGCGGCCATGACAAACACGATCCCTTCGCCCGCTGGAAACGACGGCTTCCTCGTCGCCGCGCTCTATCATTTCGTCTCGGTTCCGCGCTTTGCCGAACTGCGCGCGCCCCTGCAGGCGCTCTGCGAGGAAAACGGCGTGCGCGGCACGCTGCTGCTCGCCCATGAGGGCATCAACGGCACCATCGCCGGGCCGGATGCCGGCGTCCGCGCCGTGCTGTCCTTCCTGCGCGGCCAGCCGGAATTTTCCGGGCTGGAGCACAAGGAAAGCCGCGCCGGCGACATGCCCTTCCTGCGCATGAAGGTGCGGCTCAAGAAGGAGATCGTCACCATGGGCGTCGAGGACATCGACCCCAACCGCTCCGTCGGCACCTATGTCGCGCCGAAGGACTGGAACGCGCTGATCTCCGATCCGGACACGATCGTCATCGACACGCGCAACGACTACGAGACGGCGATCGGCATCTTCAAGGGCGCGGTCGACCCCAACACCAAGACCTTCCGCGAATTCCCGGACTGGGTGCGCCGGAACACCGGCCTGCACAACAAGCCGAAGATCGCCATGTACTGCACCGGCGGCATCCGCTGCGAGAAGGCGACCGCCTTCATGAAGGCCGAGGGCTTCGACGAGGTCTACCACCTCAAGGGCGGCATCCTGAAATATCTCGAGGACGTGCCGCCGGAGGAAAGCCTGTGGGAAGGCGCCTGCTTCGTCTTCGACGAGCGCGTCTCCGTCACCCATGGCCTGGAGGAAGGCGAGCACAAACTCTGCCGCGCCTGCCGCCACCCGCTGACCGCCGAGGAGATCGCCTCCCCGCTCTACGAGGCCGGCGTCTCCTGCCCGCATTGCCATGAGACGCGCAGCGAGGAGGACCGCATGCGCTTCCGCCAGCGGCAGAAGCAGATGGACCTTGCGAAGAAGCGCGGCGAGCGGCATCTCGGGAAATAGAGGCGAAAGCTCCTCATCCCGCTGCCGCGACCTTCTCCCCGCAAGCGGGGAGAAGGGGAATGCCTCGCCGTTTTTCCAAAAACTGGACCGATAGAGATAGGATGCGGCAGCGCCCCAAATCCCTTCTCCCCGCTTGCGGGGAGAAGGTGCCGGCAGACGGATGAGGGCCGGCGCCAAGCTAGCCCTTCCGATGGTTCCCCTTGGGAAACGCCCCGGCAAGCGCCGCATACCAGTGGCCGCTCTTCTTCACCGTGCGCACCTGCGTCTCGTAATCGACATGCACGATGCCGAAGCGCATGCGATACCCTTCCGCCCACTCGAAATTGTCCATGAGGCTCCAGGCAAAATAGCCGCGCATCGGATAGCCCTCGCTTACAAGGTCCGCCGTCACGCCGAGATGTTCGGCGATGTAGTCGAGGCGGGGCTGGTCGTCCACCGTGCCATTCTCGACGCCCATATTGTAGCAGGCACCGTTTTCCGTGATGTAGCAGTCGGGCAGCGCATAATCGGCATTGAGCCTGCGCACGAGATCGCCGAGCGCGGGGGCGTAGACCTCCCAGCCGATATCCGTCTTGGCATCGGCAACCGGCGGGGCCGGTACGGTCGCCGGGAACTCCGCGCCTTCCGCCGGATCGGCGGCGACGCGCATCGGCGTGTAGTAGTTGAGGCCCCACCAGTCGAGTGGCTGGGCAATCGTCTCCATGTCGCCGGGCTCGATCTCGGGCATGCGGTGGCCGAGGGCGGAGAGGAAGCTTTCCGGATATTCGCCCTTGAAGACCGGGCCGAAGAAGACGCCGTTGTGAAAATCGAAGGCGCGGCTTGCGGCCGCCTCGTCGGCCGGGCTGTCGCTGCCGGGATAGATCGAATGAGCGTTCAGCACGAGGCCGACGGGAAGCTCCGGCCGCTCGGCGCGGATGGCCGAGACGCCGAGGCCATGGGCGAGATTGGTGAAATGCAGCGCATGCAGCGCCGCATCCATGTTGCGCTCGCCGGGCGCATGGATGCCGTAGAGGTGGCTCAGCCAGACGGAGCACCAGGGCTCGTTGAAGGTCGCCACCGCATCCAGCCGGTCGCCGAGCCGGGCGATGACGGTCCTGGCGTAGCGCTGGAAGGCATAGGCCGTCTGCCGCGCCGTCCAGCCGCCGTCGCCCGCCAGCATCAGCGGCAGGTCCCAATGGTAGAGCGTCGCGAAAGCCTTGATGCCGCGAGCCTTGAGGCCATCGACGAGGCGGTCGTAGAAATCGAGCCCTTTCTCGTTCACCGGTCCGGTGCCCTCCGGAACGATGCGCGGCCAGGCGATGGAGAAGCGGTAGGCCTCGACGCCGAGCGACTGGATGAGGTCGAGGTCCTGCTCCAGCCGGTTGTAATGATCGCAGGCGACATCGCCATTGTGCCGGCCATAAACGCGGCCCGGCATGTTGGAGAAGGCATCCCAGATCGACGGCTTGCGCCCGTCCATCTTCGCCGCACCCTCGATCTGGAACGCGGCGGTCGCCACGCCGAAGAGGAAATCGCCGGGGAAGCGGTCGGCTAGAATCTTGGTATCCGGGGTCATTCTGTACTCGGCGTTAAATCGAATCTGCAACGTTGCAGTAATGTGCATGCCTGTAAAAAGCAAGATTCCCGGCACCCCGGCCGCTTTGCCGCCTAAAACAGAAACGCCTTAAACAAGGGTTAGGGATTTCGCCCACACTATGGCCAAGTTGGGGACGGAGTTGGATGCGTGGTGCAGAGAATCCCGAAACATCTCGTGCGAAAGGGCATGTTCATCGAAGCGATGGAATGCCCGAACGACGAGTTTTCCGGCCGCCGCTTCTACGTGCAATCCGACGAGATGCTGCGCGCGATCCTCGCGACATCGGCCGCCTATGTCCTGGTCAACACGCAGAAGAGCATGGTGCATATCGGCGCCGCGGCGGAAGCCGCAGCCGCCACCAAGGCCGAAGAACAAAAGCGCACGCTCGAGATCGTCTCGCAATCGGCGCAGGCCCTGCGCGACGGCTTCGCGGCCGTCCGATCCGGCCGACTGGAGGCCGAGGCGCTGGGGCCGGTCGCGGACGATATCTCCGACCGTATCGATGCGGATCCCGACGTCTTCCTGAAGGTCACGCGCCTGAAGACCAAGGACGAGGGAACCTATGTCCACTCGCTGGCGGTGAGCGCCCTCATGATGCGGCTTGCCCGCCTGCTCCACTACGGCGAGGACGCGGTGCGCGAGCTGGGTGTGGCGGGCCTGCTGCACGATGTCGGCAAGCTCATGGTCCCGAACACGGTGCTCAACAAGGCCGGGGGGCTCGATACGGATGAGAAGCGCCTGATCCGCACCCACCCGGAGCTCGGATACCGGTTGCTGAAGGAGCAGGACGGCATTTCGGACACCGTCCTCGAAATCTGCCGCCACCATCATGAAGCGCTCGACGGCAGCGGCTATCCTCTCGGCCTGAAGGCTGACCGGATCAGCCCCGAGGTCCGCCTCGCCACCGTCTGCGACGTCTTCGAGGCCCTGACGAGCGCCCGCCCCTACAAGCGGCCCTGGGAAACGAGGGATGCGCTGAACTGGATGTTCGAGCGCGGCCACCTGTTCGACAAGAAGCTGGTCATCCGCCTCGGCAGCATCTTTTCCTGAGGGAGCGGATCGCCGCGACTACACGGCGATCCGGCTTTCGATGTCAGACCTTCACCCAGGCCCCGTTCCGCTTCGAGGACTGCACGCAGGCATCGACGAAGAGCATGCCCTTGAGGCCGTCGTCGACCGTCGGATAGATGACGGCGGGATCGACCTTCGCGCCGCTGCGCTTGGCATGGATGGCGCGCGCGGCTTCGGAATAGATGTTGGCGAAGCCTTCGAGATAGCCTTCCGGGTGGCCGGAGGGTACGCGGCTGACGCGGGCGGCGGCGGGGCCGGAGCCCGCACCGTTGCGCGTGATGAGACGCTTCGGCTCGCCGAAGGGCGTGTACCAGAGATAGTTCGGATCGGCCTGCACCCATTCAAGGCCGCCCTTCGTGCCATAGACGCGGACCTTCAGGCCGTTCTCGTGGCCGGGCGCGACCTGGCTGCACCAGAGCGTGCCCTTGGCCCGCACGCCGTCCTTCTCCTTGAAGCGCATCATGACATGGGCGTTGTCGTCCAGCCTGCGGCCCGGCACGAAGCTGTCGAGGTCGGCGGCAAGCTCTTCCAGTTCGAGGCCGGAGACGAAGCAGCCGAGATTGTAGGCATGCGTGCCGATATCACCTGTGGAGCCGCCCGCGCCGGATTTGGTGGGGTCCGTGCGCCAGGCGGCCTGCTTCTGGCCGCTCGATTCGATATCCTCCGTCAACCAGTCCTGCGGATATTCCATCTGGACGAGGCGGATCGTGCCGAGCTCGCCGTTCTGGATCATCTCCCGGGCCTGCCGCACCATGGGGTAGCCGGTGTAATTATGCGTCAGCACGAAGAGCGCGTCGCTCTCCTCCGCCAGCTTCTTCAGCTTGCGCGCGTCGGCCAGCGTCGAGGTCAGCGGCTTGTCGCAGATGACGTGGATGCCGCGCTTCAGGAATTCCTTGGCCGCCTCGTAATGCACGTGGTTGGGCGTGACGATCGCCACCGCCTCGATGCCGTTCTTCAGCTTGGCCTCGCGGATCGCCATCTCCTTGAAGCTGCCGTAGCTGCGCGATGGGTCGAGCCCGAGCTCGCGCGCCGACTGCTCGGCCCTTTCCGGCGAGGACGACAGCGCGCCGGCGACGAGCTCGTAGTGGTCGTCCAGCCGGGCGGCGATGCGGTGCACCGCGCCGATGAAGGCG
This sequence comes from Shinella sp. R2-11, assembly GCF_055330205.1. NCBI lineage: Bacteria > Pseudomonadati > Pseudomonadota > Alphaproteobacteria > Hyphomicrobiales > Rhizobiaceae > Shinella > Shinella sp. R2-11. Next base: position 57,429 of record NZ_JBVAPC010000011.1, on the reverse strand, counting down.
CCCGAACCGCCGCCGACCATGCCGAGCCGGATGCGGCGCTCCCGCGCCTCGCTTGCGCTTCCTTCGATTGCCATGGGGGGTTTCCTCCTTGATGTTGCTGCGGGAGGCTTACCCCCCTCTGTCACTTCGTGACATCTCCCCCACAAGGGGGGAGATTGACTGGTGCCTAACATGATCCTCATCGCCCGGTCGGGAAGGGCAAAGCATCGCCTCATCCGATCTCCCCCCTTGTGGGGGAGATGCCCGGCAGGGCAGAGGGGGTGCCCCTACACCCTCAAAGCCCGAGCATGCGCCGGTTCGCCGCCTGATCCGTCCCCGCATCGGCAAAATCGTCGAACGCCTTTTCCGTCACGCGGATGATATGCGCGTTCACGAACTCCGCCCCCTCGCGCGCGCCGTCCTCCGGGTGCTTCAGAGCGCATTCCCATTCCACCACCGCCCAGCCGGCGAAATCGTTGGCGGCCATCTTGGAGAAGACCGCGCCGAAATCCACCTGTCCGTCGCCGAGCGAGCGGAAGCGGCCGGCGCGGTTGACCCAGCCCTGATAGCCGCCATAGACGCCCTGCCGGCCCGTCGGGTTGAACTCGGCATCCTTCACATGGAACATGCGGATGCGGTCCTTGTAGATGTCGATATTGTCGAGATAGTCGAGGCACTGCAGGACATAGTGCGAGGGATCGTAGAGCATGCAGGCGCGGGCATGGTTGCCGGTGCGCTCCAGGAACATCTCGTAGGTGATGCCGTCGTGCAGGTCCTCGCCCGGATGGATCTCGTAGCAGATGTCGACCCCGTTCTCCTCGGCATGATCGAGGATCGGTGTCCAGCGCTTCGCCAGTTCATCGAAGGCGGTTTCGACAAGGCCGGCGGGACGCTGCGGCCAGGGATAGACGAAGGGCCAGGCCAGCGCGCCGGAGAAGCTGGCCATCGCGTCGAGGCCGAGGTTCTTCGAGGCCGTCAGCGCCAGCTTCACCTGCTCCACCGCCCATGCCTGCCGCGCCTTCGGATTGCCGCGCACTTCGGGCACGGCAAAGCCGTCGAAGGCCTCGTCATAGGCCGGATGCACGGCGACGAGCTGGCCCTGCAGATGGGTGGAAAGCTCGGTGATCTCGACGCCGTTCTCGCGCGCCTTGCCGGCGAACTCGTCGCAATAGGCCTTGGATTCCGCCGCCTTTTTCAGGTCGATGAGGCGCGTGTCCCAGGTCGGCACCTGCACGCCCTTGTAGCCGATGTCGGCCGCCCATTTGGTGATCGAGTCCCAGGAGTTGAACGGCGCGGCATCGCCCGCGAACTGTGCGAGAAACAGGCCGGGGCCCTTGATCGTCTTCATTTCGGCTTCCTCCCATGGAGCTGGCCATGGTCGCGGCCAGTCGATGATATTTTTGCAGTACGTACCGCAGCGCGTGGAAAGCTATCGGCCTTTGGCCGGGCGGGCAATGCGGAATTATAAGAGTTGATGGAATGTGAGGGGCGGTGGCGACGCGGCACCAAGGGCGTCCGCCAAGCCGGTGCCAGTACCTCGCTCCGCCCTCTCCCCTCTCCTTCGTCATGGTCGGACCTGACCCGACCATCCACGCCACACCCGCGGGTGTATCCTCGGGTCAAGCCCGAGAATGACGACAGAGAGTGTGGCGCGGTCATGGACGAACCGCCCGGGCAAAAACCCGGGCGGCTCGCTTCATCGTCAGATCAGAACGGGGAATCGGGGAAGTAGAAGTCCTTCGCGTTGTCCTTCGTCACCAGTGTGGCGTCGATGGTGTAGACGCCGCGGACCGGAACCTGGCCGTAGAAGTTGGCGGCGGTCATTTCGAGCGCGGTGCCCACCATTGCCGGCGGATAGAGCACGTCGACCGGGATCATCTTGTCGCCGTCCATGACCTTCTTGATCATGTCCTTGGAGCCGGCGCCGGCGATGACATACTGGATGTCCGTGCGGCCGGCCTGCTCGATGGCCTGGAGAACGCCGACGGCCATGTCGTCGTCCTGGCACCATACGACGTCGATCTTCTGGTACTTGGTCAGGTAGTCCTGCATGACCTTGAAGGCGTCGTCGCGGTTCCAGTTGCCGTACTGGCGGTCGAGAACCTTGACGCCCGAGCCCTCGATGCCCTTGTCGAAACCGTCCTGGCGCTGCTGGTCGATCGGGATCGCCATGCCGCGGATGACGACGACTTCGGCATCCGGCGTCGTGGTCTTGATATATTCGCCGGCCGTCTGGCCGAGGGCGAAGTTGTTGCCGGCGACATAGAGGTCACGCACGGAATTGTCGTTGGTGCTCGGCGCGCGGTCGACGAGCGCGACGAAGGTGCCCTTGCCCTTGACTTCCTTGATGGCGTTGACGAGCGGATCCGGGTCGGTCGGCAGGATGACGAGTGCGTCGATGCCCTGCGTTTCGAGGTCCTGCACGGCATTCGCCTGGCTTGCCGGATCCGGCGAGGTCTTGACGATGACGTTGAGGCCCGGATTGCGCTCCATCAGGAGCTTGGCGACACGCTCGGCGTGGTAGACGACGCCGGAGGTCCAGCCATGGTCGGCAGCCGGGATCGACACGCCGATCGTCACTTTCTTGTCTTCCGCATGGACGGCGCCGGCGATGAGCGCCATGGCGGCGACCGTCAGGCCCAAAAGTTTCTTGCGCATGAGTTTCCTCCCAAAAACCAGGTCTTCCTTTGTGCCGGGCGACCTGTTGGCCCGGTTGGTCCTACGACTTCCGCACCAGCGAGCGCTGGACGAGCATCGCAATGATGATGATCGCGCCCTGGATGGCCCCGATCAGGTATTCGCTGATGAAGTTGGAGAGCAGCATGATGTTGCCGACCAGCTCCAGGATGAAGGCGCCGCAGATCGTGCCCCAGACGCGCCCCGCCCCGCCCTTCAGCGCTGTGCCGCCGACGACGACCGCGGTGATCGCCTGCAACTCCCACAGGATGCCCGTGGTGGCCGAGGTAGAACCGAGGCGCGGCACGTAGAGCAGCACGGCGATGGCGACGCACAGGCCCTGGATGACGAAGGCGATGGTGCGCACCCGGTTGACCGGGATGCCGGAATAGCGCGCGACATCGCTGTTCGAGCCGACCGCCACGACATGGCGGCCGTAGCGCGTGCGGTAGAGGACGAAGGCGGCGATGGCGGTGACGACGAGGATGATGACGATCGGCACCGGCACGCCGAGGATGTAGCCGAAATAGGCCGGACGATACATCGCCTGCAATTCCGGCTCGCGCAGCGTAATCGCGCCGCCCTGCGACAGCCAGGTGGTGAGGCCGCGATAGATGCCCATCGTGCCGAGCGTGGCGATGAAGGGCTCGATCCTGCCGACCGTGGTGATGAGCCCGTTGGCAAGGCCGCAGGCCGCACCGATGACGACCGTCAACACCATGGCGGCGGCGAGCATCAGGCCGGGATCGGCAATCACACCGGAATTCATGAAGAGGATCATGATCGAGGCGACGAAGGCGACCATCGAGCCGACCGAGAGGTCGAGGTCGCCGGAGGAGATGACGAAGGTCGCGCCGACCGCGATGATCGCGATGAAGGCGCTGCGCGTCGCGACATTGGCGAGGTTGTTGAGCCCGATGAAATTGGGGTTCACCAGCGCGCCGACGATGAGGAGCAGCGCGAGCGCGGCGAAGGGCGCGACGGCCCTCAGGTCCACATCCCGCCAGCTTCGGCCCCGCGGCTTGGTTTCGACTGCGTCTTCCGTCATGTTCGTCCCCGACGTAATTCGTTGTGCTGGCGGCGATCAGGCCGCGGTCTTCTTCTTGAGGCCGGCCGAATAGCGCATGATCTCCTGCTCGGAGATCTCCTCGCCTTCGAGAATGCCGACGATCCGCCCTTCCCGCATGACGGCGACGCGCGTGCACAGGCCGATGATCTCCGGCATCTCCGAGGAGACGACGATGATCGACTTGCCGTCGCGGGCGAGCGCCGAGATGAAATGGTAGATCTGCTGCTTGGTGCCCACATCAATGCCGCGCGTCGGCTCATCGATGATGATGACGTCAGGCTCGGTTTCCATGACCTTGGCGAGCAGCAGCTTCTGCTGGTTGCCGCCCGACATGCGCCCGGCGACGACGCGCCCGTCGCGCACGCGGATGTCGAAGCGGCGGCGGGCGCGCTCCAACGCGGCGGCCTCGCTCTTCGGGCTGAGATAGCCATATTTGCCATGCTGCTCCAGCGATTGCAGCGTGAGGTTCGCCGTCATGCGCGAGTTCAGCAGCAGGCCCTTGTGCTTGCGGTCCTTGGTCATGTAGGCGATGCCGACGCGGTTGGCGGCATGGACGTCGCCGCCCGGAACCGTCTCGCCCCGCACCGAAACCTCGCCGGCCGAACGCGCCCGCAGGCCCGCGACGGCTTCCATCAGCTCGGTGCGGCCGGAGCCGATCAGACCGGAAAAACCGAGGATCTCGCCCTTGCGGACCTCGAAGCTCGCATCCTTGACATAATGCGTGGAAAGCCCCTCGACAGACAGCGTCACCTCTTCGTCGACGCTCGGCTCCTGCTTGGCGGGATAGAGGCTGGAGAGCTCGCGGCCGACCATGAGCTGGGCGATCGACTCGCCGTCGAGAATGCTCGTCGGCGCCGTCTTCACCCATTGCCCGTCGCGCAGCACCGTGACGCGGTCGGTGAGTTCCATCACCTCGTCCAGCTTGTGCGAGACGAAGACGAAGGACGTGCCCTTTTCGCGCAATTTGCGGACCTGACGGAAGAGATAGTTGGTCTCCTCGCGGGAGAGGACGGCGGTCGGCTCGTCCATGAAGATGATGCGCGCGTCGCGGCTGATGGCTTTCGCGATCTCCACCATCTGCTTGTCGGCGATGGAAAGCGAGCTGATCTGCGCGTTCTCGTCGACATGGGAGCCGAGCTGGTCAAGCACGCGGCGCGTCTCGGCGCGCATGAACTTGCGGTCGAGCACGCCGAAGCGCGTGACCTCGCGCCCGAGAAACAGGCTCTCGGTGACGGTGAGATGTTCGGCAAGGTTGAATTCCTGATGGATGATGACGATGCCGAGCGCCTCGGCCTGCCCGTTCGGCGGCAGCTTCACGGGCTGGCCGTCCAGCAGAATCTCGCCGGAGGTCGGCTGCTCGAAACCGGAGAGGATCTTCACCAGCGTCGACTTGCCGGCGCCGTTCTCGCCCATGAGCGCATGAATCTCGCCGGCACGCAGCTCGAAATTGACGCTGAACAGCACCTGCACGCCATTGAAAGACTTGCTGATACGGCGTGCGGCAAGGACGACGGGAGCCCCGTCGGCAGCGTCCGGATTCATCGATTTCCTCCCTGCGGCTCCCTACCGCTTGAGCATGATGTAAACCTTTACACGATCTATGTAAAGGTTTACATCGTTGGATATCGAGAATTTCCACCAAGCGTCGTTTGACCCTCGGGCCAGTCTGTGTAGTGTCCCCGCAAGTCCTTTGATCCTTGCAGTTCCGGATGCCGTTTTTTATCTTTCCGGACCTGCGACCGCTAAGTGAGAAACAGTTTGTCGTCGTCCAGCCCCGCCACGATCGAGGATGTCGCGCGTATCGCGCAGGTCTCGATCGCGACCGTGTCCCGGGCGATCCATACGCCGGAAAAGGTGGCGAACTCGACGCGGCTGAAGGTCAACCAGGCCATCGCCATCACCGGCTACACGACCAATGCGATGGCGCGGAGTCTCCGCCTCGGACGGTCGAACATGATCCTGGTCGTCGCGCCCGATATCGGCGATCCGAACTTCTCCAACATCCTCGTCGGCCTCGAAAACGAGGCGCGCGCGCATGGCTATGGCATCCTCATCGGCCATACGCAGAACGATCCGCAGCGCGGCCTCGAATATCTGAAATTCCTGAATTCCAACCAGGCGGCCGGGCTGATCCTCTTCACCGGCATCCTGCCCTTCGGCCACCAGACGATGACGGCCCGCCTGCCGCCCAGCGTCGGCGTCTTCGAGCCGGTCTATAACGGCGGCATTCCCTATGTGGGAGTCGACGATACCGAGGGCGCGCGCAAGGCCGTCGACCTGCTCATCGCCGAGGGCCACCGCAAGATCGCCTTCATCGGCGATTCGCGCACCCGCCTTGCCTATAGCCGCCGCCGGCAGGGCTATGACGAGGGGCTGGACGCCGCCGGCGTGCCGGCGGGCGAGCGCATCATCCTCGAAGGCGACGGCACCATCGAGAGCGGGCGCCTCGCACTCGAACAGCTCTTCATGCGCGACACGCTGCCGAGCGCCTTCATGTGCGTCAACGACCAGACGGCCATCGGCGTGATGATCGGCCTCGGCGCGCGCGGCTACGATATCCCGACCGACTTTTCCGTGACCGGCTTCGACGACGTGCCGCAGGCGACCTTCATGACGCCTTCCCTCACCACGATCCGCCAGCCACGCACCGCCATCGGCAGGAGTTCCATGGCGCTTCTCTTGGAACTGCTCTCTGGCAGCGCACCGCCGGAAGCCGAAATCCTGCTGACGCCGGACCTCATCGTGCGCAACTCCGTCTCCACCCCGGCGCGGCGGTTTTTGAAGCGGTAGCTGTCTCAGCCGGCATGGGTGCAGGCCGGAGGGGTATTTGCGGAGCACGTTTCAGCCTGCAACGAAAAGGGCGCCATTCGGCGCCCCTCTGGACATCGCAAAGCCATTCAAACGTAGCGGTTGACCACGTTCTCCAGCAGCTCCTGCCTGCCGGAGCGCGGCTGCGGGTTGATGCCGCCGGAAAGTACATAGGCCTCCAGCGCTTCCAGCGAGGAACCGCCGGAAAGAATCTTCTGTGCATCCGGCTTCTGCCAGCCGGCATAGCGCTCGGCGAGCGGGCCGGAGAGCGCCTTGTCCTCGATCATTCTCGCCGCCGCCTTCAGGCCGCGCGCGCAGCAATCCATGCCGCCGATATGACCGATGAGGAGATCCGCCGGGTCGATGGACTGGCGGCGCAGCTTGGCGTCGAAATTGGTGCCGCCCGTCGTGAAGCCGCCGCCGGCAAGCACCTGGTAATAGGCCAGCGCCATTTCCGGCACGTTGTTGGGGAACTGGTCGGTATCCCAGCCGGACTGGTAGTCGTTGCGGTTCATGTCGATGGAGCCGAAAACGCCGAGCGCATTGGCGAGCGCCAGCTCGTGCTCGAAGGAATGGCCGGCGAGGATCGCATGGCCCTGCTCGATATTGAGCTTCACCTCGTTTTCAAGGCCGTACTTCTTCAGGAAGCCATAGACCGTCGCGACGTCGTAGTCGTACTGGTGCTTGGTCGGCTCCTGCGGCTTCGGCTCGATGAGGATCGCGCCCTTGAAACCGATCTTGTGCTTGTATTCCACCACCATGTTGACGAAGCGTCCGAGCTGGTCGAGCTCCTGGCCGATATTGGTGTTGAGCAAGGTCTCGTAGCCCTCGCGGCCGCCCCAGAGCACATAGTTGTCGCCACCGAGGCGCTGCGTCGCGTCGATGCAGGTCTTCACCGTCGCAGCGGCAAAGGCGAAGACGTCCGGGTCCGGATTGGTCGCGGCGCCGCCCATGTAACGGCGGTTCGAGAAGAGGTTCGCCGTGCCCCAGAGCAGCTTGACGCCGGTCGCGGCCTGCTTTTCGGCGAAATAGTCGACGATCTCGTTGAGGTTCTTCGTGTTCTCGACGAAGTCCTTGCCTTCCGGGCGCACGTCCGCGTCATGGAAGCAGTAGAAGGGCACGCCGAGGAGCTGGAAGAATTCGAAGGCGACGTCGGCCTTCAGCTTCGCCGCCTTCATGCTGTCCTCGAACCACGGACGTTCGAAGGTCTGGCCACCGAAGGGGTCGCCGCCCGGCCAGACGAAGGTATGCCAGTAGGCGACGGCGAAGCGCAGGTGATCCTCCATGCGCTTGCCCATGACGATCTCGTCGGGATTGTAGTGGTGGAAGGCGAGCGGATTGGTGCTCTCGGGACCTTCATATCTGATCTTGGCGATATCGCCGAAAAAGCCGGTGGCCATGGGTGTCTCCTCTCGAATGGTCGTTGATCAGTAGGCGGCGCGGATCGCCGGATAGAGCCGGCGGTAGCGCTGGTAGGCATCCTCGTAGGCAGCGGTGAGCGCTGCCTCGGGTTCGATGGTTTCCGCGGTGGCGGGGGCGGTCAGCACCTCCGTCGGGTTCGCGCCGGTCGCGGCGATGAGGCCGAGGCGGGCGGCGCCGAAGGCCGCGCCGAAATCGCCGTCGGCCGGCAGGTCGACGGGAAGGTTCAGGGCCGTCGCGATGGACTTCAGCCAGTAATGCGAGCGCGAACCGCCGCCGATGGCGGTGACGCGGGAAAGTCGCGTGCCGGCGGATTTCAGCGCTTCGAGATTGTCGCGAAGCGCGAAGGAAACGCCCTCCAGCACGGCCTGCGTCAGCACCGGCCGGCCGCTCTCATGGCCGAGGCCGAGGAAGGCACCGCGGATGGCGGCATCGTTGTGCGGCGTGCGCTCGCCCGAGAGATAGGGCAGGAAGGTGACGCTCGACGGGGCCTTCAGCGCCTCGCCGAGTTCCTTCGTGAGATCGGCGGCGGAAGCGCCGGTGACGCGCGAATGCCAGTTGAGCGCATCGGTGGCGGAAAGGATGACGCCCATCTGGTGCCAGGTGTTCGGCAGCGCGTGGCAGAAGGCGTGCACGGCGCTTTCCGGGTTCGGCAGGTAGCTGGCATTGGCGGCGAAAAGCACGCCGGAGGTGCCCAGCGAAACGAAGGCCGTGCCCTCGCGCACCGTGCCCATGCCGCAGGCCGAAGCCGCATTGTCCCCTGCCCCACCGGCAACGACGACACCCTCGCCGAGGCCCCATTTAGACGATAGCTCCGGCCGCAACATACCGGCCGGCTCGGTGCCTTCCACGAGGCCCGGCATCTGGCGCTCTTCGAGGTCGGTCGCGGCCAGCAGCTCGGCGGACCATTTACGCGCGCCGGTATCGAGCCAGGACGTGCCGGCGGAATCGGACATTTCGGAAAGATGCTCGCCCGTCAACCAGAGGCGGAGATAGTCCTTGGGCAGCAGCACCCAGCGGACCTTGGCGAAGACATCGGGCTCGTTGTTCTTCACCCAGGCGAGCTTCGGCGCGGTGAAGCCGGGGAAGACGATATTGCCGGTAATCTTTCGAAAGCGCGGATCGGCGTCGAGCGCGGCGGCTTCCCTGTGGCTGCGCGTGTCGTTCCACATGATGCAGGGGCGCAGCACCCTGTCGTCCGCATCGACCAGCGTCGCGCCATGCATGTGGCCGGAAAGGCCGATGCCGCGCACGGCGGAAAATTCGGCGGGGTGCGCGGCGCGAAGGCTGGCGATCGCCTCCTCCGTCGCGCGGATCCAGTCGGCCGGGTCCTGCTCCGACCAGCCGGCGTGAAGGCGCGCGGTCTCGACCTCCCTGCCGGAGGCCGAGCCGACGACGGTCTGGTCCGCATCGATCAGCATGGCTTTCACGCCCGACGTGCCGAGGTCGATCCCGAGATACATGGCTGTCTCCTAGTTTTCCTCGTCCGGGCCGGCCGGGAGGTTGTCCTTGATGAAGATGTCGAGGCGGATTCGCTCCTGCGCGGCGTTGACCGGCAGGCCGTCCGCCTTGGCGCGCAGCACGCGGACGGCGCTGCGCACCTCGTGGCCGGCATCCTGGTTGAGCACGGCATCGACGAAACCGGCTTGCAGCGCCGCCCGGGTCTCGCCGGTCAGCTCGTGCACGATCACGCAGAGATCGCCCCTGCCCCCCGCCGAAAGCGCGGCGATGAGGCCGCGATTGCCTGCGCCGAGGCTGTAGATGCCGGCGAGATCCGGCACGTTGGCGAGGCAATCGGCGATCAGCGAGAGGGAGAGCTCCGGATCGTCCTGCCCTTCCAGCACCGGCAGGATGGCGCGGGGCTCCGGCATGGCCGACATGGCGGCAAGAAAGCCTTCGAGACGCTCGCCATGGTCGCGCACGCGCATGGAGCCGGCGAGCACCGCGACGGGGCCTGGCCGGCCGCCGAGGAAGCGGCCCATCAGGCTGCCGGCGGTGCGGCCGGCGGCGATATTGTCGACACCGACGAAATGATCGCGGCCAGAGCCGGCAAGATCGGAAACGAGGGTGACGACGGGAATGCCGGCTTCATGCGCGCGGGCGATGGCGTCGGAGACTTCCGGCGCATCCACGGCGACGGCGGCGATGCCGGAGACGTCTTCGGCGATGGCGGCATCGATGGCCTTCGCCAGCGCCGCCGCGTCGAAGGCCGGCACTGTCGCCACGGAAAGGCGGGTGCGCTCGGCGGCGGAATGGAGGCCGGCGCGGCGCACCTCCGCCTCCAGCCCGCGCATGAAGGGATTGTCGCCTTCCGGCAGGATGAAGACGAGCGGATAGACGCGGCCCTTGGCAAGGTTCGCCGCCGCGACGTCGCGCACATAGCCGAGCGCGGCGATCGCCGCCTCGACCCTCGCGCGCGTGACGCCGCGCACGCCCGGCCGGTCGTTCAGGACGCGGTCGACCGTGGCGAGGCTGACGCCCGCCTTGTCGGCGATATCGTGAACCGTGGGTCTCATCTCTCCTCCGTGGCGAGACCCTTAGAGGAATTTTTGATGTACGTAAATCAGAAATTTTCAGGCAAGGTCGGAAGGCCGGTTTTACGGGCCCTAGAGACGCTTGCTGAAGGCGTGGGTGAAGAGGAGATCGGCGGGGTTCTCGCCGGCCTTCGCGAGGGCGACGTCCATAAAGGTGTCGGTGACGCGCACCAGCGCGAGGCCGCCCAGGAAGGCGGCAATGGGCTTGAAGATATCGTAGCCCTCGCGGTTGTAGATCATCGGCGTCGGATGCTCGTGGCCATGGAAGATGCCGGCGACATTGTAGCCCTTGAGGGCGGCAAGGAGGGCGGCGCGCTCCTCGTCGCTCCACCAGTGCGCGGGACCGGCGCCGGTCGGATCGAAGGTCTTCGCCGCCGGGTCCCAGTGCTCGGTGGAGAAGTGGTCCCAGCCGTAGTGCTGGAAGAGCACGACGGGCCGGCCGTCTGCGGCATAGGTTGCAAGGTCCTGCTGCAGCCAGTTGAGGCCGCTGATGGCGCCCTTGGTGTGGTCGCCGCCGAAGCGCTGGAGCTGGATGAGGTGCAGCCCGCCCCAGTCCCAGGAATAGTTGTCCGAATCGAGATCGTAGTTCGTCACCGGCACCGGCGCCTTGTAGAAGACCGTGGAGCGGTGGTTGAGCTCGACATAATCGCGCAGTTCCCGGCGATACCAGTCGACATGCGGCGGCACGCCGTCCTGGTCGAGGTCGTGATTGCCGAGGCCGTTATAGACGGGATAGTGCACCCGGTCCGGCCCGGTGCCCTGCTGGTAGCGGCTGGCGAATTGCTGGAGCTGCCACCCCTCGCCCGGCACCTTCACCTGCCCGCCGCCGTCGTCCGTCATGTCGCCGCCGAGCACAAGGCCCAGCGGCGCGGCGATGGGCGCGCCGGCGCTCGCAAGGCCGGAGGGCTTACCGTCGATCACCGCCGGCCAGACGAGCCCGCCGACCGCGTTGACCGCCGCGACATGCCGCAGCAGCGCAGCATCCGTCTTGCCCTCGGCCGCGCAGTTCGGACTAAGGCCGTCCGCCGAGACGAGGCAGGCATGCACGTCGCAGGAAAAGAGAAAGGTGGCGTCCGTCGCGGGGCGCTGCGCCCCGGCGGCAGCCGCGAGCCTCGGCAGGGCGAGGGAGAGGCCGAGGCCGCCCGCGGCTGTCAGGAGATGGCGGCGGGTGGGATTGAAGGACATGCTTGTCTCCGGGCATCGATCACGCCGCCATTCTGGCGGACGGACCGATGTCCCGGCAAGAGGATTTCGGGCGGGCTCAGTGCCCGCCTCCGCCCCCGACGCCCGATTGCGGCTTGCTGATCGCGAAGGCGCAGACGACGAGCGAACCGAAGAGGATGGTCAGGAGCAGGAAGATATCGATGAAGGACAGGATATAGGCCTGCTGCTGCACCATGCCGGCCATCTGCTTGATGGCGATGGTCGGCCCGTCGAGACCGTGGGCGGAAAAGTTCGAGGCCATGTTGCGCAGCTGCTCGACGGCGACCGGATTGCCCCACTGCACATGCTCGGACAGGCGCAGGTAATGTTCCTGCGAGCGCTGGGTGAGGATCGTGTTGATGACCGCGAGCCCCACCGCCCCGCCGAGGTTTCGCGTCAGGTTGAAAAGGCCGGAGGCGTTGCGGATACGGTCGGGCGGCAGCGTGCCGAGCGCCACGTTGTTGATCGGCACCATGCAGATCATCAGCGAGACGCCGCGCAGGATCTGCGGCACCAGGAGCTCGTAGAAGTCCCAGTCGGCGGTGAGCTGCGTCATCGACCATGTGCCGAGCGCAAAGCCGCCGAAGCCGATCATCATCATGACGCGCGGATCGAGCCGCGACGACATCATGCCGGCGATGGGCGCGGTGCAGAACATGGCAAGGCCCGAGACGAACATCGTCTCGCCGATCATCAGCGAATCGTAGCCCCGGATGCGGGCGAGATAGAGCGGATAGAGATAGGTGAGGCCGTAGAGCCCGATGCCCATGACGAAGGAGAAGACCGAGCCGAAGGCGAAGTTGCGGTTGGCGAAGGCGCGCAGGTCCACCACCGGGAACGGCACCTTGAAGGCCCGCCAGAAGAAGACGATGGCGCCGATGGCGACGGCGAGCGAGCCCATGACGATATGCTCGTCGCTGAACCAGTCCTTGTTGTTGCCTTCTTCCAGCACGTATTCCAGCGAGCCGAGGAACACCGCCATGGAGATGAGCCCCCACCAGTCGAAGCGCTTCATCAGGCCGAATTCCGGCTTGTCGAAGTCGATCAGGTTGAAGGTGAGGACCGTGACGATGATGCCGGGAATGATGTTGACGAGGAACAGCCAGTGCCAGGAGAAGGCATGGCTGAGATAGCCGCCGACCGTCGGGCCGATGGTGGGGGCGAGCGTCGCGACGAGGCCGATCATCGGCGAGACGACGGAGCGCTTGGAGGGCGGGAAGATGGTGAAGGCCGCCGCGAAGACCGAGGGGATCATGCCGCCGCCGATGAAGCCCTGGATGGCGCGGTAGACGATCATCTGGTCGATATTCGTCGCGGTCGCGGCAAGCGCGCTGGCGATGGTGAAGCCGGCGGCCGAGAAGCTGAACAGCACGCGCGTCGAGACGATGCGTGCCAGCGTGCCCGACAGCGGGATCATGATGACTTCGGCGATCAGGTAGGAGGTCTGCACCCAGGCGATCTCGTCCGCGCCCGCGCCGAGACCGGCCTGGATTTCCGACAGCGAGGCCGAGACGATCTGGATGTCGAGGATCGACATGAACATGCCGAAGACCATCGCGAAGAACGCGATGACGCGGCGGACGGGAACCTTGTCGGGGTTTGCGGGCGCGCCCGCAAATGCGCCGGCAGTCGGTTGAGCGGTCGCGGCCATGGCCCGCGCTCCCTTGCTGGAGCACCCTGCGGCCGCGTGTCGTCACCCGGCCGCCGAATGCGGTAAACGTTGGATCCGAAAGTTACTCGGCCGTCGCGGCGACCGCCGAGCCCGCGGGGGCCGTGCGGCTGTCGACATCGACGACCACGCTCAGGCCCGCACGAAGCTTGCCGCTGTCCAGCGCTTCCTTCGGAAGGGCGATGCGGACCGGCACGCGCTGCGTGACCTTGGTGAAGTTGCCCGTCGCGTTCTCCGCCGGCAGCAGCGAGAAGACCGAGCCGGAGGCCGGCGCGATCGAGGACACCGTGCCGAGAATGTCGTCGTCCTCATAGGCGTCGACATGCAGGTGCACCTTCGAGCCGGGCACGAGATGGGCGATCTGCGTTTCCTTGAAGTTCGCCTCGACATAGAGGTCCGTCACCGGAACCAGCGCGGCAAGGCGTTGGCCGGCCGAGACGAGGTCGCCGACCTGCACGGAGACATTGCCGACGACGCCGTCATAGGGCGCCTTCAGCACCGTGAAGCCGAGGTCGCGCGCGGCCTTGTCGCGGGCAAGCTCGAGCGTGCGGATGCCGCTCTCGGACTCGGCGCGCTGGGCCTGGAGGACCGCGATATTCGCCTTTGCGGACACGATATTGGCATCCGCGCCGACGAGGTTCGCCCTGGCCTGGTCGAGCGCCACCGTGGCGCTGTCGAGCGAGGCAGCGGTGCCGACGGCCTTGGCGTTCAGCTCCTTGGCGCGCTTTTCGGCGACTTCCGCGCCGTTGAGCGCGGCCTGGTAGGCGGTCTTCTGGGCTTCCGCCTGGGCAAGGCTCGCCTTCGCGCCGTCGATCTGCGCGTCGATGCGGTCGAGCGCCAGCTTCTGGGTGGCGATCTGCGCCTCGGCCTGTTCCTTCGCGAGACGATAGTCGCCGTCGTCGAGCGTGACGAGCGGATCGCCGGCCTTGACCGTCTGGTTGGCGACGACATTGACCGCGGCCACATAGCCGGAGACCTTCGGCGAGATCGAGGCGATGTCGCCCTCGATATAGGCGTCGTCGGTCGAGATCATGAAGCGGCCATGCGTCCACCACTGGTAGCCGTACCAGCCGGCGGCGGCGAGCAGCGCAAGGCCGAGGATCGGCAGCATCATGCGGCGGCCGCCCTTCTTCTTCTCGGGCTGCGCGGCCACGGCCTCGGGCGCCGCGGCCTCCGCCGTCGTCACCGGCCGGGCCTCCGCGGTCTCGGCTTCAAAATCGTCGTTGACCGGGCGAACCTTCGCCGTGCCGGCGCCATGGGAAGTCGACATGCGCATGCCACCATTCTCTGGGTGAAATTTAAAAATTAACTGAACTGAACCGTTCGGTTCGATTTGACATAGTCCTCTTTTTCCCGCATATCAAGTGAAATCGAACCGGGTGGTTCGAAATACTTCACATCAGGCTTTGCGCACGGGAACGGAGATGCATACGACGGAAGACAAGATGGCTGCCCCGCATGCGGGTCGCCGCGTGGCGGGCGAGGACCCCGCCAAGCGCGAGCAGATCCTCGACGGGGCCAAGCGCGTGTTCATGGAGCAGGGCTTCGAAGCGGCCAGCATGAACGACATCACGCGCGCCGCCGGCGTCTCCAAGGGCACCATCTACGTCTATTTCGAGAACAAGGAAGACCTGTTCGGCTACATGATCGAGCGCGAGCGCAACCGCATCACCGAGACGGTGCGCCACGTGCTCGACGGAAAGAAGCCGATCACCGAGACGCTTGCCGATTTCGGCGTGCTCTTCGCCACCCACATGACGGCGGACCAGACGATCCGCGCCATGCGCATGGTGATCGCCGCCAACCATCGCCTGCCGATGCTCTGTAGCCGCTTCTTCTCCGCGACGCCGATCAATCCCGTCTCCGTGCTGCAGGAATATCTCGACCGCCAGGCGGCCGAGGGCATCATCGCATGCGAGGATACGACGCATGCCGCCAAGCAGTTCATCGAGCTCACCACGGTCGGCCTCTTCAAGCCGCGCATCTTCGGCGCGATGGAGGACGTGCCGTCGCGGGCGATGATCGAGAAGAACGTCACCTCCGCCATCCGCATGTTCCTCGCCGCCTACGGCGCGAAGCCTTGAGAAGCACCGGCGACCGCGCCAACAGATGACGAAATCGTGATATTCGCCGGAACGGCGGCCCGCTCGCTTGTCAGCGGCCGGATTCTGCATAAATACGGAAGTCCATTCCCGTATTCATGGAGAGGAAAGACCGGATGGACAGCATTCTTGCGCTCGTGCAAGACCCGGCCGCCTGGATCGCACTCGTCACGCTCGTCGTGATGGAAGTGGTTCTCGGCATCGACAACCTCATCTTCATCTCGATCCTGAGCAACAAGCTGCCCGCCGAACATCGCGTGCAGGCCCGCCGCATCGGCATCGGCCTTGCGCTTGTCATGCGTCTTGCGCTGCTCGGCACCGTCGCCTGGATCGTCCAGCTGACGACGCCGGTCTTCACGCTGTTCGACCACGGCTTCTCGTGGAAGGACATGATCCTGATCGCCGGCGGCCTCTTCCTCGTCTGGAAGGCGACGAAGGAGATCCACCACAATGTCGACCCGGTCGACCACAAGGAGGACATGGTGGGCGGCGCGGTCACCACGTCGTTCACTGCTGCCATCGGCCAGATCCTGCTGCTCGACCTCGTCTTCTCGATCGACAGCATCATCACCGCCGTCGGCATGACGCCGCACCTGCCGATCATGGTGGTCGCCGTGCTCGTGGCCGTCGCCGTCATGCTGCTGGCCGCAACGCCGCTCGCCAACTTCATCGAGAAGAACCCGACCATCGTCATGCTGGCGCTGGCCTTCCTCCTGATGATCGGCACGACGCTGATCGCCGAAGGCATGGGCTTCCATGTGCCCAAGGGCTACATCTACGCGGCCATGGCCTTCTCGGCGCTTGTGGAGCTGCTGAACATGCTCTCGCGCAATGCGCGGCAGAAGAGCAGGGGCGAGGGCCACTGAAACAAAACCGGCGGGACTTCGCCCCGCCGGCCTGATTCTGGAAGCTGTCGAAGACGGGCCGGACGGGTGGGGAGCTCGCCTGCCGTTTCGTTGGCCACGGGGAGAAACCGGAAAAATCCCCGTGTTCTCCATCTCCGTCGTGTCCGGTTGACACGGCCCGCCTTCTCTTGGCAAATCTTCTGACGGGTGGATTGTTCCACGAAAGTTTTGGCCGGTTGCGCTGATCGCAGCGGAACCGGCAGGGCCTCAAGGGAATTCATGCCGCGCATCACCCCGCCGCACGGACTGACATATGACCCTTGAGCAGACCTTCGCCTTCGTCGTCATCGGGCTCATGATGGCGGCGTTCATATGGGGAAGGTTCCGCTACGATCTCGTCGCCTGCTGTTCGCTGCTGCTTGCGCTCGCCGTCGGTATCGTGCCCTTCGACAAGGCGTTTTCCGGCTTTTCCGACGATATCGTCATCATCGTCGGCAGCGCGCTGATGGTGAGCGCGGCGGTCGCCCGCTCCGGCATCGTCAACCTCGCGGTCAAGCGCTTCTTCCCAAACCTGACATCGAAACGCAGCCAGCTCGCGCTGCTGCTGGTCTCGGTCGCGGTGCTCTCGGCTTTCATCAAGAATATCGGCGCGCTCGCCATCATGATGCCGCTCGCCTTCCAGTTCGCCCGCAAGTCCGGCACCCCCGCCTCGAAATTCCTGATGCCGATGGCCTTCGCCGCCCTCCTCGGCGGCCTGATGACGCAGATCGGCACCTCGCCCAACATCGTCGTCTCGCGTCTTCGCCAGGAGATCGGCGGCGAGAGCTTCACCATGTTCGACTTCACGCCCGTCGGCGCGACGCTGACGGTCTGCGGCATCCTCTTCATGCTGTTCTTCAACCGCATCGTGCCCGAGCGCACCAACAAGAACGCCAGCATCGAGGAATCGCTGGAAGCGGCCGCCTATTCCTCCGACGCGACGGTGGAGGAAGGCTCGGCCGCCATCGGCAAGTCGCTCAACGAGGTGCTGCGCAACGGCGACGGCGACGTCATCGCCACCTCCATCATCCGCGGCCACGTGCATCTGACGCCGCTGCCGGACGTGCGCCTGCTGGAGCATGATACTATCCTGATGGAAGGCACCGCGAGCGCCCTCGACAAGGTCGTCTCCACCGCCGGCCTCACGCTGTCCGGCCAGCCGATCCGCGCCGGGCGCGGGGAAGCCGGCGAGATCAGCGCCATCGAGGTGGTCGTCGGCAACGAATCCCGCCTCATCGACATTTCCGCCCGCTCCATCGCGCTGTTCCATTCCTACGGCATCAACCTGCTCGCCGTCAGCCGGCAGGGCCAGCGCCTGCGCGAGAAGCTCTCGGAGGTGCGCCTTCGCCCCGGCGACGTCATCGTGGTGCAGGGCAACAACCGGGCGCTGCCGACGCTGCTGCCCGAGCTTGGCCTCCTCCCCCTCGCCCAGCGCGAGATCCTGCTCGGCGCGCCGCGCAAGGCGATCATCCCCGTGCTGGTGCTGATCGCCGCCATGGCCTCCACCGCGCTCGGCTTCGTGCCGGTCGCGACCGGCTTCTTCGCCGCCGCCGTCGCCATGGTGCTGTTCCGCGCGGTGCCGCTGCGCGAGGCCTATGCCGCGCTCGACGGGCCGATCCTCGTCATGCTCGCCGCCCTCATTCCCGTTTCCGACAGCCTGCGCACGACGGGCGCGAGCGAGCTCATCGCCGGCTGGCTCGGCGATATCGCCGTGCACCTGCCGCCCTTCGGCGCGCTCGGCCTCATCCTGCTGACGGCGATGGCGGTGACGCCCTTCCTCAACAATGCCGCGACGGTGCTGGTGATGGCGCCCATCGCGGCGAGCTTCGCAAGCGCCCTGCACTACCGGCCCGAGGCCTTCCTGATGGCCGTGGCGATCGGCGCGGGCTGCGACTTCCTCACCCCCGTCGGCCACCAGTGCAACACGCTGGTCATGGGCCCGGGCGGCTACAAGTTCGCCGACTATCCCCGCGTCGGCCTGCCGCTCTCCGTCCTCATCGTCATCGTCAGCGTGCCGGCGCTGCTCTACGTCTGGCCGGTGCGATAGGCGGGCCCGAGTTTTTCTTGACGCGCCGGGCTGAATATGGTCTCACCCAGCCCAATGGAAAGCCTCTTCCCGCCGCCCGAAACGGCGAAAATCCGGGCTCTCCCCTCCTGAAATGTCAAGACAGGCCCTATCCATGAGCACTTCCGGCGTCCGCGTCCGCATCGCACCCTCCCCGACCGGCGAGCCGCATGTCGGCACCGCCTATATCGCGCTGTTCAACTACCTCTTTGCGAAAAAGAACAACGGCACCTTCATCCTGCGCATCGAGGACACGGACGCCACGCGCTCGACGCCGGAATTCGAGCAGAAGGTGCTGGACGCGCTGAAATGGTGCGGCCTCGAATGGTCGGAAGGCCCGGACATCGGCGGCCCCTACGGCCCCTACCGCCAGTCCGACCGCAAGGACATCTACCGTCCTTACGTCGACCAGATCGTCGCGAACGGCCATGGCTTCAAGTGTTTCTGCACGCCCGAGCGGCTGGAGAAGATGCGCGAGGAACAGCGCGCCGCCGGCAAGCCGCCGAAATACGACGGCCTCTGCCTCCACCTGACCGCCGAGGAAGTGACGCGGCGCGTCGAGGCCGGCGAGCCGCATGTCGTGCGCATGAAGATCCCGACCGAGGGCTCGTGCAAGTTCGTCGACGGCGTCTACGGCCCGGTCGAGATCCCGTGGGAAGCCGTCGACATGCAGGTCCTGCTCAAGGCCGACGGCATGCCGACCTACCACATGGCGAATGTGGTGGACGACCACCTGATGAAGATCACCCATGTGGCGCGCGGCGAGGAATGGCTCGCCTCGGTTCCGAAGCACATCCTCATCTATCAATATCTCGGTCTCGAGCCGCCGGTCTTCATGCACCTGTCGCTGATGCGCAATCACGACAAGTCGAAGCTCTCCAAGCGCAAGAACCCGACCTCGATCTCCTATTACTCGGCGCTCGGCTATCTGCCGGAAGCGCTGATGAACTTCCTCGGTCTGTTCTTCATCCAGATCTCCGAGGGCGAAGAGCTGCTGACCATGGATCAGCTCGCCGAAAAGTTCGACCCGGAGAACCTCTCCAAGGCCGGCGCGATCTTCGACATCCAGAAGCTCGACTGGCTGAACGGCCGCTGGCTGCGCGAACAGCTTTCGGAAGAGGATTTCACGCAGCGCGTTCTGGAATGGGCGATGGAGAACAACCGCATCCGCGAGGGTCTCAAGCTCTCGCAGTCGCGCATCTCCAAGCTCGGCGAACTGCCGGACCTCGCCGGCTTCCTGCTGAAGTCGGACCTCGGCCTGACGCCGGAATCCTTCGCCAAGGTGAAGTCGACGCCGGAAGAAATCCTCGAAGTGCTGAACCAGGTGCAGCCGGACCTCGAAAAGATGCCGGAATGGACCGTCGAGAGCATCGAGGCGGAACTGCGCTTGAGCGCCGACCGACTCGGCAAGAAGCTCAAGGTCGTGGTGGCCCCGCTCTTCGTCGCCGTTTCCGGCTCGTCGCGCTCGCTGCCGCTCTTCGATAGCATGGCCATCCTCGGCCGCTCCGTCGTGCGCCAGCGCCTGAAGGTCGCCGCGCAGGTGGTGGCCTCGATGGTGGGCAGCGGAAAGTAAGGGGTTTCCCCCTCATCCGCCTGCCGGCACCTTCTCCCCGCGGGGAGAAGGGAATGCGGCGCCCGCAACACACTCCAGTTCCCTCCCCTCGGGGAGAAGGCCAGGGTGAGGGGGCAGCGGGCACCAGTTTGCAATTAATTGCGCGGCGAGAGCCGCAACAGGGTTCGAAAAGATGACCGACACGAAGACAGACACCGCCCTTTCCTCCGACCCGACGGAAGTCCGCCGCCAGAAGCTCGGCCAGCTCCGCGAGACGCTCAGTGACGTCTATCCGGCGCATTTCCACCGGACGATGACCAATGCGGAGCTTGCGGAAAAATACGAGGGCCTGGAACCCGACACGGAGAGCGGCGATGTCGTGACCGTCGCCGGCCGCGTCTATTCCTCGCGCAATTCCGGCATGTTCATGGATATCCATGACGCCTCGGGCAAGATCCAGATCTTCTCCCATAAGGACACGACGCCGGAAGAGGCGCGCGCCCTGCTGCCGATGATCGATATCGGCGACATCATCGGCGTCACCGGCGTCGTCCGCCGCACCAAGCGCGGCGAGCTGACGATCAACGCGCAGGAGATCGTCATGCTGACGAAGACCCTGCTGCCGATGCCCGAGAAGTGGCATGGCGTTGCCGATGTCGAGATTCGCTACCGCAAGCGCCATCTCGACATCATGACCAACGAGGAATCCAAGCTCCGCTTCCAGCAGCGTTCGAAGATCGTCTCCGGCATCCGCCGCTTCATGGAGAACGACGGCTTCATGGAAGTCGAGACGCCCATGCTGCATTCGGTCTATGGCGGCGCGACGGCCGAGCCCTTCAAAACGCACCACAACACGCTGAAGCTCGACATGTACCTGCGCATCGCGCCGGAACTGTTCCTCAAGCGCACGCTGGTCTCCGGCCTCACCGACAAGGTGTTCGAGATCAACCGCAACTTCCGCAACGAGGGCGTGTCGACCCGGCACAATCCCGAATTCACCATGATGGAATGCTACTGGGCCTATGCCGACTACGAGGACATCATGGACCTCGTGGAGCGCCTCTTCGCCGAGCTGGCGGTAAAAATCCACGGCTCGACCGAATTCGCCTATGGCGACAAGGAACTCTCCTTCAAGGGCCCGTTCAGGCGCGTGCCGATGCCTGATGCCGTCAGGCAAGCGACCGGCATCGACTTCCTCGCCATCAAGACGGACGAGGAAGCCCGCACCGCCGCGAAGGCCGCCGGCTTCGAGATCGAGAAGGACTGGACCTGGGGCGAATGCCTTGCCTTCATCTTCGAGGAGAAGGTCGAGCCGACGCTGATCCAGCCGAGCCACGTCACGCATTTCCCGAAGGACATCTCGCCCTTCGCCAAGGAAGTGCCGGGCGAGCCGCGCCTCGTCGAGCGTTTCGAGACCTATTGCAACACCTGGGAACTCGGCAACGCCTTCTCCGAGCTCAACGACCCGGAAGAGCAGCGCGCCCGCATGGTCGAGCAGCTCGAACAGGCCCACGCCCGCGGCGAGAAGGCCAAGCAGCTCGATGACGAATTCCTCGACGCCATCGACCAGGGCATGCCGCCCGCAGGCGGCCTCGGCATCGGCGTCGACCGCCTGATCATGCTCTTGACGAACGCCCCGTCGATCCGCGACGTCATCCTCTTCCCGGCACGCCGGGCGAAGGCGGACTGAGGGGCAAGACCCCTCCCTAAATCCCTCCCCACAAGGGGAGGGACTTACCGTGCCGCTCCGTTGGCATTTCATTTTGAACGGTGAGCAGGCCTCCTGCTCTCTCCCCCCTGTGGGGGAGATGCCGGCAGGCAGAGGGGGTGGCCCCGCGCAGCAGGGGCGTTACACGGGAAGACCCCTCCCTAAATCCCTCCCCACAATGGGGAGGGACTTAATGCGCCGCGCCCTCTGCGGTCGATTTGGAATGGTGGGCAAGCCTCCTCTTTCTCCCCCCTTGTGGGGAGGTGCCGGCAGGCGGAGGGGGGCTCACGCCTCGATGGAGACATCCCCGATAGGCCGCGAGCAGCAGGCGAGGATATAGCCTTCCTCGATCTCGTCATCGAGAATGCCACCATTGTGGCGCATGTCGACTTCGCCCGAGACCTTCATGACGCGGCAGGTGCCGCACAGGCCGCCCTCGCAGGCCGCGCCGATGCGCACGCCCGCCGCGCGGGCCGTCTGCAGGATCGTCTGGCCGGGCGGGCACTTGGCTTCCTTGCCGGCCATGGTGAAGGTGACGGTGGCGACTGCATCGGCATCCACCTCCGCCTCGCCCGCGCCGGCACGGATGGCGATCTCTTCCGGGGCGGGCGCGGCGGCCGGCTGGAAGCTCTCCTCGTGGTAGCGCTCCATGTCGAAGCCGCAGACCTTCAGCATGTCGCGCACGCCGCGCATGAAGGGCTCCGGCCCGCAGCAGAAGATGGTGCGCTCGCGGAAATCGGGCGCCATCAGCGTCAGCCGCGCCGCGTCGATGCGGCCGCGCAGCCCATGCCAGCCGTCGCGCGGGTTGTGCCCCTCGACGACGAAGCCGAGCGAAAGCTGCGGCATGTGCGCGGCGATGCATTCCAGCTCCGCCTTGAAGAGCAGGTCCTCCGGCTGGCGCGCGCAGGTGACGAAGGCCACGTCGGATTGCGGCGCGCAATCGGCCATCCAGCGCGTCATCGACATCATCGGCGTGATGCCGGAACCGGCGGAGATGAAGAGGTATTTCTCGCCCGGATGGCGCACGAAGGAGAAGTCGCCGAGCGGCCCGAAGGCCTTCAGCTTCACGCCGGGGCGCAGGTTCTCGAACATCCAGCGCGTGCCGATCGAGTTCTTCTGCGCCTTCACCGTCACGGAGACGGCATAGGGGCGAGAGGGCGTCGAGGACAGCGTGTAGGTCCGCATCACCGGCTCGTCTTCCGAAACCGGCAATTCGAGCGTGACGAACTGGCCCGGCAGGTACCGGAACCAGTTGTCGCGATCGGAGCGGAAGGTGAACGTCATCACGTCCGCCGTCTCCACCGTGGCGGCGATGCATTCCAGCAGGTTCTGCCGGTCGTTCCACGGATGGAGTTCGTCGAAGTGGCGGAAGTGGCTGGCACTCATGTCATGCTACCCGCGAGAGCGTCTGCTTGGAGCCGTCGAGCCGGTCGACCATGAAGTTCGAATACCATTCGACGAACTGCATGACGCCGCCTTCGTCGACGGGCGAGTACGGGCCGGGCTCGTAGGCCGGGGAGCGGATGCCGAAGGCGTTTTCCTCGACGATCCGGCGGTCCTGGTCATTAGTCTCGGTCCAGACATGGGTGAGCTCGTCGAGACGGTAGTCGACGCCCTCCACCGCATCCTTGTTGACAAGCCACTTGGTCGTGACCTGGGTCAGCTCGGGGCCGAGCGGCAGCACGCGGAAGGTGATGGCATGGTCGGCCAGAACGTGGTTCCACGTCGTGGGGTAGTGGAAGAGCAGCAACGCGCCGATATGGTTTTCCAGCACGTCGTTGGAGAGCGGGCGCTGCACGGCGCGGGCGCCGGACATGGTGTAGCTCTCGGCGTCCTGGATCAGCGGCATGCGTGCGGCGCGGAACTGGCCGGTCGGCGACATGCGGAACTGGCTCGGCAGGCCGGCGGCCTCGCACTTGGCCCAGTGGCCGGAGATTTCCGGATCGTCCTGCGCACCCTGCACGCCGGTCGCGCTCGGCGCTTCCGGATAGGTGCGGCAGAGCTCGGGATGGTTCGCCGCGCAATGGTAGCACTCGCGGTTGTTTTCCCAGACGAGCTTCCAGTTGCCCTTCTCGACGATGGTGCTTTCGAAGGCGACCTTGGTCTCGCCGAGGCGATGGCGGGCGATGTAGGGCTCGACGAGCGAAACGAAGGGTGCGAAGTCCGGCGCGTCCTCGGCGAGACAGATGAAGATGTAGCCGCCGACCGTCTGGCAATGGACCGGCTTCAGGCCATGCTCGCTCTTGTCGAAGGTCTCGTCCATATGGCGGGCGAAGAGCAGGGAACCGTCGAGTTCGTAGGTCCACTGGTGATAGGGACAGACGAGCTTGGCGGCGCTGCCCCTGTGCTGCGTGCAGACGCGCGAGCCGCGGTGGCGGCAGGAATTGTGCAGCGCGCGCACGGTGCCCGAGCGGTCCCGGGTGATGACGACGGGATAGTCGCCGATCTGCACGGTGAAATAGTTGCCGGCCTTCGGGATCTCGCAATCGTGGCCGACGAACAGCCAGTCGCGGTACCAGATCGTCTCCAGGTCGAGCTTGTAGTAATCGGGGTCGGTGTAGAAGGCCTGCTCGAGGCTGTAGCCTTCGCGCCGGTTCTTGAGCTTGCGGAGCACGTCGCTGCGAATGTCCATGCCGGGATCCTCAGATATCCAAATTCGCCGAGGCGTACGGAAGGAGACGGCCCCCGGGACCAAGCCCGGAACTGCACGCTTCCCGGCCGCCCGCCGCAGCCGTCACGATCGTTCCTCCAGGCTGGTTTCCGGGCTGAGGAGCGTCCCTCCTGGGACTGTCGCGGCGCCTTCCGGATCCTTCCTCCGTCGGGCTTTCCGCGCCTCCAACACCGTTGCGGGGGCAGCGCCGGATTTCAACCGGCTTCCCAATTTTCGCGCCCTCTGCCGAGGGTGACGCCTTGAGTGAACCTATCTAAGCGCAAGAGCGCCCGCACGGCATGCCGGAAAACGACACGGCCTCTTGATTTGACGACAGGTCACAGCCAGGGAGGTCGGCACCCGCGGCCTCTGTTTTACCTGATATCTCATATGGATAGGCTTCAAATCCGCGGGCGTTTCCCGCGCTTTCGGCCCATCGGCGCCGCAGCGGCGGCCCTTGTCATATTGCGACCATATTCCTTACGGGTTTGCGACGTCGCGGAATGAAAGAAATACTTAACGACGTTTCCATAAACTTTTGCCGGACAGGACGCGTGGATGGAGTACCCGAGGCGTGCAGCAGACGAAATTCCGGTACTACGACGCCGTCGCCTTCAAGCGGGCCAATCCGCCCCGATCCGCCGTGCATACGGAGTTCCTGCGCACCGGCCGCATCGACCGGAGCATCGCCTGGAGCCCGAGCGAGAAGCGCTATCTCAGCTATGAGGAAGTGGCCGAGCGCACCGGCCGCAAGCTGGAACGCGCCGGCGACATCACCCATGAGCGCATCAACGGCTTCCACCGATCGATCCGCTTTCCCAAGCTGGTCTTCCACCGCACGCTCGCCGAGACGCCGCATCTCGGCTATTGCCATATCACCGTCGCCAACAGCCGCTTCGCGGAATTCGAAAATGTGCAATGGGCCTTCTACATGGCCAATTTCCTGGCCGAGATCGGCGACGAGGAACAGTTCTTCGCCGGCATCTCGCGCAAGCCCGGACGCATGTATTTCGCCGTCGCCATCGCGCCGGCCGAGGAGGAAGGCCGCCTCAGGATCGACCGCACGGTGCGCGGCAACGGCGTGATCTTCCGCACGGACGATCCGAAGCTGGCGATGAAGAACGTGCTGATGCTCGGCGCGAACGACGAGGCGCTGCGCAAGGTCATCCAAGCCCTATAGCCTGTTCACGACGCCCGGTAGAGCATCCATTCCTTGCCGGCCGGCACCTCGTCGCCGCGGCCGTAGACGACCGTCTGGTCGCCGCCCGCCGCCTTCGCCTCGGCAAGCGCCCGCTCGCAGGCGGATGTCAGGTCGAGCGCGCTTTCCGCCCGGTCCGACATGCAAAGGCCCGTCGACAGCGTGAGGTTGCCGAGATTGCGCCCGGTGCGCGGGTCGCGCAGCGCCACGGTCTGGAAGGCCGCGCGCAGGAGATCGACGAGCCGCGTCGCCTCCCCCTCGTCCGCCGTCTGGAAGAGGAAGCCGAAGCGCAGGCCGTCGAAGCGCACGGCAAGGTCGCTTGCCGGGAAGGCCTGACGGATGAGCCCGCCGTAGAAGGTCACGAGATGGTCCGAGAGCGCCTCTATCTGGCCGGGCGTGAAGCGGCGCTCGGCATCGACCTCGGCGATCGCCACGCCGCAGAGCATGGGCAGCTCCGGATTGGCATAGACGCGGGCGAGCGCCTTGTTGAAGGCGCGGCGGTTGCCGAGCTTCGTCGGCGGATCGACGAACTTCATCGCCTCGAATTCCGCCATCTCCTTCTGGATGCTGTCCATCGCCGCCGATTGCGCGGCGACCTTCTCCGCCATTTCCGCCGTATGGCTGACGCGCAGCTCCGTCGCCCGCTGGAGGGCTTCGAGCGAGCTGCCGAGCGCGCCCTCGCCAAGGCCGCCGGCATTGCGGATGACCTGCGAGGCCTCGCCGATCAGGCGGCCATAGTCGTTGAGCGAGGACCGTTCTTGGCTGAGCAGGTCCATGAAGTTGCTCATCTCGTTGCTGATGGCGCCCGCCGAGCGCTGCAGCACGCTCGCCTCGTGCTGGTGCGGCAGGTACTTGCGGCCGAGCTCGTCGAGCGCCGCCTGGGTCTTGTACTTGCCGAGCGCGATGAAATCGCGCACGAGATCCGGGTTGCTGCCGGCATAGGCCTCATAGACCAGCTCGTAGTTGCGCGGCAGGCCGTCGATGCCCATCTGCTTCATCGCCGCTGCGATCCTGAGCGTGATATCGGTCGTCGAGGATTTCTTCTGAGCCATGGGACGGGAACCTGCCTGCGGGAATTGTCATCCTTCCATAACAGGCGCCTCTTTCGACCGCTCTAATCCGGTCGCTCGAATTTTAGGCAAGCGCTTCGGCCTTGGCATTCCCGGCCAAAGCCCTGTAAAGGAAGCCGAAAGCGACGGAAGGACGAGATGGCGGACATCGTTGACACGCGAACGGATGCGGAGACGGCGCTGGCGCGCGCCGTGGAAACCCTCGGGCGGGGTGTTCCCGTCGCCATTCCGACGGAAACCGTCTACGGCCTTGCCGCCGACGCCACCAATCCGCAGGCGATCACCCGCATCTATGAAATGAAGGGCCGCCCGCGCTTCAACCCGCTGATCTGCCACATGGCCGATCTTGCCATGGCGGAGCGGCACGCGGTCTTCGACCCGCTGTCGCGCCGCCTCGCCGAAGCCTTCTGGCCCGGCCCGCTGACGCTGGTCGTGCCCATCCGGCCCGAAAGCCCCATCCATCCGCTGGCCCGCGCCGGGCTCGACACGGTCGGCATCCGCGTGCCGACCGGCATTGCCAGCCGCCTGCTCGCCGCCTTCGGCCGGCCGCTCGCCGCCCCGAGCGCCAACACCTCCGGTCGCATCAGCCCGACCACCGCCCGCCACGTCGCCGACGATTTCGGCGAACGGCTGGAACTGGTACTCGACGGCGGCGCGGCGAAAGTCGGCCTCGAATCCACCATCCTCAAGGTCGAGGGCGAGACGATCCGGCTGCTGCGGCCCGGCGGGCTCGACGCCGCCGAGATCGAGCGCGTCATCGGCCGCCCCGTCACCCGCAACGACACGGCCGGCGCGACGATCGTGGCCCCCGGCATGCTCGCCTCGCATTATGCGCCCGATGCGCCGGTGCGGCTCGATGCGAGCGATGTGAAACCCGGCGAGGTGCTCATCCGTTTCGGCGGCAAGGCGCTTGCGGGCGAGGCCGAAGCCGCGCTGGTGCTCGACCTCAGCCCCGCAGGCGACCTTGCCGAAGCCGCCGCCAACCTCTTCGGCTACATGAAGAAGGCCGATGCCGTGGGCGCGCGCTCCATCGCCTTCTCGCCGATCCCGGCGACCGGCCTCGGCGAAGCGATCAACGACCGCCTTCAGCGCGCGGCCGCCCCGAGAAGCTGAGAGGAACAGATGGTCCAGGCAAAGCTCTCCCCCGATCTCATCGCCCGCTTCGCGGACATCACCGGCCCCGGCTATGCGCTCTCCGACGACAGGGACATCGCCCCCTATCTCGTCGAAAGCCGCGGGCTCTATCACGGCACGTCGCCGCTGGTGCTGCGGCCGGGCTCGGTGCGGGAAGTCTCGGCGATCCTGGCGCTCGCCACGGAAACGCGCACCGCCATCGTGCCGCAGGGCGGCAATACCGGCCATGTCGGCGGCAGCGTGCCCCGTGAGGGCGCGGCGGATGTCGTGCTTTCCCTCTCCCGCCTCAACCGCATCCGCGACGTCGATCCGGTCGGCAACGTGATCGTCGCGGACGGCGGCTGCGTGCTGGCGGAGATCCACAAGGCGGCCGAGGCGGTCGACCGGCTCTTCCCGCTGTCGCTCGGCTCGGAGGGCTCCTGCCAGATCGGCGGCAACCTCTCCACCAATGCCGGCGGCACCGCCGTGCTCGCCTATGGCAACATGCGTAATCTCTGCCTCGGCCTGGAGGTCGTGCTGCCGACCGGCGAGGTCTGGAACGGCCTTCGCCGGCTGAAGAAGGACAATACCGGCTACGACCTGCGCGACCTCTTCATCGGCGCGGAAGGCACGCTCGGCGTCATCACCGGCGCGGTGCTGAGGCTCTTCCCCCGCCCGCTCGGCCACGAGGTCGCCTTTGCCGGCCTGAGGTCGGTGAAGGACGCGCTCGCCCTTTTCGAACGTGCTTCCAGCCGCTGCGGCACGGCGCTCACCGGCTTCGAGCTGATGCCGCGCCTCGGCGTCGATTTCACCACGCGGCACATTCAAGGCGTGCGCGATCCGCTCGCAACGCGGCACGACTGGTACGTTCTGATCGACATCTCGACCTCCGACGCCGCCGAAACGGCGACGCGCATGATGGAGGCGCTGCTGGCCGAAGGCATCGAGGCGGGGCTGGTGGAGAATGCCGTGATCGCTTCAAGCGGGGAACAGCGCAAGGCCCTGTGGCACATGCGCGAGAGCATGTCGCCGGCGCAGAAGCCCGAGGGCGGCTCGATCAAGCACGACGTTTCCGTGCCGGTCTCCTCCATCCCGGATTTCATGGCGGAGGCGGATGCGGCGGTGATGGCGGCGATCCCCGGCGCGCGCATCTGCTCCTTCGGCCACATGGGCGACGGCAACATCCACTACAACATCTCCCAGCCCGTCGACGCCGACAGAGAGGCCTTCCTCGACCGCTGGCGCGAGATCAATCATCTCGTCCACGGCATCGTGCTGAAATATCACGGCTCGATTTCCGCCGAGCACGGCATCGGCCAGTTGAAGCGCGACGAGCTTGCCGCCGTGCGCGAACCGATCGAGATGGACCTGATGCGAAGGCTCAAGCACGCCTTCGACCCCGCCGGCATCATGAATCCCGGCAAGGTCGTGGCCGGCTGATCAGGCGCCGCCCGTGCGCAGCTGCGCCAGCGACATCATGAGATCGGCGCTGATGCCGGAGGAACCGGAGCTGGTCAGCACCGAAAGGGCGGGATCGGTATTCGTCTGGTTGTCAAGGTCGTAGAGGACGGAGAACTTGACGATCATCTTGGAGACCGTTGCGGGATCCTGCAGGTCCTTGAGCTCCAGATGGCGCTTGATCATCTCCGCCTGCGCATCGATATCGGCGCTGCCGATCTCGTCGGGCAGTTGGTAGATCACCTTGAAGACCTCGAACAGCGCGTCGTCGGCGAGGATGTCGTAGGGGCTGGTGATCGTCTCGGCCTTGCGCTGGAAATAGAGCGCGAGGCGCACGCCCGCATTGTCGTCGCCGGCCTCTTCCTCCAGCATCTGCTGCACATGGCTGTCGATCGTCTCGTAGATGCCGCGGCGCGACTGGATCTCCGCGTCGTCCGGCTGCACGACCTTGCCCTCGGAATTGAAGTTGAACGAGGCGACGATCTTGCGATAGGCGCGGTCCGCCTGCTGGTTCGCGAAGCTCTTGGGGTCGTCGAGGTCGGAGGTGAAGATCTTCTGCATGAAGGCGGCGTCGACGCTTTCCGGGTCGATGCCGTTCGCCGTCAGCACGAAGGAGACGAGGCGGTCGTCGGCAAGGAAATCCTCGACGGACTCCACCTTCTGCATCTGCGTGGAGTAATATTTGGCCTCCTCCTCCGCCTTCTTCTTGTCATCGTCCGTTCCGAAACGGGATTTCACCGTCACATAGGCGCGGGACATGACGAGGATCTCGGCTTCCGACTGTGCCAGCTTCGGTGCGGCGATATTGCCGTCCGAACCGAAATTGAACGCCTTGGCAAGCTGGACGAAACGATCGTCCTTGAGCTGGTACACGTAGCTCTTGGGATCGTTGAGGTCGCTTTGCATCACCTTCTTGATGGTGAAGGCGGAAACCTTCGCCGGATCGATGCCGAAGGCCTTCAACGCAAAGTTATAGATGGAGGCTTCGCCGACGAAGTCCTGCACGGTCTTCACCGCGCCGATCTGGCTCTTGAACTGCTTGATGGCGGTCGCGTCGGCCTCGTCGTCCTTGTCGTTGTAATGGATCATGTAGGCGTTCGTGGCGGTGGCGGTCTGCGCTGCCGTCTGCGCGGTGTCGCCGGCGGCGAGCGTGCCGTCCTCCTGGAAGTTGAAGGCGGCGCGCAGCGCGACGTATTTCGCCTTGTCGGCGCCGCCGAACAGGTTGATGTAGCTGGTCGCGTTGTCCGGGTCGGGATCGCTGGTCAGGATATTGGCGATCGTGGAGCTGACGACGGACGCCTTGTTGAGGTCGAAGGCGACCTTGATGTAGTTCAGGAGGCGTGGGTCGCTGACGAGCTCGCTCGCCGTCGTCACGCTGCCGATGCGGCTTTCGAAATAGTCCTTGTTGATCAGCGCCGCCTCGGAGGTCACGCGCGGATTGGAGAGTGTGTAGAGCTGGTTCGTGGCCGCCTTCTGGTCCGCGTCCTGCACGGTGCCGGCCGTCGCCGTCCCGTCGCTGGCGAAATTGTAGGCTTCCGCCAGCGCGCGATATTTCTCGGCGGTGACGATGACGGCGCTCTGCCGGCTGATTTCCGCCTTGAGCTCGGCGATCCGCGCCTTGTTGGCGTCGTTGGAGGGAAGGGTCGCCAGCTCGCTGTTCGCAGCCTGGATCGCCGCCACGGCATCCGTCTCGCGGGCGCCGAACTCGGTGCTGAAGTAGCTGGCCGGATCGTCGGGATCGCTGCTGAGGACCCCGCGCACCACCTCCCGCGAATAGATGTTCGGATCGATGCCGAAGGCGGTGAACATGTAGTTGCGCAGGCGGTCGTTGTTGATGAGCTGGTCGGCGCTCGTCACCGTGTCGATGACGATATTGTAGTAGCGCGTCTCCTCCTTGATCGCCGCGCCGGCATTGGCGGCGGTGGCGGAATAGAGGCCGATGATGGAATCGAGCTGCGTTTCGGTCTGCGCCGTCGCGGTCGAGGGCGTGAAGCTGAAGGCGCTGGCGAAATCGCGGTAGCGCGTGTCCGTCAGCTTGTTGGCGAAGCTGTTGGCATCCGTCAGGTCGCTGTCCAGCACCTGGCGCATGAAGGCCTTCGCATAGGTCATCTCCTCCAGGCCATAGGCCTTCATGGCATAGGAATAGAGCCGGTAGTCGTCGAGGAATTCGTCGACCGAGGAAACCTTGCCGATATTCTCCCTGTAGTAATCGGCATCGCGCGCATTGGTCGCCTCCGCCGCGGTGCGGTTCAGCGACTTCAGCATGTCATTCGCGATGAGGTTGTAGCTCGTATAGGTCGACAGCATCGGGAAACCGTTCCTTCCAGTCACCGGCCGCGCGCGCAGGGGCCGATCGGCGCCATTGTCGCCCGCGAGGCTTGTCCCGGCCTGTCGGGCCATGGCTCGAATGCGCCCGCCCGCGTTCACCTCTCCTAAACCCTGACCCGTGCGGTTTTGCTAACCATCAGGAACTGCAAAGTTTTCTTAACCGCGATTTTTAAGCGGCATGGAAGGGGGCGCGCCTATTCTCCCCCTCAGAGGACGCAAAGTCCCGATGAGAAGACCGGACACCGGCTCTCAAGGAAAACAAGGGCGAAAGACATGCTGAATACCGTTTCCAAGCCGGCCTGGGCCGGCAGCACGCTCCGGCTCGATCCCAAGCGCTTCCCGCAGCAGGTGACCTTCGAGCTGCGCACCGAGGGAACCGACGCCACGATCACCCTCGACGAGCGCGGCGCCGTGCTGCGCAAGGTGCTTCCCGCCAGCGGCCTGCCGCTGTCCATCGCACTGCCGGCCCGCGCCTTCAAGGGCGTTGCCGCCCGCGCCATCGACCATGGCAACGGCGACGTGACCGTCACGCTCGAACTGCACCACGACGACCCGGATCTCTGCATCCCGCTTCTGGTGGCGCACGACCTCTGCGACATCGCCGCCGACTGGCGCAGCTGGGCCGAGGCCTACCGCATTCCCATGCTGATGGTGGAAGCCGACGGCATCGCCCGCCCGCTCGACGACAACCTGACGGTCGGCAGCCGCCCCGCAAGACCGCGCCGCCGCCATTCCTACTTCGCGGATCGCCGCCCCCGCTTCCTCGTGCGCCGCACGACCGGCAAGCTCGGCGTCCAGATGAAGATCGACGGCCGGGAGATCATCGCCCGCCGTTGAGCCTGCGATGACGATTTGACCTCCGGAAAGCCGGCCGTTCCCTGCGGCCGGCTTTTTCGCGTCCGGCTCAGGCGAAGGGAATGGCGACCGCCAGCGCGAGGAAGATGGCAAAGCCGACGACGTGGTTGAACTTGAACAGCGCGAGGCATTGCACCGGATCGTCGATATCGAGCGACCTGATCTGCCAAACGAGCATCAAAGCGGCGGCTGCAAGGCCGAGCCAGCCGATGACGCCGACGCCGGCCAGCCAGAAGGACAGCGCGATGAGCGCCACCGTCAGGCCGTAGAGGCCGATGAGCCATTGCCGGGTCTTGTCACCGAAGAGGCGGGCGGTGGAGCGGACGCCGATCAGCGCGTCGTCCTCCTTGTCCTGGTGGGCGTAGATCGTGTCGTAGCCGATGGTCCAGGCGATCGCGGCGATGTAGAGCGCGACGGGCGCGAGCGACAGCGTGCCGAAGACCGCCGCCCAGCCCATCAGCGCGCCCCAGGAAAAGGCCATGCCGAGGAAGAATTGCGGCCAGTCGGTGAAGCGCTTGGCGAAGGGATAGACCGCGACGATCAGCAGCGAGGCGACGCCGAGCCCGATGGAGAAGAGATTGAACTGCAGGAGGACGACAAGGCCGACGAGCGCCTGCAGCACGATGAAGACCTTCGCCTGGCGGCGCGTGACGCGGCCGGACGGCAGCGGGCGCGAGCGGGTGCGCGCCACCGCCTGGTCGATATCGTGATCGACGAGGTCGTTATAGGTGCAGCCTGCACCGCGCATGGCGACCGAGCCGATGAAGAACAGGAAGAGATGCGCGAGGAACCGCAGCCAGTCGAAGCTGCCGGCCGCCGCCGCGACATTGGCCGCCAGCGCCGCCGACCAGAAGCAGGGCCACATCAGGAGCTGCCAGCCGATCGGCCGGTCCCAGCGGGCAAGCTGCGCATAGGGCCAGGCCCCGCGCGGCAGGACGCGATAGACCCAGTTGTCGGAAGGCGCGTCGGAAACGCGGCCGGAATCGGAGGAGGTGCTGATCATGCACCTAGATCGCAAGCGGCCGCGCCCCGGTCAAGCCGGCACGCGGCCGCGGATGGGATTCAGCGCAGCGTGAAATCGAAGCGGTAGGTGGCCGCAACGCCGATCAGGAATTGATCGCGCTCGCCGCGCTGCCTGACGAGGCTCGAATCCGCCGCCGGGCCCATGAGGCGCTTGTACTCGGCGAAGGCGCTGGTCTCGATCTTCTCGTTGACCTGCCAGGTGATCGCCGCGCCCGCGCCGACCGACTGGATGCCGCCGCCCGGATCGTAGGCGGCAAGGCCGGAGGCCGCGACCTGGCCCGGCTTCACCCGGTAATAGGCGTCCATATAGTCGTTCGACGCGACGGTAAGGCGCGGACCGGCGGACAGGCGCACGTCCGGCGTGATATCGACGAAGGCGTCGGCCGCCACATCCGCCACGACGCCGTGGTGGCTGCGGATGCCGTGGCGCACCTCGCCGCGCACGCGCAGCCAGTCCGTCGGGTAAACTTCCGCGAACGCACCGAGTTCGCCGCCCAGCTTCACCGGCGTCAGGCCCCTGAGGTCGGCGCTGTCATCCTCGTCGCGCGGCATGACCAGCTTGCCGGTCGCCCCTGCGCGGAAAGCGCCGTTGTCGATCAGCGCGAAGGAGGGATTGTCGTTACGCGAGGAGAAGCGCACCGTGCTGCCGGCCTTGCCGAGCGAGATCAGCGGCGTGACCTGGAACAGATGGCCCTTGGCGCCCTCATAGCGCGGCGCGGCGAAGCCGGCGGCCCCCACCTTCAGATACCAGTCGCCGGACCAGAAGTGCTCGCCATCGCCTGCAAGGGCGGAAATAGGCGCAAGAAGAAGGGCGGCCGCAGTCATTGCGGCCGGGAAACGGATACTCAAGACACAATCCTCGCTTTGCCGGCGCACCCGCCGCGGGGCGCCGAAACCTTTGATTGCACGAACATTAGCCACGTTTCATTACCGATTCGCTAACCATTCGCCAGCTTTCGAAGGTGAAATGATTCGCTCAAATCTGCAGCACCGAACCAGAATTCCTCAGTCGCGCCGCAGAGGAAAAGGAGGCTACGATATTCACGAGCGCCGCGGCCCTTGACCTTTCGCCCCCGTCCCCTTAACCCGCCAGCAACAAGCATCAGGTCGAGGGTACGGGCATGAAGGTTCTGTTGATCGGATCGGGCGGACGCGAGCACGCCCTTGCCTGGAAGCTGGCGCAATCGCCCCTCCTCACCACGCTCTACGCCGCCCCCGGCAATCCCGGCATCGCCGAATGCGCGACGCTGGTCTCCCTCGATATCGAGGACCATGCGGCGGTCTCCGCCTTCTGCCGCGAGAACGGCGTCTCCTTCGTCGTCGTCGGCCCGGAAGCCCCGCTCGTCGCGGGTCTCGCCGACGTGCTGCGCGCGGGCGGCATCGACGTCTTCGGGCCCTCGGCGGCCGCCGCCCAGCTCGAAGGCTCCAAGGGCTTCACCAAGGACCTCTGCGCCAAATACGATATCCCGACCGGCGCCTACAGGCGCTTCACCGACGCCGCTTCCGCCAGGTCCTATATCGAGGCCGAGGGCGCGCCGATCGTCATCAAGGCGGACGGGCTTGCCGCCGGCAAGGGCGTGACCGTCGCCATGACGCTGCCCGAGGCGCTGGCGGCCGTCGACGACTGCTTCGACGGCGCTTTCGGCGCGGCCGGCGCGGAAGTCGTCGTGGAAGCCTTCCTCGACGGCGAGGAGGCGAGCTTCTTCTGCCTCTGCGACGGCGTGAACGCGCTGCCGCTCGCCTCCGCGCAGGACCACAAGCGCGTTGGCGACGGCGATACCGGCCCGAACACCGGCGGCATGGGCGCCTATTCGCCGGCCCCGGTGATGACGCCCGGCATGGTCGAGCGCACGATGAAGGAGATCATCGAGCCGACGATCCGCGGCATGGCGGCGGACGGCCATCCCTTCCAGGGCGTGCTCTTCGCCGGCCTGATGATCACCGCCAAGGGTCCCGAGCTGATCGAATACAATGTGCGCTTCGGCGATCCGGAGTGCCAGGTGCTGATGATGCGGCTCGAAAGCGATCTGCTGCCGATCCTCCACGCTGCCGCCATCGGTCGGCTCGACAAGGTCTCTGCCGAATGGCGCGACGATCCCGCGCTCACCGTCGTCATGGCCTCGAAGGGCTATCCGGGCGCCTACGAGAAGGCGACGCCGATCCTCTCGCTGCCGGCCGACGACGCCGCCACGAAGGTGTTCCATGCCGGCACAGCGCTGAAGGACGGCCAGCTCGTGGCGACCGGCGGGCGCGTGCTGAACGTCACCGCCGTCGCGCCGACGGTCGCCGAGGCGCAAAAGGTGGCATACGAGGCGCTCGACCGGGTAAAATGGGAAAACGGCTTCTGCCGGCGCGACATCGGCTGGCGCGCCGTTGCCCGCGAAAGGGCCTGACGGCGGCCGGCGAAAAACGCCGTTTCATCAAATTTTACCATTTCCCCTGACGGGCTCGTAACCGACGGGCGCTATTCTCCCCTCACCGATGAGGAGAACCGTCGATGCGTATCCTGTTGCCGACCCTTGCCTTCGCGCTTCTTGCCGCCCCGGCCTTCGCGGATTCGATCCGCCCCCTTGTGGGCGCCGTCTCGGCGGACAGCATCGAGACGATCCGATGCGGCGACTGCCCGGCGCTGAAGCCCAAGGTCAAGGCCGCGACCTATCATGTCGACGCCATCGCGCCCGGCACGCAGAAGATCGAGGTCCGCGAGGAGAACGGCGAGCGCAAGATCTTCCGCACGGAAGCCTGGATGGGCGGCTCGCCCGTCGTCTTCGTCAGCAAGGCGCCGGCCGAGGCCACGCAGGCCGCAAGCACGGATACTCCCGCCGAGGACAATGCGGTGACGGTGGACGCCGGCACCAGGACCGGCGCGCTCGACGAAGGCGCGGCGCGGCATGTGAAAACGGCCGCGATCGCCTCTTCACGCGAGTTTGATCCGGGAAAATTTGAACTCCGGCTTGATTGACCCCATATTATGGGAGCCCTGCCTCTCAGTCCCTCCAGGCTGACAGGAATCCGCGAAAGCGGACGTTTGCGCCCCTGACCTCAAGCAGGGGCGCACGCGTATCAGCGGCCCTCCCCCATATCGCTGACGAGCCGGTCGACCTCGCGGTCGGAATAGACGGCAATGCCGCTGCGCCGCAGGAGCGCCGCCGTCACGCCCTGTCCGACATGCCGGCTGCCGGAAAACGTGCCGTCATAGACGAAGCCGGAACCGCAGGACGGGCTTCCGTCGATCAGAAGCGCATGGCGGCAATCATTCCGCCGCGCGACATCGAGCGCGATGCGCGCGCCGTCGATATAGGCGGCGGACACGTCCCCGCCGGAAATCTCCAGCACCCGCGCCCGCCCGTCGAGCACGTCGTCGCCATCGAGCCCGTTCTCGATTTCCGCCGGCGGTCGAGGCACCTGGAAGCCGCCCGCAAGCTCCGGACACAGCGTCACCAGCCGCCCCTCCGCCATCCAGCGGTCGACGGCCGCATGGACGAGCGGCTTGGCCGATCCGTTGTAGCGGACCGGCAGACCGGCAAGACAGGCGCTGATGAGGATCCTGCCGGCCATCAGCGCCCGCCCCTTACCCCGTGATCCTGGAGAAATCCGCGACCGTGCCGGTCGCCGCGCGGATGGCAAAGAGCAGCGCGAGGCGGTTGGCGCGGATGGCCGGGTCGTCGTCGTTGACGAGGACGTCGTTGAAGAACTGGTCCACCGGTGCGCGGAGCATCGAGAGCGCTTCCATGGCCGAGCGGAAATCCTCCCTGGCGACGGCCGCGGCCGCATCCTTCGAGGCGGTTTCAACGGCAGCGTAAAGCACCTTCTCAGCGTCGAGCTTCAGAAGGTCGGCCGAGACGGCGCCCTCGACGACGGTGCCCTTCTTCTCCTCGGCGGCGAGAAGCTGCGTCGCGCGCTTGGTGCCGGCGAGGAGGTTCTGTCCATCCTCCGAGGTGATAAAGGCCGTCAGCGCCTCGACGCGGCGGGCGACCATCAGGAGATCGTCGGCCTCCGGCGTCAGCACGGCGTCGATGAGGTCGTGGCGCGCGCCCATGTCGCGCAGATAGACCTTCAGGCGATCATGGAAGAAGGCGAGAAGGTCCGGGTCCTTCGCGACGGAAAGGAGCGGCAGGCGGATGTTCTTTTCCAAGAGCATGCGGATGACGCCGAGCGCGGCGCGGCGCAGCGCATAGGGGTCCTTCGAGCCGGTCGGCTTCTCGTCGATGGCCCAGAAGCCGATCAGCGTGTCGAGCTTGTCGGCGAGCGCCACGGTGAGGCCCACCTTGCCGCCCGGCACGCGGTCGGAAGGGCCCTGCGGCTTGTAATGATCCTCGATGGCCTCGGCGACGGCGGCGTCCTCACCCTGCAGGAGCGCATATTTGCGGCCCATGATGCCCTGCAGTTCCGGGAATTCGCCGACGGCTTCGGTGCGCAGGTCCGCCTTCGCGAGCACCACGGCGCGGTCGACGAGGGCGGCATCGGCGCCCGTGACCTTGGCGAGTTCGGCGG
Organism: Shinella sp. R2-11; assembly: GCF_055330205.1. NCBI lineage: Bacteria > Pseudomonadati > Pseudomonadota > Alphaproteobacteria > Hyphomicrobiales > Rhizobiaceae > Shinella > Shinella sp. R2-11. Next base: position 19,572 of record NZ_JBVAPC010000011.1, on the reverse strand, counting down.
CAAGCGTGCGGATGCGCGAAACGCGCTCACCCTGCGTGCCGAGCTTGGCATGGAAGGTGACGTTGAGCGCGTCGAGCTTGGCCATGCGCTGGTCGAGCGGCTTTTTGAGGTCGAGGCCGAACGTCTCGGCCGATGCCTTCAGCGTGTCGAGGTCGGGCAGGTCGTGCTGGTCGCGCAGCCAGAAGTGCTTGGCGTCCGAAAGGCGCGCGCGCACCACCTTGCCGTTGCCATGCACGATCTCCTTGCCACCATCCTTCGCCTCGATGTTCGAGATCAGGATGAAGTGGTTGGAAAGCGTATCGGCGCCCGGCTTGCGGGTGACGAAGCATTTCTGGTTGGTCTTGATGGTGAGGCGGATGATCTCGGAGGGGATCGCCAGGAACTCCTCGTCGAACGTGCCCATCAGCACCTGAGGCCATTCGACGAGGCCGGAGACCTCTTCCAGCAGGGCCTCGTCCTCGACCAGTTCGAGGCCGCTGGCGAAGGCGATGTTGTTGGCATCCGTCGCAATGATCTGCTTGCGGCGCTCGGCATCGAGCACGACCTTCGCCTTCTCCAGATTGGCGACATAGTCCTCGAAGCGGCGCACGGTGATGGCCTCGGGCGCATGGAAGCGGTGGCCGTAGGTGACGTTCCCGGCAGTAAGCCCGTCGACCTCGAAGGGCACGACGCGCGTCTCCTCCGTCTCCGAGCCGAAGGTACAGACGATGGATTGCAGCGGACGCACCCAGCGCATCGCACCGGGCTTTGCGGAGGCCGCGCCCGAGCGCATCGACTTCGGCCAGGGGAAGTTGCGGATGATGCCCGGCATCACCTCGGCGATGATCTCGTCGGCCGGGCGGCCCGGCTTGACGATATGGGCGACGTAGAAATCGCCCTTCTTCGGATCGCTGTGGACATGCGCTTCGGAGATCGACGAGAGACCGGCGCCGCGCAGGAAACCTTCGATGGCCTTCTCGTTCGCATCCGTGCGCGGGCCCTTGCGCTCCTCGCGGATATCGGCCGAGCGGGCGTTGAGGCCGCGGATATCGAGCGTCAGGCGGCGCGGCGTCCAGTATTCGCGCGCGCCCTCGTAGGTCAGGCCCGCCTCGACGAGCGCGTCGGTGACGAGCTTCTTCAGGTCGCCGGCCGCCTTGCGCTGCATGCGGGCGGGGATTTCCTCGGAGCGGAGTTCAAGCAGGAGATCGGGCATGTCAACTTTCCTCACCCTCCCCTCTCGGGAAGGGTCGGCACGAGCGTGCCGGTATGGGGTGAAAATCGTGCTCTCTGCTAGCAAAGTTAGGTGGTGCTGTACAACGGCAAATATGCCGTGCGGCAGAGACGAGCGCGGTCAATGACCGCTGGACGCGACCTCGTGCGTGCCTTCGGCGGCGGCATGCTCGCCTTCCGCGCCATGGCCGCCCGCTTCCTTGGCCTCGCCATGGCCGGAGGCCGCCGTCTCGACCGCGTTCGGGTCGATACAGTCCGCCCGCTCCTTCATCGCCGTGACGATGGTCTTGATCTCGTCGAGCGAAAGCTCCTTGCGCTCGCCGTAGAATTCCCCGTTGGCGGCGGGAACGCCGTCCGTATAGCGCGCGACGAAGGGCGCGCTCATGCCGGGAACGGCGGAGGGATCGCGGGCAAAGAGCACTTCCGCGCCGATGGCCCGGCCGCGCATGTCGGCGCGATATTCGGGCCCGGCGGCGTCGATCAGGATGATCTGGTAGAGATCGGCGTCCTCGGCATTCGAGACGGCCCCGGCAACGCGCAGCGCCGTCTTGACGCGCACCTCGCCGTCCCTGGCATCCGAGCGCACATATTTGCGCAGCCATTGCTGGCCGTCCTGTTCGAGGCGCACGGTCGTCACCGTCGTGCAGGCGGCACCGGACACCGTCTCCGTCGACGGACCGAGCAGCACGTCGCGCCCGACGAAGATCGCGGCCGCGCCGGAGGCGCCGGTCAGGACCAGCACGCCGGCAGCGATGATCAGCAGCTTCCGGGACAGGCGGAACGAGGTCGGAAGGAACTTCACGGGCGACGAACTTCTCTTGGAACGCAGAACAGGGAACGCGCCGAGAGCGCGCGAACTGGCCGAACTTTAGCCTGCGGGCGTTTCGGAAGTTTTAAACCGCCCGCCCGATTTCGGACCATTTTTGCGAATGATTTGCAATTGCGTTGACAGGCTGCAAAACCGCTCTATATTTTATTGCAACTCATTCGCAAAAGCAGTTCAGGAGAACCGATGCTCCGCCGTTCCTTCAATGCCCTTCTTCTCGCCCTGCCGCTTCTCGCCACCGCCCCCGCCTTCGCGCAGGAAAAGCCGAAGGTGGTGACGACCTTCACCATCATCGCCGACATCGCGGCGAATGTGGCGGGCGATGCGGCCACGGTGGAATCCATCACCAAGCCGGGCGCGGAAATCCACAACTACCAGCCGACGCCGCGCGATATCCTCAAGGCGCAGGACGCCAAGCTGGTGCTGTGGAACGGCCTCAACCTGGAACTCTGGTTCCAGAAGTTCCTCGCCAATCTCGGCGACGTGCCCAATGTCACGGTCAGCGACGGCGTCACGCCGATGAGCATCGTGGAAGGCCCCTACGAGGGCAAGCCGAACCCGCATGCCTGGATGTCGCCGGACAATGCGCTGATCTATGTCGAGAACATCCGCAAGGCACTCGGCACGCTCGACCCCGCCAATGCCGCGACCTACGACGCCAACGCCAAGGCCTATAGCGCGAAGATCGAGGCGCTCGGCGCTGAGATGAAGGCGAAGATCGGCGCGCTGCCGGAGGAAAAGCGCTGGCTCGTCACCAGCGAGGGCGCCTTCTCCTATCTCGCCCGCGATTTCGGCCTCAAGGAGCTCTTCCTCTGGCCGATCAACGCCGACCAGCAGGGCACGCCCAAGCAGGTGAAGGCGGTGATCGATGCGGTGCGCGAGCACAATATCCATGTCGTCTTCAGCGAAAGCACCGTTTCCGCCGATCCCGCCAAACAGGTCGCGGCCGAAACGGGCGCCGCTTACGGCGGCGTCCTCTATGTCGACTCGCTGAGCGAGGCGGACGGCCCCGTGCCGACCTATCTCGACCTCCTGCGCGTGACCTCCGAAACCATCGTGAAAGGTCTTTCGCAATGAGGATGGGCGGCAAGCCGAAGACGGTCGACGGCATCGTCGCCGAGGACGTGACCGTCACCTACCGGAACGGCCTCACGGCGCTGCGCCATGCCAGCTTCTCCGTGCCGAAGGGCACGATCACCGCGCTGGTCGGGGTCAACGGCGCGGGCAAGTCCACCCTCTTCAAGGCGATCATGGGCTTCGTGCCGGTCGCCGCCGGCAAGGTGACGATCCTCGGCCTTTCCGTGCGCGAGGCGCTGAAGCAGAACCTCGTCGCCTATGTGCCGCAGGCCGAGGAGGTGGACTGGACCTTCCCCGTGCTCGTCGAGGACGTGGTGATGATGGGCCGCTACGGCCACATGAACTGGCTGCGCATCCCGACGAAACGCGACCACGAGATGGTCGAGGAAGCGCTTTCCCGCGTCAACATGGCGGGTTTCCGCAAGCGCCAGATTGGCGAGCTTTCCGGCGGGCAGAGGAAGCGCGTCTTCCTCGCCCGCGCCTTGGCGCAGGAGGGCCAGGTGATCCTGCTCGACGAGCCCTTCACCGGCGTCGACGTGACCACGGAAGAGCAGATCATCGAGCTGCTCGGCAAGCTGCGCGACGAGGGTCGCGTCATGCTCGTCTCCACCCACAATCTCGGCAGCGTGCCGGATTTCTGCGACCGCACGGTCTTCGTCAAGGGCACCGTCATCGCCTCCGGCCCGACGGCGGAGACCTTCACCGAGGCCAATCTGGAGCGCGCCTTCGGCGGCGTGCTGCGCCACTTCATCCTCGGCGGCCGCGACCTGCACGACGACGAGGACAGGCGCTCGGTCAAGGTCATCACCGACGACGAGCGCCCCTTCGTCATCTATGGCGAGGAGAAGAAACCGTGATCGACGCGCTGCTGGAACCCTTCGGCTACGGCTACATGGTCAACGCCATGTGGGTGAGCGCGCTGGTCGGCTGCATCTGCGGCTTCCTGTCCGCCTATCTGATGCTCAAGGGCTGGTCGCTGATCGGCGACGCGCTCTCGCATTCCATCGTGCCGGGTGTCGCCGGGGCCTATATGCTGGGCCTGCCCTTCGCGGCCGGCGCCTTCCTGTCCGGCGGGCTCGCCGCCGCCGCCATGCTCTTCCTCAACCGCCAGACGCAGCTCAAGGAGGATGCGATCATCGGCATGATCTTCTCCTCCTTCTTCGGCCTCGGCCTCTTCATGGTCTCGCTCTCGCCGACGCCGGTGAACATCCAGACCATCGTGCTCGGCAATATCCTCGCCGTGACGCGGGAGGATACGATCCAGCTCGCCATCATCGGCGCTGTCACGCTCGCCGTCCTCCTCTTCAAATGGAAGGACCTGATGGTCGCCTTCTTCGACGAGAACCATGCCCGCTCCATCGGCCTCAACCCGACGGGCCTGAAGATCCTGTTCTTCACTCTCCTCAGCGCCTCGACGGTCGCGGCCATGCAGACGGTCGGCGCCTTCCTCGTCGTCGCCATGGTGGTGACGCCGGGCGCGACGGCCTATCTCCTCACCGACCGCTTCCAGCGCCTCATCGTCATCGCCGCCGCCCTCGGAGCCGGCACCAGCCTTACCGGCGCCTATCTCTCCTATTTCCTCGACGGCGCGACCGGCGGCATCATCGTCGTCCTGCAGACCGCGATCTTCCTCCTCGCCTTCCTCTTCGCGCCCAAGCACGGCCTCATCGCCGCGCGCCGCAGGGGCAGGCAGGCGCTCGAAACCACGGAAGGCACCATGCCATGAACGAGACGCTCGAACTCGCGCTCCTGCCCTTCCAGCTCGCCTTCATGCAGAACGCCTTCCTGGTGACGCTCGTCATCGCCGTGCCGATGGCGCTGCTCTCCTGCTATCTCGTGCTGAAGGGCTGGTCGCTGATGGGCGATGCGGTCTCGCATGCCGTCCTTCCCGGCGTCGTCATCGCCTATGTCCTGGGCCTGCCGTTTGCGGCCGGCGCCTTCGTCGCGGGCCTCTTCTGCGCGCTCGCCGCCGGCTATCTCAAGGACAACAGCCGGGTGAAGGAGGACACGATTCTCGGCATCGTCTTTTCCGGCATGTTTGCCCTCGGCGTCGTGCTTTATGTGAAGATCCAGCCGGACATCCACCTCGACCATATCCTCTTCGGCGATATGCTCGGCATCGCGGCCTCCGATCTCGTGGAGACGATAGCCATCGCCAGCGCCTCGACCGCCTTCATCCTCCTCTTCCGCAAGGACCTCTTGGTGCAGGCCTTCGACCGGCAGCATGCCTCGGCCATCGGCCTGCCGGTGCGGCTCCTGCATTACGGGCTTCTCGCCGTGCTCTCGCTCGTCGTGGTCGGCGCGCTGAAGGCGGTCGGCATCATCCTCGCGGTCGCCATGCTGGTCGCGCCCGGCGCCATCGCAGCCCTTCTCACCCGCCGTTTTCCGAGCATGCTGATGGTGGCCGTCGCCGTCGCGCTCGGCGCGTCCTTCTGCGGCATCTGGCTGAGCTTCATGATCGACAGCGCCCCCGCGCCGACCATCGTGCTGCTGATGGCCGTCCTATTCGTCCTCGCCTTCATCCGGCGGATGCTGCAGAACCGCCGGCCCGCGCAGGAGGCCTGACCGCCGCCGCCGCTCTGTCGACAGAGGACCGGTTTCCGTCTAACGTCCGGCGCGAACGGCCGACCTGCTTCGGCCGAAACCAACGCAAACGCAACGGGACGGCATGGCGCATATCGGTATCGTCGGCGGCGGCCTCATGGGCTGCGCCACAGCGCTCAATCTCATGGAACGGGGCCACAGCGTCACGATCCTCGAACGGGACGCGGGCGGCCTGCCGGCTTCCGTCGGCAATGCGGGCATCCTCGCCGTGCCCGGGATCGACCCGCTCGCCCAGGCGGACATGCTGCTCTCCGTGCCGAAATGGCTGCTCGACCCGCTCGGCCCGCTGACGCTGCGCTGGCAGGACCTGCCGGCGCTCACGCCCTGGCTCGTCCGCTTCCTGCTTTCCGCCCGCCCCGGAAAGGTGGCGGAAGGCCGTGCCGCGCTCCTGACGTTGATGAAGACGGCGGAAGCCGACCATGCCCATCTGGGCGCCCTGGCCGGCATTTCCGGCCATATCCGCGACACCGGCGCGCTGACGGTCTTCGACAGCGCCGCGGCGCGCGACAAGGCTTTCGCCCACGAGGCGGAGAACGCGAAGCTGCTCGGCTTCAACGTCGAGAAGCTGGACGCGGAAGAGGCCCGCCGCCGCGTGCCGGCCTTGGAGGGCGCCTTCGCCGGCGCGGTCTTCAACGACGGCTACAAGACCTTCGAATATCCGCTGACCTTCCTGCGCCGGCTGCAGGCGTCGCTGCGCGAACGCGCGACGCTCCTCGACGCTACCGTCTCCTCGGTGGCGCAGGCGGAAAGCGGCATCGTCGTGCGCACGGAAGGCGGCCGGGAATTCACCTTCGACCGGCTGGCGATCGCCTCGGGCGTCTGGTCGCGCCGCTTCGTCGCCGATCTCGGGCTGAAAGTGCTGCTGGAAACCGAGCGCGGCTACAACACGACCTTCATGAACCCCTCGACCGTGCTGGAAATGCCGGTCTTCTTCTCCGAGCACGGCTTCGTCGCGACGCCCTTCGAAAACGCCCTGCGCATCGGCGGCACGGTCGAACTCGCCTCGCCCGAAGCCCCCGCCAACTACAGGCGCGCCGCCGCCATGCGCCGCAAGATGCGCCGCTACGTGCCCGATCTCCAGGAGGAAGGCGGCACGGAATGGATGGGCCGGCGCCCCTCCACGCCGGATTCGCTTCCCGTCATCAGCCTGCATCCGAGCGACCCGCGCATCGCCTTTGCCTTCGGCCACGGCCATGTCGGCCTGACGCTTTCGGCAACGACCGGCCGCCAGGTCGCGCGCCTCCTCTCCGGCGAGACGGACGCTGCGCTCGCCCCCTTCTCCATCGCCCGCTTCCAGTAAGTTCCCAGAACAATAAAAAGAAAGAAACCGACCATGCATAAGGTTATTTTCGACACGGATCCCGGCGTCGACGACGCCATGGCGCTGCTTTTCCTGCACAACCATCCGGAAATCGACCTCATCGGCATCACCACCGTCTTCGGCAATGCCGCCATCGAGACGACGACGCGCAACGCGCTGTTCCTCAAGCGCGAATGGGGCATTGCCGCCCCGGTCGCCCGCGGCGAGGGCAAGACCTACAACCCGATGCGCAACCCCACCGACTGGCCGGTGATGATCCACGGCCATGACGGGCTCGGCAATATCGACGTGCCCGAGACGATCGACCTGCCCGTCGATCCGCGCCCGGCGCACCGCTTCATCATCGAGACCGTGCGGGCCAATCCCGGCGAGGTAACGCTGATCGCCGTCGGCCGCATGTCGAACCTTGCCTATGCGCTGAAGGAAGACCCCGAGATCGCCGGCCTCGTGAAACAGGTCATCATCATGGGCGGCGCCTTCGATGTGCCCGGCAACATCACCCCCGCCGCCGAAGCCAATATCCACGGCGACCCGGAAGCCGCCGACGTGGTGATGACCGCGCCGTGGAAGGTCGTCGTCGTCGGCCTCGACGTGACGATGAAGACCGTGATGACCCGCAAGCGCCTCGCCGAACTCACCGCGCAGAACGGCCGGCACCTCAGGCTGCTCTCCGACATCTCGCAGTTCTACATCGACTTCTACGGCCAGCATGTGAAGGACGAGGGCATGGTGGTGCACGATAGCTGCGCCTGCATCTACCTCGTCGCGCCGGACCTCTTCACCACCCGCCCCGGCGCGATCCGCGTCGTCGCCGGCGGCATCGCCGACGGACAGACCATCCAGAAGCCCGACGCCCGCAGCTTCCCGCCCGGCAACTGGGACGGCCTGCCGAGCCAGCACGCCTGCATTGGCATCGATGCGGAAAAGGTGATGGCGCTGCTGGACGAGACGCTGGTGCGGTAAAGCGGACGTAGCCGCCCCTCACCTGCCTGCCGGCATCCTCTCCCCGCAAGCGGGGCGAGGAACGCTGGAGGCACGGGCTTTCTGCCTCCATTATGGTTTGAGGAAGCCGGTGCAACACCCCCTTCTCCCCGCTTGCGGGGAGAAGGTCCCGGCAGGGGGATGAGGGGCAGCCCCTGCGGTATAGCCCTACCCCGTCAGCCCGCCGTCGCCGGCAATTGCCAGTCGATCGGCGTGCGACCATGCTGGACGAGAAATTCGTTCGCCTTGGAAAAAGGCCGCGTGCCGAAGAACCCGTTATGCGCCGACAGCGGCGAGGGATGCGGCGAACGCAGCACGAGATGGCGGCTCTTGTCGACGAAGGCCGCCTTCTTCTGGGCATAGGAGCCCCAGAGGATGAAGACGACGGGCTTTTCCTGCTCGTTGACGGCGCGGATGACCGCATCCGTGAAGCGCTCCCAGCCGCGCCCCTGATGCGAGGCCGCACGGCCCATCTCCACCGTCAGCACGCTGTTGAGCAGCAGCACGCCCTGCCGCGCCCAATGCTCCAGGAATCCATGGCGGGCCGGCGGAATGCCGAGATCGTCCTGCATTTCCTTGTAGATATTGACGAGCGACGGCGGGATGCGCACGCCCGGCTGCACGGAAAAGCACAGCCCATGCGCCTGCCCCTCGCCGTGATAGGGGTCCTGCCCGAGGATGACGACGCGCACCTCGTCGAGCGGCGTCAGGTCGAGCGCGCGGAAATATTCCGCTCCCTTCGGGAAGATGCGCCGTCCCTCCTGCTTCTGCTCCAGCAGGAAGCTCTTCAGCTCGGCCATGTAGGGGCTGGAGAATTCCGCCGCGAGCGGCGCCTTCCAGCTCTCTCCGATCTTTACGTCCGTCGCTGCCATCGTCCTCTCCTTCGGGAGGAAGAGTTTAGCGCCGCACGGCGGAAAGGACCGGCCGAACAACCGGTCATCCACAGCTAATCTCAGGCGACGCCGAGCACCGACATCAGGCTCTTCATGCGCGCGGCGGCAAGCTCCGGCCTGTCGAGCACATTCGCCCGGTCGGCAAGGCGGAAGACGTCGGCATAATGCAGGACGCCGCGGGCGGACTGCATGCCGGCCGGCATGGTGAAGTGATCCTGATGCCCGTTCAGCCAGGCGAGGAAGACGACGCCCGCCTTGTAATACTGCGTCGGCGCCTCGAAGATCTTGCGCGACAACGGCACGGTCGGTTCGATGACCGCACGGAAGGTGGCGACATCCCCGGCGACAAGCGAGGCGAGCGCCTTCGACGCCTGCGGCGCGACCGCATCGAAGATGCCGAGCAGCGCATGGCTGTATTTGCGCCCGTCGCCCTCGATCAGTTCGGCATAGTTGAAATCGTCGCCGGTGAAGCAGAGCACGCCCTCCGGCAGCCGGTCGCGCAGCGCCACCTCGCAGGCATTGTCGAGCAGCGAGATCTTGATGCCCTCGACCTTGTCGCGGTTCTCCTCGATGATCGAGAGAACGGCATCGAGCGCCGGCCCGAAGGCGTCCGAGCCCCAATAGCCTTTGAGCTGCGGATCGAACATGTCGCCGAGCCAGTGCAGCACGACCTTGTCCTTCGCCTGGCGAAGAATGCGGCCGTAAACCTTGCGGTAATCGTCCGGCGACCCGGCGATGCGGGCAAGCGCCCGGCTCGCCATCATGATCGCGCGCCCGCCATGCTTTTCCACGAAGCCGACCTGCTCCTCATAGGCCCTGACGACATCGTCCAGCGAACGGGTGCTAGCGGGATCGAGATGATCCGTGCCCGCGCCGCAGGCAAGGTCCGCACCCGGCACCGTCTTCGCCTCGGCGAGCGAGCGGCGGATCAGCTCCTGCGCGCCGGCCCAGTCCAGCCCCATTCCGCGCTGCGCGGTATCCATCGCCTCGGCGATGCGGAAACCCAGCGACCAGAGATGATGCCGGAAGGCCATCGTCCGTTCCCAGTCGACAGCCGGCGCCTCCCACGGCCGCGCATCGCGGCGCGGATCGGAAACCACATGGGCCGCGGCATAGGCGATACGGTTGAAGCCCGGCACCGCGGCAGGGCGTTCCGTCGGCGTGCCCACGAGCCCATAGGCTTCGACGCCACCATCGGCACGCGGCAGGGAAAGGCTGATCGACATGGAGTCCTCCCGAGGGTTTTGAAGGGCAATAATTTAGATCGTTCCAAATTTCAAGAGTGATTTTGAGGGAGAATGTTCGGCGTGGGGCGGCACTTGATATGCCGGGGCGGCGGCCTGACGCCGCCAGTTCGATTGGATTACCCGAAGTCCGGAAGCCCCCCTCCCGACAAGCGTTCAGCTCCCCAGCCCTCAACTCTTACCTCTCACCTCTTACCCCTCGCCCCTTCCTCTCCTCACCTTTCCAGCCATACGAGCTTCCCCGATCGCCGGTCCTGTCGAGACCGCCACTCTCTCTAGCCGCCAAGAGGCCCTTCCGGCCTGTATCCGCAGCATTGGCGACGCTTCCCGCCCTCGGCCTCCCACCCCTCCGCCGTCATCCTCGGCCTTGAGCCGAGGATCCACCGCAGCCGGCTCTTGGATGCGGCGTGGATGGCCGGGTCAAGCCCGACCATGACGACAGAGAGGGAGTGTCGGATGGAAGGCAAGGGTAAAAACAGGATGACAGGAGAAGAACGGAGAGCGAAAGCAAGTTTGGAGAGCGGAGAGGCAATCGCAGATGCGGCACGCCCACCCGTCAATCCTCCAACATCGCGCTTGACAAATTTGGAACGATCCAATTAATTACCCGCCAACAAGCGGGCAACAGTACCCCGCACCGGAGGATGATCGTGAACAAGAGCCGAGTGACCGTCGTCGATATCGCGCGCGCCGCCGGCGTGTCGAAGTCGACCGTCTCGCTCGTCCTGCAGGCAAGCCCGCTCGTCAACGAGGCGACGCGTGCCAAAGTAAACGCGGTCATCCGCGAGCTCGGCTATGTCTACAATCGCGGCGCGGCGAACCTGCGCCAGTCGGCCTCCTCGCGGATCATCGGCATCATCGTCAACGACCTTACCAACTCCTTCTTCGCGGAGCTGGCGGTCGGCATGGACATGGTCATGCAGTCGGCCGGCTATGTGCAGTTCCTGTCGAATTCCGCAGAAAGCGTCGACCGCCAGCGCGAGGTCATCGCCTCCATGCGCGAGCACGGCATTTCCGGCCTGATCCTCTCGCCCGCCCGCGGCACGGAAGCGGCGGACCTGAAGCCGCTCGCGGCGAGCGGCATTCCCGTCGTCGCCGTGGTGCGCAACGTGGTAGGCGCGAAGATCTCCTCGCTTCTTTCCGACAATTATGCCGGCGCGAAGGATGCGGTTCGCCATCTCGTCTCGCTCGGCCACAGCCGCATCGCCTTCCTCGGCGGTATCGCCAACACGACGGTCTTTGCCGAACGCGTGCAAGGCTGGCGCGATGCGCTTGCCGAGGCGGGCCTCGAAGCGCCGGATGCGCTGGTCATCGGCACGACGGCCTCGCGCGCCGGCGGCGTCGCGGCCATCGAGCGCGCCCTGCTGCTGGCCAACCAGCCGACGGCGGCACTCTGCTTCAACGATGCGGCCGCCTTCGGCGTCTGCGACGGGCTGCGCGCCGCCGGCAAGGAGCCCGGCCGCGATTTCGGCGTGGTCGGCTTCGACGACGTGATCGAAGCCGAGACAGCCGTGCCGGCGCTGACGACCGTTTCCGTCGATCCGCAGGGCATGGGCCGGCGGGCGGCGCAGCTTCTCTTGAAACAGATCAATGCGGGCCGTGTGGAGCCCGAGGCCATCGTCAGCTCCGTGCGCCTCGTCGTGCGCCAGAGTTGCGGCGCCGGCCAGAAGACGAGGAGGATGTCGGCATGACGCGATGGGGACTGATCGGCGCGAGCACGATCGCGAAGGAATGGGTGATAAGCGCGATCCGCGCGACGGGCGGCGAGGTCGTCTCGGTGATGAGCACCAGCGCCGAGCGCGGCAAGGCCTATGCGGCCGAGCAGGGCATCGCAAGGTCGGTGACGACGCTCGACGCGCTGGTGAACGATCCCGAGATCGACGCCGTCTACATCTCCACCACCAACGAGCTGCACCGCGACCAGGCGCTCGCCGCCGCGAAGGCCGGCAAGCACATCCTCTGCGAAAAGCCGCTCGCCATGGCGCTCACCGATGCGCGCACCATGGTACAGGCCGCGAAGGATGCCGGCATCGTCATGGCGACCAACCATCACCTGCGCAATGCCGCCACGCACCGGGCGATGCGCGAGGCGATCAAGGCCGGCCGCATCGGCACGCCGCTTGCCGCCCGCGTCTTCCACGCCGTCTACCTGCCGCCCCACCTGCAAGGCTGGCGGCTCGACAAGCCGGAGGCCGGCGGCGGCGTGATCCTCGACATCACCGTGCACGATGCCGACACACTGCGCTTCGTGCTCGACAGCGACCCGGTGGAGGCCATCGCCTTCGCGCAGGCCGGCGGCATGGGCAAGGCCGGGCTGGAGGACGCCGTGATGGGCGTGCTGCGCTTCAAGAATGGCGTCATCGCCCAGTTCCACGACGGCTTCACCACCAAATTCGCCGAGACGGGCCTTGAGGTGCACGGCACGGACGGCTCGCTGATCGGCCGCAACGTGATGACGCAGCGCGCCGCCGGCACAGTGACGCTCCGCGATGCGAGCGGCGAACATGACCTGCCGCTCGACCATAGGAACCTCTACGAAACCGCCCTTTCCGCCTTCCACGCCGCCGTCGCCGGCAAGGGCCGGCCATCCGCCACGGGCGAGGACGGTATCTGGTCGTTGGCGACGGGCCTTGTCGTCGTCGAGGCGGCCCGCACGGGCAGGACCGTCCGCATCGAAACCGGATTCTAGACCATCATGAGCAAGCATATCACCCCGCGCCAGGCGGCGGACCTCATTCCGGACGGCGCGGTCGTCTCGGTTTCTTCCTCCTCCGGCCTCGGCTGCCCGGACCTGACATTGAAGGCCATCGGCGAGCGCTTCGAAGAGACCGGCCATCCGCGCGACATCACGACGCTGCACCCCATCGCCGCTGGCGACATGAGCGGCATCAAGGGCATCGACTACATCGCGAAGAAGGGCCTGCTCGCCAGGGTGCTGGCCGGCTCCTATCCGTCCGGCCCGTCCTCCTCGGAGCCGCCGCTGATCTGGCAGATGATCACCGGCAACGAGATTCCGGCCTACAACATCCCCTCCGGCATCCTCTTCGACATGCACCGCGAGGCCGCCGCCAAGCGCCCCGGCGTCATCACCAAGGTCGGGCTGGACACCTTCGTGGACCCGACCCGGCAGGGCTGCGCCATGAACGACAAGGCCGCGGCCGAGCCGATCGTCGAGAAGATCGCCTTCGCCGGCGAGGAATGGCTGTATTTCAAGGCGATCGCCCCTCAGGTCGCCATCATCCGCGCCACCACGGCCGACGAGCGCGGCAACCTAACCTACGAGCACGAGGGCGCCACTCTCGGCGGGCTCGACCAGGCGCTTGCCGCCCGCAACAATGGCGGCATCGTCATCGCGCAGGTCAAGCGCATGGCCAAGGAAGGTTCGCTGAAGCCGCATGACGTGCGCGTGCCGGGCGTGCTGGTCGATTACATCGTAGTCGATCCCGAACAGAAGCAGACGACGCAGACGCTCTACGACCCCGCCATTTCCGGCGAGATCTTCCGCCCGCTCGACAGCTTCCGCGTGCCGGAATTCAACATCCAGAAGGTCATCGCCCGCCGCGTGGCGCAGGAGCTTGAGGCCGGCAGCGCCGTCAATCTCGGCTTCGGCATTTCCGCCAACGTGCCGCGCATCCTCATGGAAGAGGACCTGCACGGGGCCGTCACCTGGGTGATCGAACAGGGCGCGGTCGGCGGCGTGCCGCTGCTCGACTTCGCCTTCGGCTGCGCCTCCAATGCCGATGCCTTCATGCCCTCGCCCTACCAGTTCACCTATTTCCAGGGCGCGGGCTTCGATGCCTCGCTGCTCTCCTTCCTGGAGATCGGCAAGGATGGCTCGGTCAACGTCTCGAAGCTCTCCTTCCGCCCGCATGTGACGGCGGGCTGCGGCGGCTTCGTCGATATCACGGCGCGGGCCAAGAAGGTCGTCTTCTCCGGCATGTTCAATGCCGGCGCAAAGCTCGCCGTCGAGGGCGGCAAGCTCGTCATCGAGAAGGAAGGCAAGCTGAAGAAGCTGGTCGACGAGGTCGAGCACATCACCTTCTCCGGTCCGCGCGGCGTCGCGCAGGGGCAGGACATCACCTATGTCACCGAACGCTGCGTAATGAAGCTGACGCCCGAGGGCCTCATGCTGACCGAGATCGCGCCGGGCGTCGATCTCCAGGCGCATATCCTCGACCAGTCGGAGTTCGCGCTGATCGTCTCGCCGGACCTCAAGGTGATGGATGCAGCTCTCTTCAGCGATGCGCCCTTCGGCCTGACACTGCCGGAAAAGGCGCCGCGCCGGCTTGCGGGGGCGAACCATGGCTGAGCCGCGCATCCGCATCGACATCGACGGCCCCGTCGCGACGATCACCGTCGCGCGGCCGGAAAAGCTGAACGCCTTCGACATCGACATGCTGAAGGAACTGTCCGCCGCCTGCGACACGGTGGAGGCCGAAGCCGCCGCGCGCGTCGCCATCCTCACCGGCGAGGGCAAGGCCTTCTCCGCAGGCGGCGACATCCGCGCCTGGGCGGGCATGGAGCCGAACGAATTCGGCCATGCCTGGGTGCGCTTCGGCCACCGCGTCTTCGAGCGGCTGGCGACGCTACGCATGCCGCTGATCGCCGCCGTCAACGGCCATGCGCTGGGCGGCGGGCTGGAACTGGCGGCGGCGGCGGATATCCGCATCGCCGAAGCACAAGTGAAGATCGGCCTGCCGGAAGCCGGCCTCGGCATGGTGCCGGGCTGGTCCGGCACGCAGCGGCTGGTCAAGCGTTTCGGCGCGCAGGCCGTGCGGCGTATGCTGCTCGGCGGCGAGGTGCTGACGGCGGCGGAAGCGGCAACGCTCGGCATCGTCGATCAGGTCGTCGAGACCGGAACGGCCGTCGAGGCCGCCAGGGCCTATGCGGCGCGCATCGCTTCGCGCGGGCCGGCGGCGACGGAGATTTCCAAGCTGATGATTTCAGTGGCGAACGGCGAGGACAACGGCGCGGCGGTGGAAGCCCTCGGCTCCATCCTCGTCGCCAAGACCGGGGACCTCAAGGAAGGCGTCGCCGCCTTCACGGGAAAGCGCCCCGCAGACTTCAAGGGAGAATGGTGATGACCGCGCATGTGAAACCCAAGGCGCTCGACGATTTCAAGGCGCGCGATTTCCGCATGCTGATCGACGGCGTCTGGACGGAAGGCGCCGGCAGCGCGCTCGAACGCGTGGCCCCCGGCCACGGCGTCGTCGTCAGCCGCTATCCGGCCGGCACGAAGGCCGATGCCGAGCGCGCCATTGCCGCTGCCCGAAAGGCTTTCGATGAAGGCCCGTGGCCGCGCATGACGGGCGCCGAGCGCTCCAACATCCTGCTCAGGGCCGCCGATCTCATCGCGGCGAAGGCCGACGAGCTCGCCTTCCTCGACTGCATCGAGAGCGGCAAGCCGATCAGCCAGGCCAAGGGCGAACTTTCCGGCGCGGCCGATATCTGGCGCTACGCCGCAGCGCTGGCCCGGGACCTCCATGGAGAGAGCTACAACACGCTCGGCGAAGGCACACTCGGCGTCGTGCTGCGCGAAGCCATCGGCGTCGTCTCGATCATCACGCCCTGGAACTTCCCCTTCCTGATCGTAAGCCAGAAATTACCTTTCGCGCTCGCCGCCGGCTGCACGACGGTCGTCAAGCCTTCGGAACTGACTTCCGGCTCGACCCTCCTTCTCGGCGAAATCCTCATCGAGGCGGGCGTTCCGGCCGGCGTCGTCAACATCGTCACCGGCACCGGCCCTGAGGTCGGCGCGCCGATGACGACGCATCCCGATGTTGACATGGTCTCCTTCACCGGCTCCACCGGCGTCGGCCGCCTCACCATGGCGAATGCCGCGCAGACGCTGAAGAAGGTGTCGCTGGAACTCGGCGGCAAGAACCCGCAGATCGTCTTCCCCGACGCCGATCTCGACGCATTCATCGACGCCGCCGTCTTCGGCGCCTATTTCAATGCCGGCGAATGCTGCAATGCCGGCTCGCGGCTGATCCTGCACGCGTCCATCGCTTCGGAAGTGACGGCGCGTGTCGCGGAGCTGGCGAGGAAGGTGAAGGTCGGCGATCCGCTCGATCCGGCGACGCAGGTCGGCGCGATCATCACGCCGCAGCATCTCGAAAAGATCGGTTCCTATGTCGACGGCGCGGCGAAGGCCGGCGCCTCGGTGGCACTGGGTGGCGCGGCGCTCGATCTGGGCCTCGGCCAGTTCATGGCCCCGACGGTCCTTTCCGGCGTGCAGCCGGATATGGCGGTCGCCCGCGAGGAGGTGTTCGGCCCGGTCCTCTCGGTACTGACCTTCGAGACGACGGACGAGGCGATCCGCATCGCCAATGCCATCGACTACGGCCTTTCGGCCGGCGTCTGGAGCCGCGACTTCGACACCTGCCTCACCATCGGCCGCAAGGTGCGCGCCGGCACGGTCTGGATGAACACCTTCATGGACGGCGCCTCGGAACTGCCCTTCGGCGGCTACCGCCAGTCCGGCCTCGGCCGCGAACTCGGTCGCCATGCCGTGGAGGACTATACAGAGACCAAGACGCTCAACATGCATATGGGCGCACGCACCGGCTGGTGGATGCCGCGATGAAAGACACCTTCCCGACAACCACGGCTGGGATCGGCTCCGCCGCCCGCTCAGGGCGTTGGGAAGCTGAATTGCGGGCTTTGCAAGAGGGTGAGCTCACCCGCCGGTTCGCCGGCAATGCGCTTCAAGAGCAGCCGGCCCATGGCCTCGCCGGCCGCCGTCAGGTCCTCGTAGATGGTCTCGACCTTCGGCTGGATCTGGCTGAGCAGGCGCGAGGTCTGCTTGGCGACAATGTCGTATTCGCCGCCGAGGGCAAGGCCATTGTCGCTCATGCCGGTGATGGTCGCGAGCGCGGAGACTTCGCCGGGACAGGTGAAGCCATCGGGCGGATCGGCCTCGGCGCTGCGGCGGCGCATATGGTCGCGGATCATGTCGGCGGGGCTGTCGAGGTCGAGAGCCTCGGGGATCTCGTAGGCGATGCCCGCCTCGCGCACGGCGGTCATGAAGCCGTGCAGCATGTGCTGGTGGAAGGTCAGGCGCCTCGGCGGCAGGATGATCGTCACCTTGCGCCGGCCCTTGACGATCAGGCGCTTCGTCGCCTCGTAGGCGAAGGCGAAATTGTCGTAGTCGACGAAGGCGTGCGGGGTGGAGAATTCCGTGCGGCCATGCGTGATGAAGGGAAAGCCGTTCTCCAGCAGCAGCCGCACGCGCGGATCGAAGGGCTCGGTGCGCGAGAAGATCAGGCCGTCGGCCATGCCGTTGCGGATGATGTAGTTGACCGCATCGATATTGCTGCCGTCGAGGAAATTCGGCGTGACGATGAGATGGTAGGGCGTCGCCTGCAGGGCGCGCGCAAGGCCATGCATGACGGAGGTGCCGAAACCGAGGATTTCCTCGTGCGGGTCGAGCAGCACGGAAATGACATTGGTGCGGCCGGTCTTGAGGCGCTGGGCGGCGCGGTCCGGCAGATAGCCGATCGCCGCGGCGACCTCGTGCACCCGGCGGCGCGTCGCCTCGGAAATCTGCGGCGCATTGCCGAGCGCGCGGGAGACCGTGGTGATCGCAAGCCCCGTCATTTCCGCGATCGTCTTCAGCGTCGGCTTGCCGGCTCGAAGCGTGCTGCGGGCGGGGTCACTGTCGGCGGGCTTTTCGATGCGGGACACGGATACGCTTCTTCGGATGGCACTCGTCAATTGGCGGCACCATATCGGTGCGCCCGGCATTCGGCAATCTTGCGCTGCACAGAATTTAAAACGATTTCAGTGCGCCGCACAAAGCCGTTCGGAATGGCTGACCTGCCTGCACTTCCGGAATTTACCGCGTTTATAGAGAGAGCTGCCGGCCCATGCCATCGCGGCTTGACTCCGCAAATTTACAACGTTTTAAATTGGCGCGGCACTTTGAGCCATGGACCAGATTCCGACGCGCCTTCGGGCCTCGGGGAAATCGGCGGGAGGAGGCTTCCGCCCTCGAACTTGCAAACGGGAGGAATACGATGCGCAAGTTTCTGACGACCACCGCAGCGATTGCGGTGCTGATGGGCATGGGCGGCACCGCCGCCCGCGCAGCCGAGAATGTGGAAGTCCTCCACTGGTGGACTTCGGGCGGTGAAGCCGCCGCACTCGACGTCCTCAAGAAGGATCTCGAATCCAAGGGCATCTCCTGGACCGACATGCCGGTCGCCGGCGGCGGCGGCACGGAAGCCATGACGGTGCTGCGCGCCCGCGTCACGGCCGGCAACGCGCCGACCGCGGTGCAAATGCTCGGCTTCGACATTCTCGACTGGGCCAAGGAAGGCGCGCTCGGCAATCTCGACGAAGTCGCCGCCAAGGAAGGCTGGGACAAGGTGATCCCGACCGCCCTGCAGCAGTTCTCGAAATATGACGGCCACTGGATCGCCGCCCCGGTCAACGTCCACTCCACCAACTGGATGTGGATCAACAAGGAAGCGCTCGACAAGGCCGGCGGCAAGGAACCGGCGAACTGGGACGAACTCGTCGCCCTTCTCGACAAGTTCAAGGAACAGGGCATCACGCCGGTCGCCCATGGCGGCCAGCCGTGGCAGGACGCCACGATCTTCGACGCGGTCGTGCTCTCCTTCGGCAACGACTTCTACAAGAAGGCCTTCATCGACCTCGACCCGGAAACGCTGGGCAGCGACCAGATGAAGGAAGCCTTCGACCGCATGACGAAGCTGCGCTCCTACGTGGACGACAACTTCTCGGGCCGTGACTGGAACCTCGCGTCCGCCATGGTCATCGAAGGCAAGGCCGGTCTCCAGTTCATGGGCGACTGGGCGAAGGGCGAGTTCATCAAGGCCGGCAAGAAGCCGGGCTCGGACTTCGTCTGCATGCGCTTCCCGGGCACGCAGGGCTCCGTGACCTTCAACTCCGACCAGTTCGCGATGTTCAAGGTCGCCGAAGACAAGGTTCCGGCCCAGCTCGCCATGGCCTCGGCCATCGAGAACCCGGTCTTCCAGTCGGCCTTCAACGTGGTCAAGGGCTCGGCCCCGGCCCGCACGGACGTCTCGGACGAGGCCTTCGACGATTGCGGCAAGAAGGCCATCAAGGACCTCGCGGAAGCCAACACCAATGGCACGCTGTTCGGCTCCATGGCGCACGGCCACGCCAATCCGGCCTCCGTCAAGAACGCGATCTACGACGTCGTGACCCGCCAGTTCAACGGCGAGCTTTCCTCCGAGGAAGCCGTGACGGAACTCAAGGCCGCCGTCGAGGCCGCGAAATAAGGCAAGGGCGCTGCCCCTCACCCTGGCCCTCTCCCCGCAAGCGGGGAGAGGGAATTGAGAGGGCACGGCAGACCTCCTTCTCCCCGCCTGCGGGGAGAAGGTGCCGGCAGGCGGATGAGGGGCACGGCCCCGCCGCCGCAAACACACG